>CAMXIF010000001.1 GCA_947243845.1 uncultured bacterium
TGGATGACGGCCACACGGGAACCGATACGGAGCGCGAAAGTTTCCAGCGGCTTTTTGGGGATGTAATGAACGGGAAAATTACCTGCGTTGTGGTGAAAGACCTCTCCGTTTTGCCCGGAATTACAGTGACGCTGGGAGTCTGATTGATAACCTTTTTGTACAATGGGCGTCCGCTTTATCAGCTTGGCCGAGGGCGTGGACAGCTATTTAAACCCGGATAGCGTGAACAGCATTATTGTGCCGATAACAAATGTGATGAATGACCAGTATTGTTATCAGACCTCAAAGAAAAACCGGCAGGTATTTGATTACAAGCGGCGCAACGGCCAGTATATCGGCTCTTTCGCTCCCTACGGCTACATCAAAGACCCAAAGGACAAGCACCAGCTTATTATGGATACGAATGCGGCTGAAATCGTCAAGCGCGTGTATTCTATGCTCCTGCAAGACTTGTCCATCGCCTTGTATCTGAACGAACACGGCATACCCAGCCCCACGGCCTACCGCCGGGTGAAAAGCTACAAGGTACACCAGATAGAGGCTGTGCCGGAGGAAGAATGGGTGCGCGTCCCCGATACCCACGAGGCCATCATCACCCGCAGCCAGAGCGGGAAAAATATCTATTATGCCTGCTCCACTTACAAGAACCGCTCCCGGACGGCCTGCTCCAAGCACTCTATCAAGCACAACCGCTTGGAGGTCGCCGTTCTGTTCGCTATCCAGTATCAAGTGAACACTGCCGTTTCCTACTCGGCGTTGACAAGGAACATCCCGCGCTGGTAGCCTTTGCAAAGTATCAAAGCATCGAAACGCCCACCCGTGAAATCCTCACGGACTTGGTAGACCATATCAAGGTTTACGAAAAGGCAATATCAGCGTTCATTTCAAGTTCACGGACGAGTTCCGCAATATTGCCGAGTACATTGAAATCAACACCACCGACACCGCCGAGGCGGGCTGATACCCGCCAAAGCATGAAAAGCCCCTAAAACCGTGTTTTCTTAATAGGAGCTAATCATATGATAAATATAATGTAATATATGCAAATATTAAGAATTTTGTAGTATGTGTCGAAATATAAAATGATTGGATTGCAGAATATCGGGAACGGACTATTTTGAAAGGGGAAGCTGAATAGATGTTCAGAATTGCTATATGTGATGATGAAAGTTTATTTGCAGAAGAATTAAGAGAGTTGCTCTCTGATTACATGATAGACAAGGGTCTTGTTTTTGAGATAGATATATATGGCTCGGGTGAAGCGTTGATAGAATTAGGAATCGAGGTAATAAAGTATACTGCTGTGTTTTTAGATATTAATATGGAGAAGATTGATGGTATCAAGGCGGCGGAGAAGATCAGAGAAATAAGCAGGGAAGTCTTCATTGTATTTGTGACTGCATATGTGAACTATTCTTTGGAAGGGTATCGGCTTGATGTTGTTCGGTATTTGCTTAAAGGGAATGTGAATTTTTCAAGTATGGTCAGTGAATGTGTAGATGCCCTTATGGATAAACTGAATTATTCAGTTGTAAAACGGAAGTTTGATTTTAAGGAAGGTACGAGAGAGATATCGCTGGAAAGATTACTGTATGTTGAAAGTAATCTGCATAAATTGGAGTTTCATGTCATGGAGGAGAACTTAAAGATTTATACCATGTACGAAACTCTGAACGCATTAGAAAAAAATTTGAAAGCAAGTAATTTTATCAGGATACATCAGAGTTATCTAGTGAATATTAAGTATATCAAGAATGTTGTAAGATATAAAGTGATATTAACAAATGGAATCGAGTTGGTGATACCCAAGGCAAGGTATACATATGTTAAGGAACAATTTATCTCATATCAGGGAGAAGTTTAGATGTCAGATTTATTAGCGGAAATATTGATAATTTTTTTTGAAGTGCTTTGCTGTAAAATATTTTATGAAATATTCGGAAAATTGCGCTTTAGGGGTTGGATTAATATAGTACAGATGATTATTCTGGAATGCGGCGTATTTTTAGTGTCGAGAATGCTGTCAGATTTCTTTATAGTAAAGCAAATTGTGATGATTTCCGTATTTGCTTTACTTATGTTTTGGCATGTTAAAATAACTCTTGCAAAGTCATTTGTATTAGCATTATTGCATCAGGCTATGATACTATCAATCGATTATTTTACATATTTTGTCAGCATAGAGTTAAGTTTGACCGGTAAAGCAACAGGTAATCCATACAGTATAGAAAATATTTTGGTAATTATGCTTGGAAAAGCGATTGTATTTTTATGTGTTCTTGTGGTAGGGAGAAAGTTGCGGGAAAAATCTACGGAGATCCTTGTTGATGTAGACTGGCTTAAAATTCTTATTTTTCCGATATTTACAATTATTATAATAACAGCAATGATTTCAGTATTCAGCGATGTGGAAACGCCAGAGCAGGTTACACTGATACTGACAAGTTCTTTCGGAATGATTGGAATGAATATAGTAGTGTTATACTTAATCAACGACATAGTGGATCGAGAAACGCAGCTAAATGAAAACAGGATTTTCCGGATTCAAGCTAAAAACCAGGCAGATATGTATCGTTCCATTTCAGAAAATTTTGACAAACAGAAAAAGAAAACACATGAATACAAAAATCAGATAGTGTGCATTGAAACTTTGGTGAAAAAGAAGCAGTTTGAAAAAGTGGAAGAGTATGTCAAGACAATTTATAGTCGGTTGGATAAAGAACGTGATTCTATTGATACCAACAATGTAATAGTTAATGCGATTCTAAATACGAAGTATCAAGAGGCAGAGGAGAACAAGATTGTCTTTGTGTTACGGGTAAATGATTTGTCGGGACTGAGAATTGAAGATGAAGATATTGTTACGATATTGTCAAATTTGCTGAACAATGCAATTGAAGCATGTAAAAAGTGCGAGGTTGGTAGAAGGTTATTGAAATTAAAATTTGTTGACGAGGACGGGATGATAAAAATAGGTGTCAGAAATACGTTTGAGACAGCTATTCTTTATGAGAACGGGGAAATACAGTCAACTAAATTAGTGAAAACGGAAGAACATGGAGTAGGTATAAAAAATATCATAGAAATTATTGAGAAATATGGTGGTTCTTATGTTATTAAAGATGTGGATCAGGAATTTTTCTTTTCGATTGTCATACCGACTTAATAAAAAGTAAGTATCATATGTAAAGGGAGTTTTTAGAAGAAAGTAGAGGCCGAAAAATTGGCCTCTGCTTCTTAAATGATTTATCGCAAAATAAATTTAAAGTTTCTGCAATATACTAGGGTTTTTCATTCTGCGGAGTATATGTATGATGCGTATCTGGGTCAATAGGATCATCACTCACAATTATTTCTTCTGATCCCGTTGCAGGTAAGGGAACAGTGGATGATTCTCTATTTTCATGTATAAAATAGGTAATGCCTAGCAAAAATATTATAGCCAAAATAACGGTAAACCCTATTTTTTTTATTTTCATAATAATATCGCCATATCCTCTCTTAAGGAAGTGTATAAGTACCACTATAATTTGCGGTCACAGCAGATTCATTAATAAACGCCAGTGAATATAATCCGGCCTTTCCTACCGTTAGAGTGCCGTTCCATCCAGTTGCACTGCCACTGTCAACAGGATAACTGAATGAATTTGTATTACGATCATACAATCCAACGGGACTTTGTGCATTTGGACTTATTCTTATATTTAGACCTATTTGGTCTCCAACATTAAAATTATATTTATTACTCAAATATCCTTGTGTATATGCGTTAAGATTAACATTTACATCCATTGATACTGATTTCGTTAAGCTATCAGGTGCAGGGTTTGTTTCCGAATAGGGAGTAAAGACCGCTATTACTTCACCATTTTCATAGCCAACATTCCCTTCAAAATAATGCTTTTCCTTTTGTACATAATAAAATCCTCCTTTTCTTTATGCCATATATTATGGCTAATTAGTATGTTGTTATTATTATACTTGGAAACAGTTCATTTTACGATGGTTTTAGTATGGCATTTTCTGCTTTAGAGTGGCCATTTTCTGCAAGACATATTGTTAAATCAGCAATTTTTCTATAATTTACTATGAAGGAGGAGCATTTAAATATGGTTGAAGAGATGGGATGTCCGAAAACGCTGGGGATTTCAAGGCTTCCGTGCAAGTTGTAAGTCAATGGTGTCATAGATGGTATAGATTCCGCCATATTGATTGATGGTTTCCTCTATTCTGCCAAAAAACTCAGTTCTTATTTTTTCTTCCATTGCAATATGATCCGAATAGGTTCCCAATAATGCAATATATTCCTTCGCGGAAAATGTCCTTGTTCTATAAAACATAGCGTGTCTGATATCTACAAAACCATATTTTTCTGCAATCTCAGCTCTCTGCACAGCCTGCTCTTCGGTATATTCCGTCTCTTTGACACTGACTTTATCGTAATAGGTATAATAATATTGGGAATATAGATTATCAATTTCCGCAGAGAGTGCAGGATTGCCTTTGTCCCGATACGGATGATTGGCAAATCTTGCAAAAGCACCGCTGGATTTCAACATGTCATAAACCTTTGCATACCCAATATCTTCCGGTACCCAGTGGAACGCGGATGCAGAATAGATCAGGTCATATTGAGAAACAGGCAAGGCAACATCTTCGAATTTGCCGGTAATAACTGAAAAATTTTTATATTCCTCAAACTTTTTCTCACATAATTTAGATAAGTTTTCTCCATATTCCACGGCGGTTAAGTTACAGCCTGTTTGCAGGATTGGCAAAGTTGCCTGTCCGCCGCCAATCCCTACCTCAACAACATGAGATGATTGATTGATGGGAATGTAATCAAAAAGCATTTCGTAAAGGTCGTCCGTATAGCCGGGACGAAGTTTTTCATAGGTAGCAGCAACGGTATCAAACGCCCATTCCAAACCTTTAATGACTGGCATAACATGCCTCCTTTCATCAGATTAAATTCACCAGTAAATTTGTCAAGGGAAATTCTATCATGCGGGTAAGAACATGTCCAGCATTGATATTTCCATGAAATTAGAAGGAAGTTGAATTGAGAGAATGAAATTTTTGAAGACAACAGCCGCCCTGTTCCGTTTATAAAAACAGGGAGAAATCACAAAGCGGCGGCTGTGCCGGCCATAGATTCGGGCATAGAGAATGGGAGGATTTGTATGAAGAAGATTATGATATCAGCGGTTATTATCTGTATATTCCTTACAGGTTGTAAGAGCGTAACCTCTGCAGTGGACACCGGGGCAGAGAAGGCGGTTGAGAATAGTAAACGGTCAGAGAGTGAAGAAGAAGCAGAGGACAGAGAACAGCCAGATGAGGCGGGAGGTTTAGAGAACCTGAAACAATTAGGGAGTATGGAGGAGGTGGGAATTAAAGAATTGGAAGAAAACTGGCCGGAAAGTATCTGCTATAACGCGGATGGGGTCTATGGGTATCCTTTGTATACGGAGATTGCAGTTGACACACCCATGACACTGTCAGTCTCCTGTGAGACATTGAATGGCAGTCTGCATTTGAAGATAGTGAACGCTGATACCAAGGAGATTGATTTTAGCGAGAAAAATCCGGATGGTGAGTATACGGTGAATATTGATAAAGCAGGAACGTATCAGATACTTTTTTACGCCAAAGAGCATGTGGGAAGTGTTGAAATTGTGCCGGCGGGGAATTAGGACATCATCCTTAGGTTAATAAAAGAGAGCATTGGCCAAAATATAAATGCAGTGATGGCACAATGCTCTTTTGTTTGTTGTTTGTATAATGATTCTGGTCAGGCATTCCTTTCCAGCAGATTCTGGTAGTCTCTGTCCACGCAGATGGTCTTGTATGCGGGACGGATAATCTTGCCGTTGTTAGCCAACTCTTCCATGCGGTGGGCGCTCCATCCGACAATTCTGGCGATCGCGAAGATGGGCGTGTAGAGTTCCATCGGCAGATTGAGCATATCATACACAAAACCGGAGTAGAAGTCCACGTTAATGTTAACGCCTTTGTAGATGGGACGTTCTTTTGAGATAATTTCCGGCGCCAGCCGCTCCACCAGGGAGTAGAGAGCGAACTCGTCCTGCAGACCTTTTTCCTCGGAGAGCTTCTCTACGAAGGTCTTAAAGATAATGGCACGCGGATCGGATTTGGAGTAAACGGCATGGCCTACACCATAGATTAACCCCGCATGGTCAAAGGCCTCCTTGTGTAGAAGCTTGGCAAGGTAATCAGCGACCTGTCCTTCATTCTTCCAATCGGATATTTCCCGTTTCATTTCGTCAAACATTTTCACAACCTTGATGTTAGCGCCGCCGTGACGGGGACCCTTCAGGGAACCAATCGCTGCAGCAATGACAGAGTAGGTATCTGTCAGGGAAGAAGTGACCACATGGGTTGTGAAAGAAGAGTTGTTACCGCCGCCATGTTCCATATGCAGGATCAGTGCGATGTCCAGTATCTTTGCCTCAAGTGGAGTATATTTACTGTCGGGACGCAGGATATGCAGAATATTCTCCGCATTGGACAGTTCCAGCTGTGGCTGATGGATATATAGACTTTCTCCATTGTGATAGTGGTTATAGGCCTGATAGCCGTAGATGGAGAGCATCGGAAATAAGGCGATCAGCTGCAGACACTGTCTTAAGACATTGGGCAGGGATGTGTCATCCGCCCGGTCGTCATAAGAATAGAGTGTGAGCACACATCTTGCCAGGGTGTTCATCATATCATTGCTGGGCGCTTTCATGATGATGTCGCGCACAAAACTGGTGGGAAGAGAACGATAGCTGTTTAACAGCTTGGTAAAGCTTGCAAGTTCCTCTTTGTTGGGCAGTTTATCAAACAGAAGAAGATAGGTCACTTCTTCGAATCCAAAGCGGTTATCGGTAGAGAGGCCGTTCACAAGATCGCTGACGTTATAGCCCCTGTAAAAAAGCTTTCCGTGGGTGGGAACCTGTACGCCGTCTACGATCTTGTTGGCACGTACATCGGAGATGTTGGTCAGTCCGGCCAGTACGCCCTTACCGTTTAAGTCGCGTAGTCCACGCTTTACATCATACTTCGTAAAAAGCTCTGTATCAATTATACCGGCTTGTTCACTCATATTCGCAAGTCGTACGATTTCAGGTGTGATTTCAGAAAAACTATTCTGTTCCATAAGATATGTACCTCCTTTCGTAATACATCATATCTTTCCATGCGATGCGGTGCATGGATATGGATATTCCATTCCTCTACACTGTCTTTCTTATCATACCATGAAAAAAAAGAGTGAAACAAGCAAAAAGAAGAATTTAACAAAACTTTAACAATTTTTGTATCAAAAATAGTAATATAGTACCAGAAAAATGCGAAAATAATAGGAAGAATTGTTATGAAAACGGGATGGTGAAGGCAACCTATATGGTATATGGAGCATTAAACAAATAAAAAAGTGCTGGAAATTTTGTGGATGGGAGATTATGATTAAGAAAGACGGTTGTGTTTCGGAAAAGGAAAGGAGTATTATCGTAAAATGGACAAGAAAGAGATACTGAAACGTGTGGATCATACGCAGTTGAAAGCATTTGCAACATGGGAGGACATAGTGACTCTCTGTGATGAGGCGCTTGCAAACGAGACGGCTTCTGTTTGTGTGCCGCCTGCTTATATTAAAAGAATACATGATACTTATCAGGAGAAGATTAACATCTGTACGGTGGTAGGGTTTCCGCTGGGATACTCAGTGACAGAGGCCAAGATCGCGGAGACGCGCAAGGCCATAGAGGACGGCGCCGGCGAGATAGATATGGTGATCAATATCAGCGATGTCAAAAATGGCCTGTATCAAAAGGTAGAGGACGAGATCCGTACCTTAAAGCAGGAATGTGGCGATAAGATTTTAAAAGTCATTATAGAGACCTGTTATCTAAACGAAGAAGAGAAGATTGCTATGTGTAAGGCCGTGACCAATGCAGGGGCGGATTATATCAAGACTTCTACCGGTTTTGGCACAGGCGGGGCTACGATCGAAGATGTCCGTCTCTTTAAAGAACATATCGGACCGGGCGTTAAGATTAAGGCGGCAGGCGGTATTTCCACACTGGAAGATTTAGAGGCTTTTGTGAAAGAGGGATGTGATCGGATTGGCACTTCCAGGGCGGTAGGTTTGCTCAGGGATTGAGAGGGGATAATAAAGAAATAGGAATCCTAATATTAAAAGTTTGGTTGAAGCATTTTATCACGGAGGACATGCCGGATATTCTGAGAAAAAACAGGGGAAATAATTTATAAGTTTTTTAGGAAATTTTTCCTATTTTCTGTTTGCTTTTTTGCTCCGCGGAGGTATAATATTATTATACTAGGTACAGTGTGAGTTGTAATTTGGGGTATGACGATTATGGAAAGGAGCATGATTATGAACGCGATATCATCTCAAAAAGGTCTTTTTGGGGCTTATTCACATCTTGCCAGCGGCAAGCGGATTAATACAGCCAAAGATGATGCGGCAGGGATGGCCATTGCGAAGCGGATGCAGAGTCAGGAGACGGGGCTTCGTGTCGGTGCGGAAAATGCCGGGATGGCTATGAATGCGGCCAATGTGGCGGAAGGTGCGCTGGGAGGCATGGCAGATTATCTGCAGCGGATTTATGAACTTGCCATTAGGTCCATGAACGGTATTAATTCCGATGCTGATAAGCAGATCTATCAGAAGGAGATTGATCAACTCAAACAGGGGATCGAATCCCTGGCAAGAGATACTTCTTTTAATGAACAGAAAATGTTGGACGGCAGTATGGCGGATATGGCGGTTGCTACTTCTCCAAACGGCGGCGGCATGAGAATCCAGATGGAAAATTCCACGCTGGAGGCGCTGGGTATCGCTGATTTGGATGTAACGTCAAAGGATTTCAATCTGGATTCTATCAAGAAAGCGATGGATATGGTTTCTGAGCGCAGAAGCAGTCTGGGAGGATCCATGAATGCTCTGCAGCGTGTGCAGAATTACAATTCTTCGGCGGCTTTAAATCAGCTGTCATCCAGAAGCAGGTTGGAAGATTTGGATTTCCCCAAGGCTGTTTCTAAGAAGAAGCAGGAGGAACTGCTTGGACAGTATCGGATGCACATGATCAGAAAGCAGATGGAGCAGAAGAAATCGCTTACGGCCCTGTTTTAATATTGACTTTTTAAGGCCTGTCTGAGATAATGTTAAAGATGTACGGATACACGTGCATACAAGGGAAGTTCGGGGTTCCGGGACTGAATCCTGGTATTCCGTGAAATAATACAATTTTTAAGGAGGAGAACATAATATGGCAACAAAAGCGTATTATCCCATTTCCGAAATTGGTGCTGGTAAGGTTGGTTTTTCCAAAACCCGTTCCATCATCGAGGCAGCATTTTACGGAAACAATGTAGTTAAGGTAAGTACTTTAAGAGAGGCTTATGAGCTGGCAAAAAATTCACCTGGTACTGTTGTGACAGACATGCCGATCAAAGACGGTGAGACTTTTGGTCTTCCCGCAGATGCGAAAGTTCTGTTATTCAATGACGGTGCAGTAACAGGCCGTTATGCAGCAGCACGCCGTATCAAAGGTGAGCCTGGTGTGGATGAGGCTAAGCTGGATAAAGTAGTTATGGATGCTGTCTATGAGACACGTTGGAAAACCATGTATCATGCAGAGTGCTTCGTAGGTCTTGATCCTGAGTTCATGGCTAAGGCACACCTTCTGATTCCGGAAGGAGAGGAGAACTTACTGTACAACTGGATGATCAACTTCCAGTATATGTCTGATGAGTACGTGAAGATGTACAAGAACTCCAAACCGGTAGGTGATGGCAAAGAGCCTGATATCTATATCTTCTCCGATCCTCAGTGGGCACCTCATGAGGCTCCTGATGTAGATTACAGCTGCTTAAGCGATCCTTTGACACTTTGCTATTTTGATACCAATGAGAACTGCGCAGCAATTCTTGGTATGAAGTATTTTGGCGAACATAAGAAAGGTACTCTGACAATGGCATGGGCACTGGCTAACAGAAACGGCTATGCTTCCTGCCACGGCGGTCAGAAAGAGTACTCTTTAGAAGGCGGTAAGAAGTTTGTTGCTTCCGTATATGGTCTGTCAGGTTCCGGTAAGTCTACTCTGACACATGCGAAACATGATGGCAAGTATGACGCATTTGGCGGCATCAAGGTTCTTCACGATGATGCTTTCATCATCAACGCAGACACCTGTGCATCCATCGCTCTTGAGCCTACTTATTTTGATAAGACATCCGATTATCCGACAGGTTGTCCTGATAACGAGTTCCTGTTATCTGCTCAGAACTGCTCCTGCACAATGGATAGCGAGGGTAAGATTCAGTTAGTAACAGAGGATATCAGAAACGGTAACGGCCGTGCAATCAAGTCCAAATTATGGTCACCTAACCGCGTGGACAAGATTGATGCACCTGTTAACGCAATCTTCTGGATTATGAAAGATCCTACAATTCCGCCGATTGTTAAGTTAAAAGGTTCTGCACTTGCATCCGTTATGGGCGCAACACTGGCTACCAAGACATCTTCTGCAGAGCGTGTAGCTGCAGGTACAGATATGAATGCAATCCGTATCGTTCCTTATGCTAACCCGTTCAGAACCTATCCTCTGGTAAATGACTATGAGAAGTTCAAGAAGCTGGTAGAAGAGAAGAACGTTGACTGCTACATCGTTAACACAGGCGATTTCATGGGTCACAAGTGTCAGAAAGAAGATACACTTGGTATCTTGGAGACCATTGTAGAAGGTAAGGCGAAATTCGAGCAGTGGGGTCCTTTCGAAGACATCGAGATTATGAACGAGTGGAGCGGCAAGACAGGCGACTTCACACCTGACTTAAACGATGCTGATTACAAGGCACAATTAAAGAGCGCTCTGGAGACTCGTGTGAATGCGGTTAAGGGCTTTGCTGAGAAGAAGGAAGGTTATGATAAGCTTCCTGATGAGGCACTGGCTGCACTTGAGAAACTGGTGAACGCACTCTAAGAAAAAGGTAAATCTGCTTAGCAAAATATCTTTGCGAGTTTTGCTTTGCGGACTTGGATACGTATATAGTATGATAATGAAATGGGTATATCGCGGATTGCGATATACCCATTTTCTGTGAATGTACTTGCAGAATCTTTCATGACTTCGGAGGTGTTTTACAGTTTTTACGGTGGGCTTTCAGTTTCTTGATGGCCCAGGCGTAATGGCTGGAGGTGTTACTGACGAAATAGGAGCCCAGTACACTGCCACCGACCCAGGGGAACGCCCCTTTGGTGAAGAGTTCTTCATTTGAAAAAGTCTCAGCCAGCTGCATCACATCCTGGTGGGATTTGGCAAGCATCTCTTTGGCTTCTTCCAGAGTGGTGTTCTGGTGTTTTTGCCAGAAAACTTCATTCATTTTGCCATAGGTTTTCCAGTTATAGGGGCGGGGAATAAAGGGTGCAGGAGCACCCGCCTGATTGGTGTGAACCCAATGCAGCAGCAACTGATGCCATTCATAAAGATGAACCAGAATGTCTCTTACATTTCTGTCTCGTTTCCAGTGCGCTTCCTTCTTACTTGCATCGCTGCTGAAATCAAAGGGTGTGGCAAGTTCCTTGTCTGACAGGTCTGAGATCAATTGATTCATTTGTGCGTAGTTTTCTGCGGATGCGCTCAGTAAATCTGATTTTGTTGTTGGTCTGCCCATATGGATTTCCTCTTTTCTTAAATTATTTGATAAGATTTCAGGATGCAGCTTTTGATAAAATATCTTAATTGTTTCTCTGAATCATGGAATCTGATTTTATATTACGACATAAACCCAGACAACATATGTCATGGTTTGTATTTTATTAAGTTTTTCAAAGTTTATTTTTTTCATAGGTGAGTCTTGCCTGTTCGGCAAGGTCCTTTTTTAAGGCCGCGGGAGACAGGACTGTTACATTTGGCCCGAAAGAGAGCAGGAACCCGATCAGCCAATTATCCACCGGCATTTTTGCGATAACCAGCAGAGTATCGTCCTTTTGCAGGGTAATCTGTTCCGGGGCAAATTCGTCATAAACCCGGTAAGCCATTTCCGGCGGAAAACAGAGGGTGACCTGCTGCTCATATTCTGCGGGGGAATCTTCAGGGGTTTCGGGAAAAGAACAGGAGGGGTAATTCTCCTTTAAGACTTCCAGGCTCAGGATGCGGTTTATCTTAAACAGACGGAATTCCTGTCTTTTAGTACAATAGGCTTTCAGATACCAGGAACGTCCTTTGTATAGAAGTTTTAATGGATGGATAATTCGTTCTGTAGTCTTGGCATGAGAACTGGCATAAGATATCTTCACACATCTTCGCTGCAGAATAGCGGATTTGAGAGAATCAAATTTTATTTTATCGGAAGCTTTATCGCCCCATCTTGTATAGTCAACTTCCAGCCAGTTATCCGACTGCATCTGGAAAAGGGCAGAGAGTTTACGTAGAATTTCGGAATTTTCGATATCCGGGGCAGCGCTGGTGTTTTGTAATGCGGAAAGAATTTCCTGTTGTTCTTCTTTGGACAGAACCGTTCGATCCAGAGTAAAGCTATCCATCAGATAAATGCCGCCGTTTCGTCCGGTTTCTGTAAAGACGGGGATGCCGGCACTGCTTAAGGCGTCAATGTCACGGTATATGGTCCGCACCGAGACTTCCAATTCCTGTGCGAGTGCCGGGGCGGAAGCGTGTCCTGTACGCAGCAGATAATATAGGATTTTAAATAATCTACTTTCCTGCATGAGTTGCCACTCCTGTATTTTGCGAGGTTAAAATATATATATTTACAGAAATATTATAAACTTGCGGATAGAAAAGTACAAGCGATAGGTTGTTGCGGTGAGTCTGTTAGATGACATCCAAAAATTGTGTCTGTTACAGCGTTATCAGATTATATATCCGGTGGCCATTATACTGTAGAGGGGCATAAAAGATACTTTTCTGGGGATATGACAAAGATTTAGGCAAATTGGCGGCTGTGCGGGTGTTGATTTAAATCTGTATGACATGCCGGAAGGACGTTTTATATTCGGAGCATAGGCTTATCTTAGACTGCGGGCACCTTTCTATATATGAACGGTATTCACTATCAAATATATCATGTAATTGTATATAAGAAGGATTCTATTTCTTGATTGAAAGTATGAGATTTTTTATTGGCAATAAAATGATTTCCCTTCATGATGACCAGTTTTGCATTTGGTATGTTTGCGGCAATCAGTTCAGTATGATCCTGTTTGATCATATCTTTTGTCCCCGCTATCACAAGTGTGGGTGCCTGAATGGAATGTAACGCATCGCATTTTATCATAGGCTCATCAACCATTAAACTTAATAATTCTTTATGGCGGCTTGCCTCCTGTGATTTTACGGCAAACAATTTGGTAATATGATAGCCGATTTCTATGGGAAGCTGAACGCTTCTTTTGATGCCTTTGGCATCCAAATTACCGCCATTTAAGATAAGAGCTTTCACTTTATGCGGGTATTTTAATACGAATTTCATGGCAATATTGGCGCCATCAGAAAAGCCCAGTATGATAGCCTGGGGGATTTGCAGCTGTGTCATCAGTTCGTTGAGATCATCGGCAAACTGTTCGATTGTAAAGGGAGCCGTTCCTCTTGCAGAGTTTCCGTGGCCTCTCGTATCTATGGCAATCACCCTATATTTATTGGAAAAATACGAAATCTGATGTCTAAAATAGGTACTGTCTTCTCCGTTGCCATGAAGCAATAGAAAGGGCATCCCGTGTCCTTTTTCCTGATAATAGAGAGAGATATCCATGCAAATAGTCCTCCTTTGTCCCTGTTTCGCAATTAGCTGTGTCTTGTAAGCATTACGAAATGGTTTTTGAAATGTAGTCCGCAGAGCATATATCATAACCGCAAATCTTAAGGATTAGTTCACAAAACAAAGCGTTTGCCCAGGAGAACCACTTTCTGGTATAACATGCCGGATCATCTACATGCAGGCTTTCATGCATCAGATTTGTGCCGGCATCGGTTTCGAGCAGCATTTGCAAAACGAAGGTCAGTTCTTGTTCGTCCACCGCAGTCAGGCCCTGCATGATGAGGGAGAGAGGCCAGATGTGGTTCACGGGTGTGTGAGGACTGCCGATTCCGCGGGCGCATTTGCCATGATAATAATAAGGATTTGCCTCGCTTAAAATAAAGCGCCTTGTGTTCTGGACGATTTCTGTATCGCCTCGGTATCCCAGATAAGGGATGGACAGAAGGCTGGGAATGTTGGCATCATCCATCAGGTTATACTGTCCGAAGCCGTCTGTCTCGTAGGCATAAATTTTGCCATAATCAGAGGTCTCTACAATACCGTAAGTTAGAATGCCTTCTGTAATCTGATGCCTGAGATGGCGGGCGTCTTCCTGTAAGTGGGTATCATGATAAATGGTATCCGCTATCTCTTCCAGATACCGCAGGACGACTGTGGCGAACATATTAGAAGGCATCAGATATCCATAAGTACAGGCATCATCGCTGGGCCGAAAGCCAGACCAGATAAGACCGATATTGCCCTTGACGAGTGCACCCTTGCCATTTCTGGATAGGGTATCTGTAAAAAACGTATTTTTTCGGATAAAGTAATAGGTTGAGTTATCTTCATGGTTCTGCTCACAGCGAAAAACCTGTAGTATTTTGCAGATGCCCTGTCGAAAATCTTCATTGAAATGACTGATACAGCCTGTGTTTTTCCAAAGAAGATAAGCCAGCTGAATGGGGTAGCACAGGGAATCGATTTCAAATTTTCGTTCCCAAAGCCAGTCATTCATCTGGGTATCATCATGACTCCAGCAGTTGCCGCTTGGCGTTTCGTTAAAGGCATTGGCGTAAGGGTCTATATTGATATAGAAAAACTGTTTCCGCACAAGACCGGCAATCAGTTCAGCAAGAACAGGATCTTTTCTGGCCGGGATCAGATAAGGTCTCATCTGGGCCGCAGAATCCCGCAGCCACATGGCGGGAATGTCGCCGGTGATCAGATAGGTGGTGCCGTCTGAAAGTTCACGGACAGTTGTCTGTAAGGTGTTGTAAAAACAGTTTTCAAATATCTGTGCCAGGCGAGCCTGATCGTGTAATTTTTCTTTCACCTCTGTAATGAGGACTTCCACAGATTCCCACTTCTTATGTTCCATCCTGTGCTCCATTTCTGTATTATTTCGGCATGTTTTAAATCTACAATAGAATAGTAGCATATACGCGGTTCTTCAATCAAATGTTTTTGGGCCAAATATTTTGTGACTTTTCAATTTCTATTTCAGCCGATTGCGGACGTGGAGGAAGCGGGGATTGTAAAATGAGGCTTCCCTTTTAAGTGGTTTTAAGATACAATGAATAAGAAGTGTCGCGGTTATTTGACCTGGTGGAAGGAGAATGTGGATTGAGGATTGGGACAAAGAGACTGCAAGTGTTGTCGGCTGCTGCAATGACTATTCTGGCAGGTTTGCTGGCCGGCTGTGGATTAGCAGATCAGCAGACGGTTATGAAACAGCCGCAGGAACAGACACAAGAAGCAGCAGAAACAATGGATATGGCGTTCCAGGAACAGATGCAGATAGAGGAAGCGGCAACGACAGATGTTTCGATTCAAGAGCAGATGGAAATAGTACAGGCATCGGATGAAGTGGACTGGCCAGATGCTATGGAAGCCCTGTTGAATGATATGTACGGGGATTATATGGAAGAAGGCGGAGAGGTTGTGTTTCTGCCGGATGGCACTCTTATGGACGGCGTATATAATGAAAATATTTATAATGGTATTCGGATGTATGCTCTGGCGGCAGGAGTTTCATTTTCCTATTATGATTCGGAAGATGGCACATATGAGGATTATCGGGATGCCATTATCCATGCTGTGGACAATCATGCAAGAGTGATTGTATGTGCGGGTGAAAATTTTCAAAAGGCGATTGGAGAACTGCAAGGAGTCTATCCACAGGTTTCCTTTTTATTGATTGATGGTGTGCCGGTGGGAGAAAACGGCGAGGCAGTAGAGATTGCAGAAAATGTGCATTGTGTTGCTTTTAAGGAAGAACAGTCAGGATATCTTGCGGGCTATATGGCAGTTTTAGAAGGATATCGCCGATTTGGATTTGTCGGGGGTGTTGAGGCAGCGCCAGTAATCCGGTATGGGTATGGTTATCTGCAGGGGATTGATGATGCGGCAGGACGTTTGCAATTAGATGATGTGATAGTGAATTACTGGTATGCGGGCACTTATGAGCCGGATCCGGATATTCAGAAAAAGGTATCGGACTGGTATGATTCCGGTACGGAAGTGATTTTTGCCTGTGGCGGTTCGTTATATGAATCTGTTTTAATGGCCGCAGAAGAAAAGGGCGGTATGATGATTGGCGTGGACATGGATCAGAGCAGGGAGTCAGAAAGAGTTTTGACCAGCGCGGTCAAAGACACTGCAAATGCGGTGATTATTTCTCTGGATGATTTCTTTGCGGCCGGCGGTCAATGGTCAGAATCTTATGCAGGGCAGAGACGTCTTTATGGTGCGAAAGAGAACTGTACAGGGATTCCGATAACGGATACGGAGTGGCGATTTAAAAATGTTACGACAGATGAGTACTATGAGGTATTTCATCAAGTCAGAAGAGGGGACATAGAAGTGTCGGATGCGGTGGAGGAAAGACCACAGGTGACCGTCACGGTGGATTATTAATGCAGGTAGAAGAAAGAAAAGTATATTATAAACGGAAAAGTATAAAACAGAGTCTGATTGTATTGTTAGCCGGAATTTTGGCGGCGGTTCTCTTATGTAGCTGCGGTGAAGAGGAAGTTCCCGTCAGTTCGGAACGTGTGGAGACAGAAGGTGCAATCGTGCCCGGCGAGGAATTTGATCCGGCAAGGCTGATTAGCGGAGATGTACAGTTAAGCGCTTCCAAATTGGAAAATTATGCGTCAGAAGCAGAGTTGTATTACGACAGACATTCAGAAAAACTCGAGTACTCTATGGTTATGCCTCAGATACCGGCGAGCGATGACGCTTATCTGTATTTGTTCCAGGAGGATTGTTATAAAGCAGGCACGCTGTCTGGCGAGCCGGTTGTCTGTAGAGCGAAGAGAAGATACTGGAAGATTCGGTTTCCTTATCAGAAGGGAAGCCTGTTTGACCAATTCGTTCCGGCTCTTTTGATTGATGGCGAGTATGTTCCGGTGGGAGAGGGAGTTTACCTTTTGAATCCCGAGGCGCTTTCTGATAAGAGGGAGGAATATCCGGATGTGGGTTCCAAGAAAGGATTATTGCTGGATCCGAATATGGTTAAGACTCCGGAGTTAACGGATCTTGGTGTCAAACATGCGATTTATAATATTCCGCTGTCCCATATCATGGGGGAAACCACCAATCCGTTTCTGCCCACTATTCAGTATGAGTATGAGGGGACAACCTATCTCTTTAACGGGGCAGCCATTAACGGTTATGATGAGTTGTTTGTTTATCTGGAAGAGCAGGGAATGACTACAACAGCGGTAGTGTTGAATGACTGGAATGAGGAGCATTTGGAGCTGATTCATCCGGAGGCCAGAAATCATGACAGCGGCGCCTATTATTATATGTTTAATGCGGCGGACGAGGAAGGTGTGAAAACGCTTGAGGCAGTAGCCTGTTTCCTGGCAGACCGGTATTCCGGTGAAGATCATGGCATCATACACAGTTGGGTGATTGCCAATGAGATCAATCAGCATAAACTGTGGAACTATATGGATACGGTTGATGTGAACTATTACGCACAGGAATTTGAGCGGGGGATGCGGATATTCTACCAGGCTATCAAGAGCCGGTATGCAAACGCCAGAGTGTATTTCAGCATTGATCACGACTGGAACAGCAATAAGACTGCAAGCCCCAAGTATTTCAATGCCAAAGATCTGGTCAGGGCCATCAATGATGCGGCGCTTACGCATGGAAATTATGACTGGGGGATTGCGATACACCCTTATCCGCAGCCGATGACTCGTGTGAACTACTGGTCGCAGCATTATGATAAGACGCAGGAGGCGGAGATCGTTTCCATTATGAATTTGGGTGTGCTGACGGATTTCTTGAGTCAGGAGAAGTATCTGGATACCAATGAGGAAGTGAGGAGCATTACCATCACTGAACTTGGCTTTTCCTCCAAGTCGGGAGAAAAGCTGCAGGCGGCGGCTTTTGCTTATTGCTATTACATTACGGAAGCCAATCCCTACATAGATGCCTTTATCATGAACAGACAGACAGATGCACCGGAGGAAGTAAAACAGGGACTTGCCTTCGGAATCTATGAATACGATCATTCCGAAAAATATATCAAAGATGTATTCCGTTATATTGATACAGACCAGTCTGAGGAATATACGGAGTTTATGCTGAACATACTGGAGGCGGACAGCCTTGAGGAAGCACTTTCTTGGGCACAGTGATCATGGTATATTAACTGATAGAAAAGGGTTTTCTGGTAAAAAATTCTGTTGTATTCTGCGGTCGATTCGGATATAATAGAACTAACCTGAAATGTGCGACTAAGTCTTGTTATTTTGAACCTACAGATACTTTAAACGGGATTCCTACATTGTCATATGGATGCCAGGCCTCCAGCCTTTAGGCTTTGTGCAGTGGAAGGCAGAAGTATGGTTGCGGTTACCCACCTAGCTTTGCTAGGAGTCAAAATACAAGATCCGGCATTTCGGGGGAATACAAAAGATGGAAAAGCAGTCGTCTGTGACGGCTGCTTTTACTGTTAAACAACAGATTTCTGGCGAAACAGGGATCTATTGTTTAGGGATAATCGTCCGGAAGCGTGCATAGAAATAGAAAGAGTCGGTAGTTTTATGTAGAACGGAACGAAAAGGGATACCGGCACAGAAGATAGACAGAAAGGGTCTTATATGAAATTAGATACCAAAATGATGGCGAAACTATCGCTTATTTTTTTCGGACTGCTTTTCCTGGTCTGCCTGTGGCTGGGGAGAGGACAGGAAAAGAGGAATGAGCCAGAAGGAGATAAGATCCTTTCGGAGGATGTGAAGATTCTTTTGGATGCGCTGGGGATGGAAGAAGTCTTTGACGAGGGCGGTGCGCAGAACCAGTACCTGACCTATCAGCAGTACATACAGATATATGAACAGATGAACGGAGCTGAACTGGAACTTCCTGATTATGCGGAGCGGTATGAACCGGAATATGAATTTTTGAAAGAGGATTGGTATGCGGCTTATCGAATACTGCTTGCCCATCTGGATACAGAGTCTTCCATCTGGGAGACGACAGTCTTTGTACTCAAGGTGAATCCTCAGACCAAGGAGGCATACACAGAGAGCGGCGCAATGCAGGGAGCTTATCAATACTGTTCGGCGGCCTTTGAGGAGAATACATTTGAGGAGATGAAGGTCTATGTAAAAGGAGATAAATTACTGACGATCGTGGAAGTGCTTCCAGAAGAACATTATCTGGGGAATGTGTGGGTGATGGAAGTGACTGATGATGTGCTTACCTGCTTTTATCACCAAGTCATGTTTCAGGTGCAGATGGGTCAGAAAGATGTCGGCCATCCGGAGCGGGAGCAAGTGGCGGATCTTACTTTTAAAAATGGCCTATTGAGAGAGGTGAAGGGACAGTCGCAAAAAATTCATGGAAAATTATTGCGAGTCACGGGGGATGAGATAGAGATTGAGGGACAGGGAATCTACAGCATTGCAGAGGATATGGAGATTTATAAACTCCATGGCAGTATGGAGACCCTGCGGCAGGAGGATTTAAAAATCGGGTATGCGGACACAGACTTTGTGCTCAAGAAGGACAGAGTCTGTGCCTGTCTGGTGTCCAGGGCAGAGAAAGCAGACAAAATCCGAGTCCTTATTAAAAACAAGGCATCCAACAGCCCATATTATGAAAGTGTGGATATCCATGTGGATGGGGAGCATGTGCAGATAAAGGCAGAGGATATGGAGGAGGGTGAGCGGAGAGTCTACCGGAGCACGAACCTTACGGACAAGGTGCTGCTGGATGTGGAAGGAATCGGTCAGGAAAATAATGCTTATCGGGGAGCAGTGGAGTGTTATCGTATGCGGGAAGGAATCGTTCTGATCAATGAACTTTCTCTGGAAGAATATCTCTATGCAGTGGTGCCAAGTGAGATGCCGGCGTCTTATCCGGCGGAGGCGCTTAAAGCCCAGGCGGTGTGTGCCAGGACTTATGGATACCGTTATATCCTTCATGCAGGTCTGCCGCAGTTCGGAGCCCATGTAGATGATACAACAGCCTATCAGGTGTATCATAATATTGCAGAAAATGCGGCATCCACCACGGCGGTCAGGGAGACGGAGGGGATTCTGCTTCTCTATGACGGACAGCCGGCACAGAATTATTATTACTCTACTTCCTGTGGGGTAGGAACGGATACTGGGGTTTGGAAGGGCGGAAAAGACACAGATACTTCTTATATGCGTGCCGGGAGAGTGAGCAGTACCCAGTCCGGGGTCCGTGGGGAGGAACTTTGTCAGGAGGATATTTTCAGGGAATTTATCAGTACAGTCCATGAAGAAGATTTGGAAAAGGATGAACCCTGGTATCGTTGGACATATAGGGTAGAACAAATAGAAGAAGATAGGATGCTTGCCCGTATACAGGAGCGGTATCAGGCAGTGCCGGCAGCTGTTCTTACGAGAACAGATGGAGAGTATTATGTATCGGAGCCGGTGGAGGAGCTGGGAACAATCCACAATCTTTCTATTGAAAAGCGGGGCGCCGGCGGGGTGGCGGATGAACTGCTTATCGAAACGGATCGGACAACGATCAAAGTAATCTCGGAGTATAATATAAGATATATATTGTGTGATGGAAAAAGTACGGTGGTACGTCAGGATGACAGTACTACCGTGCCGGTGACATTGCTTCCCAGCGGTTTTTTTGTTCTGGATGTTGGCAAAAAGGGTGATAATGTGGTAGGATATACGTTGACTGGCGGGGGATATGGTCATGGTGTGGGAATGTCTCAGAATGGGGCAAAAGCACTCGGTGAAAGCAATGTTTCCTATGAGCAGATTCTGGCAATGTTTTATCCCGGATGTACACTAGCGGATGCAAAGACATGGAGTGAACAGTGATAAAGTAATATTTATATTGATTAGATGATGATTGAAAGTCATGCGCAAAAGCAGCGCAGAAATGAAGAGAACAATGAGAACGATTTACAGATTATATTATATTATGCGGGATTTTAACTGGCAGATGACGAAGAAGAATATCAGTGCCTTTGCGGCCAGTACGGCTTTCTTTCTGTTTCTGTCCATGATACCGCTTTTGATGGCGCTTTGTGCCGTTTTGCCGTATACGGCTTTGACACAGGACAATTTGATCAACGCTATTACACAGTTTACGCCGGATGCCATGGAGGCTATGGTGGTGAGGATTGTGTCGGATGTTTATGCCAGGTCTGCGGGTACCATTACGGTTTTTGCACTGGTTACGGTCTGGTCTGCAGGAAAAGCCATGCTGGCACTGATCCGGGGACTCAATGCGGTCAATGATTTTGAGGAGAGACGTAATTATTTTGTGCTGCGGGCGATTGCCTGTATTTATACGGTAATTATTCTGGCGGCTATGCTGGTGGCGCTGTTTGTCATGGTATTTGGCAATGTGATCGTGGATTTTTTGCTGGCGGATATTCCGCCTTTGCATTTTCTGATGCGGTTTATCATGCATTTTCGCTTCCTGATATCCTGGGTGATATTGACATTGATTTTTGCAATGATTTATGCTTTTGTGCCAAGTAAGAAACTGCGGTTTAAAATACAGATTCCGGGTGCGGCCTTTTCCGCTGTTTTATGGGGTGCAGCTTCTTATGCCTTTTCCGTGTATGTGGATAATTTTAATGGATTTGGTACATACGGAAGCCTGACTACGGTTGTGATTTTAATGTTGTGGTTCTATATGCTGATGTATATTCTGATGATAGGCGCCCATATTAACCGCTATTTTGGGCCGGTTTATAAATTTTTATTCGGCTGGCTTGACAAGTCGCGGGAAAGACACTAAAATAGCAAGTAGTTTTATCCAAATCGAACAAAGTTTGATTGCGAGATCCGCTTCGCGGACTCAGACAAATGGAGAAATTTTAATAATAAAAGGCAAAGAAGGTGCCAGTAGGATATTATTTTCCGCAAGAGATAGGGAATCAGCGGCTGGAAGTTCCCTTCGGTTCAAATGATAATCTGAATTTCCCACCGGAGCCGCCTGTGCGAACCAATAGTAGTGCAGGACGTATCGGCACGTTACGCCAAATGAAGTGTCTGTTGCAGTGGCTGCATCGCATCAACAAACAACAGAAACCTGGGTGGTACCGCGGATTATATTCGTCCCATGTGTAAAACACATGGGACTTTTTTGCGCGCAGTTTCTGGCGAGCAACGCGAACGAGAAATGCGAAGCATTTCGAGTCTGCTTATGTGAGTGAGAGTCGGAAGAAAGAAAACTAAAAAAGGAGAACAGCAATGAAAGAGAAGTTAGAACAGATCAAAGCGGAGGCACTACGGCAGATTGAGGCCAGTGATGCCCTCGAAAAACTCAACGAGGTCAGAGTCAATTATCTCGGCAAGAAGGGTGAATTGACGGCAGTATTGAAAGGCATGAAGGATGTGGCGCCGGAGGAGCGTCCGAAAGTCGGACAGCTTGTCAATGAGACCAGGGAAGAGATTGAGAGAGTCCTGGAAGAATCTGTCAGAAAGATGGAAAAGGCAGTTCGTGAGGCAAAGATGAAAAAGGAAGTCATTGATGTGACGCTGCCGGCTAAGAAGAATAATGTAGGCCACAGACATCCCAACACCATTGCCTTAGAGGAAGTAGAGAGAATTTTTATCGGTATGGGGTATGAAGTGGTAGAAGGGCCTGACGTGGAGAAGGACTACTATAATTTTGAGGCCCTCAATATTCCGGCGGATCATCCGGCCAAGGATGAACAGGATACATTTTATATTACAGGAGATATTCTCTTAAGGACACAGACTTCTTCCACCCAGGTGCATGAGATGGAAAAGGGGAAACTGCCGATCCGTATGATCGCTCCGGGCAGAGTATTCCGCTCCGATGAGGTGGATGCGACTCATTCTCCTTCGTTCCATCAGATTGAGGGGTTGGTGATTGACAAGAATATTACGTTTGCAGACTTAAAGGGAACACTGGAAGAGTTTGCGAGGGAATTATTCGGGGAGGAGACCAGAGTGAAATTCAGGCCCCATCATTTCCCGTTCACAGAGCCCAGTGCGGAGATGGATGTGACCTGCTTTAAGTGCGGCGGCAAGGGTTGTCGCTTCTGTAAGGGAGAAGGCTGGATTGAAATCTTAGGCTGCGGTATGGTACATCCCCATGTGTTGGAGATGAGCGGTATTGATCCGGAAAAATATACAGGATTTGCGTTCGGTGTGGGGTTGGAGCGTATTGCCCTCTTGAAGTATGAGATTGATGATATGAGACTGCTGTATGAAAACGATATCCGCTTCTTGAAGCAATTTTAGGGAGCAGGAGGAAGTAGGATCGAGAATTGTTTACGTGCAAAAGCGGCGCAGAAATGGAGAAAATTATGCCGCATGTAAAAATTAAATGTTTTTCCGGCAGGACGCAGGAGCAGAAAAGAAGATGTGCACAAAAAATTGCGGAAGACATTTCCGAAATTCTGGTATGTGATATGGAAAGTGTCTCCGTTGCGATTGAAGATGTCGATAAAGAGGCATGGAAAGAGGAAGTTTGGGATAAGGATATGGTTGTCGATAAAGATATCTTATTTAAAAAACCTGGATACACATATGATTGAATAATATCCCAATTTCTAAGCGCTTATAAAATTTTGTAAAAAAAGAAAGGAAAAGGAATTAGAATGAATACAGCATTATCATGGATTAAAGCATATGTGCCGGATATTACATGCACAGACCAGGAATATATGGATGCAATGACGCTTTCCGGTACCAAGGTGGAAGGTTATACAAGACTTGACAAAAATCTGGAGAAGATTGTGGTCGGTCAGATTGAAAAGATTGAAAAACATCCGGATGCGGATAAACTGATCGTCTGTCAGGTCAATATTGGCGAGGAAGTGATTCAGATTGTTACCGGCGCCCCGAATGTGAAAGAGGGCGACAAGGTGCCGGTGGTCTTAGACGGCGGCAAAGTGGCGGGCGGTCATGACGGTGGCCCCCTGCCGGAGGATGGGATTGTGATTAAGGCAGGGAAACTGCGCGGCGTACCTTCCAATGGTATGATGTGTTCCATTGAAGAACTGGGTTCCAGTCGGGATATGTACCCGGAAGCACCGGAGATGGGTATTTATATTTTTGAAGAAGATGTGCCGGTGGGAAGCGATGCCGTAGAAGCATTGGGACTCAGGGATACCGTATTCGAGTATGAAGTGACATCAAACCGCGTAGACTGTTACAGTGTGATCGGTATTGCCAGAGAGGCGGCAGCTACGTTCAGAAAGCCCTTTATTCTGCCGGAAGTAACGGTGAAAGGCAATGACGAAAATGTGGAAGACTATATCAGTGTGGAAGTATTGGATCAGGAACTCTGCCCAAGATACTGTGCAAGGGTGTGTAAGAACATTAAGATTGGTCCTTCTCCCAAATGGATGCAGAGACGCCTTGCGGCCAGCGGGATCCGTCCCATCAATAATCTGGTAGATATCACAAACTACGTGATGGAAGAATATGGTCAGCCCATGCACGCGTATGACTTAAATACCATTGCGGGCCATAAGATCATTGTGCGCCGTGCTAAAGACGGGGATGTGTTCCAGACGCTGGATGGACAGGACAGGGCGCTGGATTCCGAGGTGCTGATGATCTGTGATGCTAAGAAGGAAGTGGGTATCGCCGGTATCATGGGCGGTGAGAATTCCAAGATTACGGACGATGTGACTACGGTGCTCTTCGAGGCCGCCACATTCAATGGAGCCAATATCCGTAAATCTGCCAAGCGCGTGGGTCTGCGGACAGATGCGTCCGGTAAGTTTGAGAAAGGTTTGGATCCTCATAATGCGGAAGCGGCCATTAACAGAGCCTGCCAGTTGATTGAAGAGTTTGGCTGCGGCGAAGTGGTGAGCGGTATGGTGGACGTGCGGGGCGAACTGAAAGAAGAAGTTGTCCTGCCCTTTGCACCGGACAGTTATAATAAACTGCTCGGCACACAGGTGTCCAAAGAGGAGATGCTTGCAATCTTTAAGATGATTGAGGTAGAATATAATGAGACTTCCAACAGCCTGAAAGTCCCTACTTTCCGACAGGATATTTTAAGACAGTGTGACATTGCGGAGGAGGTAGCCAGATTTTACGGTTATGATAAGATTCCGACTACGCTGCCTACCGGTGAGGCTACTACGGGCAAACTTCCCTTCAAGTTACGGATTGAGCAGAAAGCAAGGGATATCGCTGAATACTGCGGTTTCTCTCAGGGTATGTGCTATTCCTTTGAGAGTCCCAAGGTGTTTGACAAACTGCTTCTCGATGCAGATGATCCGGCTAGGGCGGCGATCACCATTGCCAATCCGCTGGGAGAGGATTTCTCCATCATGAGGACCATTTCCCTGCATGGTATGCTCACAAGTCTTGCCACCAACTATAACAGGCGCAATAAAGATGTACGGCTCTACGAATTAGGAAATATCTATCTGCCCAAGGCTCTGCCGCTTACGGAACTGCCGGAAGAGCGGATGCAGTTCACATTGGGTATGTACGGAGACTGTGATTTCTTTACCATGAAGGGTGTGCTGGAAGAGTTCTTTGACAGTATCGGCATGAGAAAGAAAGCGGTCTATGATCCCAAGGCTGGGAGAAATTACCTGCATCCGGGCAGACAGGCTGACATTTATTACGATGATACCCTGGTGGGCTATCTGGGTGAGGTTCATCCGGAAGTCTGCGATAATTATGACATGAAGACCAGGGCCTATGTGGCAGTTCTCGACATGCCGGCAGTTCTTCCTTTTGCCACCTTTGACCGCAAGTATGAGGGGATTGCGAAATATCCTGCGGTGCTTCGGGATATCAGTATGGTGGTGCCAAAAGAGATTATGGCAGGTCAGATTGAAGCCGTGATTGCCCAGAGAGGCGGTAAGATTCTGGAAGACTATCAGCTCTTTGATATCTATGAGGGCGACCAGATTAAAGAAGGGTATAAGTCGGTAGCTTACTCTATCACTTTCCGGGCGAAGGACAGGACACTGGAAGAGGCCGATGTGACTGCGGCCATGAAGAAGATATTAAATGGATTGGAAGGCATGGGAATCGAGTTGAGAAGTTAAGGTAACAGTTGAAACGGAGGTTATTATGGAACAGAAAAACACATGGGAAACTTACAATGCAAAGCAGCTGAAGGAAGTGGACAGCTTTGCCAGAGAGTATATGGATTTTTTGGATAACGGCAAGACGGAAAGGGAATGTATCGACCAGATTGTCAATACCGTGGAGAGTGCAGGATACCAGGAGTTAGAAGCGCTTGTCAAGGCAGGTAAACAGTTGAAAGCCGGAGACAAGGTCTATGAGGTATGGATGAATAAATCCATCGTACTGTTCCAGATTGGAGAGCAGAAGCTGGAAGACGGCATGAATATTCTCGGTGCTCATATTGATTCTCCCCGCCTGGATGTGAAACAGAATCCGCTGTATGAGGAGGGCGGTTTCGCTTATCTGGACACCCATTATTACGGCGGCGTGAAGAAGTACCAGTGGGTGACGATTCCTTTGGCAATCCATGGTGTGGTGGTGAAGAAGGACGGCGAGACCGTGGAAGTGAATGTGGGTGAGAATGAGGACGATCCGGTATTTTTCATCTCAGATCTGTTGATCCATCTGGCACAGGAGCAGCTGGAGAAGAAAGCCAATAAGGTGATTGAGGGCGAGGCGCTGGATATTATTATAGGCAACAAGCCGCTCACCATCGATAAGAAAAAGAAGAAAGACGGTGAAGAGGAAAAGGCGGAGAAAGATGCTGTGAAGAAAGGCATTCTGGATATCCTGCAGAAAAGCTATGGGATTGAGGAAGAGGACTTTATCTCGGCAGAACTGGAAGTGGTGCCTGCGGGTAAGGCCAGGGAGGCCGGGTTTGACCGGAGTATGATTCTGGCATACGGACAGGATGACCGTGTGTGCGCTTTTTCTTCCTTAAAAGCAATGCTGGAAACAGGGAAGACGAAACGGACAGCCTGCTGTATCCTGGTGGACAAAGAAGAGATAGGAAGTGTCGGCGCCACCGGCATGCAGTCCAAATTTTTTGAAAATGCGGTGGCGGAAGTGATGAACCTGATGGGAGAATACAGCGAATTGAATCTGCGCAGATGTCTGGCACATTCTTGTATGCTTTCCTCAGATGTGAGCAGTGCTTTTGACCCATCCTTTGCATCCAGTTTCGATAAAAAGAATGTGGCGTATTTGGGTGGCGGCATGGTATTTAACAAGTTTACCGGTTCCCGCGGCAAGTCCGGATCCAATGACGCCAATGCAGAGTATCTGGGACATATCCGGGCAATCTTTGAGAAAGAGAAAGTCAACTTCCAGACGGCGGAACTGGGTAAAGTAGACTTGGGCGGCGGCGGAACCATCGCTTATATTCTGGCGCTTTATGGAATGAATGTCATCGACAGCGGCGTGGCGGTACTGAACATGCACGCGCCATGGGAAGCTACCAGCAAAGCGGATGTGTATGAGACCAAGCGTGGTTACATGGCGTTCCTTCAGAACGCAGATATGTAAGGTTTGCAGGAACTGAAAGATAGTTGTCCGGCAATTTACAAAATAGGGATATACAGAGGAAAATATGACTGCGTTAAAGAAATCTGATTTTTACTTTGCACTGCCGGAGGAATTGATTGCCCAGGATCCGTTAGAAGATCGTTCGGCGTCCAGACTTCTTGTGCTGGATAAGGAAACCGGAAAGACAGAGCATCATGTATTTAAAGAGATTATTGATTATTTAAGGCCGGGCGATTGTCTGGTCTTAAATAACACCAAAGTACTGCCGGCAAGGCTGTTTGGTGTCAAGGAGGATACCGGCGCCGCCATTGAAGTGCTGCTTTTAAAAAGAAAAGAGAAGGATATTTGGGAGACGCTTGTAAAACCCGGCAAGAAAGCCAGACCAGGCACCAGACTTGTGTTTGGGGACGGAAGTCTGCGGGCGGAAGTGCTGGAAGTTGTGGAAGAAGGCAACCGTCTGATTCATTTTACCTATGAAGGCATTTTTGAACAGATTCTGGATCGACTGGGAGAGATGCCGTTACCCCCTTACATTACGCATAAACTGGAAGATAAGAATCGTTATCAGACCGTATACGCCAAATATGAAGGTTCTGCGGCGGCACCTACGGCAGGGCTGCATTTTACGGAGGAACTGTTGCAGAAGATTGCTGACAAAGGGGTGGAGACTGTCTATGTGACACTTCATGTGGGACTTGGCACCTTCCGTCCGGTAAAAGCAGACAACCTGTCGGAACATCATATGCATTCTGAGTATTATGAAGTGAGCGCAGAGGCGGCAGATCAGATCAATCGTGTGAAAGCCGCCGGCGGCCGGATCATCTGCGTGGGTACCACCAGCTGCCGGACCGTGGAGAGTGCGGCGGATTGTAACGGTATGGTGCAGTCGGGATGCGGCAACACAGAAATCTTTATTTATCCGGGCTACCAGTTTAAGGTGTTGGACGGTCTGATTACCAATTTCCATCTGCCGGAGTCTACGCTTGTGATGTTGGTCAGCGCTCTGGCAGGCAGGGAACATGTGCTTGCAGCTTACCAGGAGGCGATAGAGAAGAGGTACCGGTTTTTTAGTTTCGGGGATGCGATGTTTATCGTTGACAACCTGTCGAAAGATTCAATAACTATTCAATAACTATGGAATGATCACGCAGATTGTGGCAGACTCCACAGTCATTCGGGAAATGTACGAGCCCTTTTATTAAACTTTACGCAAAGGCTGACGCAGGGCAGGGAAAGGATTGCTCATGGAGATTTATTATGTGGAGGATGATACAGATATCGCTCAGTCTACCCGGACTTATCTTGAACAGAATGGATATCGGGTGTCTTTGTTTCCTACGATACGGGAAGCACAGATTGCATTACGGGAGGGGTGTCCTTCCCTGGTGCTGGTAGACTGGAATATGCCGGACGGTCATGGAAGCGCGCTGTGTCGGTGGATTCGGGCCAACAGAAAGGGGCTGCCGGTAATCTTCCTTACTGTGCGGGGTGACTCCAGGGATATTGTGGATGGGTTTGCCTGTGGAGCGGATGATTATGTGGTCAAGCCTTTTGAACTGGAAATTTTGCTTTCCAGAATCCGTGCTCTGCTCAGAAGAGCGGGAGATATTTCCGGACGATATCTGTCCTGTGATGGAATCGTACTGGACAGGGAAGCGATGCAGGTCAGATGCCAAGAGGAAGAAATTACTTTGAGTCTGGCGGAATATCGTCTGCTTTTATTATTGTTGGAGAATCAGGGGAAGACGCTGCCCCGTGAACGGATTTTAGAAGCTTTGTGGGATGCAGATGGTAATTTTGTCAATGATAATACATTGACAGTGACCATAAAGCGTCTGCGGGAAAAGCTGCATCAGCCTGTCTGTATCAAAACAGTCAGGAGTATCGGTTATCGGATGGAGGAGACCCTATGCTGGAAAGAAAACAGTTAATAATTTTAATGGGATTTGTTATGTCCGTCAGTTTGCTGGCGGCTTTTTTTACGGCATTGTTTATGGTAGTGTCTTATCGCATGTTATCAGCGCTATCAGGGGAAATGCTCCTGTGTATGGCGGCAGGTTTTGGGGCAGCGGCAAGTCTGTTTGCAGGCACTGTTTTATATATGAAAAAGACGACAGACAAGCGTGTACAGACACTGACAGATTATCTGGAACAGATCAATATGGGGAGGGCAGGAATCCTTATGCCGGAAGGGGAGGACGAACTATCCAAGCTGCAAGATGAGATTTATAAAACAGTTACCATGTTGTATCAGACCAGAGATGAGGCATTACAGACCAGGAATCGTTATGCACAGAACCTGTCCAATATTGCCCATCAGATCAAGACACCTATCACGGCCATCTGCCTGGCGTTACAGATGGGACAGGATGAAACCGAGCGGCTGCAGGAAAAGATTTACAGACAGCTTTCACGACTGACGCATCTGGAGGAAGCGCTTCTGTTATTGGCTGGAATGGATGCGGGAACCCTGTCTTTTAGAAAGGAAAAGGTAGATGTATACACCCTGTTGATGATGGCGGCGGATAATTTACAAGAACTGTTTCGACAGGCCCAGGTAGGTGTTTCAATACCGGAATTGGGGGAACTGTCCATTAACGCAGATTTTGAATGGACCATGGAAGCGGTGATGAATCTGCTTAAGAATTGTATGGAACATACGCCGCAGGGCGGAAGTGTTTGCTGTCAGTATGAACGAAATCCGCTCTATGCAGAGATTCGGATATGGGATAGCGGCATGGGATTTGAGCAGGAGGATATCCCCCATTTATTTGAACGGTTTTATCGTGGCAAAAATGCCTCAGAGGGCGGTATCGGCATTGGCCTTGCGTTGGCAAAGGAGATTATTGAACGTCAGAACGGTACCCTCAGGGCGTTAAACAGGACAGAGGGCGGTGCATGTTTTGAAATCCGTATCTATTGTCACTGAGTTGTCACTTTACTTTGCTATACTATACAGCATAGAAAGGTTGGTGATAAGACGGAAATCTTAAAATGTGAGGGAGTGAGCAGGGTATATGGGAGCGGAGAAAACCGTGTGACGGCGCTCGATGGGATCGACCTGTCCGTGGAAGCAGGAGAGTTTGTGGCCATTGTTGGGGCATCCGGTTCCGGTAAATCCACGCTGTTACACATTCTTGGCAGTGTGGATCAGCCTACTGCAGGGAAAGTCCTGATAGACGGCATGGATATCGCTTCTCTGAATCAGAAACAGTCGGCTGTTTTCCGGCGCAGAAAGGTAGGTATTATCTATCAGTTCTACAATCTGATTCCTACACTGACGGTTGAAAAAAATATTCAGATGCCCTTGCTCTTGGATAAGAAGAAAATAAACAGAGAGTACTTCGATCAGATTGTGACTGCTCTTGGCATTGCCGATAAACTGCAAGCGCTTCCCAGTCAGCTTTCAGGCGGTCAGCAGCAGCGGGCAGCCATTGCCAGGGCATTAATTTACCGACCGGCAATCCTTCTGGCGGACGAACCCACAGGCAATCTGGATCAGAAAAATTCCAAGGAAATTATGGATATGCTGAGTCTTTCCAACCGTAATCTGAAACAGACCATTCTGTTGATCACGCATGATGAGAAAGCGGCTCTTACGGCTGACCGTATCATAACCATTGAAGATGGTCGTATCGTCAGTGATATGAGGAGGTGATCGGTATGTGGAAAGCATATTCGGCGGGCTATATTAAACAGAACCGGGCTGTCTGCGCTTCTGTCAGGGCGGCGGCTTTGATCGCGGCATTATTTCTGTCCTTTCTGTGCGGGTTGTTTTATAATTTCTGGCAGGATAATATTGCCAACGTGACCGAGGAAGAAGGCCCATGGCATGGACGGATAACAGCTGAGATTGATGAGCAGGAAATTTCTATGATACGCAGCTTGGAGCATGTGAAAAGTGTGACGGTCAAGGAAGGGATGCCCGGGGAAGATGGGACGGTGGTAGATATCATTTTTGATCCGGTGCGGTCGATTGTAACGGAGATGCCTCTGATTACAGAGACACTGGGGCTTGAAGAAGGGGATGCGTCCTATCATTATCAGCTTTTGTCGCTGTATTTTGTGCGGATTCCGGGAGATGAATATCCAAGGCTTGTGATGCCGTTTTATCTGGCAATCATTGTGTTGGTCTGTATCTCTATGTTGCTGGTAATCTACAATGCCTTTGCGTTTACAATGCACACCAGAGTGCATCAGTTTGGTATTTTTGCCAGTGTGGGAGCAACACCGGCACAAATTCGTATCTGTCTGCTGCAGGAAGCCTTTCGCATGACGATCTGGCCAATCCTTGTGGGGATTTTGATGGGTGTGGTTCTATGCCGTGGTGTAATGGCGGCAATTGTAAAGATGGCAGAGCAGATTGTGGGCGGAAGAAGCGCTGAATTTATGTATCCGCCGTATCTGATGGGATGCACACTTGTATTGTCAGCCACAACAGTGCTTATAGCGGCCTGGATACCGGCTAAGAAGATGAGCCGAATGACACCCCTTGAGGCGATCCGGGAGGGGGAAGAGATACATCTCACCAGGAGAAAGCATTCTCTCATCATGTCTCTTTTATTTGGTTTGGAAGGGGAACTGGCAGGGAATTTTTTAAAAGCGCAGAAAAGGGCATTTCGCACGGCTACCTTGTCCCTGACGTTGTCATTTATGGGATTTATGCTGGTGCAATGTTTCTTTACATTATCAGACATCAGCACAGAAGAAACTTATTTCGCCAGATATCAGGATGTCTGGGATATCATGGTGACGGTGCAGGATACCGGAATTGATCAGGTAAGGCAAAACGATGTGGAGGCATTACGGAAATTGACCGGTGTGGAGGATGTGGCAGTATATCAGAAGGCAGAAGCAGTCTGTAAGATGCCTGAGGACTGGGCCAGCGGGGAACTTATGACGCTGGGCGGTTTGGAGGCGCTGACGGATGGAAGTGTCATTTCAGCACAGGGAATATATACGGTGAAAGCGCCTATTGTGGTATTAGATGATGAGAGTTTCCGGCAATACTATGAACAGTTTGGAACCGGCAATAAGACAGATTGGTCCCGGGGAGAGGGAGGCACAGAGTTTCTGGAAGGTACGGTGGTGATCAATCGTGTGTGGGACAGTCTGCACAGTAATTTCCGAGACCGTCAATACATTTCCTTTGTGCAGGAAAATCAGGAGAAGATCACATTGGATGGGGCAGATTCGGATAAAAGACTGACAGAAGTTCCAATTCTGGCATACGTGAAGAAGACGCCGGTTTTGCGGGAGGAATATGCAGACTATGCTTTGATACAGGTTATGTCGCAGTCCTATTGGGAAACAATAACAGCATTGAAAAGCGGCGCCGAACGGGATACTTATATCCGCATTCTGACGGATGAGGATATTTCAATTGAGCAGTTATCGGAACTTGAGAAAAAAGCGGAACAGATTCTTGGCGGATCATATGACATAGAAAGTGAAAACCGTCTGCAGGAAAAAGTCAGGAATGACGAGATGATTGCCGGATATAAATATATTCTTGGCGGTTTTTGCGTTTTGCTTGCAATCATCGGCATTGCCAATGTGTTTTCCAACACGCTGGGATTCTTGCGCATCAGAAGAAGAGAGGTTGCCCGTTATTTATCCGTAGGGCTTACGCCTGGAGGAGTAGGAAAAGTGTTTGCACTGGAAGCGGTGGTGATCGCCAGTCGTCCTATGTTGATTACCCTGCCGATTATTATAGTGTTGATGGGAATGATGATCAAAGCCAGTTATCTGAATCCGATGGTGTTTATCAGGAGGGCGCCGGTCAGTCAGATGCTGCTGTTTATGGCGGCGATTTATGTCTCTGTGGCGGCGGCATATTATCTGGGCGGAAAGAAGGTGCTTGGCTGTAATATTTCCGAGACTCTGCGGGAGGATTTCGTATAGTATATCAAAATATTTTGCTGTGATAAAGCACTTGACTTTGGTATGAAATCGTACTATAATTCACATAGTACGATTTCGTACTATGTAAGGATACTTGTGGTGGATATTGAATGGATTTGCCATAAGTATACACACAGAGAAAGGGGCATGATTGATATGATTTCCAACGAGATGCAGCGTTTTAACCACCTGGTAGGAGAGATTGATGCAGTATATCATGAGGTTGCGTGGAACCAGGGGCTTTCTGACAGTATTTTTGATATTCTATATACCATCTGTAATGCTGGAGAATGCTGTATGTTAAAAGATATCTGCCGTAATTGCGGTCTTAGTAAACAGACGGCGAATTCTGCCTTGCGTAAACTTGAAAAAGAGGGGATTGTCTATCTGGAACTGATGGATTCCAAGCATAAAAAGGTGTGTTTGACAGAAGCGGGGAAATGTCTGGTCAGTCGGACTGTCGGCCGCGTGATTGAAGCGGAGAATGAGATATTGGCATCCTGGGAGAAAGAGGATGTGGAGACATATATTGCCTTGACCAGGCGGTATTTACTGGCATTACAGGAGAAGGCAAAGGATTTGTCAGATGGCCTGGAAGGGGGACGGTTATGATGATACAGTTGTCGGATCATTTTGATTACCGCCGTCTACTGCGCTTTACGCTGCCATCCATCATTATGATGGTGTTCACTTCAATCTATGGTGTTGTGGACGGCTTTTTTGTTTCTAATTTTGCCGGGAAAACTCCCTTTGCGGCAGTCAATTTTATATACCCTGTGCTGATGATCTTAGGATGTGTCGGATTTATGTTTGGTACGGGAGGCAGCGCGTTGATAGCGCTTAACCTTGGGATGGGGGATAGGAAGAAGGCTGATGCGGTGTTCTCGCTGGTTGTTTATACGGCGGCTGTCTGTGGACTGGTGTTTGCGCTGCTTGGTTTTTGGTTTGTCCGTCCGGTGGCTGTGCTTATGGGAGCAGAGGGACAGCTTTTAAGAGACAGTATCAGCTATGCAAGGATATGTCTTCTTGCCCTGCCCTTCTTTATTTTGCAATTTGAGTTCCAATGCCTGTTTGCGACAGCGGAAAAGCCTAAGCTGGGATTGTACGTGACTGTGGCATCAGGCGTTACAAATATGATTCTGGATGCCCTATTTGTGGCGGTATTTCAGTGGGGATTACAAGGTGCAGCTGCGGCAACGGCATTAAGTCAGTTTGTGGGAGGCGTTATTCCGCTTTGGTATTTCGGGCATGAAAATTCCAGCCTGTTACGTCTGGTGAAATGTAAATTTGACGGGCGGGCTTTGTGGAAGGTCTGTATCAATGGATCCTCTGAACTGATGAGCAATGTTTCCGCGTCTCTCGTGAGCATGCTCTACAATGTGCAGCTGATGAAATATGCGGGAGAGAATGGGATTGCCGCCTATGGTGTCCTGATGTATGTGTGCTTTGTTTTCCAGGCAATCTTTATCGGCTATTCAGTGGGGACAGCGCCTGTGATCGGTTATCACCACGGGGCACATAACTATGAGGAATTGAAAGGATTGCTAAAAAGGAATATTGTGCTGATCGGCGGATTTTCTGTTTTGTTGTTTGGTGCAGGACAGTTGTTGGCAAGGCCGCTTTCTTTGTTGTTTGTGGGATATGATCAGGAACTTTTGCAGATAACAGCCCATGCCTTTATGATATTCTCATTTTCCTTTTTGTTTTCAGGGTTTGCAATCATGGGTTCCTCCTTTTTTACCGCCTTGAACGATGGGCTGACCTCGGCGCTGATTTCCTTTTTGCGGACACTGGTATTCCAATGCCTGGCAGTTGTCATCTTTCCGATTTTCTGGGGAATAGACGGAATCTGGCTGTCCATTGTATCGGCGGAAGTGATGGCAGTACTGGTGACCGTGCTGTTTTTACTTGGAAAACGTAAAAGATATCATTATTAAAACAAGTACAATAATCAGTCTGCAAAGGTGTTTCTTTACAAAAAGAAATAAATAGGGTAGGATAGAAAAGTAATAGAGAAGCCGCAGGTTAGAAATTTAATGCGGTAAGAATGGCAAAAGAGGATGGTTGGAAATAATGGAAGAGAGAAGAAAAAACAAACGGCTGGAATTGACATCCAGATTGTTAATCAAGCGGCTTGATCAGGAAACAGAAGCAAGGGAAGTCAATATTGAGGTGGTTGATGTATCAAAGACAGGTGTCGGTTTTCGGTGTGGGGAAATGCTTGAGATCGGTTCTGTATATGAGTCGTTTCTGACAATCTGGACCAAAGAGGTACTGCATGCTTTCATAGAGATTATTCGCATGGAGAAGAAAGAAGACGGATTTGTTTACGGCGCTATCTTTATTGGTATGTCTGAGACGGAAGCCAGCAGGATTGAGACCTACAGCACGATAGAAAATATGAATGAATAGAGAGAAGCAGGTGCAATGAAGGGTAAGAAGAACAAAAATATCGGTCTGGAGATTGTCGTAATCACAGCTTCGCTTCTGGGGCTTATGATGCTTTTATATTTTGTGATGATCGTATCGTTTCAAAATGGTACCGTTTCTTCGGATGTAACAAGCAGACTTGCCGGGCAAATTGCCCGGCGTATTTTTACGGATCCCACGCAGGATCAGATTATGACCACGGGACTGATGATACGCTATGGAGCGCATCTGTTGTTGTTTTTTGTGGTGGGGTTGGTGACAACTTTTGTCAGTATGGTGATATTCCGCAGGTACTATCGAATACTTGGGGTGATCGGGGCGGGAGCAGTGTGTTATCTGCTGGCCTATTATACGGAATATTATAAACAGTTCGTGGAGGGCAGACATTTTAACCAGTCGGACGCCACACTGAACTGGTATGGAAGTGTGGCGGGGATTATCTGTATGGTAGGTTCCTATTTTCTGAACAGGCTGTTGGTGAAGCTTACGTGACAGGGTTTAATTCTTTTATCAGCGGGTAAGTTCAGCCAGATCTTTATAAAATGCAGGGTAGCTGATGGTCACTACATCGCTGCCCTTTATTTGTGTCTCGCCATCGGCAATGAGAGCGGCAATGGCAAAACTCATGGCAATGCGGTGGTCTAAATGGGAGTCCACTGTAGTGCCATGAAGCGGGGCGCCTCCATTTATGATCATACCATCGTCAGTGCCTTTGATGTCACAACCCATGGCGCTAAGATACTGTACCATCACATCGATGCGGTTGGATTCCTTGACCTTTAACTCGGCTGCATCACGGATGATAGTTGTACCTTCCGCGCATGCCGCCATGATATTGATGACAGGCAGTTCATCGATCAGCGTGGGAATGATATCTCCCTCAATGGTAATGCCATGAAGGGAACTGGATTTTACCAGAAGATCAGCAACCGGTTCACCGTCATTCCTAACATTTAAAAGCGTGATGTTGCCGCCCATCTGCTGGCAGACACGCAGAATACCATCTCTTGTGGGGTTGATGCCCACATTGCGGATCAGGATTTCGGAACCGGGAACGATCAACCCGGCGGCCATAAAGTAAGCAGCGGAGGAAATATCTCCGGGCACATTGATGTTCTGTCCCATAAGGCGTGGATCTGGATGTACGGCGGCAGTTCTGCCCTCCGTATGCAGATTAGCGCCGAAATAACGCAGCATAAGCTCTGTGTGGTTGCGGCTGATGGCAGGCTCTGTTACCTGTGTTATGCCATCGGCATAGAGGCCGGCCAATAACACAGCTGACTTGACCTGGGCGGATGCTACCTTGGATTGATAGTGGATGCCGTGCAGGGGACGTCCTGCAATATGCAGGGGCGCGCAGTCATTGCCGTTTATACTGGTGATATCAGCCCCCATCATGGATAAGGGTTCCATGATCCGCCGCATGGGTCGTTTCTGGATGGAAGCATCGCCGGTCAAAGTACTCTCAAAAGGCTGTCCTGCCAAAATCCCACTGATCAGACGGGTGGTGGTGCCGCTGTTACCCATGTCCAGTACCGATGAGGGCGCCCGCAGACCGTGAAGCCCTCTGCCGTGGATTAGGATTTTATCTGGTGTGTTTTCAATCTCAATGCCCATTTGGCGAAAGGCCTCTATGGTGGAGAGACAGTCTGCACCCTGTAAGAAGTTAGTAACTTCCGTGAGGCCCTCCGCCAGGGAACCGAACATGACAGCCCGATGGGAAATCGATTTATCACCGGGGATTGTGACTTCGCCTTTCAATGCCTTTACTTTATGCAGAATCATGATGATTACCTTCCTTATTATGCTCAGATTTTGTCCAGTGGAAATGCAGGACGGTCCGTTTTAACGCTTCATGGGAATCTTAACGTGTATGAATCCTGTATTCGTTTTCTGTCAGGAGTCTGACGGCAGCTTCCGTAGCCTTTTTATCATAAAATTCAATCCGCAGGGCGCCTTCTGCTAATTCCCGGTTATGATTGATGCCAATATTCTTGATGCTCACCTCATGTTCTCCCAGCAGCGCGGCAATCGTAGCGATTGCGCCCGGCCGGTCTGCAATGTCCACCGTGAGTACATATTCTGCCTTGATGGGTCCATTGGAACTGTTGGTGAAGGAATCCCGGTAGGTGCGTGCCGTGTCAAAAAACTGATAGAGTACTTCTTCATTTCGATTATCAATATAATCGGAAAGCATGGTAAGGTACGCTATATAGGTCTTTAACAGGCCGGAGATGTAAGTCGTGTTGGTCAAGCAGATTTGCTGCCACATGGCGGGAGAGGAAGAAGCAATCCGCGTGATATCTTTAAATCCTCCCGCGGCAATCATCTTCATAATGCCATCTTTTGAATCGCAGCTTTTGATCACATTGACCAGGGAAGCAGCAATCACATGGGGCAGATGGGAGATAGCGGCTGTGACATAATCGTGCTGGTCATAAGAAAGCACCAGCGGAATGGCGCCGATGGAAGAGACTAAGCCCTGGTAGGCTGCCACTTTTTCCCTGGGCACTGTCCCGGAAGGCGTCAGGATATAGTAAGCATTTTCCAGTAAAGATGCCTTGGAATTCTGGTAGCCGAATCGTTCGGAGCCTGCCATCGGGTGGCCGCCAATGAATTGTGAGGAAAGCCCAAGCGCTTCTATATGGCGGTGGATTCCTGTTTTGACGCTCCCCACATCCGTGAGGATGGTATCAGGAGAAAGATAAGGCTTTAACGTCAGTAAATTATCGTCATTATACGATACCGGAGCACATAAAAACAGATAGTCGCAGTCGTTAAAAGAAGCATCTATGGCAGGACATATTTTATCAATGATCTGTTCTTCCAGAGCCAGATCCAAAGATGCCTTGTTGATATCATAAGCAATCAGACGGGATGAGGGGAGATGGTTCTTGATTGCCTTGGCGATGGAGCCGCCGATCAGTCCCAGTCCGATAAAGCCGTAGGTCAGAGGTCTCATATGCAGGGTTACCTTTCATAGTCATTGCCTTAATAAATCCGTTTTTACTATAGCATTTAAAAGGGGGAAAAGCAAGGAAAGCAAAATCAGGCAAAATCAATAAATTGTGCAAAATCTATAAATGTTATTGAAATTGTTGATAAAATTTAGTAAAATATAAATGCAATTTGTTTTTGCGGTTGAAGATAACAGAATTGGAGGATTACAAGACATGAATGTTTACACAACGGATAAGATTCGTAATGTGGTTCTGCTGGGTCATGGGGGATGCGGCAAGACCAGTCTGGTGGAGGCGATGGCCTACCTGTCCGGCATCACATCCAGAATGGGAAAAGTTGCTGACGGGAACACTGTGAGTGATTTTGGTAAGGAGGAACAGAAACGCCAGATATCCATAGCCACTTCTGTTGTTCCAATCGAATGGGAGGGCGTGAAGATCAATGTGCTTGACTCGCCCGGTTTCTTTGATTTTGTAGGCGAAGTGGAGGAAGCGGTCAGTGCAGCAGATGCGGCGATCATCGTAGTGTCCGGTAAGGCCGGCGTGGAAGTGGGCACAGAGAAAGCATGGGAGATCTGTGATAAATATAAACTCCCCCGATTTGTGTTCGTGACGGACATGGATATTGACAATGCCTCTTTCAGACAAGTTGTAGAAAATATGACTGATAAATACGGCAAGAAAATGGCGCCGTTCCATCTGCCGATTCGTGAGAATGAGAAATTTGTGGGATATATCAATGTTATCACCGAGCAGGCGTATCGCTGGGAAGGTAAAGAAGTCGTGGAGTGCGAGATGCCGGAATACAGTAAAGCAAATCTGCAGTTATGCCGTGACACATTGATGGAAGCAGTGGCAGAGACCAGTGAAGACCTTATGGAACGTTATTTCAATGGAGATACTTTCTCAGAGGCCGAGATTCGTGCAGCGCTTCGGACCAACGTGATGGATGGCAGCATTGTTCCCATGTCCATGGGTTCCAATGTACTCTGCCAGGGTGTGTTCACACTGCTTGACGATATCGTTAAATATATGCCCAGTCCGGAGAACCGGGAACTGGCAGGGGTTGATTTAAAGACCAATGAGATTTTCCAGGCCAACTATGATTTCTCCAAAGCGAAGTCTGCATATATTTTCAAGACCATTGTGGATCCGTTTATCGGTAAGTATTCGCTGATCAAAGTATGCTCCGGTGTATTGAAGAGCGATGATGTTATCTATAATGATGAGAAAGAAGTAGAGGAAAAGATTAATAAGCTTTACGTGATGCAGGGGAACAAACCCATTGAGATCAAGGAACTTCATGCGGGTGATATCGGAGCAATTGCGAAGCTGACAGCGGCCAGAACAGGCAACACCCTTTCCACCAAGGCAAGAACCATCCGCTATGGTAAGACAGAGATTTCCACGCCTTATACATACAAACGGTATCGGGCTAAGAATAAGGGTGATGTGGATAAGGTATCTCAGGCACTGCAGAAGATGAGACATGAGGATCAGACACTCTGGGTTGTCAATGATGGGGAGAATAAACAGACGTTGTTGTACGGCATGGGCGATCTGCATCTGGAAGTGATTGCCAGCCGTCTGCAGAATGAGTATAAGGTAGAAATCGAGCTGAGCGAGCCGAAGATTGCATACCGTGAGACCATCCGTAAGAAATCCGATGTGGAGTATAAGTATAAGAAACAGTCCGGCGGACATGGACAGTATGGTCATGTAAAGATGCGTTTTGAGGCTTCCGGGGATTTAGAGAATCCTTATGTATTCGAGCAGGAAGTGGTCGGCGGCGCCGTGCCGAAGAATTATTTCCCGGCAGTGGAAAAGGGATTGCAGGATTCCATATCCGCAGGGCCTCTGGCAGCGTATCCGGTAGTCGGTGTGAAAGCGGTTCTTTATGATGGTTCCTATCATCCGGTAGATTCCTCCGAGATGGCTTTTAAGATGGCGACTATTCAGGCGTTTAAGAAAGGATTTATGGAGGCAGGACCGGTGCTCTTAGAGCCCATCGCGAACTTACAGGTGACAGTGCCTGATTCCTATACGGGAGATGTTATGGGCGACCTCAATAAGAGAAGGGGCCGCGTGCTGGGCATGAATCCTGCCGGAGATGGCAAGACTGTGGTTGAGGCAGATATCCCGATGGCAAGTCTGAACGGCTATTGTACAGATCTTCGTTCCATGACAGGCGGACGCGGTACTTATAAATATGAGTTTGCAAGATATGAGCAGGCGCCCAGCGATGTACAGGAGAAAGAAGTGGCGGCAAGAGCGAAGGCTGTTGCAGAAGCGAATGCGGATGCATAAGATTGTGCTGGCAATGCATTGTGTGCTGACGCATAAAGAGAATTAAATTTGAAAAGACTGAATACGGGGAGAGACATGATGTCTCTTCCCGTTTGCGTTATAAATGTCTTTTCAATATTCAAATGTGGTGATAAGATAAGGGTATATCGAAAGTGCTTTGGTTTTAAAATAAGGAGGAGATTTCCATGGCAGCTAGTGAGTATGCAACAGCGTTAAGACAGGGACGGCGCAGTTATCGAACCGCGCTCAGTAAGGGGGAATATCCTTATCTTCCGGTATTGGATGATATGATATCTTATACCGAGGTCGCATCTATTGAAAATCTGGGGATTATGGACATTCCCTTATCCAAAATAGTGGGAACGAAGACAGAGGGAAGGGCGAATGCCTTTGCCAATAATTTTATGCCGCTTCTTCCGGAAGAGTCAGAATTCGGCAGAAAATGGGCGGCTGTGTACGAGCATCAGATTGATGATGGTATTAACGATCCGATCATTGCTTATGAGTTTATGAACCAGTTTTATGTACAGGAGGGGAATAAGCGCGTCAGTGTGATGAAGTACCTTAAGACTTACAGCCTTCCGGCGAGTGTCACCCGTCTGGTTCCCAAAAGGTCAGAGGAAAAAGAAAATCGTCTGTATTATGAATTTTTGGATTTTTATGAAGTATCACACAGCTATGACGTCTGTTTTTCTAAAGAGGGAAACTATCAGAAACTGTTGAAATATATGGGGAAAAAGGCAGATGAACCCTGGAGTGATGATGACAGAATGAATTTTCATTCTGCATGCTATAATTTTGGGCTTGCGTTTAGTAAGGCGAGTGGCGAGAAATTGGACATCAATGTGTCCGATGCGTTCCTGATTTATGTGGAAATATATGGTTATGATAAAGTGGCGGAACAGACAGAGCAAGAGATAAGCCGTTCCCTTCAGAAGATGTGGACGGAGATCACGCTTGCTGATCAGGGAAGCCAGGTAGAACTGGTACAGAACCCGGAGAATGTAAAGTCCACCCTCTTGAACAAACTGCTTCCTCTGTGGATTCCGGACTCCCTGAAAATAGCATTTATTTATACAAAGACCAGAGAGACTTCCAGCTGGGCTTATGCGCATGAACTGGGGAGATTGTATCTGGAACAGGCTTTTGCCGGCAGGATAGAGACGATGGCTTTCGAAAATGCAGACAGTGAGGCGCAGGTGGAGAAAGCTATCGATCAGGCGGTTGCGGATGGCTGTGAATTAATCTTTACCACGGCTTCACAGATGGTAAACCAGAGTGTGCGTTCCGCGATTCAGTATCCGAAGGTAAAGATATATAACTGCTCCATTAAGATGTCCTATTCTTCCATCTGCACGTACTATGCAAGGATGTACGAGTCCAAATTCCTGATGGGCGCGATTGCTGCGGCATTATCCCGTATAGACAGATTGGGATATGTGGCTGATTATCCCATTTATGGAGCGCTTGCGAATATCAATGCTTTTGCGCTGGGGGCCAAAATGATCAATCCCTACGTTAAAATACACCTGGAGTGGGCGAAGGTTAAAGGAGTCGATGCCAGGGAAAGGCTTAAACAGGAAGGGATTGTATTTGTGTCTGACAGTGATATGATTACGCCTGAGAAAGCGTCCAGAGCATATGGACTCTATATCAAAAAAGATGATGGAACCTTGGAAAATTTGGCTACACCAATCTGGGATTGGGGTAAATTTTATGAGCGGATCATTAAAAATATATTCAGCGGCGGCAGTACGGAATCCGATGCCCAGAAGGGTAAAAAAGCAGTCAATTACTGGTGGGGCATGTCAGCGGATGTCATTGATGTCATCTGCTCCAAATCCATGCCGGATGGAACTGCCAGATTGATCGGACTTCTGAAAAATTCAATCCGCACCGGAGAATTTCAGCCTTTTGGCGGGCCGATCTATTCCCAGAGCGGTGTCTTGCAGTGTGAGAAGGGAAAGAGTCTGGGGGCGGACGAGATCATCACCATGGATTGGCTTGCAGAGAATGTGATTGGCAAGATTCCGGAACTGGAAGAATTGACTGAGGATGCCAGGGCGCTGGTGGAATTTCAGGGAATTAAAGTAGATGAAACCGGTACGGAGAAAAAAGCCGGTGCTGTAAATGACAGGTCGGGCGAGAGCGGAGGACAGGAATGAAAATCTTAGTACTAGCCGACCAGAAATCTAAATATTTGTACGACTTTTATGACAGGGATAAGATTAAAGACGTTGATCTTATTATTTCCTGTGGAGATCTTCCAGCAGTATATTTGTCGTTTTTTGTCACGCTTTGCAATGTGCCGCTTCTTTACGTCAGGGGAAACCATGACGGTAAATATGAGGCGGCGCCCCCCGAGGGGTGTATTTGTATCGAGGATGATATTTATGTGTATCAGGGGATTCGTATTCTGGGGCTGGGTGGTTCCATGGAATATATTCCAAGGGCGGACAACCAGTATACGGAGCAGAAGATGAGAAAGCGGCTGTGGAAGCTGAAATATAAACTATGGAAGCATAAAGGGTTTGATATTTTGGTGACTCATGCGCCGGCTCGTCAGATCAACGATCTGGAAGATCTGCCGCATCGCGGGTTTGAGGTCTTTCGGGAATTGATGGAGAAATATGAGCCGAAGTTTTTCTTTCACGGACATGTGCATGCCAATTACAGCAGAAATTTTAAAAGAATGGACAAGTACAAATCGACCACTATAGTCAATGGCTTTGAATATTATATTGTGGAATATCCGCAGGAGGAGCAGTATCCGGAGGTATTGTAGTATCCGGACATTGACATGATAGTGCGGTTTATGTTATAGTCGGCATAGTTAGAAATATTATGTATCATATATCAGGAAGGTGGCTTAAGCGTGGGAATTATTATTCGTTGTGCCCGCACCCGTATTCAGGGGCAGTAAAAGCAGATATATAGTCTCATGGAAATGGGATTTTTTTGCGTGCGAATAATACTTGCCATATTGCTTACCGGACAGATGTGATGGAGATCATGTCTGTGTTGTCTGCCTTATTGTATCGTTTAGCAGGAAGATTCTGTTTATGAGGATCATACCTGCTTTTTTACTGCCTTTTTTCGGGACAGGATTCGCCTGCAGGCGATGGCAAAGGAACGAATAATAAGGAGGCACGCTATGCGAAAGAGCAGGAGACAAGCAGGATATGATTATACAAAGCAGGTAACGGATTCACAGAATTTTCTGACAGATTCTACATTGCTTCACAGGATTGTCCGGCTGGCGGACATTCATAACAATGACACAGTGATTGAAATAGGGACCGGTAAAGGCCATCTGACGGAGGCACTTAGCAAAAGGGCCGGCAGGGTCTGCTCGGTGGAGATTGATACAAAACTCATAGAAATTGCCGGGAAACGTCTGGCGAAGTATTCCAATCTGGAATTGATATCGGGGGACTTTTTAAAATACCGTCTGCCCTCAAAGGGCGAGTATAAGGTGTTTGCCAATATACCGTATTTTATCACCACTCAGATTGTGGATAAACTGACACAGGGAGATAATCTTCCGACAGACATTTTTCTTGTGATGGAGAAAGGGGCAGCCAAAAGATTTATGGGACTGCCCAAAGAGACTAAGAAATCTCTGGAGCTTAAGGTGCGATGGGATATGAAGATGGTATATCATTTTCGTAGGGAGGATTTCCATCCCAAACCATCTGTAGATTCTGTTCTGATACATTTCTCCAGAAAGTCAGTACCGGATCTTGACAGGGAACAATACCGGGAATTTCAGAAATTTGTTGAGCAGAGCATGAAGTATGGTATGACGGGAAAAGGAGGACCGCTTACGAAAAGGCAGGTGTCGGCGGCACTGAGACAGGCGGGACTGAATAAAGCGCATGAGGACGGTGTCACCCTCTATATCCAGTGGCTCTGTCTGTTTCGATATTTCAAGAAAACAGTTGACAAATCCCGCAAGTATAATAAAATTAGAAGAGTATGAGTGGAAGCTTATAATCTACGGCCGGAAGAGACATTTTGTGCGGTAGATTATAGTACGATATATGCTGTGTGAGTGCGGCGGGAAAGGTATGGTCAACGAAATGGCAGAAGTATACAATCACAGAGAAGTGGAGACAAAATGGCAGAAGGTGTGGGATGATGAGAAGGCTTTTAAGACTTTGGACGATTATTCCAAACCCAAATATTATGCGCTGGTGGAATTCCCTTATCCTTCCGGACAAGGGCTTCACGTGGGACATCCAAGGCCTTATACAGCGTTGGACATCGTGGCGAGAAAGAGAAGGATGCAGGGCTATAATGTGCTCTATCCTATGGGCTGGGATGCCTTTGGTCTTCCTACGGAGAATTATGCGATCAAGAATCATATTCATCCGAAGATTGTGACACAAAATAACGTGTCACGTTTTAAGAGTCAGCTTCATTCTCTGGGATACTCCTTTGATTGGGATAGAGAAGTCAATACCACGGATCCCAATTACTATAAGTGGACCCAGTGGATTTTCTTAAAATTGTTTAAGGCAGGCCTTGCCTATAAATCTGAGATGCCCATCAACTGGTGTACTTCCTGTAAGGTCGGTCTGGCCAATGAAGAAGTGGTGAACGGCGTCTGTGAGCGCTGCGGGGCAGAAGTAGTCCGCAAGGTGAAGAGTCAGTGGATGCTTAAGATCACAGAGTACGCTGATAAATTGATCGAAGGGCTTGACACGGTAGACTATGTGGAACGTGTCAAAGTATCCCAGAAAAACTGGATTGGCAAATCCACAGGTGCAGAGGTGGATTTTGCAATTAAGGATAAAGAAGATAAACTCCGTGTCTACACGACAAGATGTGACACATTGTTTGGCGCAACGTACATGGTAGTGTCGCCGGAACATCCGATGATTGATAAATATAAAGACGATTTAAAGAACTGGGACGACATCTGTGCTTATCGTGAACAGGCGGCCAGAAAGTCTGATTTTGAGCGGGCGGAACTGGCGAAAGATAAGACCGGTGTATGCATAGATGGCATGACAGCTGTCAATCCGGTCAATGGAAAAGAAATACCGATTTTTATCTCAGATTATGTCCTGATGAGTTATGGTACAGGCGCCATTATGGCAGTGCCGGCCCATGATGAGAGAGACTGGGATTTTGCCAAGAAATTCGGTCTGCCCATCGTTGAAGTTGTGGCGGGCGGCAAGGATGTGCAGGAAGAAGTGTATACGGATGTAGCCACAGGTACTTTGGTCAATTCCGATTTCCTCAACGGACTAAGCGTTGCAGATGCCAAAGAGAAGATGATAGCCTTTTTGGAAGAAAAGGGCGTGGGCTGTGCCAAGACTAACTTTAAACTGCGTGACTGGGTATTCTCCAGACAGCGTTACTGGGGTGAGCCTATCCCGATCGTACATTGTGACAAGTGCGGTTATGTGCCGCTTGATGAGAGCGAACTGCCTTTGGAACTGCCGGAGGTGGAAAGTTATATGCCTACCGATACTGGGGAATCGCCGCTGGCGTTAATGACTGAGTGGGTCAATACTACCTGCCCCTGCTGTGGCGGGCCGGCGAAACGGGAGACAGACACCATGCCCCAGTGGGCAGGTTCTTCCTGGTACTTCCTGCGCTATACGGACCCCAATAACAGCGAGGCCCTTGCCAGCAAAGAAGCGCTGGATTATTGGATGCCGGTAGACTGGTATAACGGCGGTATGGAACATACCACACTGCATTTGTTATATTCCCGGTTCTGGCATAAATTCCTGTATGATCAGAAAGCAGTGCCCTGTCCGGAGCCCTATGCCAAGAGGACTTCCCATGGCATGATTCTGGGATTGAATCCCCATTGCTTCTCCAACCTGCCGGCAAAGGAGCAGGAGCAGCTGCTTGCAGAGCATGGCAGTGAGAAGGCGGCCAGAGAGGCGTTGAAAGAAAAATACGGGGAGATGGCAGAACATCCCGTGGTAAAGATGTCCAAATCTTTGGGAAATGTGGTTAATCCCGATGATATTGTGACGGATTATGGTGCAGATACCCTTCGTACCTATGAGATGTTTATCGGTGCCTTTGAACTGAGTGCCGGCTGGAGTGAGGACGGTGTCAAGGGCTGCCGCAGGTTCTTAGAGAGAGTGTGGAAACTGCAGGACATTCTCATAGACGATATGAACTATTCCAAAGATATGGAGATCAAAATGCATCAGACCATCAAGAAAGTCAGCAATGATTTCGAGAGTCTGAAATACAACACGGCGATTGCAGCCATGATGGCATTGGTCAATGATTTCTATAAGAAAAATGCGGTAACCAAGGGTGAGTTTAAGACATTGATTTCGCTGCTTAACCCGGTGGCGCCTCATATTACCGAGGAATTGTGGCAGAAAGTCGGTTTTGCCGGCAGAGTTTACCAGACGGCGTGGCCGGAGTTTGAGGAGGCAAAGACCGTGGAGTCCACCGTGGAGATTGCCGTACAGATTAACGGTAAGACCAGGGCTACTCTGGATATCGGAAAGGACGATCCGAAGGATGAAGTGATTGCCAAGGCCAAAGAAGTGGTTGCGGATAAGCTGACCGGAACGATCGTGAAAGAGATTTATGTGCCAGGCAGGATTGTGAATATTGTGCAGAAATAATGAGTTTGGATTGGATTATCTTACAGGTATTGATAACTGCATATAGTATTGTGGCTCCGAATCCTTTATATAAAATGGCGGTTCTGATGCCGCAGGATGATTCTATTTATATCAATGCGAGTGCGGTGATCGATCTGAATGAAGATGGAATGCCGGAGGTATGTCTGGCGGCGTCAAGCGGCTGGGAATATTATGTATATTATTATCTGGATGGCGATGTCTGTTCAGTAGAAGGCTTGATACCCTGGGCATGGAGCAGTAATCTGTGTTATACAACAGACAAAAGACTGGTTATGTGTGTCTATGCGCACACTACAGGGACAGCGGGCATTTCACAGTACAGAGTTTATGAATGGACCTCTGCAGGCTATCAGATGGCGGAGGATTTATGGAGTAAGCCAAATGAATGGGATAGATATGGGAATCCTGTCAGTTTGGAATATATCTCATCGAAAGAGGCGATTGATCCTTTTGAAATGGAAGATTACTCCGATCTGCTGATCACACAACAGGAGTTTGATCGGAAAATTGCGGATTTTGGTGAACTTACCTCTATTTTTTATGATGGGGAAAGTCTGTACTCAGATGCATGGGAGCAGGATGTAGATACGGATGAGATATACAGGGAAATTCAGAAACAGATATGGAGCTGGAAGTAACAAATCGGGCAAAGTTCGATTGTGAAATTTATTTCGCGGACTCGGCTGCGCTTGAGATGTTGCTTATAGCATCAAAAGAGCAAAAATATGGATTGACACGGTATGACCGCCGTCACCCCAAAAGGGTACGGCGGTCATTTGCTGTGCAATAAATGCATCTTCCGCCGATACATCATTATAAATCTGATAGCGGTCCCCAACTGTATAAAATGACATCATCAGTGTGGATTCATACAGATTAGAATCTAGTGTGGGCGCAAAACGAAATAAACGATATAACGTTATGTTTTCTTTAAAAATATTATTGACATATATAAAAACACCCCATATAATGAACCTATGTGGAGAGTATTATCTTAGTGAAATGTTCAGACTCGTTCAATTCGGAACGATAAATCGGAAGTATCCGATTCCGGCGGGATCGGCCATATTTCACATAATAATTGAAAAACGGCTGAATGTGGTGTCATGAAAGTTATAGTAATGATATGTAAAAATCCGGAGAAAAGGAACGGGATGTCCAGACGGCAGAACGATAAGGACAATAGCAAAGCGAGGAAAAGATATGTTTGCAGACTATCATGTACATACACACTTCAGTGATGATTCCACTTACCTCATGGAAGATGTGATAAAGGATGCCATTCATATGGGAATGGATGAAATCTGTTTCACTGACCACGTGGACTACGGAATCAAGGTAGACTGGGACAGCGGACAGGATATCATATACCGGGATGGTGAACCGATGGCAAATGTGGATTATCCGGCCTATGCAGAACAGATTGGGATATTGCGGAAGCGTTATGGAGATCAGATTACAATCAGGATGGGGATGGAGTTTGGTATGCAGATGCACACGATCCCCCAGTTTGAGACATTGTATGGCAGGTATCCCTTTGATTTTATTATTCTATCCGTTCATCAGGTGGAAGACCAGGAGTTCTGGACGCACGAGTTCCAGCGCGGTAGGACGCAGCAGGAATACAATGAACGTTATTATGAGGAAATCTTGAACCTGGTAAAAAACTATCAGCATTACAGTGTGCTGGGGCATCTGGATCTGATTGTGCGTTATGATGAGAAGGGCGTCTATCCTTTTGAATATGTAAAATCTTATGTGGAAGAGATATTGAATGAAGTCATACGAAACGGCAAAGGAATAGAGGTGAATACCTCTTCTTACCGTTATGGGCTGGCCGATACGACACCGTCCAGAGAGATTTTGAAACTATATAAAGAACTGGGCGGCAGAATCATCACGCTTGGAAGTGACAGCCATAAACCGGAGCATTTGGGCGTCTGTATGGAAGAGACGAAGGAGTTGTTAAGGTCAATTGGATTTGACAGCTTTTGTACTTATGATAAATTGCAGCCAATATTTCATGCACTCTAAGCAGTGATTTGCCGCATAAATCATTTTGGGGGATTCGTTTTTCGGTTCAGTTTAAACTTCTGTTTTGACGAAAATATAGTATGACCGGGGCCGCCAATCTGGGCACTCCGGTCACTAAGAACATGATATTTATTTCTTCCGCAATTTCAGCATCTTATCGATTCGCGCCAGTTCTTCCGGTGTGGAATATTTCTTGATCGTATCGATGATCGTGTCAATCTCCTCGTTTGTAAAAGTGATATGGTTATCCTGTCCCCTCTTGGCGACAGCCATCAGAAAGGGAAGCATCTGTTCCTTTTTCATGGACTGGCTTTCAAACACCAGGGCCTGTAAAAATTCTAATTTGGTCTTGTCAATATGTGCGATTGCAGGATCGTTCATCCAGGTATTAGTCATGAGATACTCCTTTTTATGGGTTGTTCTGGAACATTTCATACATTGCCTTTTGCTCCGGAGTGAGCATGTTCATCAGCATATCCAGCATGGGTGAACTCTGGGAGCTGTGAGTGGTTTCACTTCCTTCTGATGATGCTGAGGACTCATCGTTGTTATAGCTGCTGTCAGAAGCCGTATCCGAAGAACCGTCATTTCCGAAGAAAGGATTTTCAAACAGGGAATCCATGGACATTTCAGGGAAAATCTCCTGCATGGCGGACATAGTCTGAGACATTTCCTGCACAGTCTCCAGTGTTTTCAGCATATTTTGGAAGTGTTCCAGTTGTTTGATTTCTTCCGGTGTGGAGTAGAGACACAGTTCTTTACATATTTTGTGCAGGTCAGGCTTTTCAGGGGTGGAAAGGCTGCATCCGCAAAGCTGAAAGGGATGTCTGCGCACATAGTCCATGGTATATTGTAGTTCCATGTACTTAATGTAGATGGCCAGATGTTTTTGCATGGAAGGTTCTATGTAGGGGAGAAGAACCTTGAATTTCTGGATTTGATTGGTAGTATATAAGGCATCGAATGTCATAACATTGGACGCGTTTTCATTTTTGTCTGTCATAGGATATGCCTTTCTGATGCCCGGATTTTCTCTATAAGTATATGACACATGAGAGAAAAATAGGCTCTAAATAGAGCTAGAGCCTATTTTCCAGATGTGTGTTAAAGAAGTGTTAAGATGAAACGTGATGGGTTAGTTGCCACAGCAGCAGGATAAGAGGATAAGAATCCAGATCCAGGAACAGCAGTTATTGTCGTTGCCGCCAAAGAAACCGTTGTTGCCAAAGAAGCCGTTACCGCATCCACAGCCATCGCCATTGTTACCGCAGCAGGATAAAAGGATAAGGATCCAGATCCAAGAACCGCATCCACATCCGTTATTTGCTGTACTGGTATTGTTGCATCCGCAGTGAGTTGCTGTTAAATCGCTCATGTTAGTGCCCTCCAAATGTTGTTTATGGTTTATCTTATGAACAGAGAGCAAATTGGTGACAGAGTTTTGATAATATGATGTCAGATACAGTATCTGAAAGAAAATGGATGTAATGTATGCTTGAAACATATGTTCGACTGTGATAAGATAGCAATATGAATAGTAAGATAAACGAATCCAAACCGCATATAAAAAAGGCGGATGTTATGGTAATCACAGTCTGTCTGTTGGCGGCCCTGCTGTTAGCGGCCGGTCTTTTGCGTCATCAGGAGGAGGGGCATCAGCTTTGTATTTCTTACGATGGTGAGACGATCATGACAGTAGAAGTGGAAGAAGTTATTTCAGAAAAAGATGTATCTGCAGATGGCGGAGAAAGCGGGTGCTATTATCTGATTACTTACGAGGATGCCGAGGCAGTGCTTTTGAAATTTGACAGCCTCCCGGATGTTCCGTCAGGTGTCAGCTATAATCTGTTGTATCTTTCAACAGAGGGAGTACAGATGGAAGCGGCGGATTGCCGGGATCAGATCTGTGTGCATCACAGGCCGCTGACAGGAGGCGGAGAAAGCATCATCTGCCTGCCCCACAGGCTCGTGGTGGAACTGGTTGGAGGAGAAGGTGAACAGGCAGACGGGATGGTGAAGTGATGAAAAGGACGGTGGAACTGGGATTTTTATTGGCGGTTGCTCTGATTCTTTCCTATGTGGAGTCACTGATACCGTTCGGGTTTGGGATACCGGGTATCAAACTGGGGCTGCCAAATCTGATCGTGGTATTATTGCTGTATCGTGATAAGGCGCTGTCAGGCGGAGTGAAGGAGGCCTTGCTGGTGAACGGGCTGCGGATCATTCTTTCAGGTTTTTTGTTTGGGAATCTGTATGCGATTCTGTATGGGCTTTCGGGGGCAGCTTTCAGCTTTACGGTTATGGCGCTGGCCCGTAGATGCAGATATTTTTCTATGGTCGGGGTAAGTGTGCTTGGCGGTGTGTTTCATAATGTGGGACAGGTTATGGCGGCAGTGTTTGTGGTGGAAACTTTTGCAGTCATATATTATCTGCCGGTTCTGATTGTGGCAGGAGTAGTGACGGGAGCGCTTCTTGGTATCCTTGGGATGGAATTGCTGCCATATCTTAAGCGGGATACAAGTACGGATAGATAAAGAAAGTGGAACAGAAAAGAGGGAATAAAAATGTATGCATACATAAAAGGTACATTGGAAGAGATTATGGAAGATTGTGTGGTGGTGGAAACCGGTGGAATAGGGTATAATGTGAAAGTATCCACAACCACGGCGGATCTTTTGCCGGGAATCGGCAGTGAGGTCAAGATTTATACTTATACTTTAGTGCGGGAGGATGCTTTCTCGCTCTATGGGTTTCTGACCAGAGATGATTTGGAGATATTTAAGAAACTGATCACGGTAAGCGGGATCGGACCGAAGGGCGGGCTGGCAATCCTGTCGGTGATGAGTGCCGATGCACTGCGGTTTGCCGTGATGGCGGGAGATGCGAAGGCAATTGCGAAAGCGCCGGGGATCGGCGCTAAGACGGCAGAGCGTGTCATCTTAGATTTGCGAGATAAGATTTCCCTGGAAGATACTCTTCGAGGGATTGGTGCGCCTGCGGGCAAAGCGGGAGCGTCTGCAGATGTCCAGGCCGCGGACAATGTGATGAAACGGGAAGCTATTGAGGCTTTGGTGGCATTGGGGTATTCCGCATCGGATGCCACGGCGGCTGTCAAGAAGGTGGAACTGCATGAGGATATCACGGTGGAGGATATCCTGAAACAGGCGTTAAAATATATGTTCTAATGGAGATATAAATTATGGCAGGCAGAATGATTGAAACGAATCTGATCGAAGAGGATATCAAGATTGAAGGATCTCTTCGTCCGCAGACACTGGTTGACTATATTGGTCAAAAAAAGGTTAAGGATAATCTAAAGATATATATCGAGGCGGCCAAACAGCGCGGAGATGCTTTGGATCATGTCCTGTTCTATGGACCGCCCGGACTCGGCAAGACCACGCTGGCAGGTATTATCGCTAATGAGATGGGTGTACATATGAAAGTTACCAGCGGGCCGGCCATCGAGAAGCCGGGAGAGATGGCAGCAATCTTAAACAATCTGCAGGAGGGAGACCTGTTGTTTGTGGACGAGATTCACAGGTTAAACAGGCAGGTGGAGGAAGTACTCTATCCGGCTATGGAGGATTATGCCATTGATATTATGATAGGAAAAGGAGCCACAGCCCGATCCATCCGTCTGGATCTGCCCAAATTTACACTGGTAGGTGCAACTACCAGAGCGGGACTTCTTACGGCACCCCTGCGGGATCGGTTTGGCATGATTCATCGGCTGGAGTTTTATACGGTGGCGGAACTGAAGGTCATCATTATTCATTCGGCAAGAATACTTGGCGTGGAGATTGACGAGAAAGGCGCGGTGGAATTAGCTAGGAGAAGCCGGGGAACGCCTCGGCTCGCAAACCGTATCCTGAAACGGGTGAGAGATTTCGCACAGGTGAAGTATGAGGGGGTAATCACAGAGGAGATTGCGAAGACGGCTCTGGACCTGATGGATGTAGATAAGATGGGACTGGATCATGTGGACAGGAATATCCTGATTACGATGATAGAGAAGTTTAAAGGCGGACCGGTGGGCCTCGATACACTGGCGGCGGCCATCGGGGAAGACGCAGGAACCATCGAGGATGTGTATGAGCCTTATCTGATTCAGAATGGGTTCTTAAACCGTACGCCGAGAGGGCGCGTGGTCACGGATACGGCATATCAACATTTTGGACTTGAAATTCCTTCCTAAGACAGATATAATAGATATAGTGTTAAGCATTTTTATCAGGCGGCATATTTAGTATGGGAGGGGAGCCATATGTCAACAAAAACAGATACGGAAGTGATTATTGCTGGTAAGGTGTTTACACTGAGCGGTTATGAGAGTGAGGAATACCTGCAGAAGGTAGCATCCTACATTAATAATAAGGTTGCTGAATACAATAAGGTTGACAGTTTTAAGAGGCAGTCTCTTGATACCCAGAATGTGTTGTTGCAGCTTAATATTGCAGACGATTATTTCAAGGCAAAGAAGCAGATTAGCCGTTTGGAAGAAGAATTACAGAACAAGGAAAAGGAAATGTATGATTTGAAGCATGAATTGATTGCTTCTCAGATCAAGTTGGAAAATACAGAAAAGAATGTCAGGAATCTACAGACAGAAATCAATGAGAATGCGAAAAAAATAGTCCGCATGGAAACCGAATTAAAAGAACGTAAAAAATAAGAGCGGGAGATGCCGTCAGGCATCTCCCTTTTCTTAAAAATAGACATATCTATCAATATTTGAGGGTTATCACATGGACAAAAAAGTGGAACTGCTTGCCCCGGCGGGAAATTATGAGGCCTTTATGGGCGCAATGAATGCTGGTGCAGACGCAGTGTATCTGGGCGGAGAGAAGTTTGGCGCCAGAGCATATGCGGATAATTTCACCGTGGAAGAGATCTGTCGTGCCTTGCATGTGGCACATTTTATGGGCAGAAAAATATATCTGACAGTCAATACATTGTTGAAAGAGAACGAGGCCGCGCAATTGTATGAGTACCTGCTCCCTATCTATGAGGGCGGGCTGGATGGTGTGATTGTGCAGGATTTAGGGGTGTTTCGATTAATCAGGGCGTGGTTTCCCGAACTGCCGCTGCATGTCAGTACCCAGATGACCATGACGGGATCGGGCGGTGCTTCTATCCTGAAAGAACAGGGGGCGGTACGGATTGTGCCGGCCAGGGAACTGTCCCTTGCAGAGATATGCGCGATCAAGGAAGAAACAGGGCTTGAGATTGAGTGCTTTATCCATGGCGCCATGTGTTATTGCTATTCGGGGCAGTGTCTTTTTAGCAGTATTCTGGGCGGCAGGAGCGGCAACAGGGGAAGGTGTGCCCAGCCCTGCCGTCTGCCTTACCAGATTTATGCGGATCAGAATCAGATATTGGGAGAGGGCTATCCGCTCAGTCTGAAAGATATGAGTACGCTGGAATATATCCCGCATTTGATTGAGGCGGGCATTGATTCCTTTAAAATAGAAGGGCGCATGAAGAAGCCGGCGTATGCTGCCGGTGTCACAGCCATGTATCGCAAATACATTGATCTGTATTATCGTCAGGGGGCAGATGGATACAGGGTGGAGCCGGAAGACATGGACAGGCTTCGAGGGTTATACATTCGCAGCGAGATTCAGACAGGCTATTATGAGAGACATAACGGCAAAGAGATGATCACGCTGTCGAAGCCTGGCTATATCGGAAGCGATGAGCGTGTACTTGCGGAAATTCAGGCCGCCTATCTTCATGAACCGGACAAGATGCCGGTATGTATGTCTGTAGAAATTATGGAGGGCATGCCAATCCGGGCACAGGTGACGGGATTGATTCAGGCAGAAGCCATTGGCGAGGCAGCGCAGACTGCCCAAAATGCACCGCTGCAGCCGGAAGATATTCAAAAGCGGATGACAAAAACCGGCAATAGCTGTGTGACAGTGACTGATTGTGAGATCCGGATGGAGGGCCAGGTATTTGTGCCAGTGCGTGCGCTGAACCAGCTTCGGCGGGATGTTATAGAGGCTTATGAGCGGAAAGTAATTGCACAAAATGGCTTATGTGACACGAGAACTGTAAAAAATGAAAGTACGGTACAGATTGCGTATTCCGATAAACAAAATGATCGACTGAATCAGTCAACTATTTTGACGCTGGCATCAAAAAATCGACCGGATGAGTCAACACTGATAACACCAACTAAAGAATGTCTTGTAACCACCTATGACCAGCTGACAGCAGTGCATGCGTACGGGTGTGAACGGATTTTTATAGAGAGTGATCTGTTTTTACAGGAGTATGAGAATATCCTTGCATTGGGCAGGGGTCTTAAGGCTGGAAATGCTCAACGAAATACAGATGCCTGCACCTATTATCTGGCGCTTCCTTATATCCTGCGCAAACGGGATGAAGTATTTTTGCAGCGTCTGACACAGAAGCTTGAGGAAACTGGCGGCGAGGGTGTGATTACCGGATTTTTGCTCCGCAATCTGGAGGGCTTGTCTTATGTTAAAAATCTGCCGGGGGACTACAAAGTCATTCCCGACAGCGGACTTTATTGTTTTCATAAAGAAACTCTGCAATTTTGGAAAGACTATGGAGAGGAGTATACCCTTCCTTATGAATTAAATGCAAAAGAGTCTTCCCATCTTGCGGCGGCGGCCAGAGAACTTGGCATGCGCACCACACTGGTGGCATATGGACGGATTCCAATGATGGTCACAGCTAACTGTCTGCGTAAGACAGCCGGTATCTGTCCGTCCGGCGCAAAGGACAGCCGGCAGATTTATTTAAAGGATCGTTATCAGACAGCTTTTCCGATAGCAGTCAACTGTGAGCACTGTTATAATATTATATATAATTCGGTGCCATACTCTCTGCATACAAGCAGGAAAGAGGCGATGAGAGTGGGCGCAGATATCTGGCGTTATGATTTTGTGATGGAATCAAAAGCCGAATGTCGACAGATTCTTGCCGGTGCGTTTCCCTTTGCGGACTATACGGCAGGACATTTGAAAAGGGGCGTTGAGTAGATTTGTTGGAAATATATATCACAGAACTTTCTAAATACTTTATCACACTGTTTATTGCCCTGTATACACTGGAGTGTTTCCTGGTATTTCGTTTTCAGGAGGAGGAGCGGCGAAAGGGCAGTTATATCCGCCAGAATTTCTTCATGTTTCTGGTGCATTTTTCATGCTTTCTGGTCATCTGTTTTGAGACAGGCAAGGTAGAATATCTGCTTTTCTATATATTACAGCAGATTCTTTTGTTTGCTACAATCGTGCTGTTTCGCATGATTTATCCGAGGGGCAATCGTCTGATCATCAACAATATGTGCATGCTCTTGAGCATTGGTTTTGTCATTTTGTCGCGTCTTTCTTATGAAAAGGCGATCAAGCAATTTTTTATTGTGACGGTATCTTTGATCATGAGTATGCTGATTCCCTATTTTATTCATAAACTCAAGTTTCTGAAAAGTCTTACCTGGGTGTATGCCGGTGTGGGCATTGTGGCGCTGGGAGTGGTATTGATTCTGGGAACTGTCACTTACGGCTCCAAGATTTCTTATTCTATCGGCGGCGTTACCTTTCAGCCCTCGGAATTTGTGAAGATTATCTTTGTCTTTTTTCTGGCCAGTGCACTCAGTGAGTCTCAGGACTTCTTAAGAGTTGTGGTCACGGCTGTATTGGCCGGCATTCATGTGCTGATTCTGGTGGCTTCCAAGGACTTGGGCAGTGCGCTCATTTTCTTTATTGTTTATGTGATGATGGTATTTATCGCTACAGGACAGTGGATTTATCTGTTTGTCGGTACGGCCGGCGGCAGTGCTGCTGCGGTGGCGGCCTTTTATCTGTTCAGTCATGTGCAGGTGCGGGTACAGGCCTGGCAGGATCCTTTCAGCTGTATCGATGCGGCAGGCTTTCAGATTACCCAGTCGCTCTTTGGCATCAGCAGCGGAGGCTGGTTTGGGCTTGGACTGTTTCGGGGCAATCCCACGGCGATTCCCTTAGTTGAGGCTGACTTTGTATTTTCAGCGGTGGCGGAAGAACTGGGTATTGTCTTTTCCATGTGTCTGATTCTGATCTGTTTAAGCAGTTTTATCATGTTTATGAATATTTCTATTAAACTGCAGAACGGGTTTTATCGGCTGATTGCTTTCGGGCTGGGCATCACTTATATTTTTCAGGTGTTTCTGACTGTTGGCGGAGGAACCAAATTCATTCCCATGACTGGGGTGACGCTGCCTTTTATCAGTTATGGGGGCAGTTCCATCTTAACAACACTCATTATGTTTTTTATTATAGAAGGACTGTATATCATCAGGCAGGATGAAGGAGACAGACGTGCCAAAAAGAAGAGAAAACGAAGAAGAATTGAATATGCGGCAGCAAGAGGCGAGGAGGATGAAGAAAGAGAAGAAGGAGAAGATGCGTAAGAAGCGGAACCGGCAGATTCTCGCAGTCACTTACTTCTTTGTGGCGGTGTTTCTCTGTATGATGGGTTATACCTGTCATTATGCCATCACCCATAAACAGGAGCTGATCAATAACAGCTATAACAGCAGGCAGGAGATTCTGGTGGCGCAGAACACCAGAGGAATAATTTATGCGGATGGCAGACAGGTGTTGGCGCAGACACAGACCGATGAGGAAGGTAAAGAGACCAGAGTATACCCTTATGGAAAATTATTTTCCCATGTGGTTGGGTATGCTGCCAACGGACGTTTTGGGATCGAGGCTTCCGCCAATTATTATCTGATCAACTCCAATGCCAGACTTTCTGAGAAAGTGGCCAATGATGTGGCCGGGCTCAAGTATCCGGGAGACAATGTGGTAACGACCCTGAATGTGGATCTTCAGCAGATTGCCTATGATTCTCTGGGTATCTATAAGGGAGCGGTGATTGTGACGGATCCCGCCACCGGCAATATACTGGCTATGGTATCAAAGCCGGATTTTGATCCCAATGAGATTGAAGTGATCTGGGATGATCTTTTGGAGGACAAAGAGAGTGGTATCCTCTTAAACCGTGCTACGCAGGGACTCTATCCGCCGGGATCTACTTTTAAGATTGTAACAGCGCTGGAATACATTCGGGAAAATCCTGACTCATATAGTCAATATGCGTACCAGTGTAATGGCAGATTTACCCAGGGAGAGGAGACGATCAATTGTTATCATGGCACGGTTCATGGCTATGAAGACTTTAGCAAATCGTTTGCCAAATCCTGTAATGCCTCTTTTGCCAATATCGGTATGCAGCTTGACCGGCAGAAATTTGCAGATACACTGGAACAGATGCTGTTTAATCAGGAACTGAAAGTAGGTTTTGCCTATAATCAGAGCAGACTGGTGATTGATAAGCACACGGAAGACGCAGACATGATGCAGGCAGCCATCGGGCAGGGAACGACAGCAGTTACGCCTCTGGAAATGAATATGATTACCTGCGCCATTGCCAATGACGGTATGCTGATGAAACCTTATTTGGTGGATCACGTGGAGACACATGACGGGAATGTGATCAAACAGTTTGAATCCACCGCCTATAAGCGGATGATGAGTGCGGAGGAAGCCGAGGCCTTAAAAGGGCTGATGCAGGAAGTGGTAAAGAGCGGTACCGGCACCAAACTTGCGGATGCATCCTATACGGCGGCCGGCAAGACAGGCTCTGCGGAGTATAACAGTGTGAAAGAGGATTCCCATGCATGGTTTACGGGCTTTGCCCCGGTGGAGGATCCGGAACTTTGCGTGACGATCATCATAGAGGGCGCCGGTTCCGGCGGCGACTATGCGGTGCCCATTGCCAGGCGGATATTTGATGCGTATTTTGAATAAAAAGAAGAACGATTGTCTGAGGGCATCCATCTGGGAAGGTGGATGCCTTTCCTGTATATAAATTTCAAGATGGAATATCAAAGTTCAGGAAAATTTTGTGAGGCCACTATCTTTTTATAGGGATGATTCGTTATACATAATAAGAAGGACGAACACTTTGCCGGTCAAAGAGGTTGGGATAATGAAAGGTGAATCTGATGCAGGGTGATTTCAGTTTGATCAGAAAAATGAAGCAGGGTGATGACATGGCCTTTGAGCTGTTTGTCCGCAAATATTATGAAAAGATCCTGCTGTACTGTCATTATCACTGCGCAGACCGGGAAGAAGCGCAGGATTTGACGCAGGAGACCTTCGTCCGTTTTTTTACGAAATTATCCGCCTATCATTATAGAGGCAAAACATTAAATTATTTATATACGATAGCAGGTAACTTGTGCAGAGATTATTGCAAAAAGAAACGGGAACTGTTGATACTGGAAACGGAAGATATGACAGAAGGACTTTTAGAAAGATTTTCAGAAGGGCATCAGATGGAAGCCGTTCTCAACAAAATGGTAGTAGAGCAGGTACTTAAACAGCTGCCGGAAGAACTGCAGGAAGTTGTCATATTGTATTATTTTAAAGGACTTAAACTCATAGAGATTTCAGACATCTTACAGATTGGACTTCCACTGGTGAAGTATCGAATGCGGCAGGCCAAGAGACGATTGGAAAAACTGCTGTGAAAGGAGGGAGCAGATTGAGCGGGAAAGAGTGGATACAGACAAAAGAGACAGTGCGGAAGGATGTTGCAACAGGCCTGTTAGAGGAAAAGATACAGGAGACCATTCGCAGATCTTGCAGTGCTTTTTATATGGCTGAGCAGGAACGTACACTGTCGTATCAGGATTTCTTATGGATACAACTGAAAATAATCCCTAAAAAATGGTGGGTATTTCAATCCTTTATTCTGCTGGCACTGTGGATGGTGTTAAGGATTGTACTGGATGCAACAATACCAAAGAGAAGTATGGGGGTGGCGGCATCGCTGTTTGTGATCCTTATCATTCCTGAACTGTGGAAAAACAGAGTATGCGGCAGTATGGAGATAGAAGCGGCGTCCTATTATTCCCTGCGGCAGATTTATGCGGCGCGGATGCTGTTATTCGGGATTACAGATGTTTTCTTACTTACTTTATTTTGTGGAATGGCATCGGTACAATTAGATCTTAAACTGTCTCAGATGGTCATTCATTTTTTATTTCCACTTTGTGTGACGGCCTGTATCTGTTTTGGAATACTGTGCAGCAGATATTTTCTCAGTGAGACAATGGCAGTCGTCTTATGTCTGGTGTGGAGCGCCGCGTGGATGCTGCTCGTTATAAATGACAATGTTTATGAAAGAATCACGATGCCTGTTTGGTTTCTGCTCTTAGGATTGGCAGTGACTATCTTGGCGTCTGCCATTTACCGTATTCTCAAAAATTGTAATTGTTATCGGGAGGTGCTGTTTGATGGAATTAAAAATGGATGATTTGACAAAGGAATTTGGCAATTTCACTGTGGTTAATCATATTTCTCTTACTATGTCCAATGGAGTATATGGATTGCTTGGCATAAACGGGGCTGGCAAGACAACGCTGATGAGAATGTTGTGTACCCTGCTTCGTCCCACAGAGGGGAGTATTTATTGTAATGGCAGGGATATTTATGAGATGGACAGTGAATATCGGAAGCTGCTGGGATATCTGCCGCAGGAATTCGGGTTTTATCCAGAATTTACAGTGCAGGATTATCTGTTCTATATTGCAGCGTTGAAAGGAATCCGTCCTGTTGTGGCGAAGAAACGGGTGAAAGAACTGATTGCAAAGGTCGGGCTTGCCAAGGCAGCCACGAAAAAGATGAAAAAGTTATCCGGCGGCATGAAACGCAGGGCGGGTATTGCGCAAGCTATGCTCAATGATCCTAAAATACTGATACTGGATGAACCGACAGCAGGACTCGATCCGAATGAGAGGATACGTTTCCGTAATCTGATCAGCGAGCTCTCGGAGGAGAGACTGGTACTTCTCTCAACCCATATCGTGTCAGACGTGGAGTATATCGCCAATGAAATCTGGCTGATGAATGAGGGAATGATTCTGCACAGAGGGACTGTGAAAGAAATCATAGCATCCATGCCGGAGAGCGTATGGGAATGTTTTGTGAATAAGGGTAAGATATCTGCCTATATGCATAAATATAAGATTTCTAATATGAAGACGGAGCCGGAGGGCGTAATTATGCGGATTATTTCCCGTGATAAGCCAATGGAATCTGCGAAAAGAACAGAGGCGTCATTGGAAGATGTTTTTTTGTATTATTTTGGAGAAAAAGCAAAGGATGAAGCGGAAGAAATCGGCTGATAATCCGGAGGAGAAGACGAATGGTAAGGTTTGAAATAAAAAAGATATTTTCCAGAACAGGAAATAAGGTTGCATTGTTGATTCTGGCTGCGGTATTGTCTTTGGTCAGTTTCCTGACAGTTGGAAGTGTGGAGTATGTGGATGAGCAGGGAGAAGCAGCAAGTGGTATCGAGGCGGCGCGGCATCTGAGGGAGGATAAGAACCAGTGGGCCGGTGAGATCACAGAGGAAGTGCTTTTGAAAGTACTTCAAAGAAATAATGAGATCATTGTTTCTAAGGAGTATCTGTCCAAAGATTATCGGGAGACTAATAAGGCATATGCTAAAACACAGGGCTTTTCGGATATCAGAGACATGCTGAATGGAGCATTTACTTCTTTTCGGGAGTATGATTATTATCGAATAAACAGTCTGACAGCAGAAGAAGCATCTGTCTTTTATGAACAGCGGGTTAAGGTTCTTGCAGAATGGCTAAACAGTGATGAGGCAAAAGACAGATATTCAGAAGAAAAGAAAGACTTTATGCTCACAAGATACAATGAATTGCAGACACCTCTGTATTATGAATATGCGGATGGCTGGAAAGCCTTTGCGGAATATGCGCCTACAATCATCATGTTGACAGTACTGATTCTGGCATTTCCTATATCTGGTATTTTTGTGAATGAGTTTCAGTACAAAGCAGAGTCCATATTCTTTTCAGCGAAACTGGGAAGAAATAGAGCCGTTCTGGCAAAAATCTGTGCCGGCATAGGAATCATCACAGGTATTTATTGGACGGTTATCCTGCTGTATTCGGCAGTGGTGCTTGCCATATTGGGGACGGGTGGGGCAGGATGTGCCATTCAGACGAGCCTTGGCGGCTGGAAAAGTTTGTATCATATCACGTATCTGCAGAACTATTTTCTGATTGTGGGAGGAGGGTATCTGGGCTGCCTGTTTATCCTCACACTGGTCATGTTCCTGTCGGCCAAGACACATTCCACGGTTCTGCCGGTCACAGTCCCCTTTATCCTGCTGTTCCTTCCCTCCTTTTTGGGCAATTTCCAGGTGTTATCCGAAGTGTTGGGAATTCTGCCGGATCAGCTTTTGCAGATGGGACAGGCGGTTCGTATGTTTAATCTGTACCAGGTGGGCACAACAGTGATTGGGGCAGTACCGATCATCATGATTGTGTATCCGGTATTGTCGTGCGCGCTTTTGCCATTATTGTACCGCACATATAGCAAAACGGAGATTAAATAATGGCAGGATACAGGCATGAAAGCACCTGGCTTAGTAGATGGCCGCAATCTTAAGTTCAGGTTGTCTGGAAAGGTCGATCTTTTCACCATCTGCTTTCAGCAGCAACGGTCTGGACAAGTGTGCCTTGTTGATTTCCATGATCTCGGCTTCTACATCGTTACTGAGCCGCACATTGAAATGAAGCTGTGTGGAAGCAATATGGTAGAGGATTGGACGGAGAATGGCTTCGTCATATTTCACATAACCATCCCGCTCAAAATTCTCGATCACCTGAAAAGGATTTAAGGACTGGCGGTAGGTTCTGGCAGAGGTCATGGCCTCATAGGCATCTATGACAGCAATATATTTGGCAAAGATATCGATCTTATCACTGCGGAGTTTGGAAGGATAGCCGGAACCATCACAGCGTTCGTGGTGCATGAGGGTGGCCTTGATCACATGTTCGTTCAAATGCTGGTCTTTTAACAGATTGAACCCTAACATGGTATGTGTCTTTAATTTGGCGAAGTCCAGATCGGTCAGTTTATCCGGTTTCCAGAGCAGTTCCTGGGGGAGTTCCAGCTTACCGATATCGTAGAAAAAGCCACACTGTATCAACAGGAAAATATCTTCTTTGGAAAGTCTCCACCAAGTACCAAACACCCCGGCAATCAGTGCGGAGTTGAGGCAGTGGGCGTGTGTCATATCGTCCTCTCTTGGCAGCATGTTATACAAAAAATCCAGAAGCTGTTCGCCGTTTCTGGCACAGGACGTAATCTTCACGTACAATTCCATCAGTTTGTTCATGCGTACCGGAACGCCCTTTTCCACAAAATCCGTCATCAGCTGACCATATACGGGCATACAGTCATTATAGGTAAATTCAAAATATTTGAATTCACTGCTGAGCCGCACTTTTTCAAAATGGGTAGTGGCATAGTCGATTTCTTCCTTGATCGAGACACACATGATGGAGTGGCGCGCCAGCTTTGCGATCACTTTTTCGGTTACCACGGTATCTTTCGGGAAGATTAGTTCGTTTTGATAATTGTAAACATCTTCACCGATTACCATATCGTTTTCCAGAGCCATACGGGCAATATTTTTCATAGGAATCCCCTCCTGTTTTTATGATAACAGAAAACAATTCTATTGAAAACCCTGAAATTCATGGTGAATTGCAACAATTATTTTAAATAATAACACATGTTTGTTAAAAATGCACAAAAAGATCACGCTCTTTAGGCCGGATCCGAAGCCTTTAGGGAGTGATCTTTTGTATATTTTTACTTTTGGTATGAGACTGGCAGATATCAAGGCGCAGAAAATAAAAGTACTTTAAGTACCATTTCTGATCGATCACAACACTTACCATATCCAAAGACCTTTTATACAGGCAGTAAGTCCTTCCTGTATTGGCTGCTGCTGATACCGCCCAGGATCCTGCGGGGGTAATTGTTTATCCAGTCCTCGACCATCTTCACCTGTTTTGCTGTCACAGTATCAAAATTGATACCTTTAGGGAAGAACCGCCTGATCAGACGGTTGATGTTCTCATTAGTCCCACGTTCATAAGCAGCATAAGGATGACAGTAATAGAGTATCGTACGGCTGCCCTTTGTGAGGCAGCTCCTTTCTATGCCCTCATTGTCCAAAAATTCCACACCGTTATCACATGTGATCGTACGGAACTTTTCCCGGAATCCTTTACTGCCGTATCTACGTTCAAGGGTATCCAGTGCATGGACGACAGAAAGGGACCGTTTATCTCTCAATCTCATGATGATCTCTTCCCGGCTCATGCGCTCCGAGAGTACCAGCAGGCATGACTTACCCTTTCCCTGGCCGCCGACTACGGTATCCATCTCCCAGTGGCCATACTCAGAACGTTCAAGGACAGCGGGATCCCGTTCTCCTATGGAACGCCCTTTTGTATTGTTCAGGGCAACATCAGAATCCCGTTTCCTCTTTTTAGCTGGACCTTTCTTACTCGGCAGGTCATGGTATGTCACGTTCAGGAACAATCCCATGTCAAAATAATTATAGATCGTCTTACAGCAGAGACTCGTCTTAAATGTGAGCCCCTCATTCTTTGCATGGAGCAGGAGCGCTTCCGGGGAATATCTCTTGTTCTTTACCATATCCTCGATATAAGCGGCAAATCCATGATCGGATCCGATCTTCAGGTCACGCCCACGATTCGACATGTTGTTCCTGCTGACCATCTGTGCATAATCAGCTTTATATACATGATGCTCCACGAGCTGGCTGTCAAGCTGCTTCACCGTACCCTTCCTGATCTCATGCCAGACAGTATGATACTTATGTCCGATAGCATCCGCGATCTCCCCGATGCTGAATCTCTTTTTCAGCAGTATCTCGATCTGATATCTCTCACCTTCTGTTATGTAATGATAAGTATCCATAAGTCCACCTCCTGATCGAGGATGTCATAAAAAAGATCATTCATAAAGGGTATATGAAACGCTGCGCGCCCTTTACAAATGACCTTTTTTATGTGGCTTTCCGGAAGACCATGAAAGCCTGATAGAACATGATCAGAAAAGATGTGACACAGGATACCAGGAAAACTGTGATACAAAATATGCCGGCAAAAAGTGTATTACATCCCTGCAGGTATGTGATACATAGTCCCTACAGGGATCTTTCTGCATCCAGCATCACCCGGGATCACGATCATATCGTTTTTTATCCATGGAAGCATGACTGATGACAAGATTCTCCAGCTTGTCAGAGAAGTTGTCCCCTGGGAGTACCATGATATATTCATAGATCTCAGGTAAGAGACGGACTGACTTCTGAACAGTCTTATTGGAACCGAGCCACTTACCTTTTAACTTTTTGGAACGATACATAACGATCACCTCCCTCCGACCGGACTAATCCACCTGCCATATGTTCACTCCCCTTTCTTAAGATCGAGCATCTCCTGTTCATATCTCATCCTGGCATCTCCATCAAAAGGAGAAGAGTCACAGGGTACGAACCTATAGAGATATTCTTCCGGGGAATGGAACTCCTTAAAGCCATCCTTATCGAACACCTTGACTACATTGATCCTGCGAAGGAAAGCGTTCCAGGTCTCCCGGCTGTGTTCCTGGACATCAATATACTGTTCACGCAGATCCATGTTGGAATGGATGAACACTTTGGTATAACAGGCGACTTTATTATTGTACCGGCAGGGAAGGTCGAGAGGATATCCATCCAGGAACACGAGCATCTCCTGTATGGGAAAGCTGCCATGGAATTCTTCAAAGATGACCACATCCTGACCGCGGTACCCATCAAACGGATACTTGTAGCTGGTCACGCGGTATACATTCTCATAACCGTATCGCTCCATGACAGTGCGCGTCTTTTTGGTATCTGTCACCCCTGACCAGTATTCCACTTCCAGTTTCCTGAACCGGTTCCGGAACTCCTTCTCCCGGATCACCTGCCTGCAGCGTTCTATCTTATCCAGCTGCAGCATATATTCAGGGGATGTCTCAAGGATATCATAGTCATCCATGCCCTCCTTGATCATGTCATACAGTTCGATCAGGTCATTGCGCTGGCCAGGTCTCTCAGCCGGACAGTCCCCCATCTCTTCAAAGGTATCTATCAGATTGGTCTCTTCTTTATAGGTACCTTTATACTTCCCCTCTTTACGTATATAATCACGGTTCTCCTGCGCAAGCCCGTAACAATAGTCTATATGGGCCTTCGGGAACTTATTCTTCACGGTACTGAACTTGATCGGATTGCTGCCCATGATGAATATATGGGTATGATAGACACTTTTTTTACCGCCGATCTCATCACACATGCACCAGTACTTGACTGCCTTAAATGCAGCAAGGGAATCCCGGATGAACGAATGGGTATAACCATACTCCTGAGGGTTATTGATCGTCAGGAGCCACTTCCGAGAACGAGTCTTATCATTCATGATCTCTCCTTAAAAAACACAGAGGTTAAAAAACACAAAAGAAAAACACATCAAAAACACAGCCAAAAACGGCGGATCTATCTGCATCCGTGGCTAAAAAACACAGAACACAGAGGTCTCCTAAGGTAATACTAGCTCAGGAGACCATCCCACTAGCGTCATGTCTCTCCGCTGCGCTCCGAGATCAGACGCTAGTGGAACGTCTTATAACTATCATAAAAGTCATAAAACTTCTTTCCGGTAAAAAAGCCGGAATCCACCTTGCCCTCTTTCAACGGCATGGAATTGTCATAGACAACATAGGCAAAGACCTTGCACCGCTTGATCCATGACATAAAACGCCCTAAGGATATCCTGCTCATGTCACGGTGGATGACACGGTACTGGATGAGTTCCCGCAGCTGTTTATCTACCATGTCCTCATGCTGGGTGATGAAGATGACATCGTAGCCGTACTTGCCATGCTCCCGCAGGAAAGCAGACCACTCACTGCGGTCAGGATTGCGCCACATACGGTTGTCCAGAATATCGGAACACTCATCTATGACAAGGTAAGTCTGGCCCTCGATCATGCGCCCTTTGGCATCTCTCTTATGGAACTGGAGGGCGAACGAGCGGAGGCCGTCAAAGTAGCTGTACCGGCCCTGGGGGATGACAGGGTAGAACGCCCGGCCGGAAGCGTCCACGGAGGGGCGGGAGACATAGGCATTATGCGACCACCAGTAGTTGGGTTCATAAAGAAAACTGCCCAGCCGATCGGGATGCTTTACATTATCAAAATATGCCTCATTGATCTCAAAATTGGCTATCACGTTCTTCCCGCATAAGAGGGCATGATAGATGACGGACGCAGCATGGAGGCTCTTGCCATTCCTGGGACGTCCCGTATACATATAGATCATAACAGATACCTTCCTTTCCCGATCAAGCAAGAAGCTTGCCGATGATCAGATCCAGCACGACCTTCTTGATCATGCAGAAGAGATAATAAGCTGCTATCCCGGCCAGCCACAGTTCCGTGAACTTGAAGCACAGGTCAAAAGGGATGAAGAAGTTGATCCACCCTTTATACTGGTCGAAATTAAAATCAACGAACAGTGCCTGGAACGGAGAGTCCGGGAGCAGGTCATAGAGTCTTGTAAAGAAACTCTTTATGATATCCAGCATGTCATTCCTCCTTTCCGATGGACAGGATGGACGGCGTCTTTGAGAGCAGGCCGATAGCATATGACATGAGCAAGATCGGCCGTATCACGTCACTGAGCCACTGATAGTCCCCGAAATCTACGACAAAGGTATACTCAAAGTCATAATAAGGTACGCGGAAGGGGATCTCAAAATGCGGGACTTCGGGCTCGGCAGAGAAGAAGCTGATCAGGAAGAACAGATCCCAGGGGATGGAAAAGGGGAACTTCTTCGTCATGAGCCCGGCAGCATCCCCCAGGGCGGAAGAGATGGACGAGACGGCAGACTCCGCCCCTGCATCCGCATCGGCAAGGATGTCATGGAGCAGGCCGAACCAGTCCGCTATGGCGTCCACCCCGTCTATGACCGTATCCACCGCAGACCACCGCTTGATCTTTTTCAGCGTCTCGTGGATGTCATCCATGCCGGCCTTGATACTGTCCAGGATGGTATTTGTCTCAGACAGGTCGATGCTGTTCCCACTGACACTATTCCCGCTGACACTGTCCTTGTCCTGATCATCCTCAGGCATCAGCCTTTCAACAATCACGTTTGTATTTGCCCAGATGAGTTTAAGGACGTTATTGATATCAGACAGACCGATACTGTTCTCACTGATACTTCCCTGATCAGGAGTATCTTTCTGTCCCATCCTGTCAAATATCTCACAGACCTTCGCATAGATCTTTGCGAGCCATGAATTTGTCGTACTCATATCTACAGAGCCAGTATCAGGAGTGTCAGTCCCTGGACCTTCGCCACCACCGCCACCACCAGAGCCGCTGTTCTTAAGTTCGTCCAATATCTGCTGTAACAGATTCTCAATATCCGATTCAGGAGTATCTTTGTCGATCTGTTCAAGAAGCTTATCCATAGCGGTATTAAGGTCTTTTACACCTTGTTCAAATTCCTTTGTAGATATAGATATCTCAGCCGGCGTGTAATCATAGTACTTAGATGTATAATACACATGCCGCTTTCCAAGTGTATAATTTTGGAAGTCGGCAAAGGTATTAAACACCCTTATACGCCGCCCGTCTACTGATATGATAGGCATTATAGAAGCATTGCCGAATTCACTGATAGATATATTTTTATATCCGATACCTACTTTAGGGGCACGAAAAATCCAACATGTTCCATAATCAAGGTTATGGATCTGCACATTTTCATACGATCTTTGCGTGACTTCTTCCCAAGATTCTATCGGAGAATCATCTATAGCAAGTTGAACTCTATGAACTTGAAAAGTAAAGTTTTTCCATGTCTCATTGTTATAGAACTGTACAGAGTTATCATTGTGTCTGACAGGACTGATCCTTGTGAACCAATGTCCCAGATCCGTAAATTGAAATTTGTTAGAATCATGACCAAAAACGACTAAGCCGGAAGGACTCTCATCTAACAGGTTTACAAGAGAATCATATACATTTTTTTGCAGACCGTAACGGAGTTCTACATCATCTATGTCGAGAGTAGATGCCATATAGTAGGGTTCGTTCTCTTTGGCATAATCATCTAGGCATTTTTTAATATAATCCATTAATTCATCATCAAATGAATATGTAACATTAATATCAGAATTATCACCAGAACTTTCAAGCCTAGAAATATGCCCTGTATTCCACCATTCTTTATAATCACTTCTTGATTGTACAAACGAGGAAAAATCATGATCAACAAGCGCACCAGTACGACAAGCAAGATAACCTAAATATGTAGAAGATTCCTCTAAAAATTTTTCCCACCACGAAGTATCAGGATCATATACACCTTCGCTTGCACAAACAGATATAGGATACAAAAAAACAGACACAACAACCATATATACAGATAAAAATGCATACATAAGCCTTTTTGAATAATATTTCATATATATTCCTCCAACAAAAAAGAACGGCTAAAAACCGTTCTTAATGGAATCAAACATCTTTTTGATATAGGCTATTTTTATAATTTTTCTTTTTTCTATTCCTAATTATAATCACTGTAATAATACCTATAGTAATTATAACTGGTAGTATTATTAAAAAAATCATAAGGATTGAATCAAATAGCAATAACAAGTCTATATCAAACAATCTTGTGCCCATATTTTCACCCCCTCTATTTAGGGGATATTATACCATTAAACTACGGTATTCGCAATTATTCAATTATAAATATATACGGGGAGCCGTAACTCCCCATATACACATCAGCCCGCTGAAGCTGCGTTGAAGAACTTCTTGATGAACTTCAGGATCTTGGGGCCTGCCCAGATACCGATCGCAGGCACGATGATCAAGGAACACGCTGCCACATACTCCATATGGATATTTGAGACCTGATCGATCAGAGCCTGTGTCACAGTACTTACTGCGGAACTTGTTTCACCAGTTAACAACATACTCATTTCCTCCTTTCATGAGATTTGAACGCGCTCATATATCTAAAAGACTCATAGCCTTATAGACCGCATAGCCTAGCAGGGAGATCACTCCCGCGAACGTCATGCCGGCACAGGTCACCACGATCACAAAGTCCGGCAGGATCTGTACTGCATATCCGACTGCTTCCTGTACTATCATTGATATCACCTCAGCTTTTCCATCAGGATCTTTACCAGCAGCGCACCAAATATCAGGAAGATGCCAACAGACATGATGATCTCTAATGCAACACTTGTCTTCTGGAGTTCGAGCATGTCACTCTGATAAAGGAGTATGGAATCATAAAATTCCGTATCTGCCGTGGTCATCTCAAGTAGGGTACCATTGATCCCTTCGAGATGAGAGAGCAGCTGTGTCACAGTCTCACTATCTTCCGTAACAGTCTCTTCCGGTTCTTCTGGTTCCGGTTCTTCCGGCTCTGGTTCCTGGTATGTCTCATAGTCATAGACTTTATTGCCGCCGGCATCATGGATCGTGGTCATATAGAAGCTGTCCACAGTATCACCGACAAAGCTGCACCACTGGGCATATCTTGTTTCAAATTCTTCCGGGGTAGAGAACTCCTCCGTCACTTTTGTCCAATGACCTAACCCGTAAGGGCATATGTCGAGATGTACCGTGATGCCATAATCCCAGTCACGGTATCCTTCGATCGGGATAACGGGGGATACAGGGGCAACAGCTGTGTCATCGGTTACCCCTTCGGTAGTCTTAAGGGCGAGCCTGTCAAGGAGCAGGTCGATCTTGTCCTCCACAGATGTATCCTCATCAGGACGGAGCATCTCCGCCACTCTTTCCGCGATAGCATCCTCATCCACCTGCGGTTGTCCCTGGTATGTGCTGTCAGATCCGTCTTCCCTTTCGGTGTCCTCTCTATCATCCTCTTCGTTTCCAGTGTTTTCTTCCTGTCCTGGCTGCTGATCTCCAGGAGTATCTTCCGGAGCCTGATCCGGAGCAGCATCTTCTCCCGGATCGGTCGTGTTCTCTGAAAGGCTGTCAGTTATGATCATATCATCTTCCATATCTCTATCCTCTAAGTTATACTTGTACAGCCCAGGTCATGGCCTACAAGATATCAGTGATCTCATGATGCGTTTCGTCTGGGGCCCGAGATAATACCGCCCATGGGGGCCGCCCCAGACGATCGGCTGCGCCGAACACTCACACACAGGCGCTGCGCGCGGCGGACAAGGAAAAAGGGGGAGTGGGGTGGAAGGCAGTCTCTCTTGCCGGAGATGATCCCGCCTGTACCCAGTGTGGGTATCACATCCCTTTACCTCTTTACATATCATCCCGGGGTGGGCCGTCACAATATTCTGTGTCAGATAAAAAACAGTCCTTACACCCCTCATAGTAAAAACAATCCTCACAGCTTAAGATCACATCCATACATCGTTCTACGTATTCTTCTATATTTGCCCTAGGGCAGGTACCGTCAACACAGGCTGATCCAACATAATCCTTACACCTTTTCATCATCCATACTCTTTCCGGCTCTGCTAGATCTGATATGTGATCTTAAAAGCGACCACGAACCCTGTAGCTGTAAAATCAACTGCCGGTGTGATGTTCCTGTTATGTAGATCCATGAGTTTCTTATTGAGTGCAACAGAGACAGTATCACTCATAGCTTCCGTGTTCGGGAAATCCTTTGGATTAAAACACATGAAATCAACACACAATAATCCGGTCTTTTGTATATCTGGTGTGGCTGCTGATACAGCAGAAAGCATCTTGCCTTCAGGAACGACCTTTCCGGATAAAAATCTCCGGATCCTCTTACGGGAGATAAAACAGATCACCCCGCAGCAGGACAATAATAATAAAAATGTGTTCATAAAAAGTCCTTTCTATGAAGATCAGCATGACTTTATGATCATGCTGGTCTGACATCACTTATTTCTTTTCAGGCTGCTTGTCCTTTCCGGACTGTCTGTCATCAAAAGGAACACTGCCAGCAAGGGAGATGATCTTAACGTCTACCAATGTTGCCCGGCCCTGGAAACCTTTATCGTACACGAATTCGACAGTATCACCCGGATGGACTGCGAAATCTATGTATGTGAACTCAGACACGACATCAACACCCTCACACTCAGAGTTCTGCTGGTCATATGCAGAATAATCTTTCGTAGCTGCTATGTTCCAGCAGGGCTTTCCTTTTGACTCACCTTTTCTAATACCAACTATCGTACATGCCATTTTCTCTTCCTCTTTTCTCTCTTTTTTCTGTTTTGACAGTTACGTATTACAAAATCGATTTTGTTAAAATAAATTTTACAATTGGCAAACCCTGAAATTCATATGGGTTTTTCTGTTCTATTTTTCAAAAGTGTGATAAAATGGACGCAGACTTTATGAATTGATAACAAAGTTTATGGCTTTTGTGATACGATAGGGGAAGTGCATGAAGTTTTATAAAAATCTCTATATTGGGGATACTATTAAAAAACCCGATAAGATTATAAAGAAACTGAAAAAATATAAAAAACTGCCAGGTATTTATGTGATCGTCTGCGATGGGGCGCGAAAGCAGCTGGAAATCTACCATAGTTTGATGCTGCAACAGTGGTATTATAAGGAGAATCCGCCGGCAGTCCTGGGAATTGCCGGCAATCAGGAAGAGGCATTTACATTAATACAGAAGATTGCACAGGAGGCTGTGGCGGCAACCGGAGAGGTGGATTTGTCTGCTTATCTTGGTGTGAATGATGAGAGTCATTTTGAATAAAGGTGTGTAGGAAGCAGAGGCGGCGTTCAAGAAGCCGCATCTCTTCTAATGTTATTCATTCGTTTGTTATTCATTCGTTATTGGAGAAAAGATGCTACATATCATATTGCTTATTTTAAAAATTATAGGGATCGTGCTTCTGTGTATCCTGGGGATCATTATACTGGCCTTATTCTGTGTTCTTTTTGTTCCGGTGCGTTATCGGATTGAAGTCATGCGAAAGGAAGGAGAGGATGAACCGCCGGTAGATGTGCGGGTGAAAGTCACCTGGCTGTTACATTTGTTGAATATTCTGATACGGTATCCATGCGAGACGCTTGTACGGGTGCGGCTGATAGTATTCACCATACTGAAGATACCGTTTCAGAAAGGGCAGGACGAGCAGGGCAATCAGGAAGATGATAAAACGGAAGAAAAATTAAAGAAAGAAACTAAGAATAAGTTTAAGAAAAAAGAAAAGGAAGAAACAAAGGAAGAAACAAAGAAAGAAACAAAGAAAAAGAAGGATTCCGGTAAAGAAAAAGGAATTGCAGGGACGGATACAAATAAGGCGTCACAGGAAAAAACATCAGGAAAACAATCCGAAGATGCCACCGGAAAAACAGCTTCAGCGGAAAAAGAAAAGATACCGACTGTTACGATCAAGGCCATGCATCCGGAGGAAGAGGATGATGGAACAAAAGAAGCCCCCTCTTTTATGGACAAGCTAAGGGCTCTGCCGATTATCTTAAGAAAGATTATCGGGAAAATTAAGAGCCTGTTTGAAAATATACAGTACACAATCCGAAGGTTCTGTGATAAAATGAAATCTATATCGGATAATATACAGTATTATAAAGCACTTGTGGAGAGCGAAGTTTTTCATAATTCTTTTAGTCTCTGTAAGGGTGAACTGGCGGCAATCTTAAAAAGCTTAAGACCACAGAAGTTTGAGGCGAAGCTGATCGTAGGTATGGATGATCCGGCAACAACGGGAGAAATACTGGCGGTCTGCGGCATGTTGTATCCGATTTTGGGTGGACATGTGGATGTGACCGGCGACTTTGAGAGGAAACGTATCGAAGGCAGTGTGTTTATCAAGGGAAAGATTCGCGTCTGGACTTTCCTGCGGGCAGCGGTACGGATTTATTTCAATAAAGATATCAAGAGATTACTCAGGTTATTGAAGAAGGAGGCAGCATAATGGCAGAGAATAATTTTGCAGGTGTGATAGAATCCCTGATGAAGGGCATGAACGCTGTGATTGGAACCAAGACGGTGGTAGGAGATGCCACGCAGGTGGGCGATACGATCATTTTACCGTTAGTGGATGTGAGTTTTGGTGTGGGTGCCGGTGCGAGCGCCGGTGATAAGAAGAATGGCGGCGGCGGTGGATTTTCCGCTAAGATGACGCCCAGCGCTGTACTTGTGATCAAGAATGGATCTACGAAACTGGTTAATATTAAGAATCAGGATACGGTCACCAAGGTGCTTGACATGATTCCGGATATTGTGGAGAAATTTACGGCGCCAAAGGAAGAGATGATCGAAGATGACGCGGCGGTGGATATTGCGTTTCCGGAGCAGGACAAGTAGGTTTTCGGGTTTCAGAATCATTTTTCGCAAAAGAACATATAGTATAGTAAAAGCGTAAACAGGGATAGCAGCATATGAAGAAAATGATCGGGTTTGTCGCCCTTTGTGTCGCCTGCGGAATGTTAGTCATGCTTTTTTTGACGAACCGGTTTGTGGGGCTTGTGCTGATTGTCCTGCTTATGCTGATCGGGTACAATTTTTTTTGCTGCGATTAACGTCTGATACCAGATACATCTGATACGATGAAGGAGTACTATGGAAAAATTTGAGGAGATACTGGTGCATGGTTCCGAAGATGAACTGCAGGAGTTGAAGTCCTGGCTTTTTCGGGAAAATATCCGTCTTGCAACGGCCACGAAAGAACTGGAGCAGATGCAGGAGAAGTTTCTACAGGAAAAGGTGCAGTTTCAGGAAGAGATGAAAGTCTTAAACCGTAAGATATCCAGCGAACAGCAGCGGTTGAAAGAAGACAGTCAGTTTTTTGCCAAGAAGCTGGAGATTTTACAGAATGGTTTCTCGCAGCTTGATATCGACCGCAGGCGGCTTGACAAGGAATGGGCAAGACTTGCGGCAGAAAAGGAATTTTTGGAGGAACACAGTGTGTATGAGGGCATATCGGAGGTGTCCGTGTTTTTCCATGGGGTTAATAATCCTTTGGCGCTTAAAAAGCGTTACAAGGATCTGAATAAGATTTTTCATCCGGACAACCTTTCTGGTGATACGGAGATTATTCAGAAGATCAACAGGGAATACGAGAATCTGAAGAGAGAGTATGAGGGATTCAAACAGGCATAAAAAAAAGTAAATTTGCGAAGCAAATTTACTTTGTGAGATCCGCTTCGCGGGCTCGGATAAGAGGAAGGATAACAAAAAGACCAGTCCATGAGGATTGGTCTTTCATACATTTACTGTCAGATTCAAAGGTTAAGCGCGCTCTACTTTGCCAGATCTTAAACAACGCGTACAAACGTGCAGTTTTTTGCTGGCGCCATTTACTTTACATTTCACGTTCTGGATATTGGAATTCCAAATTCTGTTAGATCTTCTATGAGAATGGCTTACGTTGTTTCCGAAATGAGCGCCCTTACCACAAATATCACATTTAGCCATCTTTGCACCTCCTCACGATACAATCGAGCAAAACCCCGACTATTTTCTACTAAAATCTTTGGCTGCAGATGAGTCCGTGAAGCGGATCTCGTAATCGAGCTTGCTCGATTTATGCAACATTTGTATAATAGCAGAAAGCAGAACAGAATGCAAGCATTAATTACATATTTTGGACATAAAATTTACGCCATTGGTAAATTATAGTATATTTTTTGTTTCATTTTTTGGTATATCGGGTTATAATAGCAATATATGTTTAGAATAATAAGGAGGTAATCTATGAAAGTCTCTTCGATGGACACCCATATGGGGAATATTTCTATTGATCAGGAAGTGATAGCCCAGTATGCGGGTACTGTGGCGATGGAATGTTTCGGTGTGGTCGGTATGGCCAGTATGAGCGTCAAGGACGGTCTTGTCAAGTTATTAAAAAAGGACAGCATGACCAGGGGAATCCAGGTCTTTTTAAACAATAACAAACTGACACTTAACTTTCATATCATCGTCTCATACGGTGTGAGTATCCTGGCCGTGGCGGACAATCTGATTGACAGTGTCAAATATAAGGTGGAAGAGTTTACCGGGATTGAGATAGAAAAGATCAACATCTTCGTAGAAGGTGTGAAAGTGATTGACTAAGGGAGGAGCAAATAAGGTGGATTCAAATACGATAGATGCCAAATTGATGGCGAAAATGTTCCTGGCAGGTGCTAAGAATCTTGAAAGTAAAAAGGAATGGATTAATGAGTTAAATGTATTTCCGGTGCCGGATGGCGATACGGGTACCAATATGACATTGACGATTATGTCTGCAGCCAGAGAGGTTTCTGCACTTTATGATATGGGAGATATCGATATGATATCTTTGTGCAAGGCGATCTCCTCCGGTTCTCTGCGCGGCGCCAGAGGTAATTCCGGTGTGATTCTGTCCCAGCTTTTCAGGGGCTTTACAAAAGGGGTAAAAGAGTGTCAGGAGATTACGATTCCTGTGCTGGCGTCAGCCTTTGAGAAGGCAGTAGAGACAGCCTATAAAGCGGTTATGAAACCCAAGGAGGGCACAATCCTTACTGTGGCCAAAGGCGGAGCCATAAAGGCGAGGGAACTGGCGGATGCAGGTGTTACAGATCTCTCGGAATTTTTATCTCAGGTGATCGCCTATGCAGATGAAGTGTTGGAACAGACGCCGGAACTTCTGCCGGTCTTAAAACAGGCGGGCGTTGTTGACTCTGGCGGTCAAGGCTTGATGCAGGTGTTGAAAGGCGCTTATGACGCATATCTCGGTAAGGAGATTGACCTGACACTTGACAAGACGAGCACCGGAACCGCGGCATCAAAATCCGGGGCGCCGAATTTTGAAGCACAGGCCAATGCGGATATTAAGTTCGGTTATTGTACCGAGTTTATCATTATGTTGAATAAGGTGTTTAACATTAAGACAGAGATGGATTTTAAGGCCTATCTGGAGTCCATCGGTGATTCCATTGTAGTAGTGGCAGATGAGGACGTGGTAAAGGTGCACGTACATACCAACGATCCTGGTCTGGCAATCCAGAAAGCGTTGAAATACGGTGCATTATCTAATATGAAGATTGACAACATGCGGTTGGAACATCAGGAGAAGCTGTTTAAGCTTTCTCAGAAAGAGGAGAAGAAGCAGGAAGAAGACGATCTTCCGGGGCCGAAGAAGGATGTCGGTTTTATTGCAGTATCCGTGGGTGACGGTATTGGGGAAATTTTCAAGGGACTTGGCGTAGATTATATTATCGAGGGCGGTCAGACCATGAATCCCAGCACGGAAGACATGTTGAATGCTATCGATAAGGTGAATGCGGATCATGTTTTCATCCTGCCCAACAATAAGAATATCATACTGGCAGCAAATCAGGCGCAGTCTCTGGTAAAGGATAAAGATATTGTGGTAATACCTACCAAGACAGTACCGCAGGGCATTACGGCTGTGATTAACTATGTGCCAGACCTGTCGGTGGAGGAAAATACAGCTGCTATGATGGAAGAGATGAAAGGAGTGGCTACCGGGCAGGTTACCTATGCGGTAAGAGATACAAACATTGACGGTCAGGAGATTAAACAGGGGGATTTCATGGGTCTTGGTGACAAGGGTATCCTCTCTGTGGGAACGGCAATTTCCAGTGTTACGCTCAGCATGGTGGAGGCTATGGTGACGGAAGAGATGGAACTGATCAGTATCTATTACGGTGCAGAGATAACGGAAGAAGACGCCGAGAAGCTGCGGGCGCAGATCGAAGAGAAATTCCCGGATTGTGATATCGAGCTACAGTATGGTGGCCAGCCCATCTACTATTATATCGTATCAGCGGAATAGAACCCTATTAAATGAATTAACAGGAATCTGACTATTTTATAAAATAATAATTTCAGGTTGTCAAATACGAAGCTATTAGCAAAGGCAGCGGACATTTTGTCTGCTGCCTTTTTGGATAAGATGATTGCGAAGCAAATTGCTTTATGTCGGGCGACATTCTTGCTGATCCATGTAAACGGAGTTATAATATGATTTGTAATGTGACAGAGAAGGATTCGTTGTATGGATGCTTCAAAATAGGGAGTGTTTATGGATATCAAGTCGCTTAAGGGGGTCGGGGAGAAAACAGCCGGCCTGTTTCAAAAATTGTATATTACAACGGCGGAAGAATTGGTGCGCTATTATCCCAGAGATTATGAACAGTTTGCCAGACCTGTCTCCCCGGACAAAGCGCCTTTGGAAGAAATAGTGGCTGTGGCCGGGCAGATTGGGGGAAATGTTTCCACCAGACATGTGAAAGGGCTAAGCATCACGACTTTTGAGACAGTCTGTGATGGCATTCAGGTGCATATGACCTATTTTAACATGCCCTATTTAAAGAATAGTTTAAAGAGGGGCATCCCTTATATCTTTCGTGGAAGATTGCAGCGAAAAGGTACCCATTATGTGATGGAGCAGGGTAAGATTTATAAACCGGAAGAGTATATGGCGCTTGTGGACCATCTTTTGCCTCTATATTCCACGACCAGGGGGCTTACCAACAATGCCATCACGAAGGCTGTGCGACAGGCAATCTCCCTGGTAGATCTGTCTGAGGATCCTCTGCCGGATCGGATTCGGGAGACGCAGGGGTTTTGTTCGCTGGAAGAAGCCGTGAAGCAGATGCATTTCCCGACAGACAGGGAAACCTTGGTGAAGGCCAGGGAGAGATTGGTATTTGACGAGTTCTTCCGCTTTATTCTGGTGCTTCGCAGGATGCGGGATACCAGTGAGCAGACGAAGAATGCCCATCCTATGATAGAGGTGGCGCAGACCGGTCGTCTGATAGAGGCCCTGCCTTATCGGCTGACCGATGCTCAACAGAGGGTGTGGGGAGAGATTCGGGCAGATTTGACCTCGGATTGCACTATGAACCGGCTGATTCAGGGAGATGTGGGATCCGGTAAGACGATTTTGGCTTTCCTATCCCTGCTCATGTGTGTGTCCAACGGCTATCAGGGAGCCATGATGGCGCCCACAGAGGTGCTGGCAAGACAACATTATGAGACCTTGCTGGAAATGCAGAAGAAGTACCGGCTGCAGATCCATCCGGTGCTTTTGACAGGTTCTACGCCGGCCAGGGAGCGGCGGGAGATTTATGCGCAGATTGAGAGCGGAGAGGCGGATATTGTTCTGGGAACCCACGCTCTGATTCAGGAAAAGGTGGTCTATCACAATCTGGCGCTGGTGATCACGGATGAGCAGCACCGTTTTGGGGTCAGACAGCGGGAGAGTCTGATGCAGAAAGGCAATACCGTACATGTTCTGGTAATGAGTGCAACGCCCATCCCCAGAACGCTGGCGATCATTCTTTACGGAGATCTGCATATTTCCGTCCTGGATGAGCTGCCGGCCGACAGGCTCCCTATAAAGAACTGCGTAGTGAACACCTCCTATCGGCAAACCGCATACAAGTTCATTGAAAAAGAGGTGGCGGCCGGAAGACAGGTATATGTCATCTGTCCCATGGTGGAGGAGGGGGAGATGGAAGAATTGGAGGATGTGGGTTCCTATACCCTGAAACTGCGCCATGCCCTTTCACCTTCCATTCAGATTGCCTCTTTACACGGCCGCATGAAAGCAGCTGAGAAGAACCGGATCATGGAAGAATTTGGCGCTCATCATATCGATGTGCTGGTATCCACCACAGTCATAGAAGTGGGCATTAATGTGCCTAATGCCACGGTGATGATGGTGGAGAATGCAGAACGGTTCGGGCTGGCACAGCTGCATCAGCTGCGGGGGCGTGTAGGACGTGGCGATAAACAGTCTTATTGCATTTTTATCAGTAAGTCAGAACGGCCCGAAACTATGAAGCGGTTAAAGATATTGAATGAGTCCAATGATGGATTCTATATTGCCAGTCAAGACCTTGCCCTGCGTGGGCCGGGAGATCTTTTCGGAATCAGACAAAGCGGTGATATGCGCTTTGTGCTGGGGGATATTTATCAAGATGCGGCACTCTTACAGTGTGCCAGCGACTGGGCTGACAGGATTCTGATGGAGGATCAGGAACTGTCCGGGGAGGAATATCAGGTTTTGCTGGATCGTTTGAATAAGGATATGATAAATGAGGTTGACTTTAGGACTATCTGACAGTAAGATTATTAAGATAGGATATTTTAGAAAAATGGGAGAAATATATTTATATGGCAAAGAAAATTGCAGTCATCACTGACAGTAACAGCGGCATTACCCAATCCCAGGCAAAAGAGTATGGTATCTATGTGCTTCCTATGCCTTTCATGATTGATGATGAGACATTTTATGAGGATATTACTCTGACACAGGATGCTTTTTATGAGCGGTTGTCAAGCGGGGCGGATGTGATTACGAGTCAGCCCAGCCCGGACGCCATCTTAAAAATGTGGGACGAGGTGTTGGAGGAGTATGATGAGATTGTGCATATTCCTATGTCCAGTGGATTGAGCGGTTCCTGTCAGAGCGCCATGATGCTTGCTGAGGAATATGATGGGAAGGTGCAGGTGGTGAATAACCAGCGCATTTCCGTGACCCAGAGACAGTCGGCGTTGGATGCGCTTGTGCTGATAGAACGCGGCATGGATGCGGCGCAGATTAAGCAGTCTCTGGAAGAAGATAGATTTAATTCCAGTATTTATATTATGCTGGATACCTTATACTATTTGAAGAAAGGCGGCCGGATTACGCCGGCAGCGGCGGCTCTGGGAACAATTCTGCGCCTTAAACCGGTGCTCCAGATTCAGGGAGATAAGCTGGATGCCTTTGCCAAGGCCAGAACCGTATCTCAGGGAAAATCTATCATGATCAATGCCATCCGGGGCGATATGGAAAAGAGATTCGGCGGTGTATCGGCGGACAATATCTGGCTGCAGATAGCGTACACCTATGACTTGGATGCGGCTGAGCAGTTGAAAAAAGAGGTGCTGGAGGCGTTCCCCGGATTTGATGTGCATATGGATCCGTTATCGCTGAGTGTGGCCTGTCATATCGGGCCGGGCGCGCTGGCAGTGGCGTGCTGTAAGAAAATATAGGCAGTACGAGGAAGTTCCGATAGAAGATTATATATCCAGAACACAAAACCCGGAAGTAGTATCACTGCCGGGTTTTACTGTGAGAGCGGACTGACAGATATAGGGAAAGGTTTGACAGATAAAATGACAAGATACACATCGACAGATGATGTGCAGGAAGAAAACCTGCAAAGAGAATATATGGAGAAAGCGGCTGTATATGTGTCAGCCCTTAAGGAAGAACTGGGCCGGACGCCGAGAGGGTGTGTGGTCACGTTTGGATGTCAGATGAATGCCAGAGATTCAGAGAAGCTGTCAGGGATTCTCATAAAGATTGGCTATGAGCTCACAGAATCAGAGGAGGAAGCTGACCTGGTGCTGTACAATACATGTACGGTACGTGACAATGCGAATCAGCGGGTGTATGGGAGACTGGGATATTTGAACAGCCTGAAGAAAAAAAATCCCCATATGAGGATTCTGCTCTGCGGCTGTATGATGCAGGAACCTGCTGTGATAGAGAAAATCCGGAAAAGCTATCGATTTGTGGATTTGATTTTTGGCACCCATAATATCTTTAAATTTGCCCAGCTTTTGGTGACCATGTATGAAAATCAGGAGATGATCGTGGATATCTGGCAGGAAACGGATCAAATTGTAGAGCAGCTGCCGGTAAACCGCAAATATTCCTACAAATCCGGTATCAATATTATGTTTGGCTGTAATAATTTCTGCAGCTACTGCATTGTGCCCTATGTGCGGGGCCGGGAAAGAAGCAGGGATCCGAAGGAGATTTTAAGAGAGATTGAACGGCTGGTAGAGGATGGTGTGGTGGAAATCATGCTCCTGGGACAGAATGTCAATTCTTATGGAAAGAACCTGGAGCATCCCATTACCTTTGCTGCACTTCTTCGTGAGGTGGAGAAGATAGAAGGACTGAAACGGATCCGTTTTATGACATCCCATCCCAAGGATTTGTCAGACGAACTGATCGAAGTGATGCGGGATTCGAAGAAAATCTGCAGACACTTACACCTGCCCGTACAGGCCGGGTCTGACCGGATTTTAAAGGCCATGAACAGAAGGTATACGAAAGAACAGTATTTGGCCCTGGTGGAGAAGATTAGGACGGCTATCCCGGACATCGCCATCACCACAGATATTATTGTAGGATTTCCGGGGGAGACACTTGCAGATGTGGAGGAGACCATTGATGTGGTGCGGAAGGTACAGTATGATAATGCCTTTACCTTCATCTATTCCAAGAGGACTGGCACCCCGGCGGCCGCCATGGAGGAGCAGGTGCCGGAAGCAGTGGTCAGAGAGGGATTTGACAAGCTGTTAAAGGTAGTGCAGGATACGGCCAGGGAGCGGGCCGCCTTATTACAGGGAAAGGTGATGGAGGCGCTGGTGGAGGAAGTAAATGAACAGGATGCATCGCTGATGACAGGCAGACTGTCCAATAATATGCTGGTGCATTTCCCGGCGGATGTTTCCATGCTTGGCAGACTGGTCCGGGTATCGCTGGATACCTGTCATGGATTTTATTATACGGGACACATAGTAGACTGACTTGGTCAGTCAATTGTTTTCCGTGAGCATCGAACCGAAGGATTGCCTGTGATACAAGAGATTAGAAAGAAGATGGTTAAGACGTATGGCTGAATTAACACCAATGATGCAACAATATCTGGAAACGAAAAAGGAATATCAGGACTGTATTTTATTTTACCGGCTGGGTGATTTCTATGAAATGTTCTTTGATGATGCGCTGATAGCCTCGAAAGAACTGGAGATTACACTGACAGGCAAAAGCTGCGGACAGGAGGAGCGCGCACCCATGTGCGGAATTCCTTACCATGCGGTGGACAGCTATCTGAACAAGATGGTTTCCAAAGGATATAAGGTGGCGATCTGTGAGCAGGTGGAAGATCCCAAGATGGCTAAGGGAATCGTAAAGCGGGAGGTAATCCGGATTGCCACACCGGGTACTAATTTAAATATCCAGGCACTGGACGATACCAAGAATAATTATCTGGTCTGTGTAAGTTATTTTCCTGGTAAGATTGGCATGTCGGTGGCAGATGTCACCACGGGGGATTATTACCTGACGGAGGTAGAAGATATCCGCAGACTGCAGGATGAGATTAATAAATATGCGCCCTCCGAGGTGATTTGTAACGAACCGTTTTTTGTCAGCGGATATGATATTGAAGATTTGAAAACACGGCTGAATGTATCGGTATATTCCCTGGCTCCCCATTATTTTGATGAGGAGAACTGCAGGAAAAATCTGATGAAACATTTTAAAGTGAATACTTTAAAGGGCCTGGGGATTGAGGATTTCCCGGTAGGTCTGATCGCGGCCGGGGCGCTTTTACAGTATCTGTATGAGACCCAGAAAACATCGCTTTCGCATTTTACCAATATTTATCCCTATCTGACCAGCAAATACATGCTTCTGGACAGTTCCACGAGGAGAAATCTGGAATTGATAGAGACACTGCGGGAGAAACAGAAGAAGGGTTCCCTTCTGGGAGTGCTGGACCGAACCAAGACAGCCATGGGCGGCCGTCTTTTGCGCAAATACATAGAACAGCCGCTGATTGACCGGGACAAGATTGAACAGCGCCTGGATGCGGTGGAGGCTTTGTGTAAGAAGAGTGTAGACCGGGAGGAAATGCGGGAATACTTAAATACTATCTATGATTTGGAACGTCTTCTCGGCAAGGTCAGCTATAAGACGGCCAATCCCCGGGATTTGATCGCGTTTCGTAATTCCCTGGCAATGCTTCCCTCCATCCGGACTGTGCTGGGTGATTTTGAGGCGCCGCTTTTAATGGAAATACGCAAGAATCTGGATCCCCTTGAGGATATTTATCAGCTGATTGAGGATGCGATTGTGGAGGAACCGCCGATTGCCATCAAGGAGGGAGGCATCATCAAAGAGGGATTTAACGAGACTATAGATGCCTTAAAGAAAGCCAAGACAGACGGCAAAAACTGGCTGGCGGCCCTGGAGGAAGAAGATAGGGAACGCACAGGTATCCGTAATCTGCGCATTAAGTATAATAAAGTCTTTGGTTATTACTTTGAAGTCACCAATTCCTATAAAGACCAGGTGCCGGAGGATTATGTGCGCAAGCAGACGTTAGCCAATGCAGAACGATATACCACACCTAGGTTAAAAGAATTGGAAGACAATATCTTAAATGCAGAGGATAAGCTGTTCAGCCTAGAGTATGATCTGTACTGTGAGATTCGGGATGCCATCGCCAAAGAGGTGGAGCGGATTCAGAAAACGGCCAGGGCGATTGCCAGATTGGACGTGTTTACTTCCCTTTCATTTGTGGCGGAACATAATCAGTATGTGAGACCAAAGCTCAATGAAAAAGGTCTGATCGATATCAAAGAGGGCCGCCATCCGGTGGTGGAACAGATGATACAGAATGATATGTTCATTGCCAATGACACTTATCTGGATAATCAGAAACACTGCATTGCCGTGATCACAGGCCCCAATATGGCCGGCAAGTCCACCTATATGCGGCAGGTGGCGCTGATCGTACTGCTGACACAGATTGGATCCTTTGTGCCGGCGAAGAAGGCGGATGTGGGGATTGTGGATCGGATATTTACCCGTGTGGGCGCTTCCGATGACCTGGCGAGCGGTCAGTCCACCTTTATGGTAGAGATGAACGAAGTGGCAAATATTTTAAGAAACGCTACGCCCAACAGCCTGCTTGTGCTGGATGAGATTGGGCGCGGGACTTCTACCTTTGACGGTTTGAGCATTGCCTGGGCAGTGATTGAGCATATCAGTAACCGGAAGATTCTGGGTGCCAAGACGCTTTTTGCGACTCACTATCACGAACTGACGGAACTGGAAGGCAAGATGGACAATGTGAACAATTATTGTATTGCAGTCAAAGAAAAAGGCGATGATATTGTCTTTTTAAGAAAGATTGTGAAGGGCGGCGCCGATAAGAGTTACGGGATACAGGTGGCAAAGCTTGCTGGGGTACCGGAAATGGTCATAGACCGTGCTAAGGAGATTGTGGAGCAGCTCAGCGACAATGATATCACCGAGAAGGTGCAGAGCATTGAAGTCAATGTGAAGGGAGAGAAGCATAAGCCCGTTAAATATGATGAGGTGGATTTGGAGCAGATATCCCTTTTTGATACTGTAAAAGATGAAGATATCATTCAGGAACTGCAGGACATTGATGTGAGTAACCTGACGCCGGTGGATGCACTGAATACTTTGTACCGGCTGCAAAATAAGCTGAAAAACCGATGGCGTTAAAGGGAAGTAAATTCCTGCGGAATTAACTTCTCGAGGACCGCTTATGCGGCCTCGGATAGGCAGTAAGATTAGTATATGCAATTAACTTCTCAAGAACCGCATACGCGGCCTCGGATAGGCAGTAAGATAAGTTTATGCAATTAACTTCTAGGCAGTAAGATTAGTATATGCAAATAACTTCTCAAGGACTGCATACGTGGCCGCGGATAAAGATGTAGATGGAGATAAATATGGCGAAGATAAACATATTGGATCATCAGACGATTGATAAGATTGCTGCGGGCGAGGTGGTGGAACGTCCGTCCAGTGTCGTGAAAGAGCTGGTGGAGAATGCCATTGACGCGGGAGCAGATGCTGTTACTGTGGAGATCAAGGACGGCGGCACCACTTTGATCCGCGTCACCGACAATGGAGGAGGCATCGAGAAATCCCAGGTGGGCAACGCCTTTTTGCGCCATGCCACCAGTAAGATTACCTCAGCAGATGATTTGACCAAACTGGTCAGTCTTGGATTTCGTGGTGAGGCATTGGCCAGTATCGCGGCAGTAGCCCAGGTGGAGATGATCACCAAAATTCCGGAAGAATTGACGGGGATTCGTTATGTGATCGAGGGCGGTATGGAGAAGGACAAGGAAGAAGTAGGCGCACCGCAGGGGACGACCATTATTGTGCGTAATCTGTTTTACAATACGCCGCCCCGCAAGAAATTCTTAAAACAGCCCCAGACGGAAGGATCTTATGTGGCAGACCTGATGGAACATCTGGCCATGTCGAATCCCAAGGTCTCTTTTAAATTTCTTATGAACGGGCAGACGAAATTTTACACAACAGGGAGTGATGATCTTCGGGAGATTGTCTATCGTATTTATGGTAAGGAGATATCCGCAGAACTTCTGGATTTTCAATGTGATCTGGAGGGGATGCGGGTTACCGGGCTTTTGGGAAAGCCAGTGATCAATCGATCAAACCGATCCTATGAGATTTTCTATATCAATGGCAGATATATCAGAAGTACACTGATCAGCAAGGCGGTGGAAGAAGGTTATCGGGAATATCTGATGCAGCATAAGTTTCCCTTCTGCATCCTGCATTTTCAGGTGGATACGGAGAAAGTGGACGTCAATGTACATCCTTCTAAGATGGAGGTACGGATTGCAGACGGACCGATATTTTATGAGGATGTAAAGGAAGCCATCCATGAGGCATTGCATGAGGTGGAGATGATTCCGGAAGTGTCGCTCTCCGAAGAGAAAAGGAAAGATAAGAGTGGGAATGCGGGGAGCAGGAAGGGGCAGAGAGAGTCGGCCCCGGAGCCATTTGAGCGAAACCGTATTGCGCAGAGTCAGGTACTTTCTGAAAAATCCCCGGCTATCCAGGCCATTTACCAGAAGAATGGACAGGCCATCCGGGATCAGCTTCTGCGGCAGGCCTCTGTCTACAGTGCGAAGCCGGTTCCCCCAAAGGAGGGGCAGACGCAGGAGAATACCAAAACGCAGGAGAATTCACGACCTCAGGAATCTGCTAGGACGCAAGACGAAATAGCGGGACAAGGAATGGAGCAGATGGCGCTTTTTGATGACAGGCTTCTGTCTGCCAGAGCGAAGGAGCATTATGAGATTATCGGCCAGTTATTTGAGACCTATTGGCTGATTGCTTACCAGGATAAACTTCTGATCGTAGACCAGCATGCCGCCCATGAAAAGGTAAAGTATGAGCGGCTGATGAAACGGTTTCGGGAAAAGAATGTGGTTTCCCAGTCACTCAATCCGCCCATCGTGGTGACGTTTAATAATCGGGAAATGGAATGTTATCGGAATCACGCAGATGATTTTGCGAGTCTGGGATTTGTAATAGAGGAATTCGGCACAAATGATTATGCCATTCGCGGCGTTCCCATGGATTTGTATGGTTATGCGGAGGGTGAATTTTTCTATGAAGTGCTGGATGAACTAGTGGACGAAACAGTAACAGGCACACCGGAGAGTATCCGCATCCGTATCGCGACCATGGCTTGTAAAGCCGCAGTAAAAGGAAATATGCGTTTAAACCGCCGGGAAATGGAAGAATTGATCGATGAACTGCTGACGCTGGACAATCCGTATCATTGCCCGCACGGCAGACCCACAATTATTTCCATGAGCAGGCAGGAGATTGAAAAGAAGTTTAAGAGGATTGTAAACTGATGAAGCAGGAAGCAAAAAGACCGCTGGTCATACTAACCGGGCCTACAGCTGTCGGTAAGTCCGCACTGGCTGTCAGTCTGGCGAAGGAAATCGGCGGGGAGATCATCTCTGCGGATTCCATGCAGGTATACCGCCATATGGATATTGGTTCAGCCAAGATTACGGCAGAAGAGATGGCGGGGGTTTCACACCATCTGATTGACATGCTGGACCCCACAGAGGAGTTTAATGTGGTGGTGTTTCAGCGCATGGCCACAGAGGCGATGAAACAGATATATGACAGAGGCCATATTCCCATTCTGGCAGGCGGCACAGGATTTTATATCCAGGCGGTCTTATATGATATAGATTTTACGGAAAATGACGAGGATACTGCGCTTAGAGCTGCGTTGGAGGCGGAAGCGGCAAGGAATGGGCCGGCGGTGTTGTATGAGCGGCTTCGGACAATAGATCCGGCTTCCTGTGAAATCATTCATGCAAATAATATAAAACGCGTTATACGTGCCATAGAATTTTACGAGAAGACTGGGAAGCCAATTTCAGAACACAACAGAGAGCAAAAAGAACGGGTGTCATTTTATAATTCGGCCTACTTTGTCCTACAGGATGACAGAGACAGGTTATATCAGAAGATTGAAGAGCGGGTAGAATTGATGTTGTCCCAGGGACTGGTGGAAGAAGTTCGCGTTCTGAGGGAAATGGGATGTACCAGAGATATGGTATCCATGCAGGGGCTGGGATATAAGGAGATTCTTGCTTATCTTGAGGGTGAGATAACCATGGAAGAGGCTGTTTATCGGATTAAACGGGACACCAGGCATTTTGCCAAGCGGCAGATGACCTGGTTTCGGAGAGAAAAAGAGGTTCTGTGGATTGATAAAAGGGATTTTGACTATAATAGTCAATTGATTCTGGAATACATGCAGGAAATCCTGCGCAAAAAGGGCATTATCCTGCATTAATAAACGAAAGACAGATAATTTGAAAATATATAGTACAGGAAATATGCAGAGACAAATGAAGACAGATAAAGATTTAGGCATATCTTGAGAGAAACAGGGATAAATGCAGATAAAATGTCGAATTATGGAATGTTATGGTACAACAGGATTATTCCTGCCAATCCAAAATAATCTGTTTGTAGATTTAATATAATTGAAAATATATAAAAGCATCAAGATGGAGCGTACCGATATTTCGATAGCGCATATGGCACATATATGCAGGAAATCGGTCGAAAAGCAGGACTGTTTTTGGTGTGCAGAATAAAATAACAGGAGGTATGATAATAAATGATCAACCTGAGAGAACAATATGGCCAGTTTGGCATTTCAGAGACGGTCTATCAATTTGGTAAAGAGATTCTTGATTCTTTACAGGAAAGATTTACACAGATTGATCTGGTTGCCGAGTACAATCAGCTAAAGGTTATCCGAGCCATGCAGACGGCAAACGTCAGCGAGGCGTGTCTTCTTGGCACCACGGGGTATGGTTACAATGACTTGGGACGAGATACATTGGAAAAGGTTTATGCTGCGGTTTTTCAGACGGAAGATGCCCTGGTGCGCCCACAGATTACCTGTGGCACTCATGCACTGGCCCTGGCGCTGATGAGCAATTTACGGCCTGGCGATGAACTGTTATCTCCAGTGGGAAAACCTTATGATACGCTGGAAGAGGTTATTGGTATTCGGCCGTCCAAAGGTTCCTTGCGGGAGTATGGTATATCCTACAGACAGGTAGAACTTTTACCGGACGGTGGATTTGATTATGAAGGAATCAGGACCGCTTTAAACGAAAAGACAAAACTTGTGACCATTCAGCGATCCAAAGGGTATCAGACACGTCCCACACTGTCTGTGGCGCAGATTGGGGAGCTGATTTCCTTTATCAAGGGCATCAGACCGGAAGTTATCTGCATGGTGGATAACTGCTACGGAGAATTTGTGGAGACCATAGAACCTTCGCAGATGGGCGCTGATATGGTGGTGGGTTCCCTGATCAAGAATCCAGGCGGTGGACTGGCGCCTATCGGCGGTTATATTGCGGGCAGAAAGGACTGTGTGGAAAATGCGGCTTATCGCCTGACATCTCCGGGACTGGGCAAGGAAGTTGGGGCTTCGCTCGGGGTGCTGCCTTCCCTTTATCAGGGATTATTTCTTGCACCTACGGTGACGGCAAGTGCCTTAAAAGGTGCCATTTTTGCAGCTAATGTCTATGAAAAAATTGGTTTTTCGGTGGTGCCGGATGCCTCTCAGAGCCGGCATGATATTATTCAGGCAGTTACTTTCGGTTCTCCGGAAGGCGTGATCGCATTTTGTGAAGGCATTCAGGCTGCTGCTTCTGTGGACAGTTTTGTGACACCGGAACCCTGGGATATGCCGGGCTACGACTCTCAGGTCATTATGGCGGCAGGCGCCTTTGTCTCCGGCTCTTCCATAGAACTCAGCGCTGACGGACCGATCGCGCCGCCTTATGCGGTCTATTTTCAGGGAGGACTTACATTTCCCCATGCGAAGCTTGGCATTTTGATGACATTGCAGCGCCTGAGAGATAAGGGTGTGGTAACATCAGATTTTAAGCGGCAGGTGTAAGATTCTTTCATAAACTTTGTGGAAATTTACCATTTTTTGTATACATCAAATACCGGTTGTGATAAAATGGGCGTTGGAGAAAGGAGAGAATTATTTTTATGCATAAAAATAATTGGGCTTGTTTTCTGCTGGTACTGGCAGGGATTGTAGTCGGCGGTTTTATCGGCAGTCTGTTTCCCGACACTTTTTTAAATTACGGACAGTCTTTTGGATTATCTGAGCCGATGATTTTAAATCTGGGGATTTTGGCGATCACTTTTGGCCTTTCCATCAAGATTACCATTGCCAGCATCATTGGGATTGCGATTGCGGTCGTGATCTACCGCCTGATGTAAACAGGAGGACTTGCTCCCGAAAGTAAGGAGAGAAGCGCTGTCGGGAAAGAGGCTGAATGAAAACACTAAAGTGTGAGAACAATGAGTATTACAGGTTGCAGAATCTTCCATATGAAAAATTTGTCACATATGGAGGTAAGTCCCTGACGGATGCGGAACTTCTGGCGATTATCCTGCGGACGGGGACGAAAGGCGTGAGCGCCGGACAGCTGGGAGAGCGGGTGCTTTCTGAGACCAGCAGGAACGGAAACGGACTTTTAGGGCTGCATCAGATTTCCCTGCATGATCTCATGCAGATCGAAGGGATTGGCGAGGTGAAGGCGGTCAAACTGAAAGCCATTGCCGAGATCTCCACGCGGATTGCGCAGGCAAAGGCGAGAAAGACACTATGTTACCATAATCCATACTCCATAGCAGAGTTCTATATGGAGCGGTTCCGGCATCAGAATGTGGAATATATCCTGCTTATTATGTTTGATTCCGGAATGCATGTCATCGGGGAACATATTTTGTCCAAGGGGACTGTGAATGCCTCTCTGTTATCGCCGCGGGAAGTCTTTATCCAGGCTTTTAAGGAGCAGGCAGCCGGAATCATGATTCTGCATAACCATCCGGGTGGTAATCCGGTGCCGAGTGACAATGATCTGCAGATTACGGAGCGGATCAATGAGGCGGGCGCGCTGATGGATATACCGCTGATAGATCATATTATCCTGGGGGATAACAGCTATTTCAGCTTTAAAGAGAGCGGTCTTTTGACGTTGGAGTCGGGAGTTTAAAATGCTACAATAGAAAGAAAGGGGTAAATTACCTTGGCAAATAATGCGTTTGGAATTGATCTGGGTACCAGTAATATCAAAATATATAATCGTGCGGATGATGATGTTTTCGTGGAGAAAAATATGATCGCCATCGAGAATAAGAAGACGCTGTTCGCTTATGGAGACGCCGCTTTTGAGATGTATGAGAAAGCGCCCAGTAATATTAACATCACATATCCGCTGAGCAATGGCGTGATAGCGGATATCCAGAATATGGAAACGCTGATCAAATATTTCCTGAGTGATATGATGAAGAACAATGTACGCCCGGCGGACTATTATATTGCCGTTCCCTGGGATGTGACGGAGGTGGAGAAGCGCGCCTTTAAGGATCTGATCAAGGAATCTAATGTGAAAGCCAAAAAGGTTATGATGGTAGATAAGGCTGTGGCGGACGGTCTCGGACTTGGGATTGATGTCAAGAATTCTCAGGGGGTTCTGGTGGTCAATGTAGGCTTTGATACCACGGAGATTTCCATCCTTTCTCTGGGCGGTATTGTCTTAAGCCGGCTGATCAAGGTGGGCGGCCGTAAGTTTGATGAGGCGATCAAAGCGGCGGTGCGCCGGGAATACAGTCTGATTATCGGCGGCAAGACTGCGGAAGTGGTGAAGACTTCGCTGTTAGATTTAGAAGACCAGCGGGTGGGCGCCATTGTTTATGGACGCGATATTGTTACCGGACTGCCGGTGGAACGCGAGATTCCCACAGCTCTGGTTGACGAATGTCTGGTTGAACATTTTAATACGATCATTGATAATATTAAGGTGATTTTGGAACGTACGCCCCCGGAATTGGCAGCGGATATCTATCGTCATGGTATTTATCTGACCGGCGGGGCATCTCAGGTCAGCAAACTGGCGCAGCTTATGAGCAAGGGAACAGGGCTTCAGGTAAATGTTTCTGAAAATCCTGTGACCAGTGTAGCGCTTGGGCTTGCAACGATTATCAAAGAGGATAATTATAAATCGGTAGCGTATGCAATAGAAGGAATGAGTAAATGAGTCCAATCGTCAAGAAAAAAGGAGAAAAATTTACATTACCAAGTAAATATCTCCTTTTTATTTTAACAATCCTCTGCACCGGCATGGTGCTGCTTACATTTAATACCACTGTGTTCAGCGGGCCGCTTAGTGCGGTGGCAGGATATACGGTGGTGCCCTTTGAGGAGGGAATCAGTGCGGTGGGAAGCTGGCTTTCAGGACGGTCTGATGAGCTGGCCAGTATCCGGGATCTGATCACGGAAAATGAGATTTTAAAAAGCAAGCTGGATGAGTTGACCATCGAAAATACAAGATTACAGCAAGATCGCTATGAACTGACGAATCTGCGGCAGCTCTATAATCTGGATAATCAGTATGATGAATATAAAAAGACAGGCGCCCGTATCATAGCCAAAGATTCCGGTAATTGGTTTTATTCCTTTGTGATCAATAAGGGCGCGAAGGATGGAGTCGCTGTGGATATGAATGTGATGGCAGGAAGCGGCCTGGTGGGACGTGTGGTGTCTGTGGGGCCTAACTGGGCCAAGGTGAAATCCATCATCGCTGATGATTCCAATGTCAGCGCCATGGTGCTTTCCAGTTCTGATAATCTGGTTGTTTCCGGCAATCTGAAACTTTATAACTCCGGCGTTATTGAATTTGGACAGCTGATCGATAGCGATAATGTGGTGGTGGAGGGTGATAAAGTAGTCACATCCAATATCAGTGACAAGTTCCTGCCAGGAATACTGATCGGTTACATCAACACCATCAATCCGGATTCCAATAACCTCACCAAGTCCGGATATATCACGCCGGCGGTGGACTTTGAACATCTGGAAGAAGTGTTAGTCATTATGGAATTAAAACAGACCGTGACAGAAGAATAGAAGTTTGTGAGGAAGAGAGGATTGGGAGGAAGGGTATGAAGCGCGGTATTATCACGGCGATTCTTATTTTAATATGTTTTCTGCTGCAGTGTACTGTGTTCCGGTTTCTGGCCTTTGGCGGTATCGTGCCGAATCTGCTGATCGTACTGACGGCTTCTTTCGGATTTATGCGTGGAGAGAAGACCGGGCTTGTGATTGGATTTGTTTGTGGGATACTAGTGGATATCTTTTTTGCCAGCGTCATTGGCTATTATGCGCTGTTATATATGTATATCGGATATATGAACGGTAAATTTTCAGCCATTTTTTATCCGCAGGATATTAAACTTCCGGTGGCGCTGATTTTGTGCAGTGATTTTGTTTATGGCATTATTTGTTATGTGATTCTGTTTCTTCTGCGGGGAAGATTTGATTTTGTATATTATCTTCGGCATATTATTTTACCGGAGATTGTGTATACAATCGTGGTCACCCTGCTTTTGTATCCGCTCATCCTCTGGATCAATACCAGACTTGAGCGTGGTGAACTGAGGAGTGGAAAAAAGTTTGTTTGAGGAACTCTTAGCGCATTTTAAAGAAAATTTCATGAATATGGTCACTTCCAGACTGATCGTGCTGGTCTTAGTGCTGTTTGGCATGGGCGGTTATCTGATTTATACGATTTTTCAGCTGCAGATCGTTAATGGAGAGGATTACTATAATAACTTTCAGTTAAAAATCACCAAAGACCGCACGCTGCCGGCTACCAGAGGCAATATCTTAGACCGGGACGGCAATCTATTAGCTTATAATGAACTGGCATATTCCGTTACCATAGAGGACGTGTATGAGTCTGGCCGCAAAAAGAACGCCAGGCTCAATGATACGATCTGCCGTCTGATTCATATGATAGAGGAAAACGGCGACAAGGTAATCAGTGATTTTCATATCGAAATCGGCAAGAACGGTAATTATGAATACAATGTAGAAGGCACACAGCTTCTTCGGTTTCTTGCGGATATCTATGGCTATGCATCTATTGATGATCTGAAGGAAAAGGAAAAGACAGCAACTCCCGATGACGTGGTCGAATATCTGTGCAGTACATCCCGTTATGGAATCGGGGATTATACTGATGATGAGGATTCTTCCAGTTTTGTAGAGGGGCTTGGCTTTACCAGGGATGAGGTATTAAAGATCATTACCATCCGCTATGCCATGAGTGCCAACAGCTACCAGAAGTATATTGCGACCACGGTGGCGAATAATGTCTCGGAGAAGACGGTAGCGGTGGTGATGGAAAATGCAGATACTCTGGACGGTGTTTCCGTTGCGGAAGGTACCATCCGCAAATACAATGACAGTATTTATTTTGCCCAGGTTATTGGTTATACGGGGCGGGTAGATCAGGAAGGACTCCTGGAACTACAGGAGCAGGACGAGACCTATGATATCAATGACACTGTAGGTAAATCCGGTATCGAGGCTTCCATGGAGATGGAACTGCAGGGCAGGAAGGGATCCGAGATTGTCTATGTGGACAACCTGGGCAAGGTGATTGAGACCAGTGACAGGATTGAGCCAATGGCGGGTAATGATGTCACACTGACACTGGATACAGAACTGCAGAAGGCTTGTTATCACATTTTGGAATCGAAGCTTGCAGGTATCCTGCTTAACAAAATAGAGAATATCAAAGAGTATACGCCCCCTGAAGGCGGGAGCGGAGGCAATATACCGATTCCCATATACGATGTTTATTTTGCCTGTATCAATAATAATGTGATTGACACCGCACATTTTGCCTCTGAATATGCCGGAGAGACAGAGCAGGCGGTACGGCAGGCATATCTGGACAAAAAGTCCCGGGTGTTTGCGACTCTCAGGGAGGAATTGGAAGAGGTATGTACACCATATGTGGATCTTACCACGGAATATCAGGTTTACGAAAGCTATATTGCAGCCTTGCTTTATGACAATGATATTATCATGGAATCAGTGGTGGACAAAAATGATCCCACATACATTGCCTGGACAAAAGATGAAGTCATCAGTTTGAATGAGTACTTAAATTATGCCATAGCCCAGAACTGGATTAATGTGTCAAGACTAGAGATCGGTTCCCAGTATTCTGATTCTGTGGAGATTTATAATAAGATTCTTGAATATATTTTTGAAAAGATAGACACGGATATCGATTTTGATAAAAAAATCTACCGTTATATGATCAATGCGGATGAACTGACAGGCAGGCAGATTTGCATGCTTCTTTTGGAGCAGAATATTGTAGAGCCTTCCGAGGAAGAGGTTGCCCAGTTTACGGCAGGAAGTATGACGCCTTATGTTTTTATTCGTAATCGCATCGAAAATCTGGATATCACACCGTCACAGCTTGCATTGGATCCTTATTCCGGTTCTATTGTTGTTACTGATGTAAATTCAGGAGATGTACTGGCGCTTGCCACCTATCCGAGTTATGATAATAATAAGATGGCTAATGGTGTGGATGCGGCATATTTTGCGAGTTTAAGAAATGATCTGTCCTATCCACTCATAAATTATGCGACCCAGCAACGAACGGCTCCGGGATCCACCTTTAAACCGGTGGCGGCTACGGCCGGCCTCTTAGAAGGTGTTATTTCCACTTCTGACACCATTACCTGCATGGGATTGTATGATAAGATTGCACAGCCGCCCAGATGCTGGATTTATCCTGGAGCACATGGCTCCTTAAATGTGACTGGTGGGATTCAGCATTCCTGTAACTGGTTCTTTTATGAGGTGGGATATCGTCTGGGAACTGTGGGCGATACCTACAATGATAATGTAGGATTGAATAGACTTTCCAAGTATGCGGATCTGTACGGATTATCGGATCTTTCCGGGGTCGAGATTGAAGAATATGCACCGGAGGTTTCCAATCTTGATGCCGTCCGTTCAGCTATCGGGCATGGAACCAATAACTATACCACAGCAGGGCTCGCGCGATATGTTACAACTATCGCCAATAGTGGAACATGTTATAATTTAACATTAGTAGACAAGATAGAGAACCATAACAGCGGGGCAGTTGCAGTGCATGAAGCCGAGATCAGGAACCAGATTGATATGGATCCGGCTTACTGGAATGCTATTCATACCGGTATGCGCCGGGTGGTGGAAGGAAAGAGATACTTTGCAGATCTTGATGTGAATGTGGCAGGTAAGACAGGTACGGCACAGGAGAACAGAAACCGTCCGAACCATGCGTTGTTCATCAGTTATGCACCTTACGAGGAGCCTGAGATAGCCGTGGCGGTTCGTGTGGCCAATGGTTATTCTTCTGATTATGCCGCACAGATTGCCAAAGATGTGTATGAGTATTATTATGGACTTAAAGAGGAAAGTGAGATCATTACCGGTACAGCCGGTACGCTGGTCGGCGGTGAAATAGGCGCAGACTGATTGATTGAGGTGTTGAGTATGAAAAATCCCGTTATCATCAAAAGTTTTCCAAACGGCCTTTCCATTTATCTGGATGGAGAGATGCCTTTTGCTCAGCTGCTTGAGGAAGTGGCTGTAAAATTTAAGGAATCTGCGAACTTCTTTAAAGATGCAAGTATGGTAGTTTCTTTTGAAGGACGCAGCCTGACAGATCAGGAAGAACGGCAGATTGTCAACATTATCACAGCCAATTCGGCCTTGAATATTCTCTGTATTATGGGAAAGAACGAGGAAACGAACAAAAATTATGTAAAAGCATTGCAAAAGCTTTCTTTCCATCAGGAAGTGTTGGAGAATGCCGGGCAGTTCTATAAGGGTACGCTTAAGGATGGGCAGATGTTGGAGACTGACAACAGCATTATCGTACTGGGGGATGTATATCCGGGCGCCTGTATTGTATCCAGCAAGGATGTGGTCATTTTAGGAGGCCTTTATGGACAGGCTTATGCCGGTGGCAACGGAGAGGACGGACATTTTGTTGTGGCGCTTGAAATGTCGCCGGAAAAACTTAAAATTGGCGACTTCAAATACAAAACATCAGAGAAACAGAGCAAATGGTCGATCAAACCAAAGGTTCAGCCAAAGATTGCTTATGTGAAAGACGCAAGAGTTATAATAGAGCCGATTACCAAAGAATTACTGAACGACCTGCCGTTCTAAGGCGGGGGAGATGATTCTGAAGGAAGGAATTTTCTCGAAGATAATTCCGAAGGAATTTTCTTCTGTTTAGGGGACGATAACAATTCATCAACGGAGGTTTGCTATGAGTGAAGTGATTGTCGTCACATCAGGGAAAGGCGGAGTAGGCAAGACCACTACTTCAGCAAACGTTGGCACAGGTCTGGCAGCTATGGGTAAAAAGGTGATTCTGATCGACACGGATATCGGGCTTCGTAATCTTGATGTGGTGATGGGGCTTGAGAACAGGATTGTCTATAATCTGGTTGATGTAGTGGAAGGAAACTGCCGCATTAAGCAGGCCATCATACGGGACAAGCGTTATCCCACACTGTTCCTGCTTCCTTCGGCGCAGACCAGGGACAAGACGTCCGTGAGTCCCTCGCAGATGGTCAGAATGATCAGTCATTTAAAAGACCAGTTCGACTATATCATACTGGACTGCCCGGCGGGCATTGAGCAGGGATTCCAGAATGCGATTGCAGGAGCGGACAGGGCGCTTGTGGTGACCACCCCGGAGGTTTCCGCAATCCGGGACGCAGACAGGATCATCGGCCTTTTGGAGGCCAATGAGATACATAAGATGGATTTGATCATCAACCGTATCCGTCATGATATGGTCAAACGCGGGGACATGATGTCTTCGGAGGATGTGGTGGATATTCTCTCCCTGCCGTTAATCGGTCTGGTACCCGATGATGAGAATGTGGTCATAGCCACAAATCAGGGCGAGCCATTAGTCGGCAGTAACACATTGGCGGGTAAAGCCTATCAAAATATCTGTTACAGAGTGCTTGGCAAAGAAGTTCCTTTTATGGATCTGGAGAAAGGGATTTCATTCTGGGCCAAAGTATCAGGTATTTTCCATAAAAGTTAGGAGGGATCGGTGTGTTTAAAAATCTGTTAAAGCGGAAAAGCTCAAGAGAAATAGCCAAAGACAGGCTTAAGATACTGCTTATTTCCGACAGAGTCAACTGTTCGCAGGAAATGATGGAAATGATAAAGAATGATATCGCCAAGGTGATATCCAAATATATGAAGATTGATACACAGAGCATGGAGATTCAGATTACCAAGACAAGCGGTAAGGGTCATAGTCTGAAGAATCCAACGCTCTACGCAAATATACCGATTCTGGATCTAAAACAATAAAAAAAGTAAATTCCTTCGGAATTAACTTTGCGAGAACCGCTTCGCGGCCTCGAATAAGCGGAGGAATTTTGAGGGATCCGCTTCGCGGCCTCGGCAGTACGAGAGAAGGAGAAAACGCAGCATGTTAAGGCACTATCACATCAGGGACTATGATTTCAAATTGATTATCTTTGTGGTAGCACTTACGGCAATGGGGATTCTTGCCATCGGCAGTGCCAAAGAATCCCTGCAGTCGAGACAGCTTGCGGGGGCGGTATTCGGGTTTTTCCTGATGTTAGTTATTTCTCTGTTTGATTATTCGATCCTCCTGCATTTTTACTGGCTTATGTATGTGGTTAATATTCTGCTTTTATGGCTGGTGCGGGCCGTGGGAGTAGAAGCAGGCGGTGCACAAAGATGGCTGAATCTATTTGGCATACAGTTTCAGCCTTCGGAAACTGCCAAGATTTTGTTGATTTTATTTTTTGCACAGTTTATCATGAAACATAAGGATGAAATGGATTCGCTGCGGGTAGTCGGCGCTTGTGTGCTTTTGTTTGTGCCACCTATTTATCTGATTTATAAACAACCGGATATGTCTACCAGTATTATGGTGGTATTGGTGTTTTGTGTGCTTTTGTTTGTGGGCGGCATTGGCTGGAAATATATTATTCTGGCACTATCGATAACGATTCCTGCTTTTGTGATAGTGCTTACTCTGATTTTGCAGCCGGATCAGGATATTATTGAAAGTTTCCAGCAAAAGCGTATTCTGGCATGGCTGTATCCGGAAGAATATGCCACAACAGAGGCCTATCAGCAGCTAAATTCGATTACGGCGATTGGATCCGGCATGCTTTATGGAAAAGGATACAATACCAATGAAATCACTTCCGTAAAAAACGGAAATTTTATTTCTGAGCCGGAAACAGACTTTATTTATGCAGTTATCGGGGAAGAATTTGGTTTTGTTGGCGGTTGTGCCGTAATTGTGTTATTGATTTTCATTTCATTTGAATGTATTATGGTAGCTAGGAGGGCAAAAGATTTGGCCGGTACGATCATCGCTTCGGGGGTAGCGGCGCTGGTCGGGTTTCAGGGAATGTTAAATATCGCTGTGGCTACTGGTGCAAGTCCCAATACAGGGATACCATTGCCGTTTGTCAGTTATGGGCTGACTTCGTTAGTAAGCCTGTATATTGGGGTAGGGTTTGTACTGAATGTAAGACTGCAATGCAAAAAATGACAGGGGTGTTAGCTATGAATATCGCATTAATCGCACATGATGCAAAGAAAAAACTGATGCAGAATTTCTGCATCGCTTATCGGGGGATTTTGAGTAAGAATGAACTATATGCCACTGGTACAACGGGGCGTCTGATCGAGGAAGTGACCAATCTGACGATCCATAAATACCTGGCGGGGCATTTGGGCGGCGCCCAGCAAATTGGCGCGCAGATCGAGCACAATCAGATCGATCTGGTCATCTTTCTGCGTGATCCGCTCTATCCGAAATCTCATGAGCCGGATGTCAACAATGTAGTTATGCTGTGTGACCGGCATAATATTCCGTTGGCAACGAATCTGGCATCGGCGGAACTGTTGATCAAATCACTCGACAGAGGGGATCTTGAGTGGCGTGAAATGTACAAATAGAAAGTATAAACTGAAGATAAGTGCAGCGCTTATGGCTGTGATGATCTGCATGACAGGCTGTGGCAGTACCAAATACGACATGCCTTATTCACCGCAGAACAGTGTCAGTAGTTATCAGCTTTTAAATGTGGCCAACCAGGAGACGATTGAACCTTTTGCGGCCAATTTGTGTGTGGCGGCCAAGGATGTTTCTGCTTCGGGAGTCAGTCTGTCGGAAGTGGGAGCTGCAGGACTTTTCGATACCAAGAATCTGGAAACGCTCTATGCTAAGAACGTGAATAACCAGATGAATCCGGCCAGCCTGACAAAGGTGATGACAGCGCTTGTCGCGCTTAAGTATGGGAAGCCGGACGATGTGTACGTGGCTTCGGAAAATGTAAAGATTACGGAGTCCGGGGCGGTTCTATGCGGCTTGAAGCCGGGGGATAAGATGACTCTGGATCAGGCGCTTCATATTCTGCTCATGTATTCGGCCAACGATGTGGCGATTTTGATTGCAGAGGGAGTGGGCGGATCTGTAGATCAATTTGTAGCGCTGATGAATCAGGAAGCACAGGAGATTGGGGCTACCAACTGTCAATTCAAGAATCCTAACGGACTGACCGAAGAGGGGCATTATGTCACGGCATACGATCTTTATCTCATCTTTCAGGAAGCGTTAAAGTATAATCTGTTTAATGAGATTATACAGACGAACTCTTATTCAACGGTTTATATGGATGCCAATGGGGCGGATAAATCTTTGGAGATAGAGAATACAAACCAGTATCTTCGGGGCGTTTATGAGATGCCTGATAACGTGACGGTTGTGGGCGGTAAGACCGGAACCACCAGTGCAGCGGGACATTGTCTGATTCTGTTGTCCAGAAGCAGCAGCGGGACTCCTTATATATCTGTTATCCTCAAAGATGATTCCAGGGAGCAGCTTTATGAGGATATGAGTACGCTTCTGGAAAGTACTACGAAATAAAGCAGGGAATGAACTTTTATAGTTGTTTTTTTGTCAGGTTTCCCTTATAATAATTGGTAGATGGAGTAAATCGTACAGGGCTATATAAATATTTTACTTTAGGAGGGTTTTACCATGGTTCAATTCATTGTAGGCAAAAAGGGAAAAGGAAAGACCAAGCATCTACTTGATAAAGTAAATACGGAGATAAAAGAAGCACAGGGTAATGTGGTATATTTAGATAAGAGCACCAAGCATATGTTTGAACTGAACAATAAGATCAGATTGATTGATGTGCCGGAGTATCTGGTTACAAACAGTGATGAGTTTATCGGTTTTATCTGCGGAATCATTTCACAAGATCATGATCTGCAGCAAATGTATTTCGACAGCTTTTTAAAGATTGCCTGTCTGGAGGCGGAAAATCTTGACAGAGAGATTGCCAAGATTGAGAAAATCAGCGAAAAATTCCATGTAGATTTTGTGATAAGTATATCTTTGGATGAGAGTGAACTGCCGGAAAGTGTTCGCTCTAAGATTATCGTTTCCTTATAGGAAAATATACATATTCAAAATGGGAATTCCATAAATGCCCCGTAGCTTGCTGCGGGGTATTATCATGAGAGAAGGAGACTGACTGCAAGTGGCTGACGATCGCAATAAGATAGCTAAATATAGAAGGCCGATCAATCTGAATATCGGTATGGTGATCTTTGCCGTGATCTTTATCTATGTAGTGATCTGTGTTGTCATGTACTTTAAGACAGATCATATCGTGGGATACAGCGTTATGGAAGGATCGCTTACTTCCAATAATATTTACAAAGGAATCGCCCTGCGGGAGGAAGAGATTGTGTCCAGTCAGGATGCGGGGTACATCAACTATTTTGCGAGAGAAGGAGAGCGTGTTGCGGCCAGAAACCTGGTCTATACGATTGATGAGACCGGCAGGCTTGCCGATTATATCAAGGCCGGCGAGAGCGGGGAAAATACCTTGTCAGAATCGGATCTGGCTGAACTGAAGACGGAAATCACTTCGTTTACAAATCGTTTTGACTGCAGACAGTTTGGGGAAGTCTATAATTTTAAGCACAATGTGGAAGGAACCGTCATAAAGCTTGCCAATTATAATATATTGGAAAATGCAGATGCCTTAAACGATGCTTCCGGAACTTCTTTGATCAATTATCGTTATGCGGACAAAAGCGGCATTGCAGTTTTTGCCACAGATGGCTATGAGGATCTCACGCTGCAGGACATGAAGGCAGAGTATTTTGATGAGGAGACATATGAGAAAAAGTATCTGGTAAACAATGATCTGGTGGCGGCGGGAGACCCGGTCTATAAAATCTGTAAGAGTGAAGACTGGTCTATTGTGATTCAGGCGGAGAGAGAACTTTTGGATGTCCTGGAGAAGAAACGGCAGAATAGTAATGATGTGTATGTGGAGGTGCGGTTTTTAAAGAATCAGTATACTGCCTGGGGCAAGGTGGATATCTTTACGAATGAAGAGGGAGCCAACTTCGTGTCACTTACCTTCACCAATTCCATGATCACGTTTTGTACGGATCGGTTTATCGACATTGAACTTCTCTTGGAGGATGAAAAGGGGCTTAAGATCCCGAATACTTCGATTGTACAGAAAGAGTTTTTTATCGTGCCCAAATCTTATGTGACAAAGGGTGGTAAGCGCGGTGAGTATGGTGTTCTGCTGGAGACCTATGATGATGAAGGTAACGCGATCACACAGTTTATAGAGACGCCGATCTATCATGAGACTGAGACAGACTATTATCTGGATGATACCGTCCTGCGGGCAGGCAATTACATCATCAAGCCGGAATCAACGGAAAAGTTTGCCATCAGCTATACGGGCACCCTGACCGGTGTGTATAATATCAATAAAGGATATGCGGATTTTAAAGAAATCAGTATCCTGTACAACAATGAAGAGTACTCAGTAGTGAAATCCAATACAATGTATGGCTTGAATGTGTACGATTATATTGTGCTGGATGCTTCCATGGTGGGGGACAATGAGTTTATATATGATTAAAGAAAATCTTGACAGCGTAAAACAAAATATAGAGAAAGCCTGCAGTTTATGTGGCCGTGCTGCAGAGTCAGTTAAATTGATCGCGGTGAGTAAGACCAAACCCGTGGAGGATATCGAACAGGCCTATGCTTATGGCTGCCGGGACTTTGGGGAAAACAAGGTGCAGGAACTTGTGGAAAAATACGAGAAAATGCCAAAGGACATCAGATGGCATATGATTGGACACCTGCAGCGTAATAAGGTGAAATATATTGTGGATAAAGTCTATCTGATTCACAGCGTGGATTCTGTACGGCTGGCGGAAGAAATCAGTAAAGAAGCGGTTAAGAAAAATCTGACGGTTTCTGTTCTTGTGGAAGTCAACGTAGCCGGGGAAGAGAGTAAATTTGGTACATCTTCCGATGAGGCGCTGCATATGGTGGAGGAAATCGCCAAATTGCCCGGAATCCGTGTGAAAGGGCTGATGACAATAGCGCCTTTTGTTGAAAATGCAGAGGAAAACAGACTATACTTTGCAAAATTAAAACAAATTTATGTTGACATAATACAAAAAAACATTGATAATGTTTGTATGGAAGAACTTTCTATGGGGATGACCGGAGACTATGAAGTTGCAATAACAGAAGGCGCTACATATGTCAGGGTCGGTACAGGCATATTTGGAGAAAGACATTATAGCACGGTTTAGTATACATAAGTTGAGAAAGAATAATAAGTCTGACTGACATGGAGGATGCAGTAATGAGTGTAATGGATAAGTTTTTAAATGCCATGAAACTGAACGATGAAGAGGATGATGGATACTATGACGATGACTTTTATGACGATGATCCGGAACCGTTAAAAAAGCCGAGTCAGATGAAAGATAGTGTTTCTATAGAGGATGACAAGGGGATGCGTAAGGCCTCTCCGAAAGTGACACCGATGCCGAAGAGCAAAAAGATGACAGGTAACGGCATGGAGGTCTGTGTGATCAAACCGACAACGGTGGAAGACGCCAGAGAGATTACAGAGACGCTGTTGGCTAACCGGACAGTGGTCTTAAATCTGGAAGGTTTGGATGTGGATATCGCCCAAAGGATTATTGATTTTACATCTGGTTCCTGTTTCGCAATGTCGGGTAATCTGCAGAAGATTTCTCATTATATTTTTATCATCACACCGGCAAGTGTAGATATTTCCGGAGACTTCCAGGAGATATTATCCGGTTCTTTCGATGTACCGATTGACAATGGATTTTGATAGGGGATACCGGTGATGACAGGAGTTATATAAGAAAGATACGATATTTTAATCAGACTTCCTGGCAGTCAATGTCAGGAAGTCTATTCTTAATTATACAGGAAATTTGCTAGTGTCTTATTTTATATAAGAAATACAAGGGAAGGCGGGCATGAAAGATGGCTAATCGAATGACAATAAATTATGAGAAAAAACCATGTTATGATATTGTCTTTACAAAGGACTTTGATTTACTTTTAGATGAATTACAGGCTTTTGACATAGAGAACAGAAGAGTGGCGGTGATCGCGGACACCAATACGGCCGCATTATTTGGCGAAACAGTAAAAGGCATACTGGAGGAACATTGCCGTAAGGTGATTCTTCACGTATTTCCAGCAGGGGAAGCGAATAAGACTCTGGATACCGTGAAAGAAATTTATAAGAAGCTGATCGCGGAGCAGTTTGACCGTAAAGATCTGCTGATTGCGCTTGGAGGCGGGGTGGTGGGAGATATCACCGGCTACGCTGCGGCTACCTATCTGAGGGGTGTTGATTTTGTGCAGATTCCGACCACATTAATTGCACAGTCAGACAGTAGTATTGGCGGCAAGACAGGGGTGGATTTTGACGGTTATAAGAATATGGTGGGCGCGTTCTATATGCCCAAATTGGTCTATATGAATATCGGTACTTTAAAAGAACTGGATGACAGGCAGTTCTATGCGGGATTTGCCGAGGTGATGAAGCATGGGCTGATTAAGGATGTTGCTTTTTATGGATGGCTGCTGGACAATATGTATGAGATTCACGACAGAGATCTGGAAATTCTGGAAGAGATGGTCATGAGAAGCTGCAGTGTCAAGAAACTGGTAGTAGAAAAGGATCCGACAGAAAAAGGTGAGCGTGCGCTGCTTAATTTTGGCCATACCATTGGTCACGCCATAGAGAAAGCCATGCATTTTGAGATGCTGCATGGAGAGTGCATATCCCTGGGGATGGTGGCAGCGGCCTATATTTCCTGGAAACATAACTGGCTGTCCATGGAAGAGTACTATGAGGTGCGGGATATGTTTGTCCCCTTTAATCTGCCGATCAGCATTGATTCGATTGAACCGGAGGAAATTGTACGTCTGACCAAATCGGATAAGAAAATGGAAGCCGGGCAGATTAAGTTTGTGTTGTTAAAAAAGGTCGGGAAGGCAGTTATTGACAGGAATGTTACGGAGGATGATATCCTGGGCGCTGTCAGGGAAATATATTTTAGTGATGAGGATACACGGGAATGAGCCTGAAAAAGAAAATCTTTTTATTTCTGGATCTGCTGGTGATAGCCGGTCTGATTATACTGGATCAATATACGAAATATCTGGCTGTCATTCATTTAAAAGATAAGCCAGCCTACAATATCATAAGTGGAGTACTGGAATTAAATTATCTGGAGAATCAGGGGGCGGCTTTTGGCATGTTGCCTAATCAGAAGATTTTCTTCATTTTTGTAGCGATCGTGATCACGAGTGTAGTGGGTTATGTGCTTTATAAAATGCCGGACAAAAAGAAATATACGAAACTGCACATTTTATTCAGCCTAATCGTGGCAGGATCGATTGGCAATATGATCGACAGGATACGGTATGATTATGTGGTGGATTTTATTTATTTTGTACGCCTGAATTTTCCGATCTTTAATGTGGCGGATATTTATGTGTCGATTGCCGCCATCTTTTTGATCATTCTGCTGTTGTTTGTATATAAGGAAAAGGATCTCTATTTTATCAGCTTTAAACAGAAGAGATACCGGGAAATTAAATAGAAGAGAGAATCTATGGAACAGTTTACTTATCAGATTGGGATTGAGGAAGATGACGAGAGAATCGATAAATGGATCAGCAGTGCGCTCACAGATCTTTCCCGTTCCTATATTCAGAAATGTATCAAAGAGGGACAGGTTTATGTCAATGATGTTCCGAAGAAAGCCAGCTATCGGCTTAAGGTGGATGATGAGATTGTATTTCGGATTCCAGAATCGGTGGAGCCGTCCATCTGTGCAGAGGATATTCCCCTGTCTGTTCTTTATGAGGATGAGGATGTTCTGATCGTAGATAAGCCCAAAGGTATGGTGGTACATCCGGCGCCAGGGCACTATAGCGGTACTCTGGTCAATGCGGTGCTGTATCACTGTAAAGGACAGCTTTCCGGGATAAACGGCGTTCTCAGGCCAGGTATTGTACATCGGATTGACCGGGATACCACGGGATCCTTAGTGATCTGCAAAAACGACCGGTCACACAGGGAGATTGCTGTTCAGTTAAAAGACCATTCCATGACCAGAAGCTATCGGGCTATCGTCCATGGTGTGCTCAAGACGGATGAGGGGACGGTGGATGCGCCTATCGGCAGGGATGAGAAGGACCGCAGAAGAATGGCAATCAACGATAAGAATGGCAAACCGGCTGTTACACACTATAAGGTGTTGAAACGCTTTCGGGAATATACATATATAGAATGCAGGCTGGAGACCGGCCGTACTCACCAGATTCGTGTGCATATGACATCCATCGGGCATCCCCTCTTAGGGGATGAGGTGTATGGAAGCCGCAGATCGCCATTTCGGCTGGAAGGGCAAACACTGCATGCATATAAGCTTGGGTTTATACATCCTGTCACACAGGCGTATTTGGAAGTGTGTGCACCGCTTCCGGCCTATTTTGAGCATTTGCTTGAGGTTTTATGATGTTTTTATGATAGGATTTCCCGGCGCAAGAGAGGATAAATATTAATAAATTGTTAATTTTTTTTAAAAAATAATAAACAAAACTCTTGTCATTTACCACTTTTACGCGTATAATTAATTCCATTAGCATTTCCCCAACACAATATATAGGTGTTACATTATGCAATAGGTATCATACATATTAATATATTGCATGATGTGGGCAAATGACTGATACAAAGAGGTATCAAATACAGGTTAGGTATCCCTTTGCGGATACCTTTTATTGTATAGAAAATGCTATCGCAATCGAACTTGTTTGATTCATTCATCCGCGAAGCAAATCATTTTGGGGTATTTTTATGAGATTCTACAGTCTGGAACAGACACAAGCCGTAGAGAGACAGGAGCTGGCGCAGGATTATAAAGAGAGCCGGAAAATCGGTATTGTCCGTATCGGCAAAGAACGATTATATTTCCGGCGTATGCGTAAGATTTATTATATTCCTTATGCAGATATCAGGCGGTGTTTCCGCAGGGTGATGTTGGTGCCCGCCAAGTTATGCTGCGGCAGGGGTGATCTGGAAGTGGAGAATCTGGTGATTTGTACGGACAGGGGAGAAGCGGCACAGATTCAGCTGCCCGGAGCCAAAGCGGGGAAGATTCTCTTGGAAGAACTTAAAAAACGTCTGCCAAATGCAGAATTTACTCCGATAAATGCCACAAAAGAGTAAGAATATAAGAAATAGGATAATAAAATGACTGTAAATGAAATTTTAGAAAAACTGCTTCGTTCTTTTCAGGTCTATTATAATGTGAAAAGAGAAGACGTGGAGCCGCCTTTTGTGGCGGAGGCAGAATTCCATACCCATGACGAACAGTTCTTTCTGGTAAAGAGTGCAGTGCTTGCAGAGGCGGAATCGAGGGAATATATCTATTTCGCTACAGAACAATATCTGGATGAAACTTTACTGATGCATCTCGATGAAGCGGCATGGGGGAGTGGGATGAAGCGAGTAAAACCCCACAAAGACCATCGCAATACGGATGTTTCTCTGTTTATTGTGGCAGAAAAGATATCTGAAGAAGCTTTTAGGAAAATTCCAAAGCTTCGCCATTATCAAAGCTACCATCTGGGATTACAGGGATGGAGCCATTACCGACTGGTTGCTATTGAGCAGTCCTCCGGACGCGCGGTCTATAACCGCTTTGGCCGGAGTTATATAAAGCTCATTCGCAATATTATCTAAAACCTTAAAGTAAAGGAGAAGAAAAAATGACAGCAATTTTAATCATTCTTGTTGCGATTGTCCTGCTTGTCATAGGATATGTTGTCTATGGCTCCTGGCTGGCAAAGCAGTGGGGCGTTGACCCCTCAAGAAAGACTCCTGCAGTAGAGATGGAGGATGGCGTTGACTATGTGGCAGCACCTCCGGCAGTCCTGATGGGACATCATTTCTCATCTATTGCAGGCGCAGGTCCGATCAATGGACCGATTCAGGCTTCCGTATTCGGATGGCTGCCTGTGTTTTTATGGTGTATCATCGGTGGTATCTTCTTCGGCGGACTTCAGGACTTTGGTTCCCTGTTTGCATCCATTCGTCATGAAGGTAAATCTGTCGGTGAGATTATCAAGGATTCCATGGGCTCAAGAGCACAGAAGCTTTTTACAATTTTTGCACTGTTAGTGCTGATTCTGGTAATCGCTTCCTTTGTAAACGTTGTGGCAGGTACTTTCTTCACAGCGGAAGGCGGATTTGGCTTTACCACAAGTCCTACCGGTAATCAGACCACAGCCATGATTTCCGTATTGTTCATCGTATTGGCGATTGTTTATGGTATTCTTACCAACCGTTTCCATGTAGGCACTGTGCCGGCTACGATTGCCGGTGTGATTGGCATCGTGCTGATCGTTGTTCTTGGTTTGAATGTAGGTCTGATCATGGGTCGTACTGCATGGATTGTGCTGATCGGTGTGTATATTACAGTGGCATCTTTGGTTCCTGTATGGATTCTGTTACAGCCTCGTGATTATCTGTCCAGTTTCTTACTTTATGCAATGATGATCGTTGCCCTTTTAGGTATCTTTGTATCAGCATTTACCGGTACGGCAACCTTCACCATTCCGATGTTTGCAGGGTGGAAGACTGGTATCGGTACTTTGTTCCCGGCATTGTTTATTACAGTGGCCTGCGGTGCATGTTCCGGTTTCCACAGCTTGATCTCTACGGGTACATCTTCCAAGCAGCTTGACAACGAAGCTCACGCGAAGCCGATCGGATATGGTTCCATGTTGATTGAGTCCGCACTCGGTATTGTATCCCTGATCGCGGTAGGTATGGTATTTGAGAAATACACGAGCGGTGAGTTCGGTTCTCCTTCCGCAGCGTTTGCAGCAGGTATTGCAACCATGTTCGGTACAGAGACAAGTGTTGTTTATGGTACGATTTATGCCTTGCTGACACTGGCTGTATCCGTTTTCGCACTGACCAGTTTGGATACAGGTACACGTTTGAGCCGTTTCATGTTCTCAGAGTTGTTCTTAAAGAAAGATGAAGCAACTTATAAAGATGCAACAGGCATGCGTAAAGCACTTGCACATCCGCTCGTAGGTACAGCAATCATGGTAATCATTGGCTGCGTACTCGGTGGTTTGAGCTTAAGCCAGATTTGGGGTCTGTTCGGTGCGGCGAACCAGTTATTGGCAGGTATCGCATTGATGGCAGTAGCAGCTTGGCTTGGCAATGCTGGTAAAAACAACAAGATGTTCTATGTGCCTATGGTATTTATGCTGGCAGCAACATTGACTAGCTTGGTCATCACAGTAAAGAATAAGCTTGTCATGATCAGCGGCGGTGTAGCAGCATGGGGCGATTGGTTCCAGCTTATCTTTGCGGCAGCGATGGCAGTACTGGCAGTGATCCTGGTAATCGAAGGTTTCCAGACACTGTTCGTGAAGAAAAAATCTGCATAAGATACATAGTATAAAGATACATAGTATATTTGGATACGGTGTAAAAGATGAATAAGTAATATGCAAAAGCAGCCTCTTATCATATTATATTGGTAAGAGGCTGTTTTTAAAGAGAAAGATCGAGGGAAATAGTATATATAAGATTGTGTGTGGCCAATGGAGACAGTTTTGCAGTTAGCGTAATAGGAGATAAATGCGGAATTTCTGGCAATTGTGTGAAAGATGACAATAATTATACATATTCACATGCAATATATCGTTTTACTTGCTTTTTTTGTGCAAATTATATATAATAAAAATATATTCCGTAGGAATTTATCCTGCAAGACATGTTTTGCAGTCTCGGATACAGCCGAGAAGGTTTTCTATTACATAAAATATTGTGTGGTAGAAAGCACATATAAACAGAAAGGGGTAGTTCAGTATGAATACTATTATTACAATCGGTCGTCAGTTTGGTTCCGGAGGTCGTGAGATCGGTAAAAAAGTAGCAGAATATTTTGGGATTAAGTTTTATGACAAGGATCTTTTGACGAGGGCAGCGAAGGAGAGCGGCTTTTGTGAAGAGATGATACAGAGTCATGATGAGCGGCCGACCAATTCTTTCCTTTATAATCTGGTCATGGATACGTATTCGTTCGGATATAATTCTTCCTCCTTTGTGGATATGCCCATCAGCCACAAGGTGTTTCTCGCACAGTTTGATACCATCAAGAAGATTGCCAGTGAAGGCCCCTGTGTGATTGTTGGCAGATGCGCGGATTATGCCCTGCATGATTATCAGAACTGTCTGCATCTTTTTATCCATGCGGATGAGAAGAGTAAGATCAAACGAATCATGGAACGCTTTGAGGATGTCAATACGGAGCAGAAGGCTATTGATATGATGAATAAGAAGGATAAACAGCGCCAGAGTTATTATAACTACTATTCCTCCAAGAAATGGGGCCGTGTTGACAGCTATGATCTGTCCATTAACAGTGGTGTTCTTGGAATTGATGGTTCTGTAAAACTAATCTCTCAATTTGTTGAGGATTTTGAAAATAGGTAATACCTATTAATTAATATATAAATTTATATATATGAAAACAGACTCTCTGGAATCTTCTCTGGATGATTTTAGAGAGTTTTGTTTGTGAGAGTGAAAGATATACGCAGGCGTGGATTTCTAGAAAATATTGCTAATAGTTAGTATAAATGCGATATAGAACTATGCGCAAAAGCCACGTTTAACGAATAGTTAAAGAAGATATTGAGTTTACATAATGTATATACATCTGTATAGTTACTTCCCACGGCGCTCCCGGTAATCTTCAGAACTGTTATATTTGGTAATATAGGTCTGATAATCGTTTTGTTTATTACGCAGTTCCCTGTGTGTTCTCACACGATGATATGATTCATGATAATCCCTTACAAAATTGATATCAGACGCCTTGTTTTGTTTCGCTTTGTGACGCATATATAGATAAATAATGATCACAAAAATTGCTGTTAATATGAATACACCAATCATGTTTTACTTTCCCGTTTTATTTGTCAGTTTCCTTGTCAGTATTGTTTTTTGTGGCTGTCAATTTAGCGAATACTGATCTGGATTTTTTCCTTTCTTTTACCGGAGGCACATATTCAGTAAAGACCATGGATTCATCGATTTGTCCAACAGTCATATATGGTTGAATCTCTATTGGCAGGTCTTTTTTATGAAGAAGCCTGTTGACGACAGACTTGATACCTGCATAGATTACGGCAAAGATGGGCACACCGACAACCATGCCTAAGACGCCAAATAAGCCGCTGAATACAGTGATCGCAAAGATAACCCAAAAACCGGATAATCCCGTAGAATCCCCCAAAATCTTGGGCCCCAGGATATTTCCGTCAAACTGCTGGATGATAAGAATCAAAATAATAAAGTACAATGCCTGCATCGGATCTACCATCAGGACTAACAGAGCGCTTGGAATCCCGCCAATCCAGGGACCAAAGAATGGAATTACATTTGTAACGCCAACAATCACGCTGACAAGGATTGCATATGGTGTCCCAATAATGTTGGTACAAATAAAACAAATGATGCCGATAATAATGGAATCTACGATTTTTCCGCCGATAAATCCGATAAATGTGCTGTGGATAAAGCGGAAATTAGATATCAATTCATTACCGCCCTTGCGATCAAAAAGCGCGTAGGCAATTTTCTTAGCCTGTCCGGCAAATTTCTCTTTGCTGCCAAGTACATAGATAGAGATGATAAATCCAATTACAAAGTTCCACAATGCCCTGAAAACACCGATAACACTTAAGGAAAGTGTTTTGATCAACTCATTGATGTGTGGAAGCAAATTGGTATTGACATAGTCTACTATTTTAGTAGAATACTGATTGATCAGCTGATTGACAGCCACTTCCAGATCCGGATTATCCTTGATGAGACCCAGAGCCCAGTTGGTGAGATTGTTAACATAGACTGGCATCTGGAAAATAATACTCTGTACGCTGCGGATCACTTCCGGAATGATCAGGCCAAAAAACTCATATAAAACAACAAGAATCAATACAAGGGTAAGCAAAATGGACATGGCCCGCATACGGCGTTTGCTTTTGGGGGTCATGGGTATTTTAGCTTTCAGATAAATCGGCTTAATGATACAGTTTTCAATTTTATTTAAGATAGGCGTGATCAGATATGCCAAAACAAAACCATCAATAATGGGCATGGAAATATTGATGATCTTGCGGACGCCGCCGGTAAAACTTGAGGGGTGAAACAATACATAATAAAACAAGATACTGCAGGCGATTACCAGAAATGCTGTAATTCCCCAATAAAGATATTTTTTGTTAAATTTGATCTTCATGTGTGAAACCTCATGTTGTATGTTTATTATATTCTTATTCGCAGTGCACATTCAAGAATTTGGCCGTTCATACACTGCTGATTGCCTTCGCGTCTATTATAACATCTTTTTGGATTTCTGCCCAATAGATTTAAAGAATAAAATCATAAAAATTTAATGCTAAGTGATGAAATACTTTGTATAATGGATTTGACAGATGATTGAGGTGTTATTAATATTATTTAACGAGGTGTTTCTATGAAATTGCAACAGGTGTTGAGCCTTACCAGAAAGGCCATAGATGATTATCATATGATCGATCCAGGAGACAAAATAGCGGTTGGTATTTCTGGCGGCAAAGACAGTCTCACACTGCTCTATGCTCTGCAGGGGCTCAGACGCTTCTATCCTGCTTCCTTTGAATTGTGCGCAGTCACTGTGGATCTGGGATTTGGGAATCTGAATCTTAGTCAGATTGAAGAACTATGCAGAACCTTAGATGTGGAGTATCATATTATTAAGACAGATATCGCCAAAATCATTTTCGAGGATCGTCAGGAATCAAATCCCTGTTCCCTATGTGCTAAAATGCGTAAAGGAGCCTTGAATGATGCCATGAAGGCGACCGGTTGTAATAAAGTGGCATATGCGCATCATAAGGACGATGTGGTGGAGACTATGATGATGTCGTTGATTTATGAGGGACGATTCCATACATTCCGGCCCGTCACTTATTTGGACCGCACACAGATTACAGTGATAAGACCCATGATTTACATGAATGAGGCGGATGTGATCGGTTTTGTGAAAAAGAATGATGTGCCGGTGGTCAAAAGTCCCTGTCCTGCGGATGGATATACAAAGCGGGAATATGTAAAAGAACTGGTACGGGAGATCAACCGGGAGGCACCTGGAGTCAAAGAACGCATGTTCACTGCCATTACCAGTGGTAAACTTGAAGGATGGGAAACAAAATGGATATAAACAGTAATCAAAACTATCATGATCAGCAGAATATTGAAAATATTAATAAAATGCGAGATGTTCTGGAGACGCTTCCAAAATTCTGCAGGCAGTTTTTTCGTGGGATTTCCGATTCTACTTCCGCCCGCACAAGATTGGCTTATGCATATGACATCAGAACCTTTTTTGAATTTTTGCATGAAAAGAACAGTTATTGTGCAAAAATGGATATCAGAAACTACCCTCTCTCACTGCTGGACATGCTGAGCAGAGAAGATATTGAGGAATATGCAGAATATCTCTCCTATTATCAAAAGGATGGCAAGATATATACCAATGACGAGAGGGGTAAAAAGAGAAAATTGGCTTCGCTGCGAAGCTTTTATAATTACTATTTTAAGGAAGAATTGATTGAGAAAAATCCAGCGCAGCTGGTACCCCTTCCTAAATTGCATGATAAAGAGATTGTGCGGTTGGATGCAGATGAGGTGGCAGTTTTATTGGATCAGGTGGAGGACGGTACCGGACTTACCAAGACACAGCAGCGTTTTCATAACGTGACTAAAGTGCGGGATGTGGCGCTTCTTACCTTGTTGCTTGGCACCGGTATCCGTGTATCAGAGTGTGTCGGGCTTGATCTTGGGGATGTGGACTTTCGTAACAATGGCATCAAAATCCGCAGAAAGGGTGGGTATGAGGCGATTGTCTATTTTGGTGACGAGGTAGAGGAAGCCCTGCAGGCTTATATGGAGGAACGGCATCACATGATCCCGAAATCAGGCCATGAAGAAGCCCTCTTTTTATCCATGCAGAACAGACGTATATCTGTGCGTGCGGTGGAGAATCTGGTTAAGAAGTATTCTTCCACTGTCACAACACTTAAGAAAATCACCCCGCATAAACTGCGCAGTACTTATGGTACATCGCTTTATCATGAAACGGGCGATATCTATCTGGTAGCGGATGTGCTTGGACATAGAGACGTCAACACTACCAGAAAGCACTATGCAGCGATAGAAGAAGACAGAAGGCGCTCTGCCGCCAATAAGGTAACACTGCGGGAAAAATATGATCCTTTTGGAAAGAAACCGTAAGTATCATCACAAATAATACATTACAAATAATACATTACAAATAATACATTACAATTAATATATTACAATTAATACATCATAATAATACATCATAATAAGGAATGATCAGATTCTGTCCATAACAGATTGTATCATTGGGAAGTGAATTCATGCGTATTACTTCATTGATATATTCGTTGACAGAATCATAATGCCCTGCATCCATATACTCTTCTGCGATTGACCAGAGGGTGTCATTGTTAGAGACAGTAATGCTCTTATAATATTTGCAGGATGCCACAACAGAGTCGTCTTTGGCGCTGGATCGAAAAGCGCTCATGGAAATGGAACATGTTACAATCAGGCATATTGTCATTACAAGTAACAGGAAATTCTTACGCATCTCCCGCTTGCGGCGCAGTCTGTTATTGCGAATCCTTCTCTCGCTTCTCATATCTATTGTCCTGTAATGTCTTATAGTATTCCTCATAAAATATCACCAAACCTTTCTAAAGCGAACGCACGTTGCGAACAAATGTTCTTAATGATTGTATTATATAGAACATACTTTCGAAAGTCAATACTTTTTAGGAAAAAATCGAACAAATATTCTGAATATGTGTTTGCTTTTTCAGAAATGCTGTGCTATGATACTTATAACGATAGCGATAAATGGAACTCAGAAAGGATAAGGTTATTATTATGGCATATGGTAAGATTACTGCAAAACAGCAGCAGATTCTTGATTATATTAAGGATGAGATATTGAAACGTGGATATCCGCCGGCTGTTCGGGAAATCTGCGAGGCGGTTCATCTCAAATCCACCTCTTCTGTCCACTCTCACTTAGAGACCTTAGAGAAGAACGGCTACATAAGACGTGATCCTACCAAGCCCAGGGCCATAGAGATCTGTGATGATAATTTTCAGATGGTGCGTACTGAGATGGTTTCTCTGCCGGTTATCGGGCAGGTGGCTGCAGGTCAGCCGATTCTTGCGGAAGAAAATATTGAAAGCTATTTTCCTGTACCGGCTGACATGGTGCCAAACGGAGAATCTTTTGTGCTTAAGGTAAAGGGCGATTCCATGATCAATGCAGGGATTTTTAGCGGTGACCAGATTTTTGTAAAGAGTTGTCAGGATGCCAATAATGGAGATACCGTTGTTGCCATGATTGATGATTCTGCTACAGTTAAGACCTTTTATAAGGAGGACGGTCATATCCGTTTGCAGCCGGAAAATGATTCCATGGAGCCGATCATTGTAGATGACTGCCAGATTCTTGGTAAAGTGTTCGGGGTATTTCGGATTTATCGGCATTGATTTATCCCTTTCAAAAGTTTTGACTTGACAATTTTACAGAGGAAATCCTATAATAATTGCAAACAACTGCATAGTGATGATGTCTTCAGGGCAGGGTGAAATTCCCGATCGGCGGTTATAGTCCGCGGGCGCGAAAGCGCGGGGCCTGGCGAAATTCCAGGACCGACTGTATAGTCAGGATTAAAGAAGGTGTGTTGGAATCTCAGACTTAGTCTGTTTTTATTCTGTACGCTTTTTAATCCATCTTCTATCCTGCTCTGATAGACTCTTTTCCATCCACCTGCTTATATAACACCTGAAGGTCAGATACACTTTCAGGTGTTAATTTTTTTAAGGAGGTTCACTATGAACAAAACAAAGAAACTTGTAACAATCAGTATGCTCTGTGCACTGGCCTATGTAGCTGTACTTGTAGGGCGGATTCCCCTTATCCTTTTTCTGAAATATGATCCGAAGGACATCTTGATAACCATTGGTGGTTTTATTTTTGGGCCTGCAACAGCTTCTGTCATGTCTATGATTGTTTCTATTCTGGAGATGTGTACGATCAGTACAACCGGCCCGATTGGCTGTGTGATGAATGTGATATCTACCTGCTCGTTTGCCTGTATGGCATCCTTTATTTATCAAAAAAGAAGAACTTTATCAGGGGCGGTTATCGGACTTTGTCTTGGGTGCGTGAGTATGACTGCGGTAATGCTTTTATGGAATTATTTGGTAGCGCCCGTGTATATGGGATATCCCAGAGAAGAGGTTGCCAAATTACTGCTACCGGCCTTTTTACCGTTTAATCTGATAAAAAGCGGATTAAACGCTATTGTTACAATGCTCCTTTATAAACCGGTTGTTAAAAAGTTTTAAATAGTATGCAGACGGATATATTTCCTCTTTTCAAAAAAATTTCCAGTATGCACGACCACCAACGAGACATAATAATAGTAACTGTCTGGTCGATGTATGTACTAAACAGTTATTATGTGACAAAATGATGATTTCTATTATTTTTCACATAAATTAAGGGGTTTATGTATGATGAAGGGGGATGGAAAACATGAAAAATAAAGGTTTAGACTGTCTTGCCCTGACAATTGCCATCATTGGTGCTATTAACTGGGGGTTGATCGGACTTTTCAGCTTTGACCTTGTGGCATTTATATTTGGTAACATGTCATGGTTTTCAAGGATCATTTACGCTTTAGTGGGCATTGCCGGACTTTATATTATCACATTTTATATGTATACGGGCGGTGTGGAACAATCTCACGAAGCATAAAACAACGGGCAGAACAAAGGAGCTCCGGTTATCTATGCCGGAGCTTTTTTGTACTTCTATGATACTGCTATGATACTTCTATTATACGGGAAAATATGGTTGAAATACCAAAAATGGAATAGTATAATAAAGTAACTATGTGGTTGAACAGTGTGCCCGACCGTGTAGATGGAGTTTTGGGAAGGAATGTGGGAAAATGACGGTATTTGATACGGTATTGCTCAATGTATATAGAACACGGGTGTTTCTGCCGCTTTTGCTGATTGGTGTGCTGTTTTTTGTGCTGCCTGGGTTCCGGCGGACGGTAGATAAAGTGACAGGTACCGTGTCCCGGTTGAATACAGGCACTATGGCGGCTGTGCTGTTTGTGGTTACGTTTCTGCTCTCCGTTCTTGTGTGTTATGACGGCAAGAGCTGGGGCGGGGATTTCAGCCAGTATTTTGCACAGACCAGAGCGCTTTCAACGCATTCGATTGCAGATTGGTATGAGAAAAATATCTTTATTATAAATACTTCTGCGGAGGGGATCGGCTCGGATGTTTATCCTTGGTTCTGGTCTATTCTGCTTCTGCCCATGTACAGGCTTTTTGGATTTCATATTCCGCTGTTAAAATTGTATGAGGCATTGTTTTTTGCAGCCAGTATGATCTGTCTTGTCTATCTTTTAAAAAGACGGATACAGGGAAGGCCGGCATTTCTGATCAGCCTTGGAATTGCATGTAATATCTCCTTTTTGATCTATGTGAATACAGTTGAATCGGATCTGCCCTGTATGTTTATGATACTTCTGACACTGAATATCATAGAATTATATCATCGGGATTTTGAAAAACATGGTATGTTCTACAAGGTTTTGTTGGGGATTCTTGTGGGGATTCTGATTTTTGCATCCTGTGAGACCAAGACCATGAACAAGGCCCTGCTTCTCGCCCTGTTAGTTTATGATATGGCAATGATCGGGAAATTTTTTGTAAAGACATTTATCACCAGAGAAACCGTGTTATATCCAAGAATATGTCTGCGTAAAGGGCTGATAATGGTATTGCCGTTTATCAGTTATACGGTGTCATCGAGGATGTTTTATTCGTATCTTCCCAAGAGCGGCGGTACCTATAATGATTATTTTGAATTTACGTTAGGCAGATTGAAAGAAAATATTACCGGCTATTTTGAAATCCTTGGACAGATGGTGTGTGCGACTTCGCGGCCTCTGATTGCTGTGATCAGTTATACAGGGGTGGCTGTGCTGTTGATTCTGGCTGTGGTGGGAATGATTCATAAATGGAAAGAGGAACTGTATTTATTCATTTATATTGGCGGTATGATGTGCATGCTCTTCTTTTATGATTATATGGGCGCCAGATTTATCTTTGCCATATATCCGCTGCTTATGCTCTTCGCCTATTGGGGATATTTGTATTTGAAAGAAAAATGGAATCAATACAGATGGATTGCGTTTGGAGAACGGCTTGTCAAAGACGGATATTTCCTGTATATGATATTATTGTTCGTATCTTTTTGCGCGGCGGCCTTTTCCATTCAGACAGGGCGTTATACGCTGCGTCAGGCAGACTCTGAATATGCCCAGGAGTTTTATGCATATATTAACCAAAATATAAGCGATGACGAAGTGATCTATTTCTTTAAGCCCAGGGTTCTATATTTATACACGAATGTCTATTCTTACAACTGGTACAATGAGATTGACCATATGGAGGCGGCTGATTATATAGCAGTCTGTGAGGAGGACGGTTATGACCGTGTACATGCATATGCACAGGAATACGGCGCACTGGTGTTTGAGAATGAGATGTTTCGTCTGTATGCATTATGAATGGCGGCATAATTTCTGATTATAATGCAGATAGCGTTTGACAAATTCAGGATATTTTTGTTTGGACATGAGAACCTGCCCCCTCTTCAGATAAATAGTGGAAGCATCATATTTGGTGATATAGTATAAATTTACCAGGTAAGCTCGATGCGGCCGGAAAAAGTCCTCTCCTGCCTGCTTTTCCAGATCTTTCATTTTACCATAGTATTCGATATCATTGTTTATGGTATGAATCATAATTTTTCGGTCAAAAACTTCGGCGTAAACGATATCTTCAAAGTGTACGTTGATATGTTTGCCACCGGCGGTGATCAGAATGCCGGGCGTATTTCTGACAACGGAATCTTTTTTGGATACCGCTTCTTTTCTGTCCCAAATCTGTCTGCGGGCATTTTGAAAAACTTCTGTGAATTTATCGGTTGAAAATGGCTTGATTAAATAATGGAATGCCCCTACATCAAAGGCTTCCAGTACATGGTCAGCAGTGGCGGTCACAAAGATGATGACTAACTTTTTATCTTTTTGCCGCAGTCTTCTTGCAGTTTCCATACCATCCAGCTGCGGCATCTGAATATCCAGAAACAGGATATCCGGAAGAGCATCCTCATGTAAAAGTGCCGTACCAGACGTATAAAGAAGTATGGTATCGTTCGGATAAAGGGACTTTATTTTGTCGCTGATATAATCTCTTGCCTTTTTCTCATCGTCACATATTCCAATCCGCATATTTGCCATCTCATTCCTGGTATATAATCATGTCTTGTAATGCCGCCGGTATTTTGACGGTCATCTATATCAATTTCTGATTCTATTATAGCGAAATTTGACATTTATGTGTGATAAAGGATGCCAATGAGACATTTTATGCTGTGAATCATATTACAGGCTCTCTTTATCAATGAGGACACCGTCCCGCCAGATTCTCTCCAGATCATAGAAAAGACGGTTCTCCCGGTCAAAGATGTGGATGATGACATCCTGAAAATCCATCAGGATCCAATTGGCGTTCTGGTAGCCCTCCATCTGTCTGATATGACAGCCCTGGCGGCCAAGTACCTCTGAGACATTGTCAGCCATTGCCTGAATCTGACTTTTATTGCTGCCGTCCGCAATGATAAAATAGTCTGCAATGGTGGAAATATGACTGATATCAATGATGCGGATATCTTCTGCCTTCTTATCTTCCAAGGCATCTATGGCCAGTTTTGCGATTTCATTCGTGTTCATATTTGCTTCTCTGATTCCTTTCTGGGTGTTTAGTCAAGTACCGCTTATTTTACGGTTGACATCAACTGTGTTTATAATATTGATAAGTTTCTTCCGTCATATGATCGATCTGTCCATCGGTGGTCTTTAGATAAGCCAGTGTGCTTTCGAGAATCTTGGACATCGTCTTATCTAAATCCCGGTAAGCCAACTGACGGATTGCTTCCAGATCAGTCACGTGTTTGCGGCCGGGTTCAATATAATCAGCAATATATAATATCTTTTCAAGTCTGCTCATCTTCGGGCGTCCGGTGGTATGAAAGCGGATAGCGTTTAAGATATCAGCATCAGTCACCTTGTATCTGGTTTCTGCAAGATAAGCGCCCACTTTTGCGTGCAGAAGTGCGGAAGGATTAATTCTCTCCACAGCGGATATCTCCAGGTGATTTTTCTCGCAGAGGGCAATCTGCTCTTCACCCTTTAAGGGTTTGGCACAGTCATGTAATAAACCTGCTGTCATGGCGCTGTCTATATCCACTCCATGGGCCATAGCCAGGCAGGCAGCCGTATAAGATACCCCCAGTGTATGCTGATAACGCTTGGAAGATAACTCCTGTTCCATGGCTTTGCGAAGTTCATTTAAGTCAACTTTGTTCTTTTCACTCATATGGATTCCCTCCTGTCAGTTTTGATTTGCCTGTTTATCGATGATAGAGTTTATGTTCGTAAATATAGGTTTCCACCGCTTCCGGCACCAGGCCGCGGATGGAAAGGCTGTCTTTTACTTTGTTCCGGATCATGGAGGAAGAAATGTCCATGGCATCAATCCCTAAAAGAGAAATCCGGGCGTCATATTTATCCTGAAGATAAGCAATCTGTGCATCCATATCCTCTGGGGATTTATCATCCCGAACGGCCGCCAGAACGTGGCAGTTTAGAAAGATCTCCTGCGGATTTTTCCATTGTTCCATGGCCCACAGACTGTCTGCACCCATGATAAAATAATATTCAGCCATCGGATCATCGGTCTTTAAGTCTTGCAGCGTCTCAAAGGTATAGGTGTTTTGGGATTTGTCCACTTCAATCGTGGACAAACGAAAAGAAGGCTCATCTTTGATTGCCAGCCGTGTCATTTCGCATCTGGTCTCTGCCGGCAGTACTTCCGTCAGATTTTTCATATAAGGTACCCCGCTTGGAATGAAAAGTACCTCGTCCAGTGCGAACTGTTCCTGTGCCCTTCTGGCGATTGATAAATGTCCGAGATGGATTGGATTAAAGGTTCCACCCATGATTCCGATTCTTTTCATCTGCCGTTACACTCCGATCATCATTTTTATGCTCTGGGCAGAACAATCTTGGGATTTTTCTTATCCGGTTTATATAAGATAAATTTTCTGCCGATTACCTGTACTACCTGAGAGTGCGTCCGTTCTGCCACAACCTGGGCAATCTCTTTCGGATCATCCAGACAGTTCTTAAGGACAGTAACTTTGATCAGTTCCCTGGTATTGAAACATTCTTCGATTGCGGCAGTGACTTCTGGCGTCAGACTGGATTTACCAACCTGAAAGACGGGATCCAGTGTACTTGCCAGACTTTTTAAATAAGACCGCTGTTTACTTGTCATAGTTTCCTCCATTTTGCTAAATTTATGAGTATCACCGGCTGTCATTGCAACTTTTCACTAACGATAATAATCGAATGACAGGCCATACATTCTGACAGTGCTGCCCTCTTGGATGCCCAATGCTTCCAACTGTTCCAGAATCCCATTCTTTTTCATAAAATCCTGGAAGAATTTAAAGCCTTTTTCAGATTCCAAATTTGTGTAGGAAAGCATTTTTTCAATGCGCGGGCCTTCCACTACATATTCGTCCGCAGACTCATCATAAACCACCGTAAAAGGCTCTGTATCCATGTCAAAATGGTACTCCGGGAAATATTCCTGTTCAAAGACCACCGGCGCACTGTCCAATTCGGCAAGCCTGTTATTAATGGCATACAGAAGTTCCCGCAGTCCTTTGCCGCTGATGGCGGAAATAGCGTAGACCGGGATACCCTGAGGCTCAAACTCGTTCCGGATGGCAGCCACCGGATCATCCTCCCCATAGATCATGTCAATCTTATTGGCGGCAATAATCTGGGGACGGGAAGACAACGCCGCATCATAGGTCTCTAATTCTTTATTGATGGCATAAATATCCGCAATGGGATCTCTTCCTTCCGTGGAAGCGGCATCCACAATGTGGACGATCAGCTTTGTACGTTCGATATGACGCAGAAATTCATGACCCAGGCCTACACCATCCGAGGCGCCTTCGATCAGACCGGGGATATCTGCGATGACAAAGCCTTTGGCATCATCCAGATCCACAACACCCAGATTCGGATTCATGGTGGTAAAATGATAATTGGCAATTTTGGGTCTGGCATTGGTCACCTTGGATAAAAAGGTAGATTTACCAACATTTGGAAAACCTACAAGCCCCACGTCAGCAATGACTTTCAATTCCAGAACCAGTTCCAGTTCCTGGGCCGGCTGACCGGGCTGTGCGTATTTGGGAGCCTGCATGGTACTGGTAGCGTAATGCTGGTTGCCGTTGCCGCCTTTGCCGCCCTTTAACAGAAGGAACCGGCGGTTTTCTCCGGACATATCAGTAATGACCTTACCGCTCTGTGCCTCACGGATCACAGTGCCTTCCGGAACTTTGATAATGATATCCGTCCCGTTCTTGCCAGCACAATTCTTCTTACCGCCCTCCTCACCGTTTGTAGCGCTGTATTTGCGGATATGACGGAAATCTGTGAGCGTATTTAAGCCGTTGTCCACCTCAAAGTAAACGCTGCCGCCATTGCCGCCGTCACCGCCGTCAGGGCCGCCGTTTGGCACATATTTTTCCCGGCGGAAGGATACATGTCCATCTCCTCCCTTACCGCTCTTTACATGGATTTTTGCGCGATCTGCAAACATAACTTTCTCCTAAATCTGAAAAAAAGCCCCAAACACCTAGATGTTTGGAGCCGTTTCACTGGTCTTATTTCTCCACAGGATATACGGAAGCCTGCTTCTTATCTCTTCCTTTTCTCTCGAAACGAAGAACACCGTCAACCAAAGCAAACAGAGTGTCATCTCCGCCGATACCTACATTATTGCCGGGATGAATCTTGGTTCCGCGCTGTCTGTATAAGATATTTCCTGCTTTGACGAACTGTCCGTCAGCTCTCTTTGCACCTAATCTTTTCGCCTCGGAATCACGACCGTTCTTGGTGGAACCGACACCTTTCTTATGTGCAAAAAATTGAAGGTTCATATTTAACATGGCATTACACCTCCTCAAATGTCAATTTACAATATTTTTGCCCGTACTGTTTTTCAACCTGACGCAAGCCGAGCACCAGAGAATCCATGAGTACTTTAGAGGACTCATTTATGGGCTGCTCAAACAGGCATTCGATGCGTCCTGCTCTGGCATTTTGCTTTACCTGTATCGGTTCTTTCGTGATTTCCTCGAAAGAATTGATGGTGTTGATGACCAACATGGAAACTGCGGCACAGACGATATCCTTACCGCTGTCTGCATATCCCGCATGGCCTTCACAGGTAAACCCATGATATTCTCCTGCTGTTGTTTTATGAATTGTAATTCTGGTCATTATGCATTGATCTTATCAATCTGGACCTGTGTATACAGCTGTCTGTGACCATTTTTCTTGTGATAACCGGTCTTGCGCTTATACTTGTAAACGATGACTTTGCGAGCCTTACCCTGATCCATAACGGTTCCGGTCACGGTAGCGCCTGCTACATCGCCTGCAACTTTAAGTTCTTTGTCGCTGACAGCGATCACCTGGTCGAATGTTACAGTCGTACCTACTTCAGCATCGAGTTTTTCAACTCTGATGATATCACCTTCGGATACTTTGTACTGTTTTCCGCCTGTTGCAATGATTGCGTACATATGGCACCTCCTATTCATGAACACGAAGTTCATTTACTCGCTAACTGTGGTGACACCCATAAAAGGGCATACTTTTACCTCGTTATGCGGCATACTCATTTATCATATACATTTTATCCCAGTTTGTCAATGAATTTTTTATCTGTTTTCCATTCTTTTATCACATTCTTCTTTGAGAACGCGCTCTATTCTCTCATGTAAGTCCTGTGTTTTAAAAGGTTTGAGCACATAATCATTTATTCCCAGTTTGGAACTCTCCACGATTGTCTGTTTCTCACGCTGCGATGTTAGCATAATCACAGGAATATTTTGACAGTTCTCCATCTCCCGGATTTTACGTAATGTCTCAATGCCGTCCAAAGGAGCCATCTGCACATCCAGTAAAATCAGATCCGGCGGGGTTTTCTGTTTCAGATACTGCAAAGCACGCGTACCGGAATTCAGGGCAACTACCTCATAGGAGCCTTTAAATTCCTGTTCGATTGTAGCCAGGCTGATGCTGTTATCATCCACAGCCAATATTGTCAACTTATTATCCACTTCTTTCTAATCCTCCTTCTGCATCTGTTCTATCAACTCACGCAGCATTTGTTCTGCTGCATCGTCTTCGTATAATTTGAGCTGCTCGCGGATCTTTTCCAGTTCTGTTTCGACTGCCGCTTCCAGCCGGTATTCCAACAGTGCCTCTATAGCGTGTGCACAGTCCTTGGATTGGAAATTTTCCAGACTGCTCAGGGCATTTTGAATTTCTTGCAGTAAATCTGCTCTGGCAATCTCTTTTTCCTTTACTTTTGTATTTTCTGACTTGTGTTTTGTATCCAGATACGCCTGAATATGGTCTAATTGTTCTTTATATTCTGTCAGAAGTTTGTCGGCATGATTGTCAACAAAGGTGTAATCTTCTCGTTTGACTGCCTGCTCCTGTTCTCTTGCCCTGTTGGAAACCTGCATGGCTCCCACATTGGCAGAAGCGCTTTTGAGTGCATGCACTTCTATCCCGTAGGCCTTATAATCCTTTTCCTCCCAGAGTTCATGTAAAACTTCAAGCTTTCTTCTGCCATCCAGACAGTACAGATTCAAGAGCTCATTAAATTCTTCCAGGCCGGCAGAATAATGTTCGGCCACTTCATCTGTGTTAATACCCTCAATAATAATATCCTGAAATTTCAGATAGTTATTATTGCTAGACTGTAAAGTGTTCATCCATCCGCCGCCAGCGATCCGTTTTTCATCCGGAATCCATCTAAGAAGCGCCATATGCAGAGTCTGTCTGTCAATGGGCTTTGTCAGAAAGTCTTGAAAACCGCTCGTCAAAAAGGTTTCTCGGACGCCTTCCATAGCATTGGCAGTCAGGGCAATGATGACCGGCTGTGTACCGTTTTCGCCACATTCGCCGCGGATATGCTCTACTGTTTCTATACCGTCCATGCCGGGCATCATATGATCCATGAAGATAATGTCAAATAGCGTTCCTTTGACAAACTGGATTGCCTCCATGCCGCTTTCCGCCTCGGTTATTTCCAGATCATAGGTCTGCAGCAAAGATCTGGCAACTTTTCTGTTGATCATGTTGTCATCTACGATCAGTACCTTACAGTTCTTGGCGGTAAAGGGTTCCAATACTTTTTCATGCTGCATCTCTCCTTCCGGAACTTCGGATAGGGGTCTGCTGTCCACAACTTTTTGCAGGATATCTACAATAAAGGTGGAGCCTTCTCCATATACGCTCTCCACTTTCACGGAACCATCCATTAATTCCGCCAGATGTCTGGAGATGGAAAGACCAAGACCGGTTCCTTCCACACTTCTGTTTCGCTTGGAGTCCAGCTGTCTAAAATTCTCAAAGATTTGTTCCAGATTCTCTTTTCGAATGCCGCAGCCGGTATCTTCCACTCGGAAGACCAGACGTTCCATATCCGGAACTTCGCTTGGCATACCGGAAACAGAGATTTTAACATGACCCTTTTTGGTAAATTTGAGCGCATTGTTTACCAGATTGATCAGAATCTGTTTGATCCTGCCTTCATCGCCCAGGTAACGGCAGGGAATTGACATATCGAACTCGCTCAGCAGCATAAGTCCATGTTGAGAAGCAACGATATCCATCATATTCAACACTTCATTGATAAGGGATTTGATATGGTATTCTGACAATGTCAGTTCCATTTTCCCGGCTTCAACTTTGGACAGATCAAGAATATCATTGATCAATGCCAGAAGATTGCGGGAGGAGGATTTGATGTCACAGGCATAGCCATATACTTTCCGGCCCCTGCTTTCCTCCATGATAATATCGCTCAATCCAACAATAGCGTTCATTGGTGTTCGGATTTCATGGGACATATTAGCGAGGAAGGCGCTCTTGGCGATGTTAGCCTGCTCCGCCTGTTCCCGTACCTGTTTGATCTCTTCAATATAATTTCTGGTCTCTGTCACATCCAGAATCAGGATCACATATCCCGTTGAATCCCCATATTGATCCAGAATCTGTTTCACATGGCATTGATAAAAGCAGCCATTCAGACTAAACTCTTCTTTCCTGTCTGGGCCGAGGATATCCTTGGGAAATCCCTCCAGTTCCTCGATACGGAATCCTGTTGCCCATGCGTTTAAATTCTCAAAAATGCCTGCAGCCGCTGGATTATAGCTGATGATATGCCTGTGGTTGTCTATCGCAATGACGCCATCGCTCATACTGTCAAGCAAAATACCAGCAGCCAGACTGCTGAAATCATACACTTTCCTGCGCCAGATCAGAATAATCACGCTTGAAAGAATAAGTCCCAGTACAAAGGGCGTTGGGTCATATACACTGGTCAGCTTCATGATATAAGAAAACAGCACCACTACAGGGATAGCGGAAAGAAACAGAATCAGTCTATATTTTCTATCCTCAGCATAATCCGGTTTCTGAATACAGACACGGATCAGGACAGACAGTGTAAGGGCATAGGGAATGATTGTACCACAGGACATAAACAGCCAGTAACCGGGGCCGTATGACAGACTCAGATATCCATGACCGTCAGCCGTGAGCAGCCAATCTATCTGACTATAATAAATCTTATGTAAATCACAGGTAAAAACAAGGGCAAGAATGAAAAAATCTATCACTCTCAAAAACCTTAAGAGTTTCTCCGGCACCTTCTCGAAGCAGTAGTTGTACATAAAATGACAATAAGTAATCGGAATGACCAAAGAACCAAGATACTGAAACTTGACGGCCACCAGTGCAGCCTCCACCGTAGGTGATGTCAATTCCAACAGATAACCGGCATTCTGAATCAGAGAACCCGTCAGGAAATATAGCATCAGCTTCTGCTCGCGGGAACCATCCCCTCTCAGCAGGAGAAATAATGCAAACGTAATAATAGAGATACCTACAATGCTAAGTCCAATAAAAAAGATGTCCATAGTTAAGAATCACCATATTATTTTATTATTCTTTAAAAACATTTATCTTTTATAAGCACATACTTATATTCATGATAACAGTTAATGCTTTTACTGTCCATACAAAACATTAAATTTTTACGGCCGCCGGATAGACAGCAAGGCATCGAATTCTTCATCATTGTAATAGAAAAATAAAAGAATCCCCAGAAAGGCAACCCCGATGGTGATATAAATATCTGCCACATTGAATTTGGGAAAGTTAATGGGTACAAAATAGATAAAATCTACTACGTATTGATTGGATATACGATCGATCAGATTGCCAACGGCACCGCTCACAATAAAAAGCATGCAGATTCGCATACCATTAAAACGTTTCCCGTCAGGAAGCGTCATAAATTTCCAGATTATGATTAAGATCACTACACTGGTCAGAAGGATTAAAAAAACCTGTCTGCCGGCAAAGGAACTAAAAGCCGCTCCGGTGTTTTCCAGATAACTGAATTCCAGTATCCGGTCAAGAATGATGAAGCTGTCCTGCCCTTTCAGGTGTGTGACTGCCAGCTGTTTGGTGTATTGGTCAAAGCATAGCAGGATAAATAGAGCCAATAGCGCCGCTATATTTTTTATCACATTTTGACGAGTAAAACTTTTCATGAAAAAGATATTTCCTTTCTATTCTGTTACATGCGTCCTTACTGCCATATTTTAAGGGCGTCATTTAATCGTAAAGAAGTATGCGGCAATCTGTGCCCTGGAACTGAATTCCTCCGTTTCCAGAAGTTCCCGGACTTCCTCTTTGGTGTAGAATTTAGCATCGATCTGTTCGTTTTCCGAAGTATGATCTTCGAAACTGCCTTCAACATCCACAAAGACAATCTGTGTCTTAACATCGGAAAAAGCCACTGCAGCAAAAGATGGCGGCAGGATACAGCGGATCCTGCGAACAGACAGTCCGGTCTCCTCATATAGTTCCCTCTGAATACATTCTTCCAGAGATTCGCCCTCTTCGATCATCCCTGCACACAGATTATAGATCAGGCGGTTGACACCCATGCGAAACTCCCGCAGAAGGAGCATTTTATCTTCATAGTAAGCCACGATGGAAACGCCGCTCATCTTCTGTCCGATCATATCAGGACCGGTTATCTCATTATGGCTGACAATTTCGTATTTTTTCTCACGTCCTGCCTTGTTTCGATAGGTCAGTTCATAATTTTTGAGATATTTACCATCTTTGACCTTTTCCATTTTTAAAAGTTCCATATCAGTTGTCCTTTCTCATCTGCTCTGCAAAGCAGGAGTCTACCTTTTTACGGGTCAGTTCCATCAACCCAAGTCCCGTCATATCTACCACATTGGCGGTTACAGGATCCTGCCGTAAAAGTTTTCTCATGTATTCCATAAGCAGTATCTCATGTTCTTTATGTTCCAGATTAATAAAATCTACCAGGATCATGCCGGAAAGATTTCTGGCCCGCAGCTGCAGGGCGATCATCTCCGCTGCCTCCCGGTTGATTTTCATAAAGGTCTCTTCCGGATTTTGGCCGGTCTCACACTTACCGGTGTTGACATCGATGGAAATCAGGGCTTCTGTCGGCTCGATGACCAAATACCCGCCGGATTTTAACCAGACCTTTTTATCCAGAAGTTCCTGGATGCGCATCTCCACCGAATAGAGTTTATAAAGCGGAAGCCGACTATCCTTATACAGGCGGATTGGAATATCTGTGTCCTTGAAAAATGCCTGTAGTGTCTCGTATACGTCAGGAAGATCCGTGACAATCTCATCGTATTCCGGCCGGTAAGCATTTTGGATAAAGGTGATATAATCGGGCTGGCTGCGGTACAGACAGCTGTAACAGGTGCGTTTGTCCGCTATCTCAAGAATATGGGTGAGTGTTTCGGCAAGTTTCTCTGCTTCGTCAAGCAATGGGGTATCCTCGGTCAGGGTTCCGGCATTGGTGCGCACAATGACCTGATAGCGTTCTGAAAGCGTTTGCAGGGCTTCTTGACTGCGAAATCTGCTCTGCAGCTTTTTGCTTAACTTGGAAGATACCTGGATGATATTTTTTCCGGAGCAGCGTGTACTGATTACTGCATAACGCCCGGACAGGGATAGTCTGGTCGTTACACCTGCAAGTTTTGTTTTCATGGGTTCTTTGGCAACCTGCACCAATATTTCATCTCCGGTCTTTAAGGTACCGTCCGGCTTGCGGTTTACTATGAAAGCGCCGGCAGCATCAGCCATAGGGAGAAAGGTCAGATATTTGTCGCCTAAATCTATGAAAGCTGCGTTGATATTCCGGGAAATATTTTGTACTTTACCGATGTAAATATCCCCCACTGCGATAGTTTTGTCGTGCCGTGCCCGTGCGGAAAGAATCTGATTGCCGCTTAGAAGAATACTGAGGAGTTTGTCATGTAATTTTAGAATAAGAATTTTGCCGTCTTTGCACATTATGTGGGACTCCTTAATTAATCGAGCAGACTCTATAAGCGGTAAAACCACTGCAAGGACTATGTTGCCATAGCCCTTGTGTGTTGTCAATGTGTTTTCATAAAAAGATAAGTGACATTAAAGTTTATATTTTACGGCGGTTCCGTAAGCGATAACCTCAGCAGCGCCCTGCATAATGGACGATGACGCATAGCGGATGTTGATAATAGCATCCGCTTCTAAAGCTTCCGCCTCATCCACCATCCGTTTGATGGCAATCTGCCTTGCCTGGTTGAGCATTTCTGTATATTCTTTCAGTTCGCCGCCCACAAGGGTCTTAATGCCGGCCATGAAATCACGTCCTACGTTTCTGCACTGCACAACGTTTCCTTTGACAATGCCTAAAGTCTCTAATTCTTTTCCGGTAATATAATCAGTATTTACGAGCAACATCCTCTTCTCCTCCTTCAATCTCTTTCATTCTCTGTAACAGTACGGTGGTGATCGACATAATCATGACAACGGGGATTAGGATAAGCAATCCTGCTGACCACAGGGATATGGACGCCGTCAGATAGGCCCAGATCACAGCGGCAATAATTCCCATCATCATCACAATAAACAAAGAGCTGAAAATCATAGGCGCCAGTTTCTTGTGCATGATATCGTGTCTGCTTACGTTTAAGAATTTTGTGCCTTCTTGTTCCATTTCTACCATCCTTTCTAAGTATTGATCAGGAGAAAAGGTGGCATACTGACATGTTTCTTCGCTTAGAAGCCGGCACAGGCGGGTGGTTTCTTCAAGGCTTGCTCTTTCCCTTTCTAAGAGAATGACCTGTCTTTGCAGGGCGTCAGAGAGAATCAGATCACCTTTCTGGATTCTTCTGATCTCTACCAGGGGAAGTGACAATTTACGAAGCATTTTAATTTTCTTTAGTTCAATCACATCTTCTTCAGAATAATCACGGTAGCCGTTTTCCAGATTGCGTTTGGGGCTCAGCAAACCTTGCTGTTCATAGAACCGGATATTCTTTTTGGTGATGTCTACCTGTTGTTCTACTTCATTGATCTTCATGAAACTTCCTCCTTGCCGGATTGCCGGTTTTCTCCTGTTACGGACAGAATAAGGCTTCCACAAGGTGGAAGGTCAAGAGAAATTTTATATTTTTGCGGGTAATTTTAATTTCCTGATATTATCAAGGGTGATCAGCTCCCATTGCCCGGGATGATCCAAGGCGTTTATCCATTTGTTAGCTTTCCTGTAAAAGAAGCGGCACAAATTGTCTGCACGCCCCCTCTTCTGTCTGGTTTGTATAGGTCTCCAGTCTTGTCACCTGGATGGTGGAAGACCCTATCTCACAGCCGGCAAATCCACAGAACTTCTCAAAAACTACCGTTGGTTTGATGTTGCCGCTGCTGCTGGCGTCCACGGTCATCCGGATGCAGGGAACGGTTATGCGGTTTTGGGCTGGATCGGTAATCAGTGCTGCGGCGGCCGCCGACATATTATCTGTCAGCACCTGAGTCTCGCCCGCCTGAATCTCATAAATTCCCTGCCTCAAGTCCATTTCCATGACACTTTTTTTCGTCTCTTTGGTATAAGGAATCTGTTCCTGGGCATAAAAAGACGCCACAGAACCTGCCAGGTCAGGCAGGTCAAAGTTTCCCTCTTTTAAATGAATCTGATAAGAAGCGGCGGCAACGCTGGCCATGGCGTTTTTGACCGTATCCGGCAGGATACAGGCGTCCAGGATTGCGACTCCCTCCACCATCGTACGGTTCAGTGCAGATACCAGTTCCTCCGTACTGGTCATGGAAAGAACTTCTATGTCCAGATACTCTCCCAGACTCTCGATGCCGACACCGAGGGGCGCAGCAAAGGACATGATCTGGTGAGGGCTGAACCCTTCCGAATAACGGATGTCAATGCCGGCACGCCGGATGGCTTTCTGGAAAAAGCGCATCATATCCAGGTGGCCGATGAACTTCATGGAACCGTATTTTGCAAATTTAATCCTGATCTTCATGTCTCTTCGTTTCCTTCCTCATAGCACACACCACTACCAAAACGTCTTGCGCCGCAGCCTTGACATTGACTCCTGCAGTTGGGGGATACAACGCCTTGTTGTGCCTTTTTCCACTCCCGAAGCAAAAATTCTCTGGTAACGCCGCAGTCTATGAAATCCCAAGGGAAAATTTCATCGTCTTCCCTTTTTCTGGTGGTATAGAATCCGATATCCAGGCCGCAGTCGGCAAAGCTGTCGAGCCAGATGTCATTGTGGAAGGATTCGCTCCAGGAATCAAACATACATCCCCGTTTATAGGCGGTTAGGATGGCCTGTCCCACTCTTCTGTCGCCTCTGGCGAAAACACCTTCTAAGACACTGACATCCGCCTCATGCCAGTTATATTTGATACTCTTTTGATTGAGTTGTTCCATAATTCCCTGTTTTGTCTGGTGGGCTTTCTCCAGAAATTCTTCTTTGGTGCACATGGTTGCCCACTGGAAAGGCGTGAAGGGTTTGGGGATAAAGAAGGAAGTGCTTGTCACAATCTGCACCCTGCCGTTTACCCGCTTTTCCTTGGGGACGGTTTCATAAAAGGCCGCCGCAATCTTGTTAGAAAGATTTCCGATCCCGCGGATATCTTCCTCTGTCTCAGTGGGCAGTCCCAGCATGAAATAAAGTTTTACCCTGGTCCAGCCGCCCTCAAAGGCCAAAGTGGCGCCTTTGAGAATGACTTCTTCGGTCAATCCTTTATTGATCACATCCCGGAGTCTCTGACTGCCGGCTTCCGGGGCAAAGGTCAGGCTGCTTTTCTTGATGTCCTGGACTTTCCCCATCACGTCCAGGGAAAAGGCGTCAATCCGCAGGGAAGGCAGGGAGATATTGATATGTTTTTTGTCACAATCCTCAATCAGGAAATCTAAAAGGTCATTTAAGCGGGAATAATCGCTGGAACTTAGGGAACTTAAAGAGATTTCCTCATGTCCTGTGTTCGTGAGCATTTGGGAGGCATAGGTTTTGAGCATCTCCACATCCCGTTCTCTGACCGGCCTGTAGAGCTGTCCTGCCTGACAGAAGCGGCATCCCCTGATACAGCCGCGCTGAATCTCCAGCACTACCCTGTCCTGTGTCACCTTGATAAAGGGAACTACCGGCTTGTCCGGATAATGCGTATGAGAGACATCAGTTACAATCTCCTTGAGAATGGTATCCGGCGCTTTATCATAAAGCTTATGACGCTCTTTGATGGTGCCGTCCTCCTGATAGATTTCTTCATAAAACTGGGGGACATAGATGCCCGGAATCTGTGAAGCGCCTTTTAAGAAATCCTGACGAGAACCGCCGTTTCGTTTGTTTTCCAGATACCAGTCGAGAAGGGGCCGGTACTGCGTCTCACCCTCTCCGATATAGAACAGGTCAAAGAAATCCGCAATCGGTTCTGGATTGTAGGCACAAGGGCCGCCGCCAATCACAATGGGCATGGATGTATCCCGATCCTTTGCAAGAAGGGGAATCTGTGCAAGATCAAGTATCTGCAGGATATTGGTATAGCACATTTCATATTGCAGCGTGATACCCAGAAAATCCATTTCCCGTATGGGTTCCTGAGATTCCAGTCCGAAAAGGGGGATATGGTTCCGGCGCATGATCTGGTCTAAATCTGTCCAGGGAGAATACACCCGTTCGCACCACACATCCTCCCAGCTGTTCAACATACTGTAGAGGATCTGGATGCCCAGGTGTGACATGCCAATCTCATAAACATCCGGGAAACACATGGCAAAGCGTACGGCAACCTGCTTCTTGTCTTTCATCACAGAGTTAACTTCACCGCCAATATAGCGGGCAGGCTTTTCCACCTGCATCAAAATATCGTCACATAATGCTAATTTTCTCATAGTCGTAAAGGTTCCTTGTTGTTTGGGTTTTAGCTTAGTATATCGGATTTAATCCCCAAAATCAAGCAACCCGGCAAGTTCCTTGAGCACTTGGTTCTCCTCTGCACCCTCGTCATATAGATGAAAAGTATCTGCAAGAATCATATCGTATACTTCCCCGGTACTGTATGTGCCAATCTTACTGCCATTGGTATCGCAGATCAAAAATCCTACAAACAAAAACACGGCAAGCACCATACGATATTTAAAACTCCCCATGGAGTTACCGGATATGGCATCGTTCTCCTGAGGCTCCCCATAGGATAACGCCTCGTTGATACCGGAAAATGACCGCTTGTCATACAATGGCATCTGTGTGTTTTTGCCGTAGAGGATCTGTTCTCTTTGCCTGATTTTTACTCGATTGCCCAGATTCTCCTCCCGGATGCATCTTGCAAGTTCCATTTTCTTTTCCAAAGTCGCCTTATTGTGCATTTCCTGTCAATTCCTTATGTACCGCTTTGGTAAATTTTATGAAAAGAGTGACAGAAAAAGAACGTATTCCAATCCTCCCGCTTCTTGCAAAATAGCAAAAAACTATATAAAATATATGTAAATAGATTATGTGAATATATGAATATTAGAATAAAAGGAGTTTATCTATGATTGAAACCCGTCTGCTGCAGTATTTTCTCGCCGTTGCTGAAGAACAAAGTATTACAAAAGCCGCCGAATATCTTCACATTTCCCAGCCGACACTGTCCAAACAGATGATGGACTTAGAAGAAAATCTGGGAAAGCAGCTTTTGATTCGCGGAAAGAAAAGAATCACGCTGACAGAAGAAGGAACTTTTCTGCGGGGCCGCGCTCAGGAGATTATTTCTCTGATGGACAAGACAGAAAGTGCCTTTCGGGAAAATGAACAGAGCATATCAGGTGATGTCTATATAGGCTGCGGTGAATACCGTTCCACTTTTTCCATCATGCAGATCATTCAGGCGATTCAGGTCGAATATCCTGATATCAAATTTCATGTTTTCAGCAGCAATGCCGATACCATTATTGAACGGCTGGATAAAGGCATTCTGGATATGGGGTTTTTGCTGGCGCCGGAAATCAGCCCGCGCTATGATTTCCGAAAACTTCCGCTATATGAATCATGGGGCATTCTTATGCGAAAAGATTCTTTCCTGGCTGAAAAAAAGGAAATCACCTTTCAGGATTTTGCAGATCTTCCGCTGATCATGCCCAGTCAGACCTCCAACAGCGGCCGCATGAAATCATATTTTGCCGATGCCATGATTGATCCGCATGTGGTTTGCACCTATAACCTGATCTATAATGCGGGTCTTATGGTGGAAGCCGGTATCGGTTATGCCCTGTGCATTGATGAGCTGATCAATACTGCCGGAAGTCATCCCCTGACATTTCGCCCTTTATCTCCAAGGCTTACCTCCGATGTATATCTTTTTACGAAGAAATATCAGGTTTTTTCCAAAGCGGCAAAACTGTTTTTAAGCAGATTGGAGGAAAATATGGACAGTCTATGACTCCAATCTCAGGGTAATGTCTTATTCCAATATTTCGCCTTCCAGCAGTTCCCCTTCCACCCGGTTGCAACCTTTCTTCCAAAACCAGATTGCAAACGGTATCCCCAAAAGTTCCGCAAAGATGAAACCGGTCCATAAGAAATCCAGTTTACCAAACCGGCTGAAAATACCTGCAAAAATCAAGGGTAAAACTGCCTGTCTGAACATCGTAAGGGTCATGCTGCTCATTCCCATGGATAAGCCCTGCAGCCCTGCCGAGATGACAAGCGCCGGAATTGCCGCAAGCCATGCCAGCGCTAATATACGAAGCGCCGGAATACCTATCTGGAGCATATAGTTCGAAGCGTCAAAAATACGCAGCACCCACATGGGAAGAAATTCCAACACCGCAAAAAAGGGCAGATATAACAGGACGCCATACAGAAACGACCATCGTACCGCACCGGAAACACGTTTCCCATTCACAGCGCCATAATTATACGCCACAATCGGAATCAGTCCATTGGTAATCCCATGAACACCTACCGTTGTAACGCCGTTGATACGTATGCATATTCCATAGACTGCCACAGCGGTAGAAGAAAAGGTGATCAGAATGGAATTCAGCAAGACACCCACCAGGGAGGTAAGAATCTGTACCAGCGTTGAAGGGAAACCGACTTTCAAAATATTTACAATACTTCTTCTGTCCGGACGGCGTGTGAATCCAAAGGGTATCTCCCGATTCCATTTCCGGTTGATCACAAAACCGGCAAACATTCCCACGGTCTGCCCGATCACCGTAGCAATCGCTGCGCCTAATGTTTCCAGACGCGGCACGCCTAATAATCCAAAAATGAAAATCGGATCCAAAATCAGGTTTGTAATGGAAGCAGCAGACAATGTAAATAGAAACAGTCCGGAACGGCCGCTGGCAATGACAAAACGGTCAAATACCCACTGCCCCATCTGCCCGAATGAAAACAGCATACATACTGTCAGATATTGAATACCATACGCTGCAATCACCTCATCTCCGCCTGACTGCCATGCAAAATAATGCTTTACGAACAGCAGACACAGGATACTGATCACAACCCAGGAACAAAGGGCAATAAAAATTGCCGCATCCGCAGCTTTGCGGACTTCTTTGTCATCTTTTCTTCCCAGAGCTTTGGAAATCACGGCGTTTAAGCCCACTGCATTACCCAACCCCAGTGAAGATACCAACAGCTGTACCGGTGCAGCCAGGGAAAGCGCAGTCAGCGCCTTTTCTGATACCTGTGATACAAACATGGAATCTACGAAGTTATACAGGGAATTGATAAACAGACTTACCATGAGGGGAATCCCGGTGGATAAAATCAAGGTATTCATTTTTTGTGTTCCCATGATGTTTTCTTTGGGTGCTGTATTTTCCATATTGCCTCCTTCATTAAATTTCTGAAATCTGTTTTTACTATAAATCCCGCATGAGTAAATAGCAAATACCTATATTGAATGCAGTTATATTATGTTTTGGAATGTTATTGTGATGTAGAGTAATTTGCAGGGGATGTGTTCCAACGATATGGCATAAGATAAGCCAGCAACATGGTATTATATGCTGCTGGCTTGTTTGATTTAAGATATTCAGTTCTCAACGCTTGGCCAGTTCTGCCGTAATCTCCTCCCAGGTCACATTCTTTTCTGCCATCAATACCATCATATGATAGAGAAAATCGGAGATTTCATACTTGACTTCATTGGCGTTGGGATTCTTGGCCGCAATCACAATTTCTGTCGCCTCTTCTCCCAGTTTTTTAAGAATCTTATCGATTCCTTTATCAAACAGATAATTCGTGTAAGAGCCCTCTTTGGGATGAATCTTTCTGTCCTTAATGACATCAAACACCTGCTCGAAGACTTTCAAAGGATTTGTCTCCACATATTCCTTGGCCATGATCTCATTAAAAAAGCAGGAATGGGAGCCGGTATGACAGGCAGCGCCAATCTGAGAGACTTTAGCCAGAATAGTATCTTTATCACAATCTGCTGTCAACGACTTAACATACTGGTAATGGCCGCTGGTATCCCCCTTCACCCACAATTCATCCCGGCTTCTGCTGTAGTAGGTCATCTTCCCGGTCTTCAGCGTCATATTGTAGGCTTCCTCATTCATATAGGCCACCATCAACACTTCATCGGTCTTATAATCCTGTACCACTACAGTCACATGTCCATCGGAATTGAGTTTAAAGTCCTCCCAGCGGATAGCCGGTTCAAAGGTATTTACCGTGATAGCATTATTCTGGCACAATGCCTTGATGGCAAGGAGTTCACGGGCATTTTCATTGATGGCATAACCGGAGATGCCGCAGATATTATCATTGGATAAGAGTTCCAATAATTTATCCAGGGAAACTTCCGGCACGGAAGCGATCATCGGGAAACGAGAGATAGAAATCGCTTCTTTCAAACAGGTTTCTTTGACCAGGATAATTTCGCTGATATAGGCATCAATCAGGGTTTCATTGCGGGTGATGCTGTCGGCTTCCGTCACACAGGCAGCTATCTTCTCTTTGCCAAATTTCTTGGACACTTCCGCAGTCAGTTCAATATTACCCGGTTTGGAATAATTCAATGCTCCTTTCTTACAGCCGGCGTAGAGAAGTTTTTTGATGTCTTCCATACGCTTTACATTGCCGGCGCCAATCACAGGGATCTCGGCTTCACTGCAGATAGATTTGATAACATCCAAAGCTTCTTCATGTTCAATATCATTATCAGACATATCGTAAACAATCAGTTCATCAGCATTGTTATCGCTATAGTATTTCGCCAGCGCAGCCGGGTTTGTGTCGATGATCGTGCTGTCAGAAAACCCCTTTACAGCGTTGCCTTTGTATAAGTAAATACATGGAATAAACTTTTTATAAGACATTCCGGTTATCTCCCTTAGTATAATTTCTAAACTGCATTCGAGGCCGCGAAGCGGATCTCGCAATCGGGCTTGCCCGATTTATGATAATGTCCCCTTTGTACTTAAAACACCTGTGATTCGTTCGTCATAGGATGTGGCCATATCCAGCGCTTTCGCAAAGGCCTTGAACATGGCTTCAATCATGTGATGCGTATTATCTCCATGCATCATCTTGACATGCAGGTTCATGCCGGCACTGTAGGATACCGCATAGAAAAATTCCCTGACCAATTCCGTTTCCAAACCTCCCACCTGCTCTGTGGGGAAATTGCAGTCAAAGACAAAATACGGCCTGCCTGACAAATCTATGGCGCACAGACAGAGCGCGTCATCCATGGGCAGGATAAAGGAACCGTAGCGTCTGATGCCGGTTTTATCTCCTATAGCCTCCCTGATTGCCTGTCCCAGCACGATACCGGTATCTTCCACCGTATGGTGTCCGTCCACGTTAAGATCTCCTGTGACATCCAGCGTCAGGTCAAAAAGACCGTGTCTGGCAAAGCCATCCAGCATATGGTCAAAGAATCCGATTCCCGAAGAAATCTCACTCTTTCCGGTGCCGTCAATTCCTAATACGGCTTTGATCTGTGTTTCCTTGGTATTGCGTTCTATCGTTGCGATTCTGGACATAATCTGCTCCTTTTCTATCATTAAATCAAAAAAATTTTCTCCGCTGATCCGAGGCCGTGAAGCGACACTCGCTAAATTAATTTGCTTCGCAACTTTATTTTTTATTGGAAGCGCACCCGAATGGAGTTCGCATGGGCTGTCAGCCCCTCTTTTTCGGCAAACAGTTCGATATCTTCGTGGGCCCGTTCCAGAGCCTGTCTCGAATATGATATGATACTGGTCTTTTTCATAAAATCATCTACGTTAAGCGGTGAGAAAAACTTTGCTGTGCCGTTGGTTGGCAAAATATGGTTGGGGCCTGCATAATAATCGCCCAGCGGTTCCGAAGAATACTCGCCCAGGAAAATGGCACCGGCGTTTTCAATCTTCGTCATCACCTGATACGGATCTTTTGTCAGGATTTCCAGATGCTCGGAGGCGATGGCATTTGCCGCCACGATGGCTTCTTCCATCGTGGATGCGATGAGTTGATAGCCGTAATTATCCAAAGATTTACGGATAATATCCGCTCTCGATAATTCTTGTAAAAAGCTCTCAATCTCTGTGGATACCTGATCAGCCAACGCTTCGCTTGTGGTGATAAGGATTGCGCTTGCCAGTTCATCATGCTCGGCCTGGGACAAAAGATCGGCCGCCACATATCTGGGATTGGCTGTCTCATCGGCAATCACCAGAATCTCACTGGGACCGGCGATAGAATCAATGCTGACATAGCCAAAACAGGCTTTCTTGGCCAGGGCTACGAAGATATTGCCAGGGCCTGTAATCTTATCCACTTTTGGGATGCTTTGCGTGCCAAAGGCCATGGCAGCAATCGCCTGGGCGCCGCCCACTTTATAGATTTCATCCACGCCTGCAATCTTAGCGGCCGCCAGAGTACCGGGATTTACTTTCCCGTCAGCGCCTGCCGGTGTGGTCATAACAATCTTTTTTACGCCGGCTACCTTAGCCGGCAGCACATTCATCAACACGCTGCTAGGGTAAGCAGCTTTGCCGCCCGGCACATAGACGCCTGAAACCGCGATGGGTGTGATCTTCTGTCCAAGGATACTGCCGTCCGGTCTGGGATCAATCCAGCTGTTGTGAAGCTGTTTCTGATGAAACGCCGTGATATTGGCAGCGGATCTTTCCATAACACCTATGAAATCCGCATCCATTGCCTGAAAAGCGTCCTCAATCTCTTCCGGTGTGACACGAACCGTATCTGTGGTAATATCCCACCTATCAAACTGTTTCGTATAATCAAAAACAGCCTCATCTCCTCTGGCCCGTACATTCGCAATGATATCTGCCACCACGGATTCATATTGACCATAATTGTTAGGACTTCTTTTCAGTAGACTATCCAGAATATCCTTCTGTGTCTGCGCCGTCAAACGTATTTTTTTCATGGCGTTTATCCCTTCCTACCTTTTCCAAAGATTTAATGTGCAACGCTATAATTCAATTTGACAGTAATAGAAGCCGTCTTGTTCCGGGAACTGGTGTCAAAATAGCCGCCGTAACTGTATTCCGTGTTGCTGTTTTGGGCCGTAATCTGGAAAACACCGAGAGTTGCATTGAGCAGTTCCCCAATCTGCGCACCGGTACCCTGTGCCATCAGATCAATCCTGTCTTTGGCGTTCTGGGTGGCTTCCTCGATTAGCTGTAGTTTCAGTTCGTCCAGTTTTGTATAGTAATATTCCGGATCTTCCGAAGCAAATTGTACATTGGATTCGATCAAACCAGTAATATCCCTGGAGATATTTTCAATCTTATCCACGTCTGTGGAGGTGATGGATACATTTTGATACAAGTCATATCCGTCAATATATTCCCTGATCCTGTCACCGTTTTCGTTATATTCATATTCCCATCTGGTACTGATACTGACAGAACTGAACACCATCTCCTCTTCTGTGACACCTTTTTCCTCCAGATATTCCCGAATCAGCCCGGCGTCCTTTTTGATGGAACGATATGCCTCCTGTGTGGTTCTGCCATAGCTTGAGAAACTGCCGCGCCAGACAATCAGGTCTGATTCAAAATCGCAGTTGGCAGAACCGGTAGCTGTCAGGCCGCCGCTTCCGGAAGTTTTTTTATAGTCTACCAGACCTCCCGTAAAAACACAGATGCAGATAATAGCACAGATACCTGCAATCAATGCAATCACAATTCCCTTATACTCCTTCATAATCCTCTTTTCCCCTTTCTGACAAATTAAAAGAATGCTTCCCGTTTATTCGAGGCTGCGAAGCAACCCTCCTTTTTATAGATGATTTCTTAAATCATGTATCAACTTACGAATCCGCTCCGTCTCCATCTGCATACTTACCTGGTTAACGATCATGCGGGCAGACAGCGGACAGATCTCCTCCAGAACTTCCAATCCGTTTTCTTTCAGGGTGGAGCCGGTCTCCACGATATCCACAATGACATCGGACAGCTTGACAATGGGACCAAGTTCCACAGAACCGTTCAGCTTGATGATGTCTACAGTCTGATGCTTTTTATTATAGAAATAATCCTTGGCGATATTGGGATACTTGCTGGCCACTCGAATCATCTCATGGTGTTCTAACAGGTTTTTGGCGCTCTTTGGCCCACAGACGCACATGCGGCATTTGCCGTAGCCCAAATCCAACACCTCATAGACTCGCCGGTTCTCTTCCATGATGGTATCTTTTCCCACCACACCGATATCGGCGGCGCCATACTCTACATAGGTGGGAACATCCGGCGATTTTGCCAGAAAAAAACGCAGTTTATATTCTTCATTTACAAAGATAAGTTTGCGGGAATGTTTATCTTTCATTTCCTCGCAAGTGATGCCTATTTTCTCAAATAACTCCATTGTTTTACTGGCAAGACGTCCCTTCCCCAGGGCAAATGTCAAATATCTTTCTGTACTCATATTTTCCTTCCATTCCGAAGCAATCGGGCTTCTGTCATTTTATCTCAGCAGGCAATAATTCCACATGCCTGCCCTCCGAACGCATCCTGCGCGCCTCTTTTAACTTTTCTGCAAAGTTATCCTTAGTATAATACAGGCTGGTGCAGGGTTCTGTGCCGGCTATGGCAGCATTCTGCCTGTTCATAGCGGACAATAGATCATCCACCACAATGACAAACCCGATTGCCGGGGCTTTCTTGCCAAAATGTTCCAGCAGGTTATCATAACGGCCGCCCTTAACGATGGCATCTCCAACGCCGTAGGTATATCCTTTGAAAATAATACCCGTGTAATAATTATACTTATTTAACATGCCAAGGTCAAAGGAAACATACTTTTCCACCCCATAATCACACAGCACCTGATAAAGCGTCTTAAGACGGTTCAGGGCATCTTTGGAGCGACTGTTGGTCACAACATGGCCGGCTTCTTTCAAGATATCTACGGATCCAAAAAGATCACCAACCTTGAGAAGCGCCTCTTTATCCTTGGCGGGCGCTTTGATTCGCTCAAGCAGTTCCTCTGCCCCAAAATAGTTCTTACCGGAGATAAACTCCCGCAGTTCCAGTTCCGTCTCCTCATCAAGCCCCGCTTCCGCGCAGATGCCCTTAAAGAACTCCAGATTGCCCACACTGATCTGAAAGTCAGAAAGGCCGGCGTGATACAGCGCCTCAATGGTCATGGCGATCATTTCCGCGTCCGCATAGACTGATGCGTCCCCGATCAGTTCCGCGCCCATCTGAGTTACTTCCTTTAGTTTACCCTGCAGATTCGAGGTATTGGAAAAGGTATTACCCTGATAACTGAGACGAATCGGCACATTCTCATCCATAAAATATTTCGCGGCACATCTGGCGATGGAAGGGGTAAAATCCGGCCGCAGGACCAGGGTATTTCCCTCTTTGTCAAAAAATTTATAAAGTTCTTTCGAGGGTGTGGTTCCCACCTCTTTAGAAAAGACATCAAAGAACTCAAAAGTAGGCGTCTGAATATCCCGATAGCCGTAGCCATGGATTTTTTCTGCCAAAAGCCGCTCTACCACTATTTTCCGCTCTTTCTCGTCTCCGTAGATGTCCCTGACGCCCTCCGGCGTATGTACCAGTTTTCTGCTCATAATAACCTCTTTTCCGAAAACCCTGATTGTGATTTGAAATCCATAAAGAAAAATAATCTAACATAGTATACCACAAAATGTATAAGATGTGTGAAGTGTTTGAAAAGCTTTCACTGTTACCCTTCCAATGAGGGCGCGGTTCCATTCGTTCAATGATTCCATTCTACTTCTCCTCTGATAGTTTTCTTTCCGCCTATTCCGCTCTGTCTTCCAGATCCCTCTGCAGCATATCCAGATAGGGCACCAGAATCCCGTTCTTCTTCGGCAGAACGTATGCGGGATTCAATTCTTCATACCGGAAACTTTTGCGCCCGCCCTCTTTCGCCCGGTCCCAGAAGAATCGGAGCATCTCGTAGGGCAGGTAATAAAAGACATTCTTATGGGTATAGTAGATCAGAAAAAAGGCAATCCCTTTCTGCTTTTCAAACTGTTCCATAAAGGCCACCTGATGTTCATGGATATTCTGCAGAGCAAAGGTATCCGTAGCACATTCCTTGGCATCAAAACATACCGGGATGCCCTGCACGGCCCCGATATAGTCCACGGTACTCTTCTGGTCGAAATAAGCCAGTGTGATATGACGGCTTTCCTTATCAATATTGATGGGCGTGATGGGGGTTGGAATCTTCTGGATTAGTGCAAGCCCGTGTTCCAGATATTTTTCATTTGTCCTGTTGATGAGATCTTCTAAGGTTGAACCGCGCAGTCCGCGGGAGTTCCAGGTCGCCATACGTATTGCCTTTCTGTATCATTATATTCCTGCCGTCTGTTCAGATGCCCTGGTAAAAAGTTTCGGCAGACCGGTCCGGAAAGTCCGGCCGCTAATCTCTGTGAAAGGGGGCTCCAGTTCCGGGAAGGTCACCTTATAGGCATGTAAAAGCTGGGAACGGATCTGGCAGGTTCGTTTATAATAATCATTCCAGTCCTTATCTCCGTATTTATAATCTCCCAGCAGGGGATGCCCGATGCTTGCCAGATGTGCCCTGATCTGATGAGGTTTGCCGGTGATCAGTTCCACCTCCAGCAGAGTCTTGTCAGTCTCTACGCGTAAAGGCCTGTAATAGGTTTTAATATAGGACTCCTTTTCAGCGCCAGAACCTTCTGGTCGGGGGTTGAGCTGAATGGTCACCTTATTGCGGCGGGTATCTTTGCTCAGACAGCCCTCTATCATCTGGGAATCCCGGACAACGCCCTTAACATAGAGCTGATAATATTTGTGAAGCGTTCTTTCCTGTAATAGACTGCTCAAAAGCTGGGCGCCCTGTACCGTCTTTGCACACAGCACAATACCGCTGGTGTTACGATCCAATCGGTTACAGACGGAAGGACGATACGTATCAAGTTCCGATGCCGTAATCTCTTTGCAGTTAAGAAGATAACCAATCAGCCACTCATTTAAGGAGAGATCCGTCTGCGCAGCTTTCTGTGTCAATATTCCGGCCGGCTTATCCGCCAGCAGAATATGGGAATCTTCATAAATAACAGGTACATCAGGATAAGCCTTGTAGGCTCTATGGTACTCTTCCAAGGGGATCCCTGCGGCAAAATCGGAGGTTGGCACAGTCGTATCCGCCGGATTGCCATCTGGTTCATGTCCCATGAATTTGCGCAAGGTCTCTTCTGCAAAAAATACCGCGATCTGATCTCCGGCTGCAAGCTTTTCATTTCCCTTGGCCTTTTTGCCGTTTAAAGTAATATTTTTCTTACGGAGCATTTTGTGCAGAAACCCGGAGCCGGCCTGAGGAAGCAGCTTGTATAGATATCTGTCCAGGCGTTGTCCGGCCTCTCGGTTTGTAATCTGTCTGAGATACATGATCTCCTCCTGACCTTGTTAGAGTGATATGGAAAATAATAAGCGGAGGATTTCCTCTTCCTTATTTTTATCCGTAGCCCTGTCCAAATTGTCCAACCGACTGAGTCGGTCAATATATTTATCTTCCTGAGAAAAGAGATTAACCGTCACATTCTTAATCCCCTCCTGGGCAAGCATCTGTCCTAAATGCTTTTCGGCCTCCTGACAGCTGCATTTGGGATCTTCCGTTATGCCGCAGAGAATACCGCCCTTTAAGGCCATATGGCTGATGGGGTAATTTTTCTGATACGAAGTAAAATACATATCATAAAGGGTGTTAAGGTATTTGTCATAAGCACAGACCTTTTCCCGCAAGCTTGCGCTGCATCCCCTGGCCCTGATAAAGATAATGAAGTTCACAGCACTTTTACATGCCGGCAGACAGCCTAAAATCGCTACTACTGTGAGCAGGTTCCGATTGGTGCCTGTGGTCAGATAGCCTGCAAGATAAAGGCCGATGCAGATCAAAAAGAACAGCAATGTCCTGAGTGCTGTAAATATCTTTCGATTTTCCAGATAACCGTAGGCCCCCTTTGGGGTCAGGATTTTTTGAATAGATGCCATCATATTAAATGTTTCCCTCTTAAGTTTAATATTCCTTTGTTATTTCTGTGATGTCATAAGTATCCTTAAATTGCTGAAGATCCGCGGAGGTTCTGATCAGCATGATCTCGCGAAATGCACCGGTATGAAGATTTTTAAAACCGGCCACCTGCTCTCCATTGCAAATGCTGCATTTAAGGACTGGCTTTTCTGTCTGCGCATTATAGGATTGTGGCAATGTTTGTTTTGCTTTTTTTAAAAACATGGAATTCCTTTCTCGTCAACCGCAGTGCCGGCTAAAACCCAATATTATCTTAATCAGCGATAGAATTTCTGTAAGAGATTCTGTACGCTCTGGGTGGTCAGGTATAGGAGTTTCATGGGCAGACCACAGACAGATACGGTTTTACCGTGTTTGCAGTCAAGGATAGCTTTGGTTACGACACATCCGGTCTCCAGCATGGTAAGTCTCTTGAGGCCATTCAGCCGATCAGTCTGGCCATAGGCATGGACAAGAAAAGGGGTATTGACCGGACCGGGACAGACTGCTGTCACAGTGATCCCACGGCCTTTTAATTCCCTTTCCAGCGCCCGGCTTAAGGAATATACATAAGCCTTGGAAGCGGCATAGACTGCAAAGGCCGCCTGAGGCACAAACGCAGCCCCGGAGGAGAATTGTAGAATCTTACTGCCCTGTTTCATATAAGGAAGACAGATTCTTGTCATACTGGTCAGAGCCACAATGTTGAGATTTATCATGGCATCAATACTCTCCTTGCTTTGGTGGCTGAATACTCCATGTGTTCCAACACCTGCACAGTTGACCAGTACTGTAATCCGGGGATTTTGGATGGAAAGCACTTCCTCAAACTGCTGTAATGCTTTCTCATCCGTCAGATCAATGGTGATGGTGCGCGTTTTATGGCGCAGGGATCGGGACAGATCTTCCATCACATCCTTCCGGCGGGCCAGAAGCCAGATTTCATCTGTCTTGCCAAGCCTCTGATCCAATTGTCTTGCAAATTCGCTTCCAAGACCCGAGGAAGCGCCTGTAATAATTGCTATATTCATGTGGCTGGGATTCCTTTTCATCTCTTTTTATTAATTACCGTTGGGATTTCCCTTTGTGTACATTCCGGATAGTCTTCTTCTTGCTCATTTTGCCTTTTTCGGCAGTCTTTTTTCGTGGCGTCCTGTTTTCCGGCCGAATCAGGCACTTGGGTCCAAAACCGATCAGATCCTGACGTCCTGCCTTGCACAAGGCCTCTTTCACCAGTTCATAGTTGCCGGGTTTCCGGTACTGGATCAAGGCCCGCTGCATGGCTTTCTCATGCGGATTGCGGCAGACATAGACTTTCTGGCCGTTCCGGGGATCGATACCAGTATAATACATGACCGTAGACATTGTGGAAGGCGTGGGATAGAAATCCTGAACCTGTTCGGGCATATGGCCTGTATCGCGCAGATACTCCGCCAGTTCGATGGCTTCTTTTAAAGTAGAACCCGGATGAGAAGACATCAGATATGGCACCAGGAACTGCTTTTTGCCCAGATTATCGTTAATCCTGTCATATTTTGTAACAAAACGCTCATAGACGGCTCTGGAGGGCTTGCCCATCCTCGACAGCACCGAGTCACAGATATGTTCCGGCGCCACTTTGAGCTGTCCGCTCACATGATGTTCCACCAGTTCCTGAAAAAAGGCGGCATCCGGATCCGCCAACAGATAATCGAAGCGGATTCCCGAACGGATAAATACTTTTTTGACACCAGGCAGAGCCCGCAGGCTGCGAAGCAGCTTTAAATAGTCCCTATGATCTGCCTGCAGGTTGGGGCAGGGTTTCGGGAAAAGGCACTGTCTGTTTTTACAGACGCCCTGCAGCATCTGTTTCTCGCACGAAGGGTGCCGGAAATTTGCGGTTGGGCCGCCCACATCGTGGATATAACCTTTAAACTCTTTATCAGCGGTCATTATTTCTGCTTCCCGCAGGAGAGATTCATGGCTCCTGGTCTGTACGATCCTGCCCTGATGAAAGGTCAGCGCACAGAAATTACAGCCGCCAAAACACCCCCGGTTACTGATCAGGGAAAACTGAATCTCCTCAATGGCCGGCACGCCGCCCTCTTGTTCATAAGAAGGGTGATAAGTGCGCATATAGGGCAGGTCGTAGACATCGTCCATCTCCTGCATGGTAAGGGGCGGCTGGGGCGGATTCTGTACCACATAAACCCCATTTGGATAGGGCTCGACCAGTGTTTTGCCCGTGAAGGGATCAGTATTTTGATATTGTAGGTTAAAACTTCTTGCATACTCCTGAGAATCTGCCTTCATCGCCTCATAGGAAGGCAGTAAAAGTTCATCATAAATGCCGGTGATATTTTTTGTCTTATAGACAGTACCCGGCACAAAGGTGATATCCCGTACGGCGATACCGCTGGCAAGAGCGTCTGCAATCTCCACAACAGACTTCTCTCCCATTCCGTAAGAAATCAGATCGGCCTGGCTGTCCAGGAGAATGGAGCGCTTGAAACTGTCTGACCAGTAATCATAGTGGGCCATTCTTCTGAGACTTGCTTCAATACCGCCGATGATCACAGGAACATCTTTATAGACACGCCGGATCAGATTGCCATAGACAACGGTGGCATGATCGGGACGTCTTCCCATCCTGCCGCCCGGTGTATAAGCGTCCGTCTGCCGGTGTTTGCCGGAAACATAATAGTGGTTGACCATGGAGTCCATATTGCCGCTGGAGATCAGAAAGCCAAGACGGGGCCGGCCCAATATGGTAATGCTTTTTTCATCCTTCCAGTCCGGTTGCGAGATGATGCCCACTGTGTAGCCATGGGCCACAAGAACCCGGCTGATAATGGCATGACCGAAAGAGGGATGATCCACATAGGCGTCTCCGATCACATAGACAAAATCAAGCTGTTCACAGCCCATCTGCTCCATATCTTCCCTATTGATCGGTAAAAATCCCATTTTCTATCAACTCCTTGAATTCATAGGTATAGTAATCTGCCAGCCTTCTTTTTTCCTCATCCTGATAAACAGAATACTGATCGTAGACCGCGCACACACGCATACCGGCATTAAGTCCCGCCTGGATTCCCGGCACAATATCTTCAAACACCAGACAATCCGCCGGATTGACCTGCAGCGTTTCGGCAACAGCCAGATAGATATCCGGAGCCGGCTTACCCTTTTCCACCTCACAGGCTGTCATGATACAGTCAAAATAGGATTCCAGATGCTGGGCCTGTATCACAGTCTCCACCAGATGTCTGGAGTTGCTGGTGGCAATGCCCAAAAAGATATTTTGTGACTTACAATAGTCCAGCAGTTCTTTCACACCTTTCTTCAAAGGTACTTCCTGTTCATATTTTTTCCAGGCCATACCGTTCCAATCCGCCTTGATTTTTTCCAAATCGTCCGGTAGTGCAAAGCGCTTCTTAAAGTAAGCGGCAGTTTCCGAGAAACTCATACCCTCAATATCCGCCTGCAGTTTATCCGGCAGTGCAATACCGAAACGCCCCAGATATTCTATGTCGATGGCTTTCCAGATCCACATGGAATCCACCATGGAGCCATCTAAATCAAAAATCACTGCTTTAATCATTTTTGTTTTCCTCTGTTGAATATATATGAAGTAAATACGGTTGACTGTTAATACAGCGTCTGTTATATGACAGAAAGGATGCCCATGTTCAAAACAAAGACCTTTTCCGATAAAGTATATCCGTTTCTTGTTACGGTGCTTGGAATCTATCTGATCATCCTCTTGCTGGCATATCCAACCTTGTCTTTGGAATATGCCTCTAAGGGGCTTGTCCTATGGTTTGATAAAATGATTCCCACATTGCTGCCATTTATGATTCTTTCCGGTATCATGATCCGTATGAATCTGACACACAGATGTGTGAAGCTGTTTCATCCGTTGTGCCATCACCTTTATGGAACTTCCCCCAATGGCACCTACACGATTCTGATGGGATTTCTGTGCGGATTTCCCATGGGTGCCCGCATTATCGGAGAACTGCTTACGGCTGGAAAACTATCGCGCAGGGAAGGCAGTCTGCTGCTGGCTTTTTGTAACAATATCGGCCCCATCTATTTTCTGAGTTTCGTGGCACCGGTATTGGGTATTACAAAACCGCTCATTCCTTTCTGTATTATGTATGGGATTCCGCTGCTCTATGGCATACTATTCATGCGGCTATATGCTCCTAAAATACAAACGTCTGACACTACTCCCTTTGCCTGTCAGGAACAGACGCTTCCGCTTCTGGCAGCCGTGGATGCATCTGTGGTCTCCGGTCTGTCAGGTATCGGCAGGCTTGGCGGTTATATGGTGTTTTTTAATCTGTTGAATATAGTTTTTGTGCCGTTTGGACATCTTCCGCCGCTTGTTTCCTATCTCTATAATTGTATTCTGGAGATTACAAGCGGGATTGACCGATGTGGTCATCTTTATCCTTACCTGGTATTGATTCTGCTTCCTTTCGGCGGCTTTTCCTGTATCGCCCAGACATACAGCATGATCCAAAACACAGAACTGTCCATACGGCCCTATCTGTTCCATAAATTAGCACAGACCGGGATCACCGCAATCTGTTATATGCTTTTGAGACCCTTTTAGTCCTATCTTCGTTTTCTTTTACGGCGGCGCTTCTTTCTGTATCGCAAAAGCAAAATCATAGACAGAGCCATGCCCAGCACCAGAAGCGCACACACCAGACATACCGTCAGAAAATATGTTACGGACATCGGCTTTGTCTCCTCCACAACAGTAGTGCGGCGGACTTCCACGTATTTCCCGGCAGGCGTTTGTGTGGGAGGAATTTCCTCATCCAGGGGAGAATCATCAAATGCGGCGGACTCCTCCTGCGCCGCTTTTTCCGCTTGCTCCGCAGCCAGTTCCTCCTCAGTTTTGTAATCCATAGAAGGCAGGGAAATCAGATTGCTCTCGGTGTAAAGATCATAGCCGTTATAAGCTCTGACCATAATCTGAGGCAGAATATGCGGCGGCACCTGCATCGTAAAAGTAATCGTGTCCTGTGATTTATCATACCATGGCTGTAAATCCGAGAAAGTCTCTCCGCCATCATAACTGTAAGCATAATAGAGCATCCCGCTGTCATAATCTGCGGCGGAAAGCTGTATCGCGACCTCTCCGTTTGTCATATCCTGAGATATGAAATCGATGATACAGGCATCAGGCGGCGTAGTGTCAGGGCTTACCACATAATCTGGCACCGGCACTGTAGTAATGGGATAATCGCTGTAATCAACGCCCAGGATATCTGATTTCAAATGAAAGTATTTGGCCACGGCAGTGGCATCCAGTCGGCCAAAAGCTTCCCACTGCTCCCTGCCTTCGCAGAACGAACGGTCATTCTGATGGTCGATATGACAGTGCTCGATCAGCACACAGGTAAGATCCAGTTCTGAGGCTGTACGGATGATACCGTAGTAATCCGTACCCCCATCGCCGAGTCTGGTTTTAATTCCCCGGGAATATAATCCCAGATCCTCCAACATATCCATCTCAATTTCGGCAAAACTTCGGCCTTTGCTATACTCATCCCCAAAGGCGGACACCCAGCACTCAGTGCCGAACAAAGTATGTGATCCGGACGTGTTGAAATGGAGACAGAACATCATGTCAGCATTGACACTTTTAGCATATTCGCTCCGCTGCGCCAAAGAAATATTCTGATCGCCTGTTCTGGTCATATAGACTGTGACGCCCTCATACTTTTCCAGTTCTGCCTTCATAGCGTTTGCCAAAATCAGATTCATGTCTTTTTCAACAAAGTTTTCGTAAATAGCCCCCTCTTCTCCTTCTCCGCCGTGGCCCGGATCTAAGACAATGACAATGGGAGCCGGTTCTGTTGTCGTTGGCTGTGTCTCCGGCACAGGAGCCGGTTCTATTGCCGTTGGCTGTGCTTCCGGTACAGGACCCAATTCCTGCGCATAGAGCCGTCCGGCAGGGGCAAGGCAGATGCCAACTATAATGCATAGTAGTAAAACAGGCGTCCCTATCAATATACGATTAAACTTTTTATTCAAATTTGTCATATTTTCCCATACCATAAAAAGCTTCTGCGGATTTAAAATTCGCCTGATTTCACTTCATAGGAACTTCATATGAAAAGAATAAGCCGGCTTCCCTGGAAACCGGCTATTTCGCTCTGGCCATATCAATATTATGTAGCTACATCAGATTTAATTCCGGACCGGAGTCTGTATCTCCCTCCGCCTCTTTTAACATTTTCTCCACTTCCACCGGACGCAGTTCCGCACGATTCGCTTTTACAATCTCATTATAGCCGTTTATCGTGTTAAAGAAACTCTCATAATGTTCAGTGGTGGCAGTGAGTGTGGCAGTCATTGCACTTTCCAGATTGGAGAGCATATCGTCTAAGTACTGCATGGCGGAAGTTCTTACACCATTGGCTTCCATCGTTGCATTGTTAAGAATCTCCTGTGCCTGTGTAGTTGCCATCCGTACAACTTCGTTGGCCTGTGCATAAGCTTGCTGCATAATCTCATGTTCATTAATCAATTCCGTAGTCTGAACCGTTGCATCCTTAATCAACGCTTCAGCTTTTGCCCTGGCATCATTTAAGATAGCCTCCTTGTTGGAAATAATCTTCTGATAACGCTTGATCTCGTCCGGTGTTTTCATGCGAAGTTCTCTGAGCAACTCGTCAATCTCTTCTTTATTTACGATTATGTTAGTCTTGGATAAGGGCTGGTATTTGCAGCCGTCAATGTAATCTTCAATCTCATCGATAAGTTGTTCGATTCTACTGCTCATGCTTACTCCTATCTGCTAAATCCATATTTTTCATAAATCAGTCCGGCCACAAAATCAGGCACACACTTGGAGATGTCTCCATTAAAACTGGCAATCTCTTTGACGGTCGATGAACTCAAATAGGCATATTCAAGACTCGTAGTCAAAAACACCGTGTCCAGATTTCCATCGGAAAACTTGCGGTTGGTCTGGGCAATCTGCAGTTCGTACTCAAAATCTGTGATTGCACGCAGCCCCCTGATTGCCACATGAATGCCTTTTCTGTCTGCATAATCAATTAACAGACCGCTGAAGGAATCTACGGTCACGTTGGGCAGATCTTTGGTCGCTTCTTCTAACATTCTAACACGTTCTTCCACAGAAAACAATGGAGTCTTTGTATTATTATTCAATACACTTACTGTCAATTCATCAAAAATACTGGATGCCCGTCTGATAATATCCAGATGCCCATAAGTGACCGGATCAAAACTTCCGGGATAAATTGCTGCCCTCATAAAAAATCCTCACATGCTTTTGTCCATATCTCTTGTTATCATATTAAAACACTTTAGACAAAATGTCTTTATTTATTTTCATTTTTTATAAAAAAATTTTGTGCCAATTCTATATTTTTCGACAAAAAACGTGTTTGTTCGTCTTGTAGCGCTTCTCCTTTTCCAGAACATATCCCAATTCCGTCAAGTAAGTAAAGTCACAAGAAAGAGAGGCTTCTATGACAATCAGGGTATCCGGTGTCACCCAGGGCAGTTCACGCAGAGCCTGTAAGACCTGTTTCTCATAACCTCTGTCGTATGGAGGATCCATAAAAATCACATCCACAGCATGTTCATGAATCCCATAAAGTGCACTGACAGCATCCTGACGCAACACAGTGGCCTGCTGTGTAAATTTCGTAAACTGCAGGTTATCCACAATACAGGAAAGCGCCCGCTTATCGTTCTCCACAAAATAGGCGTGTCTGCCGCCCCGGCTCAAAGCCTCTATTCCAATACCGCCGCTTCCGCTGAATAAATCCACAAATACAGCGTCATACAGATAAGGCTGTAACATATTAAAAAGGGTTTCCTTAATCCGGTCTGTGGTTGGTCTTGTATCCGGACCGTCAGGGGTCTTTAAAGGCAGACTTCTTGCCGTTCCCGCTATCACTCTCATATTGGCTCTCTTTCTGAATCTTATTATTTAGTTTTGACGGACTTTCACACCTTTGCCGTCCCGTTTACCAAGTTTAATTTTATTCAGTTCCAGTTCTTTATTGCCATAGATAATGGACTGTTCCACCGCATTCTGTGAAAAATACACTGCCTCAATCTCATCGGAAGCGCCAAGCCGCATCCCTCGGACTCCGATGGCGCCCTTCTTTTTCTCCGGTATCTCTTCTATCGCAAAACGAAGGAAATAACCGGCTTTGGACTGCAGAATGATATTGCGCTGTTCTTTGTATGCCACAACGCTTACCACTTCATCGTCTTCCTGCAATTTGGTAGCGGCCACAGTCCGCTTGGCCACATCAAATTCACCCCCATCCACCACCTTGAGCATTGCCTGTTTGGTGGCAAAGATTACCCGGTAGAGATTCAGGTCACTCTGACTTGCCGCATAGATGATCGTCTCCTTGGACGAATCAAAGTTACTCACATTATCTACCGGCACTCCTTTATCCCGGAATTTGCCAAACGGCAGATCCATCGCCTTTATGGTGTGAAGCTGTCCGGTGTTTGTAAACAGACATACCTTACCGGTATTTTTGCAGACAAAAGCATAACGGTTTTCCGTATCAGCGGCCTCTTTGTTGCGCTCGTAGGTGGGCAGATCAATGGTTCTGGCATAACCGAACCGGTCCATCAAAAAGACAATATCCATCTCCTCAACCTTTTTTTCAACATAAACAGCTTCCCCGGCATTGGTAATCTGTGTCCGTCTCTTGCGCTGATAGCGGTCTTTGATGGCATCCAGTTCATTGATGATGACCTGCGCCATGGAATCCCGCCTGGCTAAAATATCCTCATACCGATAGATATTGGCCATTGTCTCCTCATGTTCATTGATGAGCGCCTCGATTTCCAAGCCGATCAGTTTATAAAGACGCATATCCAGAATGGCATTGGCCTGTTTTTCACTGAACTGCAGCTGGGCCGCCATAATCTTGGATTCTTTGGATTTGAATTTGATGCCGTCTGTCTTACCTTCCACCAGACAGGTCTTGGCCATGGTACGGTCTTTAGATCCCCGCAGAATCTCGATGATAAGATCGATCACATTGCAGGCTTTGATCAGGCCTTCCTGAATCTCCTTGCGATCCAGTTCCTTTTCCAGCAGATTTTTATATTTGCGGGCTGTCACCTCATATTGGAATTTAACGCTCTCCTGTATAATCTGTTTTAAGCCCATGGTTTCCGGCCGTCCATCGCAGATGGCCAGCATATTGACACCGAAGGTATCTTCCAGACGGGTCTTTTTGTAGAGCATGTTCTTAAAGTTTTCTACATCTGCATCTTTCCGCAGTTCAATGACGATACGGATTCCTTCTTTGGAAGACTGGTTCGTGATATCTACGATATCCTGCGTCTTTTTGGTCTCGGCAAGGGACGCTACATCCATCAGGAACTTACCGATATTGGCGCCGATCATGGTATAAGGAATCTCGGTGATCACCAGATTGGTCTTACCGCCTTTGGCCTTCTCCACCTCTACCTTGCCCCGGAGTTTGATCTTACCGGCGCCTGTCTCGTAAATCTCCAGCAGTTCATCTTCATTGATGACAATGCCGCCGGTGGGGAAATCCGGCCCCTTTAGATAACGCATCAGTTCTCTTGTGGTGATATTCTCATCCAGCATATAGGCTTTGGCTGCCTCTATTACTTCCGCCAGATTATGGGGCGGTATGCTGGTTGCCATACCCACAGCGATTCCTTCAGAACCGTTGACTAGCAGATTCGGTATCTTGACCGGTAAAACTCCCGGTTCCCGCTCTGTCTCATCGAAGTTGGGGATAAAATCCACCACATCCTTGTCCAAATCCGCCAGAAAAGCCTCCTGCGTAATGCGCTCTAAACGGGCCTCTGTATAACGCATGGCCGCCGCGCCATCGCCCTCGATATTACCGAAATTGCCATGGCCATCGATCAAAGGCAGTCCTCTCTTAAAATCCTGGGTCATGACCACCAGCGCCTCATAGATGGAACTGTCACCGTGAGGATGATATTTACCCATGGTATCGCCCACGATACGCGCCGATTTACGATAAGGCCTGTCATAGCGGATCCCCAGTTCATACATATCATAGAGGGTTCTTCTTTGCACCGGTTTCAGGCCGTCACGCACGTCCGGCAGCGCCCTGGCAATGATAACGCTCATGGCATAATCCACATAGGACTTTTGCATTACTTCTGAGTATTCTGTTTTGATAATTCTGTTGTCATCCATATAAATATTTCCTCTTTATCTTTGAACCTGCCGCTCTATAACGCCAAAGGCCCTACATAGCGTCCACTGTTCCATATCTCTTCGAATTCCTGTCTGATTGTGGTATATGCCGTCTGGCCTGCCGGCATGTTCATGGAGCCTGCCGGCGGAACTGGCATGTAAACGCCATGATTTGCGAAGCGCTCCACATATCTGTTTCGATAAATCTGTATACACCTCACACTGCATCGACCTGATTCCAAGTCAATCTCATGAAAGATCAGAACAGGCGCCTGCACATTGTCACTTTGCTGAAACACTTTCAAATACTCGTAATGTTCTTCACGCAAGGATGCTCTTTTGGATATGCTTTTGCACAATCCTATGATACAAAAAATACCGGCGAGAACAATTGCAAACAGTGGCAGCAAAATGGTAAAAACCGGTATCCCATGTCCATGCGCATCCGGAGACGGCGGAAATAGAAGCCGGGTATCTATCAACATGCCAATCCCCGGTGAGAGCAGAATAAAAAGAATCAGAAAAATCCATTTCAAAAATCCGCCGCCGTGCTCTTCTCCCCTGTCAGACATCTAATTCCGCCTCCCTCGCGTGGCGGTAAATAAATTCTTTACGCGGCGGCACCTCCGTACCCATCAGCATTTCTGTTACCTCCGAAGCCATACGCGCATCCTCAATCTCTACCTGCTTTAACAGCCGTGTATCCGGATCCAACGTTGTCTCCCAGAGTTGTTCGGCATCCATCTCTCCCAGACCTTTGTAACGCTGTAAAGTAAAGGGGCCTTTGTGGCGTTTGCGGTATTTTTCCAACGCTTTGTCATCGTATAAATACTCTTCTTTTCCCTTGGACGGCATGGCCTTATACAGGGGCGGCATGGCGATATACACATGGCCTTCATAAATCAGTTCCGGCATAAAACGATAAAATAAAGTAAGCAGCAGCGTGGAGATATGGGCGCCGTCCACATCCGCATCGGCCATGATGATAATCTTGTCATAGCGCAGTTTACTGATATCAAAGTCATTGCCATAACCCTCCGAAAAGCCGCAGCCAAAAGCATTGATCATGGTCTTGATTTCGGCATTGGCAAGTACTTTATCAATACTGGCCTTCTCCACGTTCAGAATCTTACCGCGGATTGGCAGGATTGCCTGATACATGCGGTTTCTGGCAGTCTTGGCGCTGCCGCCTGCAGAATCTCCCTCTACGATAAAAATCTCGCACTTGGAGGCGTCTTTGGACTCACAATTAGCCAGTTTGCCATTGGAGTCAAAAGAAAATTTCTGTTTCGTCAACAGATTGGTCTTGGCCTTTTCCTCTGTCTTTCGTATCTTTGCAGCCTTCTCTGCACAGCCGATAATGCTCTTTAAAGTTTCCAGGTTGCGGTCAAAATAGCGGACAATCTCGTCCCCGGTCACCTTACTGACCACTTTTGCTGCATCCTGATTGTCCAGCTTGGTCTTCGTCTGTCCTTCGAACCGGGGATCCGGGTGTTTGATGGAGATAACTGCCGTCATCCCGTTTCTCACATCTGCACCGGTGAAGTTCACATCTTTTTCCTTAAGGATGTTCAATCCTCTGGCGTAGGTGTTGATCACGTTTGTGAACATGGTCTTAAAACCGGTCAGATGCGTACCACCCTCAGCATTATAAATATTGTTACAAAATCCCAGTACGTTCTCATGAAATTCATTCACATACTGAAAAGCACATTCTACGGTGATGCCTTCCGATTCACCCTTAAAATAAATGACATCATGAATGTTCTCTTTGCTCTTATTCATATCTTTGATGAAGCCCACAATGCCTTCCGGTTCATGGTATTCAATATGTTCCACTTCCGCACCGCGTTTGTCTTCATAAATAATGGTCAGTTCCGGATTTAAATAAGCCGTCTCATGCAGTCTGCTCTTAACATCATCCTCCTTGAAACGTGTTTTATCAAAGATGGTGTCATCCGGAAGGAAGTTAATGGTGGTGCCGGATTCCCTGGTCTTTCCCACCACCGGAAGAAGCCCATCCTTTAATTCCAGGGTGGGAATACCGCGTTCATAATGATCTTCATAGATTGCACCGCCGGTCTTGACGGTCACATGCATATAAGTGGAAAGCGCATTCACGACAGAAGAACCTACGCCGTGCAGACCGCCGCTTGTCTTGTAAGCATCATTGTCAAACTTACCGCCCGCATGCAGCGTGGTAAACACTAACCGTTCCGCGCTAATGCCCTTTTCATGCATTCCCACAGGAATACCGCGGCCATTGTCTGATACTGTGGCGGAACCGTCCGCCTCCAGCGTCACCCGGATTGTAGTACAATAACCGGCCAGATGCTCGTCCACCGCATTGTCCATGATCTCATAGATCAAATGATTCAGTCCTTTGGTGGACACACTTCCGATATACATGCCGGGCCGCACCCGAACCGCTTCCAAACCTTCCAGTACTGTAATACTGGAAGCATCATATGTATTTGCCTTAGTCATATTTCCTCCATACCGCCGTCTGGCGGCAAATCTATATTTTAACCTGATTTTGCGGTCTATCATTCGATTCCGAAAATATCACCCATAAATTCTACCATATATTTAGCGCTATTGCAAAGTATAAATACAAGATAGAGTGGTTGCGACTACATTGAATCGCGTTTCGTACTTAGACCCAAATGCTATATCTGTTCAGGCGTTACTTCATATAGGTACTCCCGCCCCCTCTTTCCAACCCATCTCACAACCCCCATTTCCTTTAGCAGGGGAACCACACTGGAAGCCAGATCCCGGTGAATCTTGGCAGCCCGGGCAAATTCCTTGATTGTGAAAGGTTCCTCCAGTTCATAGGGAATCACCTGCATAAAATCTTCTACCCGTTCAATCAATATCTCATCAAACAGTTCCAACGGCATCCTGTCATAGCGGGAAGACCCTCTCTTACGATTCTTGCTCCAGCCGTTCAAAAGCCGATACTCATCCATATCCACCAGCGGAAAAGCAAAGGACAGGTTTGGATCCTTTAAAAAAGTTCTGATTTTATAAAGTTCCGGAAAGGCATGATAGATGTTGCCGGTGATAGGGGATTTATGTTTGGGAGAAAGTTCTCCTGTTGTCTCATCCATCCAGATTACCCACTTCGCATGAGGAATGGGAAATACCACCGTGACCGGATATAAGGGCAGAAAAACCTCCAATTTGGGCCGCAGTCTGTTAAAATTACCATTCTGAATCTCAATGATGCGCTTTCCGGTATATATATCCGCAATATATCCCTCGATCGGCACCTCATGATAATCAATATCAGGTTCATAATAAAGTTTCATAACTGCGTGGACGGTCTTCTCCTGCAACGTCCCGAAACCGTGGGGATCGTGCTGCTTTAACAATACTTTTAATTTTGCATTTTCAAACGCTGTCTTATCCATGTCAAACAGTATACCAGATATGGCACAATCGAACAAGTGTTTTCACAAAATAACAGGAGATGATTTACACATATATTTTTTTATAGTATAATTGATACAATTATGCTGTTACTAAATGGCATGGAACTTGATTCATTTGAAAAAGGATGACTGATATGAACCGCTATATGAAACGCTTTTGGGGCGATGCCAAAAACATTTTATCAGGTAATATCAAAATTACCAATCGGCTGAAATTTATGGCCATCATCTTTTCAGTGACAATGGTTCATCTTTTTCTAACTATTATTTTCGGTTGTTTGCAGGTTATACCGCTGTTTCTGTTTAATATCTTTAGTGTGTGCACCTATGTGTTCTGCTTCTTTTTAGTACGTAAGGATTTGTTCCTGCCAGTGTATTATACTACATATCTGGAAATCATATTGCATTCTATGATCGCCGCACTCTGCCTTGGCTGGCAGTATGGATTCGCACAGTATATTATTGCAATCATCCCGGTGGGATATTATATCTGTTATACCATGAATATTAAACGACACAAGATGATGATTGCCACCATTTCTGCTTTTGTGGCAGTATTCATTTTTTTATCCTGTAAGATGCTCTCCTTTTTTTGGCATCCATTGTATACAATCGAAAACCAATTCTGGGAAATTGGTCTGTATATTTTTAACTCCATATGTTCTTTCCTGTTTCTGATCGTTTTCTCTCTGGTGTTTGTCTTTGAGATTAAATTGACGAACAATCAGTTGAAACATCAAAATGCAGTGTTAGAACAGCTTGCCAGCACAGATCCGCTGACCGGACTCTATAACCGCAGAAGCATGGATGTATTTCTTAATCAGGCAATGGAGTCTTCCTCCAGCTTTACACTTGTAATGTGTGATATTGATGATTTTAAGAAGATCAATGATACCTATGGGCATGATTTTGGTGATGTGGTTCTTAAGGGAATTGCCAAAATTGTAACGGCGCAGGTCAAAGAACACGGATATGTATGCCGCTGGGGCGGTGAGGAAATCTTAATCCTGATCAACAATGCCTCTCTGGAAGCAGCCTACCGCATTTCAGAGAATATTCGGCGCAATGTGGCAAATAAAGTCTTTGAATGTAATTCCAAGTGGATACACTGCAGCATGACTCTCGGTATTGCTGCCCATAACAAAAAAGATACCGTGGAGGAGACCATAACCCAGGCGGATTACAATCTCTACCGCGGTAAGCGAACCGGTAAAAATACGGTTGTTTTATAGACTTTTTGAGTGGCGGTCTCCGTGCAGAATCCTCTCTCTGTCAGAAGGATTTATGGACGTGAGCCTGCCACTTTTATCATAATAAGTAAGAAGTGTGGAGTTCTTGGCGATAGTCCGCTTTCCATTGTCTGTCAGAAGACTGAGTACCTGTTCCAGATTTCCGGAACGCAGGTATTTTTGAATCTCAGTATCCCTGCTTTTCTCATTGACTGAATTGGACAATCCGACCAGGTCAGTCAATTCTTCGGTCCCTGTCAAAGTCTCATTTGTGACGGACTTGTTCTCTTCTATAATATCTTTCGATGCGGTCTCTCTTTTTAAAGCATAATACTCTTCTGTATAGCGCTCGGCTTCCTCCGGGGTCACATCGCTGGACGATGCCTCTTCCGGCGGATCATTCCAAATTCGATAAAGAAGGTCTTTTACATATTGTGTGAGTTTGTGCAGGGTATCCCTGACAGAGTCCCAGAGCGCACTTCCAGAAGCATTGCTGACACCCGAAGAATCTGTCTGCTTTTCCTCTTTAGAAGCAAGTTTAGCGCCGGAACCGGACAGCTCCAGTTTTACACCGCTCTTTTCCTGCAGACTGGATCCCTTTTTCTTTTCGTGTAGTTTTTTGTCTTCGCCCTTTTCCCCTTTTTGGGAAGAAAAATCTTCATTTTTCTGGTGGTCGAGACTGAATTTTTCACTGTCCCCTGACACCTGGGTGGGCTTTTGACGGCTGTAATCGTAGCCGGGATGCTCCTGATCGCCTACTCTGTATATCATACTCTCCTACCTGTTATTTCTGGTTGATATAATTGACAAGCCCCTCCGCCGCAATGATTTTCTGCATAAATGCAGGGAAAGCCTGCCCCTGATAGGTGGTGTTCTTCGTCAGATCTGTGATGACACCCGTATCGAAATTAACTTCCACTTCATCGCCGGCTTCGATAGCCTTGGCTGCCTCCGGACACTCTACGATGGGAAGGCCGATGTTGATTGCATTGCGGTAAAAGATTCTGGCAAAAGTCTCCGCGATCACACAGCTGACGCCGGCCGCTTTGATGGCAATGGGCGCATGTTCCCTGGAAGAACCGCATCCAAAGTTCTTGGTTGCCACAATGATGTCTCCCTCATGTACTTTATTGATAAATTCCTTGTCGATATCTTCCATGCAGTGAGCGGCCAGTTCCGCCGGATCGGAAGAATTGAGATAACGTGCCGGGATTATCACATCCGTATCTACATTGTCACCATATTTAAAAACAAATCCTTTTGCTGCTTTCATGCTTGTCATTCCTTTCTTTGTATCGAGTATATTCGTTATCTGCTTTGCCTTAGTCCAACTGGCATGGGCATGAAATCTTCCCTGTCACTGCGCTGGCTGCCGCCACCGCAGGACTTGCCAGATAAATCTCTGAATCCACATGTCCCATACGACCCACAAAATTACGGTTGGTGGTAGATACACAACGCTCCCCTTCGGCCAAGATACCCATATAACCGCCAAGACATGGTCCGCAGGTAGGCGTACTGACAATGGCGCCAGCCTCAATAAAGGTCTTTAACAGCCCCTCTTCCATGGCCTGTAAATAAATCGCCTGTGTGGCCGGGATCACGATACAACGCATTCCTTCTGCCACATGTCTGCCAGCTAAGACCTTGGCTGCAATCCGCAGATCATCCAGACGGCCATTGGTGCAGGAACCGATCACCACCTGATTGATATGGATATCCTCTTTGATCTCATCAATGGTCTTTGTATTCTCAGGCAGATGGGGGAATGCCACCGTAGGCCGTAACGTGCTCAGGTCGATAGTATATTCCTCATCATAAACCGCATCTTCATCCGCCTCATAAATCTTATATTCTCTTGTACTGTGCTCCTTCATATAGGCAATGGCAAGTTCATCCACCGGGAAAATACCGTTCTTACCACCGGCTTCAATGGCCATATTGGCAATGGTAAATCTATCATCCATAGTCAGATTGGCAATGCCGCTCCCCGTAAACTCCATGGACTTGTACAATGCGCCATCCACACCGATCATGCCGATAATATGTAAGATCACATCTTTACCGCTGACCCATTTGTCCGGCTTACCCACAAGATTAAATTTGATAGCGGCAGGCACCTTAAACCAAGCTTTGCCGGTAGCCATTCCAGCCGCCATATCCGTGCTGCCCACACCCGTGGAAAAAGCGCCAAGAGCACCGTAAGTACAGGTATGGGAGTCTGCTCCAATGATGACGTCCCCTGCTACGGTCAGTCCTTTCTCCGGTAAAAGGGCATGTTCGATACCCATTTGGCCCACCTCGAAATAATTGGTTATCTCGTTTTTGCGGGCAAATTCCCTGACACATTTGCAGTGCTGCGCAGATTTGATATCTTTGTTCGGCACAAAATGATCCGGCACCAGGGCAATCTTATCTTTATCGAACACCCCTTCCGTATTCATCTTTTCCATTTCCTTAATGGCTACAGGACTGGTGATATCGTTACCGAGCACCAGATCGAGATCGGCCTCAATCAACTGTCCTGCCTCCACCTTATCCAAACCGGCATGTGCCGCCAGAATCTTTTGCGTCATTGTCATTCCCATGTCTGTTCCTCCTTATATCTGTCAATTTGACTTATTTTGTCCGCTGTATACTGTCATACCGCATTGCGGCATCCAAAATTCTATGTTATTTTATCATACTAAGCCCAAAAAGGGAAGGGGCTTAAAGCCCCTTCCACACAATCGTTACTTTGAATAAGTCTCCGTCAATCTCAAGCCGCATCCTGCCGCCCTGCAATTCTACAAAACTTCTGGCAATGGCCAGTCCCAGGCCGCTCCCTTCGGTATTTCTGGAACTGTCACCCCTGACAAAACGTTCCGTCAAAGACTCTGGCGCAATATTCAGTTCCGCCTTCGAAGTGTTCTTCAATTCAATCACCACATCATTTCCAAGCCGTTCCATACGTACATATACTCTGGTATGGGGCATGGCATATTTGATGATGTTAGTATACAGATTCTCGAAGATACGGTAGGTTTTCTGACTGTCCAGTATAAGGAACTGTTTTTCTTCCGGTATCTGGAAACGGAAGAGCAGATCTGCCTGTTCCACTCTGTCCTCATACTCCAGATATGCCTGACGCATCAGGTTGCCGATATCTACTCGGTCTAATTGCAGGGAAACATTCCCGCTGGTAGCCTTACTCACTTCAAAGAGATCTTCGATCAAAATCTTCAGACGGTTCGATTTTCTCGCAAGCACATCCAGATATTCCCTGCGCTGTTCTTCCGTGACGCCCTCTTCCTGCAAAAGTTCAATGTAGGTAGTGATGGCTGTGAGCGGCGTTTTCAAGTCGTGAGAGACATTGGTGATCAGTTCGGTTCGCATCCGCTGACTCTTGACTTCCTCTTCAACTGCTCTGGAGAATCCCTGCTGAATCTCAGCCAGCTGGCTCTTATAGGATTCAAAAACACCCCAGTCCCCTGCAAACTCTGTCTGCAGATTGCCATCCGCGATAGACTGGGTGGCAACCAGCAAATTTTTATACTGTGCCTGAATGTGTTTTATATATTTTTTTAACACCATATACAAGACAATCGAATAGAGCAACAAGAGGAATATACCCGCAAACCACAGCATACTCAAAAGGGCAAGCAGCAGATAATTGATCACCACAATTTTTAGCAGAACCTTGTTCATGCTATGCCCCAAATCCACATGCAGGATTTCCTCTTTAAACTCGCCAGCTTTCCGGCTGCCGAAGGAATGGAGCCTTTTCCAGATTCGGTAACAGAGGCTGCGCTTTTTCAGATAGCGCTTAAAGCCCAGCGTATACACCTGTCCGAGTCCCGTCACCAGAATGTACCATAACCCAAACATAATAACCAAAATCAACAGATTGATTCCTGTGGCAATTCCTTTTAACCATTCCATGGAAAGATTTGGCCAGAAAGAATGCAATGCGGTAAGCAGATCCGAATCCATACCACCATCCACACTGTATATCACCAGTCCTAACTCCAAATCGCCCATAAAGCAAAACATAAGGAACAATATCACAAGCAGAATTTCAAGATCAAATTGTAAAAACCAAAGTTCATGTAGATGATACTTTTTGTCTAAAGGCATTATCAGAGCCACAATACCAAGGATGATGAGGAACATCCGGAAGGTATCCGCCACATTGGCAGAATAATATGCGCTCCAGGAGTCTATGGCCGTATAATAATCATTACATTTTATGAGATTGTCCTTCTGCTCCTGTGTCAGGGCGTAACAGATTGTACAGTCCCTTGGCGTATTGTTTACGTCAATCCTGGCCTTCATCATATTTCCATTGTGATAATAATAAATATTCTCATCTGAAATCATGTTAGCAAGATAACCATCCGCATAGTAAAAATCATAAAAAGTCCGCTCCAGATAGTTACTCCGCATGACACGCTGTACATTTCTTAAAAGTTCATCAGCTTCTGCACCTTTCACCCAGACATGTTCCAGAAAGCCACTGCTGTCATAAGAAATTTTAATATAATATGGATATTGGGAAAGGAGTTCTTCAGTGGCTTCCTTCGTGCCAAGCTGTGAGAGATTATTTCCCGTATTCGTGATCATGGTACCGCCGGCATGATCTATGATCTGATAATCCAGGGCATAGTCCAGGCTGTTCCAAAATTTATCTTCCCATCCTTTTAGCATCTCGTAGAGCTTCCGAGCGGCATACTCATCGGCGCTTTCCCCGCCAAAATCAATATACGATGCAACCGTATTGGTGGAAGGCTCCAGCGTCACAGTAAGATAGACATCCTGATATCTGAGGGGCGTTCCTGACACCTGTTCCTGCAATTCCTTATAAAGGATCGTATTTCCCTGATAGAGATCCCGTAGGAATGTTTCGTTGTGCATCACATCTTCCTGGACATATTCCATAAGACTTTCTGCCCGTCTCCGAAAAGCGGAATACAGGAGGACAAACATTACAGATGCCAGAAAGACCAAAAAGACTGCAATAAAAATGCCTGCTTTATGACTTTGTTTCCTGTTTGCCATCGTATTATTTTCTGAACTGTCATTTACTGCATTATTGCCTTTCAATTTTATACCCAATGCCCCACACCACCTTTAAATATTTTGGTTCCCGGGGATTTAATTCTATCTTCTCCCGGATTTTCCTGACATGTACCATGATCGTATCCGTGTTGATTGCCTGTTCATTCCAGACACGCTCGTAAATCTCTTCCGCCGAAAATACACGGCCAGGATTCTTTATTAATAACAGTAATATCTTAAATTCTATAGGCGTCAATTTCACAGGCTTGCCATCCACAAAAACTTCCACAGTATCCTCATGTAATTCCAGTCCGCCTATGATGTAGACTTTATCGTTTTGCTCCTCTTTCCCCATCATCTCCAGGAAACGGCCATACCGGCGCAGATGGGAATTTACTCTGGCTAAAAGTTCCATGGTCGTAAAAGGTTTCGTCACATAGTCATCCGCGCCCATATTCAGTCCCATGATCTTATCAACTTCCTCTGATTTGGCGGAGAGCATGATCACCGGAAATTCGTATCCCAGTTCCCGCACCCGCATCATCATATTGATGCCATCCATCCGCGGCATCATCACATCCACAATAGCCAGATGAATCTCTTCCTTCTCAATCTGCGCAAGGCCCTCAATGCCATCAGCGGCCTGATAGACGATATACCCCTGGTTTTTCAGATAAATCTCGATGCCTTCCCGAATTTCTTTGTCATCCTCAACGATCAGAATATGATATGCGCTCATGATAGCCCCCTCTTATATTGAACATTCTTATATTGAATATATAATAGTATAACATAATCCATCATATCCGGGCAGGCCGTCCATACAATCCGTTTCTTTGCATCTCATAAGTCCATAAGATTTCCTGATAACAGGAAGCTGCTTTACCGGCAATTTTCTGACAATCATACATTTGAGCCGTCTCCCTGGCGCCCTTTCGCAAAGCATCCAACTCTTTTCCGGTCAGGATGTCCATCAACCGTTCTGCAAAAACATGTGTGTCATACAGTCTCTCCTGCGGACTGTCCCCGGATACTTCTGTCATATAGCCATTGACGCCATTTATCACAATATCATCCGTACCGGTAGCTCGAAGCGCCAGTACGGGCGCCCCGGCAGCCATTGCCTCAAGCAGGACAATACCTTGGGTCTCAGAGCGGGAAGGAAATAGAAAGAGGTCGCAGGCCAGACAGTATTCTTTAATCTGTTCGTTTGGCACTTCCCCTGTCAAAACCACTTCTTCTGTCAGAGAGAGTTCTGTAATTCTCTGGCAGAGCTTTTCACGGTAAGGGCCCTTACCGATCAAAAGAAGCTTAAAGCATGGGCCGGCATTCTGCTTGTATGCTGCAAGACTCTCCAGCAGGAATTCCAGATTCTTCTCCTTGGCAAGTCTGGCCACCGTACAGAAAAGAAATGGTCTTCCCTCACCAAACTTCGTTCTCAGCCTTGCCGCTTTTATCGGATCCGGATTAAAACTTGCCATTGACAGACCTGTAGGCAGTACCTCTATGGGACGATTGACTCCTGCCCCTCTTAAGTAATCCCGGATATGCGGTGTAGGCGCAAATACCATATCACAGACGCCCAATGCTTTTTGTAAATAGATGGGCCAAAACCTCTGTAAACCGGTAAGTCCTACATAATGCAGATACTGTTCATATCGAGTATGATAAGTAGTGACAAGGGGTACCCGATACTTCCAGGCAAGATAACGGGCGGTGGCTCCGATCAACATGGGATGGTGGACATGAATGATATCAAAATGCCCTGTCCGAAATGCCCTTTCAATCTTCGGGTCCATGCTGTTTGGAACGGAAAACCCGCCGGCCATACCTTTAAGCAGGGCTCCGTATCTCACCACATTGTCCTCTTCCACCTGGTTATCATAAGCAGGTGCAAATATTGTTACCTGATGTCCCAGTAATCGTAAACTCTCAGACAGTTTTTCAACAGAGATGGGCACACCGGCCACAAAGGGTTTATAGTTGTTTGTCATCATGGCAATTTTCATGGCTGTCTTCTCCTTTTTCTTATTATCAGGTCAGGTATCCAAACAACTTATCCCCCAGATAGTATCCTGCTCCCACAAATATCAGGTTCCATACCAAAATCCCCAGGGTGGAACTGACAATATACTTGGCCATATTCATCCTCGATACGCCGGCCGGAATGGAAATCAGTGTTCTGATCATGGGAATAAGTTTACTCAGGAAAATACCAAAGCCTCCCTTCTGTCTTACCCATTCTAACTTAGCCTCGATTGCAGGGCGCTGTTTCGGAAACTTATCCAGATACTTTTGCAGAACGAAATCACCGCCGGTATAGCCTATCATATACAGGATCAGACTTCCCGTAAGACCTGCAGCCACCGTGATCAAAATGGCAATCGGAAACAGAATATGTCCCCTTGCTGCCCAGAGTCCCGCTAACGGCATGATAATGCCCGCCGGAAAACCCGGCAGATTCAGATATTCCAGTAATACAATCACAAAGATTGCCACACTGCCATATCTGGTAAAATACTCCATGATGATTTCTGTTGTCATAAATGATACCCTCCTTTATTGACTTAAGGATATCTGGCCAAGCCTGGCATCCTTTGTTTTATAGAACGGAACAGACAGCCTGTTTGCTTCAACAATTACACTATAATGGGGATTTCTAAACAGAAGCATGAATCACTTCTTAATATTTTCTAAACAAAAGACTATGAAAAAGTTAATTTACTTTGCAGCCAAATAAAAATGCCGTACAATTACAAATCCTGTAACTGTACGACATGATTATCATTCCTATATTGAGTTAACCTTTACAGCATCTCATGTAACATTTCGTCCATCGACCGGTGGATGATATACTGGTAAATGGTAGCTATTTCCTCCGGAGACACGATCATATCCTTCCGAATCCATGTCATCACCACAAAAGTCAGGGACTGGGCATAATATTCCGTCACAATCTCAGGCGTCATCCAGACATGAGAAAAAGATCTGCCCTCGCAGCGCGCGCTGATATAAGTATGCAGCGTTTCCCAGATGCAGTTACGGACAATGCTTTCAAAAGAGTTCTGTCCCTCCATTCTGGCTGCACGGATACAAAATTCTTTCATTTGTAATGCGTTCGTAAAGATAAGAACCAGTCCGTCCTCAAGGTGTCCTCTCTGGAGCGTTAAGGTAAGCGGCTCAAGCAGTTCATGTTTGACAACCCATTCCAGAAGATCATATTTATCCTGAAAGTGGTTATAAAATGTCGGCCGTATCACCCCGGCTCCGTCTGTAATGTCTTTGATGGTAATCTTATCAATCGGCATTTTAAGTACAAGCTGTATAAAACTTTCCGCAAGTCTCTTATCGACACTGATTTTAGACTCCATGGGAATTATCTGCTCCTGGTTAGTTGTTGATCAGTTTATCCTCACCATTCCAGCTGTAGAGTTTTCTGATCTCTTCGCCTACGATCTCTGCCGGATGTTCGGATGCCAGTTTACGCATCGCTTTAAAGTGTACCTGGCTGCCTGCGGAAGACATATCAAGCAGGAAGTCTTTCGCAAAGGTACCGTCCTGAATATCGGAAAGGATCTTCTTCATGGTCTTCTTGGTCTCTTCTGTGATAATCTTCGGACCGGTGATATAGTCGCCATATTCCGCCGTGTTGGAGATGGAATAACGCATCCCTGCAAAACCGGACTGATAGATCAGATCAACGATCAGTTTCATCTCATGGATACACTCAAAATAAGCATTTCTTGGATCATATCCTGCTTCTACCAAGGTCTCAAAACCTGCCTGCATCAATGCGCATACACCACCGCAGAGCACTGCCTGCTCACCAAAGAGGTCTGTCTCTGTCTCTGTTCTGAAAGTAGTCTCCAAAACACCTGCTCTTGCGCCGCCGATTGCCAATGCATAAGCAAGGGCTTTATCCTGTGCCTTACCGGTCGCATCCTGATGTACTGCCACTAAGCAGGGAACACCCTTGCCTGCCTGATATTCACTTCTTACGGTATGACCAGGTCCCTTGGGCGCAATCATGGTTACGTCCACATCCTTGGGCGGTACGATACAGCCAAAGTGAATGTTGAAACCGTGTGCAAACATCAGCATATTGCCTGCTTCCAGGTTAGGCTCGATATCCTTCTTATACATAGCCGCCTGCAGTTCATCATTGATCAGGATCATTATGATGTCGGCTTTTTTAGCTGCCTCAGCCGCCGTATATACTTCAAATCCCTGTGCTTCAGCCTTTGCCCATGATTTGGAACCTTCATAAAGGCCGATGATTACGTGACAGCCTGACTCCTTTGCATTGAGCGCATGGGCATGTCCCTGACTGCCGTAACCGATCACAGCGATCGTCTTGCCATCTAAAAGAGATAAATTACAGTCTTCCTGATAAAAAATTTTTGCCATCTTCCTATCCTCCATTTACTATTTGTTTATAATGTATACGTAACCCTTTGGTTTACCATGCCGAGGCTGCGAAGCAGTCCCCGTAAAGTAAATTCCGAAGGAATTTACTTTTACTATAGATAAGTAACATTTTCAATCCCGCGGCCTAATCCGGCTATTCCGGTACGTGCCAGTTCCAGAATCTCATAGCCGTCAAGGAGACTGATAAACGCTTCTATTTTGTCCTGGTTACCAGTCAATTCAATGATCAGGCTCTCTGTAGAGACATCAATAATCTTAGCGCGGAAAATATCAGCCACAGAGATGACACCCTGTCTTTCCTGAGCAGATGCCTTTACTTTAATGAGTACAAGTTCCCTGTATACACTGGAGCCCGGACTCAATTCCTTAATGTCCCGCACATCGGTCAGCTTGGCTACCTGTTTCTCAATCTGATCTAATATCTCATCATCGCCGGAAGTGACGATGGTGATTCTCGTAAAACGTGGATCTGCCGTCACACCTGCGGTAATACTGTCAATATTATAGCCACGTCTGGAAAAAAGACCGGCGATACGGCTCAGAACACCGGACGTATTGTCTACCAACAACTGAAACACTTTTTTTTGCATAAGATCATGCCTTTCTTTGATTTTCTATACAAACACTGTCAATAATTGTAGCAACTAACGTTTGAAAAGTCAAATTAATTGTCAGTTTCCATACACTTCTGAAGCGCCAATGTCCCGGTGCGGGCCATCTCAACAATGCTGATGCCCTGCATCATGCTGATGAAGAGTTTGATTCGATCAGGCATATCACAAATTTGTATGACCATCATGTTTTTGGACATATCCACAATATCTGCGTTCATGATCTCGCAGGTCTCCATAATGTCCCTGCGGTTGCTCTTGTTATATTTGACTTTCATCAACATCAATTCACGGCTTACGCTTGAAGACTCGTCAAAGGTCTTTACCTTAATAACGTCAATTTTTTTGTTGAGCTGTTTTTCAATCTGCTCAATGGTACGCTGATCGCCGGAACTGACGATGGTCATGCGGGATACGGAAGAATCCTCCGTCTCACCCACTGCCAGGCTGTCAATATTGAAACATCTTCTTGAGAACAGACCGGCCACTTTACACAGAACGCCAGATCTGTTTTCCACTAATACAGAATAGATTTTCTTCATTTTGATCATTAACTCCCTTCCCGGTGTGCAAATTTGTGTACACTGCTACCGCAGATATCACATGTATTTCCAGTTATTTGACAAGATCCATCGGATCAATGATACATTCTAACAAGACGGATTCGTCATTTTCCAGAAATGCCTTGATCGTATCCTGCACACCATCCATTGTACACTGCCGCATAAATTTCATCTCATATGCCGCCGAGAGTTTTTCCAAATCAGGACTGCCGGACAAATCTACCACAGAATAGTTGTCTTTGTAAGTATAATGCTGATATTCCCGCACCATTCCCAGATAATTATTCTTGAGGACAATGATCTTAACCGATACACCAAACTGCCGCATCGTGGCCAGTTCCATCATGGACATCTGGAAAGAACCATCGCCGCAGACTGCCACTACCTGACGTTTTTTATCTGCCAGTTTGGCGCCCATAGCTGCTGGAATGGAGTATCCCATGGTTCCCATACCGCCGGTGGTAAGGAATCGTCCCCGCTTGACGATATGATAGCCGCAGGACCAAATCTGGTTCTGACCAACATCCGCCACATAAACCGCATCCTCATCCATAGCTTCGGAAAGCATGGTAATGAAAGCCGCCGGATCCACATAATCAGGATTGGGCTTACGAATCGGACGCATACTGTCACGATAACCGTTTAGTACCTGAATCCACTCACTGTGTTCACAGGTAAAATCTTCTTTCTGAATATCCTCAAAAATATGTTTGGCATCACCTACAAGCGGTATGGCCGGTCCTACATTTTTACCAATTTCTGCAGGATCCACATCAATGTGAATCAGCACCTTGTTCTCTGTAATCAAATCCGGCTGGTTTACTGCCCGGTCTGCTACCCGCGCGCCGACCATCAGCAAAAGGTCTGATTCATTCATGGCCCGGTTGGCGTAAGGCTTACCATTATTACCAACCATGCCATAATACATCGGATGTCTGGTCGGCATGGCGCCAATGCCCATCATGGTGGACACTACAGGAATCTGATATTTCTCTGCAAAGTTTCGAAGTTCACCCTCCGCATGACTTAAGAGAACACCGCCCCCTGCACAGATGATGGGACGTTTGGCTTTCTCCAGTTCCTTAATTACCTTCTTAATCTGTGCCATATTGCCCTTTACCGTAGGCTTGTAGGTTCTCATGTTGACTTCTTCCGGATACTTGAATTTAATAACCGGACTGTTCTGGATATCAATGGGTATATCGATCAGCACAGGACCTTTACGGCCTGTATTAGCCAGATGGAAAGCCTCTTTAAAAACCCGGGGGATGTCACCCACATCCTTGATCAGATAGCTGTATTTGACAAAGGACTCTACGGCGCCAGTGATATCCGCTTCCTGAAATACATCAGATCCTAAAAGTTCGCTGTTAACCTGCCCGGTAATGCATACCAGAGGAATACTGTCCGCAAAAGCAGTTGCCACACCTGTAATCAGGTTGGTGGCGCCAGGACCGGAAGTGACCGCGCATACGCCGACTTTGCCGGATACCCTTGCAAATCCGCTGGCAGCATGTGCAGCATTCTGTTCCGTACGGATCAGGATTGTCTGTACTTCAGACTCCAGAATACTATTATAAAAGGGGCATATCGCCACGCCGGGATAGCCGAATACATATTCTACGCCTTCCGCTTCCAAACACTTTATTATCGCATCTGCACCTATCATATTTTATTTATACTCCTTTTCTATTCTTCTATTTGTAAAATCCTTTTGGTCAGTTTCACCGCATCAGCCGCATCTTTGGAATAGCCGTCCGCACCGATCTCATCCGCATATTCCTGTGTGATCACGGCGCCGCCAATGATGATCTTGGAAGGCACATTCTGCTCTTTGGCATAATTGATCACATGCCGCATCTGCTGCATGGTGGTGGTCATCAGGGCTGAGAGTGCGATTACCTGGGCATGATACGACTTCGCTGCCTCGATAATCTTTTCTTTGGGCACATCTTTGCCAAGATCGATCACCTGAAAACCATAATTTTTCAACATCAATGCCACCAGGTTTTTACCAATGTCATGAATATCCCCTTCCACCGTTGCGATTACCACCGTTGGCATATTCGCAGAAGCATCCGTCTGCAAAAGAATCGGCTCCATATATTCAATCGAAGCTTTCATGGCCTCTGCACTGGCAATCAGCTGGGGCAGGAAATACTTGCCCTTATCAAAAAGTTCCCCCACCTCATTAATGGCAGGAAGCAGTATCTCATCTAACAGCGTCTTCGCCTCATGTCCCTGATCCAGCGCCGCCTGAGTATCTTCTACAATAGTGCCCTGATTTCCCTTCAGCACATCAGCATAAAGCTTGTCTGTGATAGTTAACGTGGCTTTCTCTTTGCTCTGCACCTTGAGCTTTATTCCGGTCTGCGGCAATGCAGTCTCACCCAGTGCATCCCGCTTTTCTTTCAGTGCATCCATCAGCTGAATATAGCGGATATCCGCCCCCTCTTTGTTTAACAGTAAGTCCGAGGCGAAAGCACAGCTGACCAACAGTTCCTGAGATGGATTGGCAATGGCCATGGTCAGTCCGGCCTGAATGGCCATGGTCAGAAAACTGGCATTGACAAAACTCCGTTCCGGCAGTCCAAAAGAGATATTGGAAAGACCACAGATAGTGGCAAGTCCCTGTTTCTTACAGTAACGTATGGTTTCCAGCGTATCTATCGCCGCTGTCTTATTGGCGCCGACAGTGGCTACCAGACCATCTACGATAATATCTTCTCTGGACAGCCCCAGAGCAAATGCCTTTTCCTTTATTTTCTCTATGATAGCAATCTTTTCCGTGATATCCTTCGGCAATCCCTCATCCGACAAAGGAAGCAGGATGAACATGGCGCCATACTTTTGGGCCAGAGGAAGCAGGGCGTCCACCTTGGCTGACTCGTATGAGATAGAATTGATCAGCGCCCGGCCTGGATATCTGCGAAGCGCCGCTTCCAATACGTCTACATAGCTTGAATCGAGACAAAGTGGCAGGTTTGTGATGCCGCCAATGGTTTCGATAGCCTTTAACATCATGGCTTTTTCATCGATACCGCTCATACCCATATTAACGTCCAGGATACCGGCACCGCAGGCCTCCTGTTCTTCCGCAAAAGCAGACACCATCTCCATGGAGCCCTCTCTAAGTTCAGCCTGAAGTTTTTTCTTGCCGGTGGGGTTAATACGTTCTCCCACAATGATAAAATTATCTGTCAGGCCGAAGGAAATCGTTTGTCGTTCGCTGGAAAGGAAACGTCTGTCAGATTTCTCCCGGTGCAGGATGGACATATCTGCCGTTTGGCTCTTTGCTTCCCGAATATATTCCGGCGTGGTGCCGCAGCAGCCGCCGATAATGGAAGCGCCTGCCGTCACGATATCTTTCATACATACGCCGAACGTCTGTGCATCCATATCATATACGGTATTCCCCGATGAATCCAGATAGGGTAGGCCGGCATTGGGCTTGGCAATAATCGGAAGCGTAGTCACTGCCGCCATGCTGCGTACCACATCAACCATCTTATCCGGCCCGGTGGAACAGTTGACACCTACGGCCGCCACACCAAGACTTTCCAACACAACGGCAGCTGTCACCGCATCCGTCCCAAACAAAGTCCGTCCATCTGATTCAAAGGTAAGTGTAGCCATCACCGCCAGGTCACAAACCTCCTTGGCAGCAATCACGGCAGCCCTGGTCTCCTGCAGACTCATCATAGTCTCCACCACCAGTAAATCTACGCCGGCTTCCATCAGATAACCGATCTGTTCTTTGTATACATCAACCAGTTCCTCGAAATCCAGTTTCCCCATGGGGGATAACTGTTCTCCTGTCATCGTGATATCTCCGGCCACATAAGCCTGTCCGTCTGCCGCCTCTTTGGAAAGCGCCACCAGATCAAGGTTCATTTGCCGAATCTTTTCTTCCAGCCCATATTCTTTTAATTTAATCCGGTTCGCTGTAAAAGTGGGTGCGTAGATGATATTACTACCTGCGTTTATAAATTCTTTCTGTAAAGAAATAAGCGCTTCCTTATGCTCCAGAATCCACTGCTCCGGACATACTCCTGTGGGCATGCCTTTTTTCTGCAGGTTAGAACCGGTTGCCCCATCTAAATAAATGGGGGTGTCTTGTATCAACGCACAAAATGCCTGTCTGTCCATATTATTCTTCAGCCTCCTCAGAAGGCTCCTCATAAAAGACGGTATCATCCGTGTCAAAATTATCTTCCGGGGCCTCATCCTCCGAAGCGTCTTCCTCCGATGATTCCTCCGAAGATTCATCATCTTCTGTCTTATTCAGGAATCCGCCGCCAAAAATACCCTCATCCTCTGTATATGTAACACCTTCGCCCTCAGGAATCTCACCATGCAGAATGGAAATGATATATTGGATACGGATATTGACCCTCTCGTAATATTCCATGGCGCCCTGCCACAGATTCTCATTGTAGGTATCTCCTTCGTACGCCGAATGGAATAAGGCCACAGCCTCTTTCATATTTTCATCTGCCTCATCCGCCAGACTCTCCACCGCCGAAAACTGTTCCGGCACTTCCAGTTCCGCCATCCAGGTAATCTCTTCCTGCAGGCCATCAAGATATGCCAGAAGCTGGGGCACCGCATCCTCTGATGACGAATCAATCGAATTTATGTTATTATCATAGGAAGCCACATTCTCAAAAAAAGTGTTCATGTTTTCCTGGTAAGCGACCAGTTCCTCATCTTCCTTGCCACATGCTGTGAGCAAAAATCCACAGATAATAATCATGCCTAAAATCGTATTCTTTTTCAAAGTCTTTCCCTCCAGCCGGGATTTATCTAATATATTTTTGTCTATAATATTCCCTATTTAACCATAGTACTGATTTCCCGCCCATTCGTCAACCCATTTTTCATATAGAACGGCAAATGCAAAAGACGGATAATCCTGTATTTATGGATTTTCCGCCTTTCCTATAAATTTCCCTTTCTAAAATTACCAAATGATCCATTTTGTATCAGAATGCGATCTCACAGTCTGGCTCTACCTTCTTACAGGCCTTCAAAACCTGTTTCATAACGGTTTTCTCGTCAACACCTTCCACAAACTCTACTTTCATCTTTTGTGTCATAAAACTTACCGTTGCATCGGTAACACCCTCTGTCTTTTTAGCAGCTTCCTGCATCTTCTCTGCACAGTTCGCACAATCCACTTCAATTTTATAAGTTTTTCCCATGATATTCTCCCTTCTGAATTATATATCGAACGCCCTGCAGCGTTTGTTACATTATTAAGACCTACTCTTCCACATGTTCCATGCCCATGCTGAGAATCAGTCTGACATGTTCATCATCCAGCGAGTAAAAAACCGATTTCCCTTCCCTGCGGGATTTTACCAGCTTGGAAGTCTTAAGGATCCGCAGCTGATGACTGACAGATGACTGGCTTAAATGAAGCAGTCCGGCAATGTCATTCACACACAGTTCCGTATCAAACATCGCATACAGAATTTTAATCCTTGTGGAATCTCCAAACATTTTAAAAAGTTCTGCCAGGTTGTAGAGAGCCTCATCCGCAGGCTGTCTGTCCAGAACAGATTTTATCAACTCTTCTCGCGTCTCCAGATATTCTTTCGCCACTATCTATTAAACACCTTTCTATTAATAATTCAACATATGTTTATTTGTTCATATTATAATATCATATATTTTCTTTGTCAATGACTAAATCATAAATTTCAATCAAATTCAAAATCTGCTCTGCGCTCCGGTATAAATAAATTACCGCAACACAAAAAGGAAGCCGCGCTGCCACGGCTTCTTCTTTGTATTGGAAACTCTCAACTATCACTTTACAATTTAAAGAAAGCAACTTCTTCTTCCAGATTTTCGGCCATCTCTTTCAATTCCTTGGCCGCCTCTGCCAGAAGATTAATCGTTGCATTCAATTCCTGCATGGAGGCTGTCGTCTCTTCCGTGGAAGCTGCATTTTCCTCAGATACTGCTGACAGACTCTGGATAACATCCACAACCCGTCCCCGCTCGGAATCGCATTCTCCGGCCTGACCATGAATCAGACGGGATTCTTTCATGGAACTTTCAATACCATTGCTCACATCACTGAATTTCTCTTTGGTCTGATCCAGCTTTCTCTGCTGTTCTGCAATGATCTCGTTTACTTCATTCATGACTTTGACCGATGCCTCAGAATCCAGCGTCAGTTGACGGATGATCTCCTCGATGGTCTTAGTGGACTGTGCCGAATCCTCAGACAGTTTGGAAATCTGGGTGGCTACCACAGAGAAGCCACGGCCGGCCTCTCCTGCCCGGGCTGCTTCAATACTTGCATTTAAGGCAAGCAGACTGGTTTCACTGGCAATAGAGGCAATCAAATTAACGGCATTCTGAATCCTGGTGACAGATTCATTGGTGGTATGTACGGATACCTCAATCTTTTTAATCGCCTCGGTCGTCTTATCATTGGACTCACTCAATTCCTGAATGATCCTGGAGGATTCCGTATCTGCCTGATGCATCTGCCCCGACAGATTGTCCAGTTCCTGAACACTGCTCACAATCTTTTCGATCAGGATTCCCATATTATTAACCTGAAGAGTCGCCGCCTCAATGTCTTCCGCCATCGATACAGCTCCCTTAGAAATATCTTCTACCGCAGTACTGATCTCATCCGCAGTTGTGGAGGACTGTGACGCCATGCTTTCCAGTGAATCGCCTTTTTGCATCAGCGTATCGGTATTCTGCTTGATGCCGCCGATAATCTCCTGCAATTTATCAAGAAGGGACTGCACGGCACGACCCATAACGCCCAGTTCATCCTTTCTCTTTAACATTCTCTCGCTGACCTGCAGTTGCAGATTGCCATCCGCCAGAGCAATAAGGATTTCCTCAGACTGCACGATCACTTTCGCTAATGCCCTTGCAATTCGGATACAGACAAGCTGGGCAATTATCAAAATCAGTACAGCTATCCCCAGAATCATCATGATGCTTTTGTTGATCTCAGCATTTGCCTCCGTAGCCGGCTGTCCCGCAAATACCATACCCACACATTTGCCGTTAGAATTAAAAGCCGGCATATAGAATGCATAGTACTGCTCCCCGTTTATCTTCACATCGCTGGTCTCATATGTCTTGCCACCATTGATAACCGTTGAAACAACGACATCGGAAGCCTTCGTTCCCAGTATCCTCTCTCCCGTGGACTTATCGCGCAGGGATGTGGCCCGCCTGGTATCCCCATAGAAAATGGTCACATCAGCTTTGGAGCCTTTCACGAAATCATCAATCACTTCTTCATGTTCTGAAACACAATAATCACCTTTGTACAGCGTATCGCCATCCAGCCGATAATCACCTGGATCGATGGCCTCATAGGCGGCATAAACGCTCTGGCACAAACTTTCCAATCCCTCCATCGTAGTATTCTGCACCATCGTCTTCATCTTGCTGATCGCATAGACTGTGACTACGAGTACCATGATTACCATGGGGATTGCGCACAACATCACAAGCTGCGCCATGACACCTAATCTTTTCTTGTCTTTCATCTGTTTTCTCCCGTTTTCATATATTTGTCCTATACCTGACCTTGAAAAAGAGATACTCCCCTTCTTAGGAGATCCTACTCCTATTATTTAAATATGCAATTTATTCTATCATATATTTAAGGAGAAAAAAATGAACAATTCCCTATAAGTGTACAAAAACATCACCAAAAAAATTTGTCTTTTTTAGTGATATTTTACTAAAATAATTTGCTATTAATTTCGTATCTGCCCATTTCCGGTAATCTGATATTTATGGGAAGTCAGCTCCTTAAGCCCCATTGGACCGCGGGCATGCAGTTTCTGGGTGCTGATGCCAATCTCCGCACCGAACCCAAACTCAAAGCCATCTGTAAAACGAGTGGAAGCATTCACATATACACAAGCAGCATCCACTTCCCTTAAGAATTGTTCCGCATGGGCTGCATCCTGTGTAATAATAGCATCAGAATGTCCGGTATTGTAACGATTGATATGAGCGATTGCTTCGTCCAGGGAAGTCACTGTTTTCATGGAAACGATCAAATCCAGATATTCCCGGCCATAATCCCCTTCTGAGGCAGGAACTGCTCCCGGAATCTGTTCCTGAACCATCCTGTCACCACGGATTTCCACATTCTTATCCTGCAATGCCTTCCCCAGTGCCGGAAGAATCTGATCTGCAATCTTTTGATGCACTAAAAGGGACTCACAGGCATTACAGACGCCAATCCGCTGAGTCTTGGCATTGAGGACGATGGGAATAGCTTTGTCAAGATCCGCCGCCTCATCAATATAGATATGACAGTTGCCGGTGCCGGTCTCTATCACCGGAACTGTACTATTCTCCACAACGGAACGAATCAATCCGGCTCCGCCTCTGGGAATCAGCATATCCACATACTCGTTGAGACGCATGAAAGCGGTCGTTACTTCTCTGGCGTTATCTTCAATCAACTGAACAGCCTGTCTGCAGATTCCTTCCTCTGCCAAAGCCTCTTGAATCACTTGCGTAATTGCCTGGTTGGAATAAAAGGCATCCTTTCCGCCTTTGAGGATCACTGCATTGCCGGTCTTAAAACAAAGGCCGAAAGCGTCCGCCGTCACATTGGGACGGGCCTCATATATGATACCGATCACCCCCATAGGCACACGTACTTTATCAATGTGCAGACCATTGGGGCGGTTAAAACTCTCCATAATTTCTCCTACAGGGTCTGGGAGCGCTGCAATCTGTATAAGACCTTCTGCCATGGACTTTATCCGCGCCGAATTAAGTTGTAATCGATCCAAGAGGCCTTCTGCCATACCGGATTCTCTGGCTATCTGATAATCCTTCTCATTGGCAGCAAGCAGTCTGTCCTGTTCTTTGACCAGGGCTGATGCGGCCTGTTCCAAAGCATGGTTTTTCTGGGCTGTGGTCAGCCCCTGCAGATTCTGTTTGGCGCTTACAGCCTGACGGCCCAAATCGTTTAAATATTCTTGTATCATAGGCTCCTCCATGATTCCGTATTGCGGAATCCCAAAATCCAAAGACAAACAATCTTGTCACATTATTATATCTTGTTCTGTCAGTATCATATCCGGCTGCACATCGTGGGATTCCCAAGGGATTTCTTCCCAAACCTGACAGGCATAGGCAAGGGCTATGGCAGTAAGATGTAACCAGCCTGCTTCCTGATAAGCGGCAAGTCTTTCCAGATAACGGTCGAAGAAGCCGCCGCCATAGCCAATCCTGCGGCGTTTCCTGTCAAAAGCGGCCCCCGGCATACACAATAGGGTGTACGGTATAGACTCCATCTGCATAAAGGCTCCCGTTTCTGCTTTCGGTTCCAGAATACCCCGATAGCCCTCCTGCAGCTTTGACAGGTCTGTAATCCGGTAGAATTCCATCTCCTGTCCCTGTACTTTTGGCACAAAAACAAGTTTTCCTTCGGAAACAGCCTGCCGAATCAATCCCAAAGTCTCCACTTCACTGCGAAAGCTTACGTAAGTAAGCACTGCCTCCGCCTCTTGGTAACAGGTAAGGGACGTTAATTTTTGAATGATTTCCAGACTGTATGCGCCTCTCTCCTGCTCGGTAAGAGCATCCCGTATCCGCAGGGATTCTGTTCGGACAGCCTGTTTGCTTTTATTTGCCAAGTTTTTTCTTATCCCCCAGATTTGTGATCGTACCGTCTTTCTCCACAATGGAGATATTGTCAAGCTGGCCTTTTAAATTAGCACGCACATTTGCCACGTAAGCCTGGCGCAGTCTCTTCTGCTCTTCCTTTTCGTCCTCAGACAATCCTTCCGCCTGAGACTTATGATAAAGTTCATTGATTCGTTTTGTCATCTCTTCCACTGTCATAGGCCTTGTATCCTCCCGTGCGCATGATAAGCCGTTAATTCTTATGCATCTGCTGTACATACAAGGGCAGGTCAAATTGACTTTCCCTGTGTGCCATAAATAGGGTGCCGATATTCTGCCCGCTTAAGATCCGATGGATTACCTTGATATCCCTGCTGTTGGCAATGACCATATCCACTCCCATGCTGTTGGCAATCTTTGCTGCCTGCAGTTTAGTGAACATACCGCCGGTGCCCGCACTGCTTCCGGTGGAAGCCTTCCCCATATTCATCAGTTCGTCTGTGAGTTCTTCCACTACCTCAATGTATTTTACATCCGGATTCTGTCTGGGATCATCGGTGTAGAGACCGTCAATATCCGACAAAAGAAGCAGCATATCCGCATCGATCAGGGAGGCAACAATGGCTGAGAGGGTATCATTGTCCCCAATTTCAATCTCATACGTGGCTACGGTATCATTTTCATTGACGATTGGAATGACACCCAGTTTAAACAGTTCCGCAAAAGTGTTCTGTGCATTAAAGCGGTTCAGATTATCTACAATCGTGTTCTTGGTCATCAAGATCTGGGCCGCCACCTGATTATATTCGGCAAAAATCTTCTGGTATATCATCATCAGCCTTGCCTGTCCTACGGCTGCACAGGCCTGTTTGACAGCAATTGGATTATCATCTTCATCCTCCGGCAGCATAATGGCCTTCTTGCCCACAGAAATGGCGCCGGAAGTCACAAGCACCACATCCTTACCCTGATTGCGCAGGTTACAAAGTTCCCTTACCAGCACGTCCAGTTTGGTATAATCCAAATCTCCTGTCTCCTCATGCTGAAGGGAGGACGAGCCAATCTTTACCACAATCCGTCTCTTATCTTTCATATGTACTCTGCTGTCTGTCATATTCTTGTCTGTCTCTTTCATTTATTTTCATATTCCCATTTATAAACCATACGGGAAATGCCGATTTAGTACAATCTCACACCAGATTTTATTCTATCACAGGTTGGTAGCGGGCGGCAACTTTTTCCGCAATCAGAATGCCGTCCATGGCTGCCGAAGTGATTCCGCCGGCATAGCCTGCCCCTTCACCGCAGGGATAGAGACCTTCCACCGCAGATTGTCCGGTGTCATCGCGCAGAATCCGTACCGGAGAAGATGTCCTGCTCTCCACACCGGAGACAAACGCATTGTCGTCCGCAAATCCGCGCACGGATTGACCTACTAAGTCAATACCTTCCACCAAAGCCGCATTTAAATCATCCGGAAGGATATCATGGACTGACGCCATACACCATCTTCCCTTGATAGCCGGCTCAAAATGCGGATAATCTTCCGATATCCGGGTAGTTGTCTGTTTATCCATCTCCAGAAGATGCTCCGGGATGTTTTCCGGATTAAGATCGGCTCTTTCTTTCTGTCTCGCAAGCACAGCCTGTCGGTACGTGCCGTAATGTTCCACCGGCACTGCGCCAGCGCCGATCGCATAGGCTTTCTCTTCCAGCCGGCGCTGAAAAGCTATCCCTGCAAGAGGGCCTGTTCCGCCGTAATCCTGTGGTGTCACGGTGACAATCATGGCGCTGTTACTGTTATCTCCGTTCCTGCCGCTGTAACTCATGCCATTGACAGCTGTCCGTCCCACTTCGGAAGAAGCATTGACCACATAACCGCCCGGACACATACAAAAAGAATAAACGCCTCTGCCGCCTGCAGTCTTAGCCGTCACCTTATAGCTGGCGGCAGGCAGATACTCGTTTGGTTCCCTTCCATACTGTATCTGATCGATCAGTTTTCTGGGATGCTCCATGCGCAGCCCAACGGCAAACGCTTTCGCTTCCATCGGAATCTGACGATCCGCCAGCATAGCAAAAGTATCCCTGGCGCTGTGACCGATAGCCAGAATCACCACCGGACTCTCAATATGGCTGCCGTCCTCCGTCCTCACACCTGTCACCTTGTTGTTGTGGAGAATCAGGTCTGTGACTTTGGTCTGAAAGCGTACTTCTCCGCCCCATTCCAAAATCTGTCTGCGCAGATTGGTCACCACAGTAATCAGGATATCTGTGCCAATATGGGGTTTGGCTTCATACAAGATATCTTCCGGTGCGCCCGCCTGTACCAGAATCTGCAGCACTTCCCGATTCCTGCCAAAGGCATCCTTGACCAGAGTATTTAGCTTGCCGTCAGAAAATGTACCTGCACCGCCCTCACCAAACTGTACATTAGAATCCGGATTCAGTACGCCTTCCCGCCAGAAACGCTCCACATCTGCAAGCCGCATCTGTGCTTCCTGCCCCCGCTCCAGCAAAATGGGCCGATACCCCTGACGGGCCAGCATGTAACCGCAAAAAAGCCCTGCAGGGCCTGTCCCCACAATGACCGGCCGTTTCTCAAGCGGTTGACTTCCGTAGGCCGGAAACTGATACTTTTTGACCGTAACTGCCTGTACCTGTCCTGCCTTGCCGCGGCAGGAGGACAATACCTTATCCTGATCTGCCACTGCTACATCTACTGTATAGACAAAATAAACGTCCGGCTTTTTTCTGGCATCTATGGATTTTTTGACAATCTGTAATGTTTGAATCCCAGCAGGCGCAATCCGCAGAATCCTGGCTGCTTTCCGGACAATGTCCTCTCTGGTGTGTTCCGGTGGAACTTTGATCTGATTGATGCGTATCATAATATTTCCCTTATCTCTTCTCTTCACACAGTATCAATAATTGCCGGCTGCAGCCCGCCCCGCAACGGTTCCGCTGCTAAAAGCCCATTGCAGATTATATCCCCCGCAGATACCATCGATATCCAATATCTCCCCCGCAAAATAGATGCCTTTCACAAGCCTGGACGCAAGATGTTCGGTCACCTGTGCGCAGTCTATGCCGCCGGCGCTCACCTGTGCCTGTTCAAAAGAATTTGTGGCCCTAATCTCCGCTTTCAAAAAGCGGTAGAGCGTCTGCAGCTTCTTTCTTGCCTTTTGCGGAACGTCCCCGGCAGTCTCATCTTTTCGGATTCCAGCCAGACGCAGCAGGAGCAAATTGACCTTCTTGTTGACTATTCCAGTCAAAAACTCTTCCATCGTCTGATGGGATTGTCTCTCCCATCGCTTCTGCCAGAACCTATCATATTCCTGTTCCTCATAGTCCGGCAGGAAGGAAATTCCCACTGTGACAGGTTTTGAGTCCCGCAGGGCATAAGCAGCATGACGGCTGATCTGAAAGACCGGGATTCCGGAAATACCATAGTCCGTCAACTGCAGTTCTCCGCGCTCCTCACAAATTTTACGCTCCTCAATATACAGCGTAAGCTGCGCATCACAGCGCACGCCTGCCACTTGCTTATAATAATCCTCCCGGCAGCGAAGCGCCGTCAGTGCAGGCACTACCGGAATAATCTTATGTCCAAGCTGTTTCGCCAGTTTCCAGCCGGCGCCATCGGAACCTGTGCCGGGCGCTGCTGCACCGCCGCATGTAAGGATCACTGCATCATATACACTGCCGGTACTGTTATGAACCTCTGTTTGAATCCGTATGCCATCTCTATCCTGTCTGATGTTTGTAATCTGACATCCAGTATGTATATCCACAGAAAGTCTTGCCAGTTCATAGCGAAACAGATCAAGCACTGTGGATGCCTGTCCGCTGGCCGGATAGAGATACCCGTTCACATCCCTGATCCGCATACCCAAATCCCGAAAGAAATCTTTCGTTTCCTTAACGCCGAAGATATCATAGACAGCGGGAAGCAGCGCACAGCCGCTTCCATGATAACAGGACAGTTCCATTTTTTCATTGGAAAAATTACATTTCCCATTTCCCGTGGACAGAATCTTCTTTCCAATCCTGTCATTTCTTTCGTAGATTGTGACCGCTGCTCCGTCTCTGGCTGCCTGAATGGCCGCCATCATCCCGGCTGCGCCACCGCCGATTACCGCGATTCTTCGATTCATCATATCCTCCTGCCATCAGCTGGAATAAGACTCCAGAAAATGATACAGTTCCTCTTCGCTTTCCACATATTTACCACGAATGATCTCCGCCTGCAGGGCATCGCTTAAGCTCTCCAGAAGAATATCTGTGTTCATATATAAGGTCTTTTTATCTTCTTCGTAGACCACAATAAAATGATCTGCCACCATCAGATAAAATCTTTGGTCTTCTTTCTCTGGCCGATAATACTTACAAATGGCCACCCGGTCTTTCGAAAAAGCCGTAAGTTCTATGCTCTCAAATCCCATCTCCTGCTCTGTCAGGGGCGGATTGTTGTCATAAAAGGACAGTTCTTCCAGAAGTCCTTCCCTGTCCAGGCCAATGTATTTGAAGGGGATCGGCTCCTCTTTCTCATCCACCGTCCCTGCAGAGAGATCTACTGTCTCCACCAGATACAGGGTATCCGCTGTCACCACGGGCTTTTCTTCCACAGAAGCTTCGATCACCTGCTCTTCTTCCGGTTCATCCAGCGTCTGCGGTTTTGTCTGCTTCACCGGTTCATATTTTTCCTGATTTTGGTATTTATGGGGATAAAAAAACTCTTCCGCCTTCAGAGCCCCATAGCCGCCAAGCCCCAGCATAACAACAGACAAAATCAGTAAAAAACTGATACGTCTTACAAGTTTCATCCTATCACTGACCTCTCTTATCGGATTTCCTGTAATCAGTATCAGTCAATTCCTGATTTTTATGCAGTCCAGAACATTTTACTTGCTTAAATTCTTACAAAATGCCCAGATTCTTACCCAGCAGGATAAAGAAAAAACCAAGCGGCATCCTGGAAAGTTCCGCCTCTCCTATCACCCGGAACACCATAAGCAGGAAGATATAAATAAATATACCTGTCAAAAGAGCTACTAAAATCGTGATCATGTCGCCGGCCGCTTCCACCAGAACCAGACGCATAAGAAAGACCACCACCCCGGACACACCGGCAGCAATCGCCGGGAAAATAACGCCCATAAACCAATCCTGCCGATAACGGATACGTCTGTCCATAAAGAAATAAGAAAGAGCCGCATAAGCGCCAAACATAAGGATCAACGCTCCCACCAGTCCATTCATGCCAAGCAGCAGCTTATGCACCAGCAGATAACCGGCCGCAAGATGGACGAGGAAGGAAATCACAGCCGTAAAGAAAAGTTCCCGCACCATGCCCAGCTTGTACAGAATCTGTCCTAAAAGGAAGGAAAACCCAAACAATACAATGATACCCACACCCATATGCAGTGCCGGTATCAGCAGACTGCAGGCTTCCTTTGCTGCAATACTGGCGGACTTTTTGCCATAGGAGACTCTGATAAATGACTCTGCAAGCACTGCCAGATAAATAGCCACAGGAAAGGCAATGATACTCAGCCGGCGCACTGCCCTGCTGATACGATCCCGCATAGGTCTGTACTCTTCTCTGTCATAAGCATTGCCAATCTTCCCGACCAGGGAATGAACAGACAGACAGCAAAGAGCTGCCCCCAGCCCGATCAGGACGGCAAACCTGCCATAATAACTGCCCCACTGTTTGGTGCGCACATCACCCAGTTCCGTCATATTCATACAGTAATTAAAGAACCGCTGGTCAATCAACATTTGAAGATTGGAGAGCACCGTAATCAGGGAAAGCGGAATCAGACTCGATAAAATCATCTTCTGCACAGAATAAGATGTTTCCAGACGCTTACTTCCATCCTGCCCCAGCCTGCCACGAAGTGTGACCGAATAAACTGCATAGATTACCAGCAAATAGATGGTGGTAATAACCTGAGAGGCCATCACACCCAACATTGCCCCCAACGCTCCATAAGCATAGGCATAAATCTCAGACTGTAGCAAAGCCGCTACATTTTCCCCGTATTTTTGGAATGTATTGCCACATAAAAGCACGCCAATGATCATGGATATCTTTTCTACATAATGGGAATGAGCCACCAGTACTCCCAGCCCAAATCCATTAAAATATCCCCTGAAAGATCCGATAACTGCCGCAAAGATAACAGCCGGCGCCGCCGCCATAACCGCCATGCGGCTTAAATGTTCCAGTACCAGAATATCCGCAATCGCAGACGACAAAAAGAGCAAAAGAACGGCAGCCGCCACACTGATAAACAAATCCATAAGAAAAGCCGTGTGAAACACCTTGCCGGCATTGCGATACCGCTCCCGTTTCACCCGATAACGAATCAGCCCCGACATGGCTCTCGACATGCTGTAGGAAGTGACTAATGTAGTCAATATGTATAATTCAAAAGCCGGAGCAAACAGCCCCATTCCGGCATCACCTATAATATTAGCCAGGGGAATCCGCATCAACAGAAGAATCATATAAGAAATGATTCCCGCAAGCATAACAATCTGGTTTTTTACATTTTTCATTATCAGTTGTACACGCATTACCGTTTATCCTCTTGTAATTTGCAGTCTTAACAACACTTCTTCCTGTTTTTGCTCCATCACGGCAGCCTCTCCCGGCTCCATATGATCATAGCCGCACAGATGAAACATACTGTGGGCAGTCAGAAAAGCAAATTCCCGAAGCAGACTGTGCCCATACTCTTCTGCCTGATCCCTGATACGGTCAACAGACAGGATGATATCCCCTAACAAAAGTTCCCCGCTGTCCGGATCGAAACAGTCCGCCTCATTTGCCTCCGCAAAAGAAAAGTCGCCAGCGCGCTCAAAAGAGAGATTGGGAAACGAAAGTACATCCGTCTCCTTATCTATGTTTCTGTAGTCCCTGTTGTATTCCCGAATCCCCTCATTATCTGTGATCAAAAGGTTCACAGAAGTCTCATAAGGACAACCTTCCAATTCCATGACCTGTTCCATGATCTTGGCTAAAAGTTCCCTGATGTCAAAAGGAAAAACCATATCTGTTTCATTTTCAACGTAAGAAGTCATAGTAGAGTTTCTCCTGAACAAAAATCCGTTTCATCTCATGAAGCTGGGCCAGCGAAATCTCATTGCCCCACAGTTCGTCTGTCTCAAATTTCTTCTGAAATACAGTATCGATCAACTGCTCATAATCCAGTTCCGCCTTAGGATCTTTATCAAACAGATAAAGAATGGAGGAAACAATACAGTCCGCAAAAAGTACAACAATCGTCTCTTTGGATGTCACTTTGGAATTTGTATCCACATACTCTTTTAAGATACTCTTTGTCTTAGGCGGAAAATGATATTCATCACAGATGGCAGATACATTCTCCCAAGTATTCTCCCCTTTCAGGGTGCCGATCCTGTGATAGTAACCGCAGGCTTTCACAGCCGCATCGTCAATCTCCAGACTCTTGGCAATCTTATCACCCAGATAAGCCGTATGGATCGCATGATAGTATTCTTCCTTGGACATTTCCTTAAGCTGTACCAGAAGCGGACATTCCGGATCATTAATCTCCATATACTTTTCCCGATAACGATGTATCACTGTGGAACTGAACATCTTCAGACTGACTAACAACAGGATACAGGAAACCATCAGATTGACCGCCGGAATCATAAACTGCCCGATTGCCAGTTTGGCATTTACAAACAAGATGATATTAGCCATCAGACACAACGCCAGCACCAAAATAGAGATCAACAGCGGAAGCCCTACTTTAAAATCATCATCAATTACACTGAACACCAAAATGCCTGCTAAACCACTGATAAAATACAGCCAGAAGACAGCATAATCACAGCCTGCGAAATTCACGGATAAGAGCAGACACAGACTTCCCGCCGCAAGCCCCGTCATACCGTTACTGAACACGCCAAGCAACACGAAGATAACCAGAAACGGCCACCCCGCTATCGGAAGATATGGCAATAGTATGGCAGCTGACAGGCTGATCAGATACATCAGCGCAAATCTGCCGTAGCGCCCTTCATTGTGATAAATAAAAAAGCCATTGATCTCGCTTAAGACAAATGAAAAAATCACAATTCCCGTACCGGCCAGAACCATTACTATATTACGCAGCATCATATCCGGCTTGTTTTGAAAAAACAGACAGCCAGAATAAGTAATGCCGCCGGCCGCACAAAACATCAGCGTAAATATCAATATTCTTTTCCAAACATTCTTCTTATTTTTTTCCACGTTCATAGTTCCTATTTCTTTTTTTCTCGCTGTATCTTGCCTCTCTGGCTTCATAATCATCATAGGCCTTGACGATCTTCTGTACCAGAGGATGTCTTACTACATCCTTGCTGGATAATTTGCAGAAAGCAATATCATCTATTTTGGACAACACTCTAGCCGCCACATCCAATCCTGATTTGGCATCTGGCGCCAGGTCTTTCTGGGAAGCGTCCCCGGTGACCACCACCTTGGACCCAAAGCCAATACGAGTCAGAAACATCTTCATCTGCGCCGGTGTGGTGTTCTGAGCCTCATCCAGAATGATATAGGCGTTGTCCAGCGTTCTGCCGCGCATGTAAGCAAGCGGCGCCACTTCAATCAGGCCCTTCTCTGTATTTTTGGCAAAACTCTCTGCCCCCATAATCTGATAGAGGGCGTCATAGAGCGGCCGCAGATAAGGATCTACTTTGCTCTGCAAATCTCCCGGCAGAAATCCCAGTTTCTCACCGGCTTCAATCGCCGGCCTGGTCAGGATGATACGATTCACCTCATTATTTTTAAAAGCTGTCACAGCCATGGCCATCGCAAGATACGTCTTTCCGGTGCCTGCGGGCCCTATCCCGAATACGATCATGTGATTTCTGATGGCGTCCACATATTGCTTCTGTCCCAAAGTCTTTGGTTTGATCGGTTTACCGCTTACCGTGTGACAGATGCAATCGCTGTCCATCTCCAACATCATATCCTCATGATGCTCCCGGCCAAGTTCTATGGCATATTCCACACTTTGTTCTTCCAATACGTTTCCTCTCTCTGACAGGGTCAGAAGTTCTTTGACAATGCGGACAGCCTGCTCCACAGGTTCCTGTTGTCCGCTCACGCGCACTGCGCCGTCCCTGTTAATGATCATGACATGCAGATCGTCTTCAATCTTTCTGATATGAGAATCAAATTGTCCAAAAAGATTCTGCATGTGTGATGCAGGTACATCTATACTAACGGTATATTCTCCCATGTTTACGATATCGCCTTTCCGGATTACCATTTATTCTGTCGGCGTCTCCTCCTGTGTCTCTTCTTCCACCACAGGCTCTGTACTGGTAGGCACCAGCTTCACAGCTGCTTCCTCAAGCTGCATATGGGCATTCAACACCCATTTTTTATCATTCTTTTTTATTGTAACATTTTTTTCGGCAATTTGTACCCCTTTTTCGTCTAAAGTTGTGATAATTTTATCCCACTCCTCCTGCATCAGGGTTTTCATCTCCTCTTCCGTATGTTTTTGCTCTGTTATTTCGTACTCTTTCACAATCCTATGCCCATAGGAAAACGGCAGGTACAGATGATCCAGCAGCTTCACCTGCTTTTTCTCTTCGCTGCTGTCATAAGCCGCATAAGGGATTTTTCTGAGCCGAAGGCTCCATTCCTTATCTCCTGCTCCCAGCACATATATTTTTTTCTCTTCCCCCGTATATCGTTTCTCCTCATAAGCCACACTCTTCTCCACAGAGATATCTTCCCCATAACGCAGGATAATATCGGCATCCGATTGGACAAACTGATATTTGCGCACCGTAGTGTCTTCATTATAGACCGGCACTGCACCGCTCACCAGCACATCTCCTTTCTCCACCGTATCCCCCAGCGCCACCTGAGGAACACCGCTTCTGGTGATGATATAAGATACTGTGCCGGATCTGTCAGCGATCAGATCCATGCCTTTGTCATTCTTTGATTGACTGGACTGGTCATATTCCGGCATCTCATTTTCCTTGATATGGACTAAGAGGGTTGTGCCATCAAGCTGTACGGAAGTCCAGGTGATGATGTCATAATCTTCCCGGAGCGCCCGTTCCAGATCCTCTATCCGAAGCCGGCTCTTTTTCATGGCAGTATGTACACCCTGTTCTTCCAGATAGTCTAACAGTACATCCTCGGTCAATGCAAAATTGCCGTCAATCTTGATATTCCAGATATAGCCGGACGTCAGAATCCAGAACAGCATACAGCCCACAAGCCCGATTACAAAAATCTTACGCCGGTACATTTTGGACACAAAAAAAGGCAGTCCATATCTTTGTAAGACGGCTGCCCTGGTCCCTGTTTTTTTCAGCAGAGGCTTTAACGCAAAAAAGCCCTGCACACTGATATTCATGGTATGATAATCACCGTGATCCTTGATCCCCCAGACTAAAATATCATGGTTCCCGCAAAGATTCAAAAGCCGTTCGGCGGAATATCCCCACACTTTGATGGTCACATAACCCCTGATATACTGTATCCAATGAAGCATGACACCCTCCATATTAAAAATATCTCACCGCATCGATCATACCGCTTATTTTCATGTCTTCATTGGTATAGTAATCTATGGAAAGTTTTTTCCCTTCAAAACATATTTTACAGTTCTTGCCCTGCAGGACAATAGACTCCGTGGTATATTCCAGGATTCCCTTGTAGTTTTCAATAAAAGCTTCTCTGTTACCCGTAGTAGTGACAATGGCAGCCCCAAGCATTGTATCCTTGGGGAGTTTTAAAGATTCCACAATCAGTTCCTTGGAATCGGATAGCGTTTTAAAAGGTGACCGTCTATAATTTTTTTTCATGGTACAGTATATGTTACGGTTCCCGATTTTATGATTCTGTCACCAAACCCTTGATCAACTGCTTCTTAGTTACCTCCCCTGTGGTTATATGATAGGCTTTCAGAAACCGTTCCTTTGCCATCGCTAATTTCTTCCGGTCATTAGCATGGATTGTGGCAAGCGCCTGGCCAGCTTCCACATAGTCTCCCACCTTCTTATGCAAGATCAATCCTACTGCCAGATCGATTTCACTTTCTTTGGTCTCCCGGCCGCCTCCCAGAAGCAGGGAACAAATGCCGATTTCCTCACAGTCTATCTTCTCCACATAACCGGAACAGGGGGACTGGATATCCTCCACAATGGCGGCCTTTGGCAGAAGGGATGGATTCTGGACTGCCGCCGGATTGCCGCCCTGGGCCTGCACAAACTGCTCCAATTTGCTTAAAGCGCTGCCGTCCGCGATAACTTCTGCGAGCATCGTCCTGGCTTCCTGTTCTTCTTTGGCCTGGCCGCCTGCAATCAACATATAAGTTCCCAGTGTCATACACAGTTCCGTAAAATCTTCCGGCCCCTCTCCCTTCAGGGTGTCTATGGCCTCTTGCACTTCCAGCGCATTGCCGACTGCACAGCCAAGCGGCTGATCCATGTCCGACACCACTGCGATCGTCTTCCTGCCGGCCTTGTTGCCGATCGTGACCATCTCTCTTGCCAAGGCAAAGGCGTCCGCTTCTTCTTTCATAAAAGCGCCGCTCCCGGTCTTCACATCTAAGATGATGGCGTCCGCTCCGGAAGCCAATTTCTTACTCATGATAGAACTGGCAATCAGGGACATATTATCCACTGTGGCTGTCACATCCCGCAGGGCATACAGTTTCTTATCTGCGGGCGCGATATCCAGTGTCTGCCCCATAATGGATATGCCGATCTCATTGACCTGCCTCTGGAAATGCTCTGCCGTAATCCCGGTAGAAAACCCTTCAAAACTCTCCAGCTTGTCAATGGTACCGCCCGTATGTCCCAATCCCCTGCCGCTCATCTTGGCAATCTTTACACCGCAGGCCGCCACCATCGGCGTCAGGGCAATGGATGTCTTATCGCCCACACCGCCGGTGGAATGTTTATCCACCTTAACTCCGGTAATCTTACTTAGATCCATCATATCCCCACTGTGCGCCATGGCCATGGTAAGAGCCACTGTCTCCGCCTCGCTCATCCCCTGAAAATAAATGGCCATCATCATGGCAGACATCTGATAATCCGGAATCCTGTCGGCCGTATATTCAGAGACCATATATCCGATTTCTTCTTCCGTCAATGTCCCGCCATTTCTTTTATTGATGATAAGATCATACATTCTCATAGCTGTCTCTCCCTACTTGTGATAAGGCTCTCCCTGAATGATCCGGTAAGCCCGATAAATCTGTTCCAACAAAACAACCCGCATCAGTTGGTGCGGGAAGGTCATTTTAGAAAAGCTGACCGCCAGGTCAGCCTTTTTACATACTTCTTCATGCAGTCCCAGAGAACCTCCGATCACAAACTGTATATGACTGATGCCGGAAGTCTGCTTCTGTTCTATGATATGCGCAAATCCTTCCGAATCATACATTTTACCTGCGATCTCCAAAGTTACCACACAGGCATCTTCCCTCAACAGTTTCAATATCCTATCCGCTTCCTTCTTGCGAATCAAATTCTCTTCTGTTTCCGATGCCTTATCCGGTGTCTTTTCATCCTCCACCTGCAAAATTTCCAGTTTACAATACCGGCCAAGCCGTTTCTCATACTCTGCCACCGCTTCACGGTAGAATTTCTCTTTTAAACGCCCTACTGTGATGATTGTAATCTTCATTTGCCCTCATATAATTTCTGATAATATTCGTCCACAAAATGTTCCACAAACGCTTCATCCAGATTCATGAACTTGTCATTAATCAGCGTCTTCATCTTCTCGGCTCTGAGAAAATACTTCTGTTCTTCCGGCAGTTCCTCTTTAAAAAGTTCCTGATCCAGCTGCGCGCCATTCAGATTCTCTTCACACCATCTTGTCATCTCTGCTAACAGTAAGTTTTCTGTCTTAGCCTTGCTGAATAAGATCTTGGAATTACGCATGGACAGAATCCCCAAAATGATAAAGAGGATAAACATGGCACCCATAATACCACATACCATGTATTTGGTAATCCCACCATTGCGATACAGCGGCGTCATATTAAAAAAGATTAGGAGCACAGCTATAAAACCGATTCCGCCCACCACTAAAAGTGTATAGGCGGAAGACTTATTATCTTCTGCCCTGGCGGCACTGTTCTGATAATAATGACTGGAACCTGATTTTGTTTTCTCTTCGTCCTCCGTATCAACGGTATCTATCTCTTCTGGCTCCTGTGCCTCCTGCATCAGAAAAACCTGGGCAGCTTTTACGGCACTTTTCCTGTCACGGTCAAGAACGGCAAGCCGGTATACCCCTTCCTCCTCGTCCCGTGTAAGCTTTGTCTTTATCTTGGGATCTCCATAATCCAAAAACTCCTGCAGGCGTATCATCTTCTCCTGTTCCCCGAAGATAAAAGGCTGATAATTCTCCTCTTCCAGGCTCTCCACAAGGGGAACTCTGCACTCCGCACAGGACTCAATTCCTTCCCGATACTCATTCTTACACACCGGACACCAGGGCATAACCTTACCCTCCTTATCTCACGAATTGGAAAACTTATCCAAAAAATGAACTGTACGGTTCTATTTTATAATCATTTTGTACGAAATGCAACCATATCTGTCCTATTTTAACAATTCTCTCAGACCCTGATTCTTGTTTTCCGACTTATCAATATCCAAACAAAGGGATTTGTCGTCCCGGTTCTGCCATACGGAGCATTCACCAATCGCACTCATATCCCGCCACAGAGTAAATACTCCTTTCTGTGCAACGCCGTTCCACTCTTCCACGGTACCGATATAATCAACTGTATTGGCATACATATCACCATCGTAAAGTCCATCGGTGAAATTACCTACCACGTTCTGCAAGATTCTCGTGTTGCCCTCTAACTTGGAAATATCCACTTCAAAATGTTCCGCACCTTCACCATTGGGCAGATCATTGGCCCATTCACCGCTGTAACTGTGCGCCATATATTTACCCATGGCATTGGTCTTATTCCGCTGTCCGATATAATATCTGAACCAACTGCCAGTGCCGCTCCTGACACCATGGCTCCAGTCTCCGTAATAGTAGCTGTTCTTTTCATAGATTGCCAACCCTTTTCCGTTCGGCCGTCCATCGCTATCCACATCACCCTTATAGTAGAACCGGCCGCTTCCCTCCAGTTCCTTAGATAATTTTACATAACGTTTCAGATGGGCAAGATCCCAGATGGCATCCTGTTTATTATCCGCAAAATAAGGCAGGGCCTCATTTAATATAAATTCTTTGGTGTAGGACTCATCATTTTCATCCTCAACATCGACTACCACAGCGGTTTTATCCTTGTCTGCCGACTCCGGGGTTTCTGTCGTTATTGGCTCTTCCTCCGCTTCCGGCTCTTCTTCCTCTTCTTCCACCACTTGCTCCTTTGCCGGCGGTGTTACCACAATGGCATCCGTAACCTTATCGCTGTTGGTATCCTTTTCCTTATCTTTCTGTTCTTCCGCGTATTCTGTGATACTTTGCTGAAGATCAGCTTCTGTGTCCGTCTGTTTCGCAGCTTCCCTGGACGGCATAATCACCAGGAGCACAAAAATGCAGATAAGAAGGACTACGATAATTCCCATAAGCACTGTAGTCATATAGGGTTTTTGCAGGAAATCCTGCAGCCCTCCCCGTTCTTCTTCCTCTTCCTCCTCCGACTCATTCAAATCCATCATCTCCAGATCATCTTCTTGCTGTGACTGCAAGTCCTCCAGCTGATCCTTATCCTTATTATTCTTTCTCTCCATCAGATTCATACGACATACATTCCTTTCCCAGTTCCTGTAACAGCAAACCATATAATTGCTGTTACATAACGTCTGCTTTTCCAGACACTACCCCAACCTGCTTTCTATCATACAGGATAATCCTTAAATAAGGCTCATACAAATTATTAAGAATTTCTTATTTAAATCGGGCAGGCGCGATCGCGAGTTCCGCTTCACAGCCTCAGATATGCGCAGGATTCACCTAAATAATAGAAGCCTGCCCGCCAGATGGCAGTAGACAGGCTTTCTACGATATTTTACATAACTGATTTATTTCCCGGAAAGATAAGCATCGATACCTTTCGCCGCCGCCTTACCGGCACCCATAGCCAAGATTACTGTCGCCGCACCGGTCACTGCATCACCGCCCGCATAAACGCCTTCTTTGGTGGTCTTTCCGAAATCTTCCTCCGCCACAATACATTTATACTTATTGACATCCAGCCCCTTTGTCGTGGAAGAGATCAGCGGATTAGGGGACGTTCCCAGAGACATGATAACGGTATCTACCTCCATCACAAATTCGGAACCCTCTATTACCACTGGACGGCGTCTGCCGGATGCATCCGGCTCACCCAGTTCCATCCGCACACATCTCATGCCGGATACCCAGCCATTCTCATCTTCCAGAATCTCTGTGGGATTAGTGAGAAGGTCAAAGATAATGCCCTCTTCCTTCGCGTGATGCACTTCCTCCACACGGGCGGGAAGTTCTTCCTCACTCCTGCGGTATACGATATGCACCTCCGCTCCCAGACGAAGCGCCGTTCTGGCTGCATCCATGGCCACATTACCACCTCCTACCACGGCTACCTTCTTACCATACATAATCGGCGTATTGGATTCTTCATCAAAGGCTTTCATCAGATTGCTTCTGGTCAGATACTCATTGGCGGAAAATACGCCCAATGCCTGTTCTCCCGGAATCCCCATGAATTTGGGAAGGCCGGCTCCGGAACCGATGAAAACCGCATCAAATCCTTCTTCCTCCAGAAGTTCGTCTATGGTGACAGATTTACCCACTACCACATTGGTCTCTATCTTCACACCCAGCGCTCTCACATTGTCAATCTCTTTCGCCACTACGTCCTGTTTCGGAAGACGGAACTCCGGAATCCCGTATACCAGCACGCCGCCTGGCTCATGAAGGGCTTCAAAAATGGTCACCTCATAACCCATCTTGGCCAAATCACCTGCACAGGTCAACCCTGCAGGTCCAGAGCCAATTACGGCTACCCGTTTATTTTTCTTTTCCTTGGCGCCTTCCGGTTTGATGTTGTTCTCTCTGGCCCAATCTGCCACAAAACGTTCCAATTTACCGATGGAGATAGGCTCTCCCTTGATGCCGCGGATACACTTGCCCTCACACTGACTCTCCTGGGGACATACACGCCCGCAGACTGCCGGAAGCGCAGACGCTTCGCTGATCACCTGATATGCTGCAGCGATATCGCCTTCGTTTACTTTCTCGATAAATCCAGGAATGTCAATGGCCACCGGGCATCCCTTGATACATTGGGCATTTTTACAGTTGATACAGCGTGCTGCCTCGCACATCGCCTCTTCTTTATCATAACCAAGACATACTTCTTCAAAATTCGTTGCACGTACCTTCGCATCCTGTTCGCGTACAGGCACTTTCTTTAACACATCTGTTGTCATTCTTCATTCCCTCCGCAGTTTCCGCATCCGCCATGATGGGTATTCCCCTCTTTGGCCTTCAAAAATGCTCTGCCTTCCCGTGTTTTATACATCTGCTGGCGTTTCATTGCCTGATCAAAATCTACTTTATGTCCGTCAAATTCCGGTCCGTCCACGCAGGCAAACTTCACTTCCCCGTCCACTGTCAGACGACAGGCGCCGCACATGCCGGTACCGTCCACCATAATCGGATTCATGCTGACAATGGTGGGCAGGTCATACTTTTGTGTGGTCAGGCAGACAAATTTCATCATGATCATAGGACCGATAGCCACGCATACATCGTACTGCTTTCCTTCCTGTCCGATCAAATCATCAATCACCTTAGTCACCATACCATTTCTGCCATAGGAACCATCATCTGTGGTGATATAGAGATTCCCGGCAACAGCCTTCATCTCCTCCTCCATAATAAGCAGGTCTTTGGTCTTTGCACCCACGATAACGTCCGCAGCAATCCCTCTTTCATGCAGCCATTTCACCTGAGGATAGACCGGTGCCGTACCAAGACCACCTGCCACAAACAGAATCTTTTTATTTTTTAAACTGTCCAGATCCTCGCTAACGAACTCTGAAGCACAGCCAAGAGGTCCCACAAAATCATGAAAACTGTCTCCTGTCTGCAGCTGTTTCATCATTTCCGTAGCAGCGCCCACCACCTGAAATACAATGGTGATCGTCCCTTTATCCCTGTCGTAATCACAGATTGTCAATGGAATACGTTCTCCATCTTCATCCATTCTGACGATAATGAACTGTCCCGGCTGACAGGACTTTGCCACCCGAGGCGCCTCCACATCCATAAGGTAGATGTTAGTCGTCAGTTCTTCTGCCTTTATGATCTTATACATCTTACTTATCCTCCCTGTCTAATGTCCCACATTCCTTTCAAATCTTGTCCGTAGACTATCATATAGGAACTTTCGACCTTTTGCAATAGTTTTATATTGGATTCGCCACAAAGTTTCCTTTCGTGTCATAGCTTAGCTGCGCCGCTTCTCCCGTGTAAACCTGTACCAGGAACACTTTGTCTGTACGGCTCAAAATGCCCGTACCATCATCGTAATACTCATAAATCGTATAATAATCCTGTCCGCCCACCAGAAGCACGGAACTGAATTGATAACTCAAGGTGCCGTTCTGCCGTTTGTTATGTCCCGCCGCATCTTCCAGATATTCGGTTTCCACCAGCCTTGTCACAAGATTTATAACCGCCTGTCCGGTACTGATTGCACCACGCAGTCTCAGGTTGTAGGTACGCAGGGTCACATCGCTGGAAATGCCTTCCTCACTGATATTGACAAACTTAAACAGTGTGGTTCCAAGCGGCATCGGAATAGGGCCTGTATAGGGCACGCTGTCCGCTGTAGGCTCTGATTCATCTGTGGTATAATAAACCTTACATCCTTCCGCTTCCTCCACGGCAATCATCATAGCGTGAGAATACTCCCCACTGTATAGTTCCACTTCCGGTGCAGTGGGAACCGACAGATTGATGGTGTAAGTCTTTGAGACCACCTCGCTCTCAATACCATAATCATTTACAAAGAAAGCGCTGATGGTATATTCCCCGGTCTCCAGAAAAATAGGAGCCGTATATATCTGACTGTTCTTATTTGGTTTGGAACCATCTGTGGTATAGTAAATCGTGCCCGCCGTGTTAGAACTTAATTTTAACGGGATTACTTCCGCATAACTGCCCTCCACATAACTAAACTCCGGCTCCATGGCCAGATAACTCTGGAATATCGTCACAATCCGTTCATCCGGACAGCTGCGCAAAAGTTCATTGATCTTGTCGTACTCACCCATATTGGCATAGATGGTAACCGTCTTATCATAGGCTTCCTCCACCTCTTCATAAGTATAACTTCCCTCGCTGATAATGCGCATTAGTGCAGACAATGCCGCCTCGTTATCTTCCTGCAGATAATAATAGTCCGCTTCCAAAAACAGAAGTTCTGCCATTTCCGGATGCTGTGCATAAGCTGTTTCCAGACAGGCAACGGCCTCCCCATAAGCACCCCGTTCCGCAAAGGACTTGGCCTTGTCAATCTGATATTCCACTGTCTGTATATGATAGGAATAGAGAGCATATGATATCAGGGCAACCAGAAATAACATGATCAGGCTAAACATCACCCATATCTTTTTATTGCCAGTGCCCGGTTCCTCCAGCTGCTCTGTTACCATCTTGTCCATATCCGGCATTTCTTCTGTGTCTTTTCCCTCCTGCATGGATGCCAGCGTGGACAGTGTTTCTGTTATACTGTTTTCTATCTCAGGTTCAAAATCCGGTACGATCCGAATCTCCTCTCCGCAAGTTTCACAGATCAGATGACCTTCTTTCAGTTCATTTCCACAATGGGGGCACTTCATAGGCCGTTCCCTCTTTCTACGTTAACCGGTCATCACTGTAGTTCTATTGACCGTACACAATTATACATCAACATGGCGATCGTCATCGGCCCCACTCCGCCGGGAACCGGCGTAATCGCACTGCAGACAGGAGCCACATCTTCATAATCCACATCTCCACACAATTTGTTGTTCTCATTGCGGTGAATCCCCACATCAATCACCACCGCACCATCTTTCACATACTCTTTTGTGATCATCTTCGGTCTTCCGATCGCAACCACCAGAATATCCGCCCGCCGTGTGACCTCTTTTAAATCACGAGTCCTGGAATGTGTCACTGTCACTGTACCATTTTCACGAAGCAGCAGAATTGCCATCGGCTTGCCCACAATATTGCTTCTGCCAATGACCACACACTCTTTCCCTGCAATCTCAATCCCCGAACGTTTTAGAAGTTCTATGATTCCCGCCGGCGTACAGGACACAAACCCCGGCTGACCGATACACAACGCGCCCACACTCTGGGGATGAAAACCATCCACATCCTTCTTCGGATCAATAGCCTGTATCACAGCGTCCTCGTCAATATGTCCCGGAAGCGGCAGCTGTACCAGTATACCGTTCACCTCCGGTTTCTTATTTAACTCATCGATCAGGGAAAGCAGTTCTGCCTGGGAAGTCTCCTCCGGCAATTCATACGCAAGAGATTCAATCCCAACATAGGCGCATGCTTTCTTCTTATTACCCACATAAACACTGGATGCCGGATCCGCACCAACCTGGATTACCGCAAGACATACTGTGGTTCCCTGTTCTTTCAATTTGGCAACTTTTTCCTTCACCTCATCCTTAATCTGCGCAGATATCAGTTTGCCGTCAATTACCTGTGGCATAAAGCTGTCACACTCCCTTCTCTTTTCACTCCAACTACACTCTATATCTCATACGATGCTAAAATAATCCTGTTATTTTTCCGTTTTCCTCTACATCAATTTGATAGGCGGCCGGTTTCTTGGGCAGCCCCGGCATGGTCATGACATCCCCTGTCAACACCACCACAAATCCTGCCCCGGCAGATACATACACCTCCCGCACTCGCATCTCAAATCCGACAGGTCTTCCAAGCAGGCTGGGATCGTCTGAGAGAGAATACTGTGTCTTGGCCATACATACAGGCAGTTTTCCAAAGCCCATTTCCTCAAGTCGTGCAAGTTGTCTTCTCGCTGCCGGTGCATAGGATACGCTGCCGGCACCATAAACCTGTGAAGCCACAGTCTCAATCTTTTCCATTAATGGCATGTCATCCGCATATATGGGCTGAAAATGGCTTTCCTTATGCTCCAAAGTATACAGTACTTTCTCGGCTAACTCCCTGCCGCCGTTTCCGCCCTGTTCCCAGACTCTCGCCAGAGCAAACTCACAATTTCTGTCTTCGCAAAACTTTTTCACAAAAGAAATCTCTGCCTGGGTATCCGATACAAAGGCATTCAGGGCTACTACCACAGGAACCCCATATTTATGTAAGGTTTCAATATGCTTCTCCAGATTGACAATACCGTCCTGCAAAGCCTTTACATTTTCTTCCGAAAGGTTTTCCTTGGAAATGCCGCCATTATATTTCAGCGCTCGGATTGTAGCCACCAGCACCACCGCATCGGGTTTCAGGTGCGCCATCCGGCACTTAATATCAAAAAACTTTTCAGCCCCCAAATCCGCACCGAATCCAGCTTCTGTGATCACATAGTCCGCCATCTTCAGGGCCGTCTTTGTGGCCCTTACAGAATTACAGCCATGGGCAATATTCGCAAAGGGGCCGCCATGAACCAGCGCCGGCGTATGCTCCAGTGTCTGGATCAGATTCGGCTTCATAGCATCCTTCAAAAGCGCCGCCATCGCTCCCACAGCCTGCAGGTCATTGGCCGTCACCGGCTCTCCCTTAAAGTTATAAGCTACTATAATTTTTCCAAGCCGTTCTTTCAAATCTTTGATATCTGCAGCGAGACATAGTATGGCCATGATTTCCGAAGCGACTGTAATTACAAAATGATCCTCCCGCACCATGCCGTCCGCCTTGCTGCCAAGTCCGACTACCACATTCCTGAGCGCTCTGTCGTTCATATCCAGACACCGTTTCCAGACAATCTGCCTGGGATCGATACCCAATTCATTGCCCTGCTGGATATGATTATCCAAAAGCGCTGCCAGCAGATTATTGGCGGAAGTGATGGCATGAAAATCCCCCGTAAAATGAAGGTTTAATTCTTCCATTGGCACGACCTGAGAATAGCCGCCGCCGGCCGCTCCTCCCTTAATGCCAAAACAGGGACCTAAAGAAGGCTCTCTGAGTGCAATGACCGCCTTTTTCCCCATCCTGCCAAAAGCCTGCCCAAGCCCAACCGTGATGGTTGTTTTACCTTCACCTGCTGGAGTTGGATTAATGGCCGTCACCAATATCAAACGTCCGTCCGGCTGTTCCCTGACCGCCTCTATGTATTCATCTGAAATCTTGGCTTTATATTTTCCATACAATTCCAGATCATCCGCCCCGATACCGATTCGCCCCGCAACATCGACTATGGGGATAAGTTCAGCCTCCTGCGCAATCTCAATATCTGTCTTCATTGCCACGTCCGCCTTTCTTTTTCAAATTATTCGTGTCATTGCAGTTCCTGTAATACGGCTTCCGCTCTTTTCACGATATTGTCAGTTACCTGTTAATTGCTCAAATTCTTCTGCACTCATAAGAACCTTGCGTGGTTTGGTTCCTTCTTCCTCCCCCACGACACCGGCCTCACACAGCTGATCCATAATCCGGGCCGCCCTGTTAAAGCCAATCTTAAAGACACGCTGCAGCATACCAATAGAAGCTTTATCTTTCTCAATGATAAACCGGCCGGCTTCCACGAAATATTCATCATACTCACTGCCGCTCTCACCACTGCCAGCCTGTCCGGGGCTGCCGCTCTCGCTCCCTATATTCTTAATCTTTTCCTCAATATCTTCGCTGTAGCTTTCTCCCTGCATCTGATTCTTTAAGAAATCCACCACATCTGATACTTCCTTATCAGAAACAAAAGCGCCCTGAATCCTGGCCGGTTTGGGATATCCCTGCGGATAGAACAACATATCCCCTTTGCCGAGTAGTTTTTCTGCGCCTACCATATCCAGAATAGTCCGAGAATCCACACCGCTGGAAACTGCGAAGGCCACCCGGCTCGGCATATTGGCCTTGATCAGACCTGTAATGACATCCACGGAGGGTCTCTGTGTAGCGATGATCAAATGGATTCCACAGGCCCTTGCAAGCTGCGCCAGACGACAGATGGATTCTTCCACTTCACCCGGAGAGACCATCATCAGATCCGCCAGCTCGTCCACAATGATCAGAATCTGAGGCAGTTTCTCCGGAGCCGCCGGATCTTTCGCTGCCTTCATGCTCTCCACTTTCTTATTATAACCCTTCAAGTCACGCACATTAAAATCTGCAAATTTTTTATAACGATCCGTCATTTCTGCCACGCCCCAATGCAGTGCTGCGGCCGCCTTCTTTGGATCAGTCACCACCGGAATCAGCAGGTGCGGAATCCCGTTGTAGACACTCAGTTCTACTACCTTGGGATCGATCATGATCAGTTTCACATCTTCCGGATTCGCCTTATATAAAATCCCCATAATAATGGTATTGATACAGACTGATTTACCGGAACCTGTAGCCCCTGCAATCAGCATATGCGGCATCTTGGCAATATCTGTGACCACCGTCTGGCCCCCGATATCCTTACCCACCGCAAAAGCCAAGTTGGAGGGAAACTGCTTAAACTCTTTAGACTCCACCAGCTCCCGAAAAGCAACTGCCATGTTTTCCTTATTCGGCACTTCGATTCCCACTGCCGCTTTGCCTGGGATTGGCGCCTCAATCCGGATATCCGTAGCCGCAAGATTTAATTTAATATCATCTGCCAGCCCCACAATCTTACTGACTTTCACACCCTGCTCCGGCTGCAGTTCATAGCGTGTCACGGAAGGTCCCTGACTGTAGTTGGTGACTGTCACCCTAACACCGAAATTTTCCAGCGTCTGCTCAAGACGCATAGCCGTCTCCTGCAATTCCCGGTCAGATCCAGCGCTGTTTTTTCCCTTTCCTTTGGCAAGCAGGTCATAGGGCGGAAATTTATAAACTTTCCTTCCCTCATCTTTTCTATGTATCTCCTGCCTCGCCGATGCTGCCGATGACATACCCGCCGTACCGTCTGCACTGCTTCTTGCGGCCGCCGGCCGTTCCCTGCCGGGCGTGGGCGCCATACTATTGCCCATCTGCCTTGTATAGGAATCCTGCGGTTTATGTGCCTGGTACGCGGCTTCCTCTGCCACATAGGATTCCACAGGCTGTGACTGCCCATAGACCAAATCTTCCTCCGGTTCATCTTCCTGTATATGTATCTCATCCAGCGCATCTGACTCATGCTCTATATAATGATAGGAACGGGCATCCCGCACCGGCTCATCTTCCGCTTCCAGGACTGCTTCATCCTCCAGCGGATTTAAGGTAATCTCATGAATATCATCCCTGGTTTTTTCAAAATTCTGTTTTTCCCGATCTTTATCTAATGCCGTGTCAATCATAACGCCGGACACTTTTTTATCCATACGCAGAAGTCTCTCGTTCTCCTTCTCCTCCTCGCGCATCCGCCTTCTCTCTTCATCCTTTACCCGCCGTTCTTCCTGCGCTTCCCGGCGTTCCCTGGCCCGTTCTTTGCGATATGCCGCATCTTCCACAGAACGCTCATACACCCGGCGTCCTTGTTTGGCCACACCGCCGATAAAGGATTTATCCGTGACCACCACCAGACAAATAATGGCCAGCACCAGAATGGCCAGCACCGTACCCACCATACCTAAAGAATTACAGGAAAGATATGCTAATGATCCAGCCAGGATGCCGCCTCCGTTGTGATGCTCGCTGCACCGTTTGTAAATCTCCTGAAATTGATAGCTTTCTGCCAGTGCAGGATTCGCACTGAAAAACTCACACACCATACTGATCAGTAAAAACAATACGATCCCTGCCACCAGCTTTCTGCCGGCAATCCTGCTTCCTATATTGGACATGCCAAAAGCAATCATCAGAAAAATGATAATAGGTGCGATATAAGCTGTCAGCCCGAAGATACCGAACATCACATCGCTCACCGCATTACCAACTTTACCTACAATACCAAAATTACACAAAAATAAGATAACAGCCAGAGCAGCAAATACAATCAGCATGATCTCGTTACGGATAGCCAAATCCATGGGCTTGGTCTGTTTTTTCCTGGCTGCGGAAGAATTTCTTCCTGATTGTGTCCGCCCTGAATTGGTTCTCGTATTACTTCTGCCTGCAGTATTTGTTGTTTTCTTCTTCGCAGTTGACTGTCTGTTCCCCTGCCCTGCCATGATAATGCCTCCAAAGTTCCTTTGACTATTTCATCTTAACCCATCTTAGTATAGCATTTTCATTTTGTCTTGTCATCCCTTATTTTGTGTCTGCCTTTTTCTTGCCTACCATATCATGGAGCATGGCTATTGCATCACGGATTCCTCCCACCTCACAGATGATACCTTCCTCCACGGCTTCACGCCCCACCAATACGGTTCCCACATCCTTGGTGAGCATCCCTGTCTCCATCATCAGTTCTTCCAGCCGGGGTTTGGCTATCTTACAGTGACTACATACAAATCCTGTGATGCGGTTCTGAATTTGTTTAAAATAGTCAAACGTCTGTTGTACGCCGATCACCATCCCGCTTAGCCTCACCGGATGGATGACCATCGTTCCCGTAGGCACAATATAGGAATAATCCGTACTCACCGCAATGGGTACGCCAATAGAATGACTGCCGCCGAGAACCAGAGAAACCGTAGGTTTGCTGATGGAAGCAATCATCTCCGCAATAGCAAGGCCTGCTTCTACATCACCACCCATGGTATTTAGTAAAATCAGAACTCCATCAATATCTTCACTGTCCTCAATAGCCGCCAGTTGTGGCAGAATATGCTCATACTTGGTTGTCTTAGAAGAACTTCCCAGATTATCATGTCCTTCAATCTCTCCGATGATAGAGATCAGATGTATCTTGTGATGTTCCTTATTTTCATCCAGCGTCACCTGTCCCACATTCTCGATCCGTTCGTCCTTCTGCTTCTCCTTCTCTCTCTTTTCCTCCGGGATCTTCTCTTTATCTCTATCCCCATTTCCTTTTCTATGACAATCTTTTCCCTTATTGTTATTTCCCATGTTGTCCCTCCATTATTAAAAAGAATTTTATATAAGCGGAAACATCTGCATGTTAAAAAAGAGAACCACTAAGTGATTCTCTACTAGTCTGCCACTGTTTTATTGAAATATACATTGCACGCTTATTCTCAAAATCCTCTAAAATATCAGGGTCTTCATTAAATATCAAAATCGTCCGACTCATCCACTTCAATATCAAACTTCATATCCTCTTCCGCTACCGGATACTCATAATCCATCTCCCGCTTAACATGTTTTTTCGGAAGTGGCAGGGGATTTTCGATAAATCGCGGCTTTTGAATCTCTTCCACCTCTGCCTCGGCATTGATCTTTTCAATCTTCGCCTGCACCACCTGAGCGCTGTCCCCCATAATACAGTTCTGCAGACCAAGTCCTGCCAGCACACACCAGATAAACAGGGCGATCGTCCCATAGGGGAGCACCCCATAGCCAGTCATGGGCGTTGGAGCCGTACAGACACACAGAAGAATCCACAGCATATAATTCTGCTCTTTACCGCTTCTCTTAAACTCAAATACCAAAAAGGATGCCGCCACAATCAGCAATACATTAAACGGAAAATCCCTCATAAACTGATCCATACTGGCAAGCACACTTCCCCAAGACTCACTCAGATAATAATTTCCCCATGCCGATAATTCCGTCATATATTCTGTGCCATACCCCAGCGAATCTATCAAAAAGGAGCCAAAAAAGGCCAGCACACAGGAAACCTCCACCGCACCAAAGACCATAATGTTCTGCCCGGCTGTGATCACCGGAAGTTCCTCATCTTCTTCCTTTTTACCGGTAAATATTCCCACCAGAAAGAAAAGCAGCGTAACGGATCTGATATCCAGATAAACCAGGATGCCCAGCACGATGCCCAGAATCATAAAGATCCATACCGCAAAACTTTTTGTGTAGTAATTTCTGCAATAGTTTTTTATTGCGCTCACGATCAGATACATCCCCAGAAGATATAGCAGAAAATAGAGACATTCCGGATCTATTACGCCAATCCGGCTTATATATGCGCTGGAAAAAGACAGATACATAAGCGTTACACAGGCAGGCAGCCTTCCTGCGGACTTCCTGACCGCAAGATAACATACGATAAGGGATAAAACCTGTAAAATGACATGCAGAAACATGACTGATATAATCTTATTTCCCAAAAACGACATGATGACAGACAGGCAGACTACATACAGATAACCCATACCATGCGCCATAGGCGCTATCTCTTCTCCTGCCCTGACAACCGCCATGTCAAAATACTCAGTTTCCAATCTATCCAGATAATAGAAACCAAAATCGGAAAACAAAGCTGCACGAAGCCGGTACAATGTGCCAAACACAAAGCAGAATGCCACCACAAAGGCCTCAATCATTGTCAGGGTATGCGCCTGTATGGTATATTGGGTGCGAATTTTCCGGGAACCCACCCGCAGCAGCACATAGATACCCAAAAGCAGTGGAAAGATTAAAAATATGCCCACCGCCGAAACGGGAACCTGTACAAATGTAAACATATGCACAAGCCATTGGCATAAGAATGCCAGCATCATCACACAAAGCCCTGCATAGAATATCCACAGTATATAGCTAAACCATGTTTTACGGTAAGTCATATCTTACGTCCTTTTCTAATCGATGTTCGCAAGAGCCTGTTCCAGATCCCCGATAATATCATCGATATGTTCGAGTCCCACCGAAAGACGGATCAAATCCGGTGCAACCCCAGCTTCTCTCAGCTGTTCATCATTCATCTGCCTGTGTGTATGACTGGCCGGATGCAGGACACTGGTTCTGGCATCCGCCACATGAGTGACGATAGCTGCCAGCTTTAACTGATCCATCATCTTTGCCGCTGCTTCCCTGCCGCCCTTTAATCCAAAAGAAATCACGCCGCAGGTACCTTTTGGCATATATTTTTGCGCCAGTTCATAATAACGATTTCCTTTAAGTCCCGGATAATTTACCCAGGCAACCTTCTCATGTTTATCCAGATATTCGGCGCACTTTAATGCATTATAGCAATGTCTCTCCATGCGCAGATGCAGGGTCTCCAGCCCAACATTTAATAAAAAGGCATTCTGAGGGGACTGGATGGAACCCAGATCACGCATTAACTGCGTAGTCGCTTTCGTGATATAGGCAGCTTTGCCAAACTTCTCCGTATAGGTAACCCCGTGATAAGATTCATCCGGTGTGCACAGTCCGGGAAATTTATCGGCATTTGCCGTCCAGTCAAAATTACCGGAATCTACAATACATCCGCCCACTGCCATGGCATGTCCGTCCATATATTTGGTGGTGGAATGCGTCACAATATCCGCGCCCCACGCAAAAGGATTGCAGTTGATGGGCGTGGCAAAGGTATTATCAACAATCAGCGGTACCTGATGATCATGCGCCAGTCTGGCAAACTTCTCGATATCCAGAACTACAAGCGCCGGATTGGCAATCGTCTCCGCCAGCACACACTTCGTATTCTCCTGAAATGCTTTCGCCAGTTCTTCTTCCGGTGCATCCGGATCTACCACAGTGCACGCAATCCCCATTTTTTTCATGGTACAGGTCAGAAGGTTGAAGGTTCCACCATATACAGTGGAAGACATCACCACATGATCTCCTGCCTCACAGATATTAAATACCGCATAATAGTTAGCGGCCTGACCGGAAGATGTGAGCATGGCCGCCACACCGCCTTCCAATTCACAGATTTTCTGCGCCACAAAGTCGTTCGTGGGATTCTGCAGTCTGGTATAAAAATAACCGCTCTCTTCCAGATCAAAGAGCCTCCCCATCTGCTCGGAAGTCTCATATTTGAATGTGGTACTCTGGTAAATCGGCAGAACACGAGGTTCTCCATTCCCAGGCTTCCACCCCGACTGTATACAGATTGTTTCCTTCTTCATCCCTCATCCTCCATGATTCCGCTTTCCGGAATCTCAAATCCATGCGGAGAATGCCGCTTTTCACGCATTCTCTGGTGTGAAATTTAGTACTTCTTAACAAAGCAGCCTCTGCTGCTGAGTTTTAGAAGTTCTTCTCACACTATTCGTCCCAGTTGTGATACACTGCCTGCACATCATCATCCTCATCCAGCAGATCCAATGTGCGCTGTAAGTTCTTGATAGCAGTCTCATCGGTAAGTTCCACCCAGTTCTGGGGAATCATCGTCACTTCAGAAGAAATGGGTGTAATGCCCGCTTCCTTTAAGGCCGCATCCACCTCACTCCACTGATCAGGATCCGTATAGATCTCGTAACTGTCCTCTTCCTCCTGGAAATCTTCCGCTCCTGCATCGAGCGCTGTCATCATCAGATCATCGGCCTCCATTTCACACTCTTCTTTGTCGATGATAATGAGTCCCTTTTTATCGAACATAAAGGATACGCATCCCTGGGTGCCGATGCTGCCCTGTCCCTTAGTAAAGGCACTTCTCACATTAGCGGCAGTACGATTGGTGTTGTCTGTCAGCGCGTCCACGATAATAGCAATACCATTTGGCCCATATCCCTCATAGGTTACATACTTATAATTGACATTGCCGCCTTCCCCGGCAGCTTTCTTGATGCCTCTGTCAATGGTATCATTGGGCATATTATTAGCCTTTGCCTTGGCAATTACCTGCGCCAGCTTGAAATTATTCGCTGGATCTGGCCCGCCTTCTTTCACCGCAACGGCAATCTCTCTGCCGATGATGGTAAATATTTTACCCTTCGCCGCATCATTTTTTTCTTTCTTGTGCTTAATATTCGCAAATTTTGAATGTCCTGACATTTCTCTACCGTCCTTTCTTCCGACTTCCTATCATATCATTTTTTCTTCTTTTGTTCAACTTCGGTCTGATCAGCCAAAAGAGGCTCATCCACCTCTTTTCTGGCAAGCACACTCTGAATCATATGCTCTTTTACTTCCAGAATCCGGAAAGTATACCCTGCATAGGTAAACTCAAAATCCTCGCCCTCCTCAGGGATATGTTCCAGTCTTGAGATTACAAACCCATTCACAGTGTCAAAGGGCTCATCCTCAAAACTGATCTGTAACTTTTCTTCCAGTTCCTCCAAAGGCATCATGCCCTGAATCACATATTTGTCCGTGCCGCTTTCCTTAATATAGGTAGCATCCACATCATACTCATCCTGGATATTACCTACAATCTCCTCCAGGATATCCTCAAGCGCCACCAGTCCTGCCGTCTGCCCATACTCATCGATGACAATGACCATCTGGATTTTTTCTTTTTGCATGACCTGGAACAGATCGTTAATCTTGCGCTTCTCGGTGATAAAACGAGGTTCCCTGAGCAAGCCCCTGATCTTGCCGATTGGTCTGCTCTTCATCTTCTGGTTCATCTGCATACGCATAACATCTTTTAAATGCAGAATACCCACAATGTGATCGATCGTCCCGTCATAGACCGGAAACCGACTGTTGTGCGCTTCCACAATAAAAGCCGCCGCATCCTGTAATGTCATGGTACAGTCAATGGCAATCAGATTATTACGATTGATCATGATATCTTTGGCTTCCTTATCCCCATACTCAAAGATATTATTGATCATCTCCGCCTCGCTTGCGTGTAAGATTCCCTGTTCATGCCCAACATTGACCATGGTGAGAATCTCCTCTTCCGTCACATCCTCCCTGTTATCTGCATCCCGCACGCCTAACAGCTTAAGAAGCGCCCTGGCGCTCACAGAGACAAGTGCACAAAAAGGAGCTACAATCCGCACATAGTAATAAAAAGGCGTTATCAGAAAAGCAATCCACCTATCCGGGTATTTTGCCGCGGCTTTCTTTGGCACCATCACACCGATGGTCATAATTATGTACAGGAGAAAGACCGTTGCCACCACAGCCGTTATTCCGGCTAACAACCGGCTCTGCCAGACCAAAAGACCCATAGTCCGCGCCGTCATCTGACTGGATATGATAAATGAAAAATAATTGTTCAGGCGGTATAAAATGAACGCCCCCAGTAATAAATTAATTGCCACCACACCAAGCTGTGTGGCTGTAGCGTACCTTGCATGGTGGTCCAGCATGTAAGTAAGCCTTCGCTGTCGCTTGGGATTTGTTCCTGTCTGTACTGATTCTTCGCTGTCGCCGTTATCCTCCTTCTCGATCGCTTTCCGGTTCTGCATGGCGGAACTGAAACCATAAAATATCATTTCCAAAAAGAGCATAACCAGAAACCATAAAATACTGTTACTGCCCGAGGCACCGTCTTCCATAAAATGTTTTTCCCTCTTTCCCAAAAGTAATCTGCTCCGCTAAGCGGAGGAATTTCCTATACCAATATAGCAAGGATTGTCATACGTGTCAATTATCAGCCGTCCTATGTACCCAGTTCCAGGCTGATCATCAGTCCTTCGTTGACCGCTTTCATAATATCGTGATCCAAATGACAGACTCTGTCCTTCAGCCGCTGTTTGTCAATCGTGCGCAGCTGTTCCAGTAAAATAACAGAATCTTTGACCATATCATATTTGCTGGCGTTCAATTCTATATGTGTCGGCAGCTTCGCCTTGTTCATTTTAGATGTGATTGCCGCACAGATTACAGTTGGACTGTGTTTATTTCCCACATCATTCTGTATAATGAGCACCGGACGAACGCCGCCCTGTTCGGAACCAATCACCGGCCTTAAGTCTGCATAATAAATATCTCCTCTTTTCATTACCATACACTTCCTTTGATCAATCTAGCAATCCATAAGATTTCCAGCAATAGTATTGCCAGTTTCTCCAGAGTGTATTCACGAAGTAAATTCCGTTGGAATTACCTCTAACCATTGTAATAATCTTTTGTTTCCACAATCTTTCCTTCCTTCAAATATACCCGGGGGATTCGCTTGCCTAAATTGCAGGCCAGTTCATAATTGAATCTTCCGGAAAGATCGCCGAGCAGTTCCATCGTAATCTCTTCCTCCCCATCTCTGCCGATCATTGTCACCTCATCGCCCTGTGCCACATCCGATATCTGGCTGACGTCCACCATGAATTGATCCATGCAGACCCTGCCAAGAATCGGAGCCCTCTTCCCCCGAATCAATACATACCCCTTTCCTGAAAGGCTTCTGGGATAACCGTCCCCGTATCCCACTGGTATGGTGGCTATGAGAGTTTTTCCCCTGGTCACATAAGTGCCGCCATAGCTGACCGGCACACCGGCCTCCACTTCTTTGATATAAACTATATGGCTCTTTAAAGAAAGTACCGGCCGAAGGGAAACTATCTTCCGGGAAACCTCCGCGGAGGGCCAAAGTCCATAGAGGGTGATGCCAGCCCGGACAACATCCAGATTCGCCTCCCGAAGTTCTACAATGCCTGCACTGTTAGAACAATGTCTGATTGGAACCTGATATCCCAGTCTATCCTCTATCTGCTCCACAAAGGTGAGAAACTGTGCAAGCTGCTTTCTGGCAGATGCCTTATCCTCCTCATCCGCTCTCGCAAAATGGGTAAAGACTCCTTCTACCTCAATCCCCTCCATTTGCAGAAGTTTTTCCATAAAATGAATCCCGCTCGCATCCGGACGGATTCCCACCCTCGTCATGCCTGTATCCACTTTCACATGTACGCGGGCAGTGACGCCTATTTTCCGGGCACAGGCTGCCAGTTCCTCCACACTGTCCATGCGAAAAACCGCCGGCCGTATCCCTTGCCGTATCAATTGTTCATAACAGTAAGGGAACGTATAGCCCAATATCAGGATTGGCTTCTTAAGTCCGGCATTTCTGAGAGTAAACGCTTCCTCTGCCGTGGCAGTCGCATAACCAGCCACATACGAAAGCCTTTCCAGTTCCCTGCCAATAGGCACTGCGCCATGCCCGTAGCCATCGGCCTTGATGACAGCAATCATTTTCGTTTCCGGCGAAAGGTTCTGATGCATCTGCTCAATATTATAAAGAACTGCGTCAAGATCAACCGCCGCATACACTCTCTGATAGTTCTCCAACATAGCTTCCTCCATCCTGCCCAAAATATTTATTCCTGCTGGCAGGCTTTAATAGCAGCCGGAATCTGTGCAATGATATCCGCTGCCGTCATGGCATCCTGGCTCATGATCTCAGCTGCCATATCACCAGAAAGGCCGTGGAGATATGTGCCCGTCACTGCCGCCTCCCAGCCGGAGATTCCCTGCGCAATCAGCCCCGCTATCATACCAGCCAATACATCCCCGCTTCCTGCAGTAGCCATCCCTGCATTCCCTGTGGTATTGAGATAACTTGCTCCCCGCTCCTGTGCCACTACCGTTCTGGCGTCCTTACAGACAATGGTAGCTTTCAGTCTTTCAGAAAGCAGACGCGGGTATTGCGTCAAATGTTCTTTACAAGCCCGCGTATCACAGCCATACAGACGCCCAAACTCCCCCAGATGCGGCGTGAGGATTACCTCCCCGTCCCGCCTGGCCATATGAGCCTGCAGCTTTTGATCCTGTGCCAGCAGATTCACTCCGTCCGCATCAATCACCAACGGCAGATTGTTTTCTTCTATACAATAGACAAGCAATTCCTTGACCATCTTTCCCTGTCCGATACCTGGCCCGATCAGAATACAGTCAGCCCAGGACACAGCCTCTTTAAAAAGGCTCCAGAATTTTTCCTGTCCATCCACCCGACTTTCTGTTTCCGCCCCATCTGTCCCATAAGTCACAATCATGGCTTCTGGCACATACTGCAATACAGTATCCCGGTTTTCTATGGCAGTGACCACTTTTACCATGCCAGCCCCGGTACGAAACACACTCTTTGCCGCCAGCATGGCCGCGCCACAGGTCTGCTTACTACCCGCAATCACAAGCGCCTTGCCGAAAGTGCCCTTATTACCATCCGGCACACGCTCCCGTAAAATCCCTTTCTGTATGCCCTGGTAAGTATACCAGTCAGGTGTCTGCCCACAAAAACTTCTTTCATCAATTCCAATCTGTCCGCACACCAGTCTTCCACAGTATTCTGCACCCGGATACAACATCTGACCCAGCTTTCGAAATGCATAGGTAACGGTAAGATCCGCCCGTACCGCACATCCTAATATCTCTCCCGTATCCGCACTAATCCCGGAAGGAATATCGATACTGCATACAAAGGCATCCTGCTCATTTATCCAGTCTACTGCCGCTGCATATTTCCCTGTCACCGGTCTGGACAGTCCCACACCCAAAAGCGCGTCTACCACTATATCCATATCATATGTGATATCTTCTATTCTGCCAAAAATCCTGGCTCCATAACTTTGCAGGATTGCCGCCTGATGCCTGGTCTCTTCTGTACATTCCGAAGGTTCCGCCAGCAGAACAAAGTCTACCGAATATCCGGAAAGCAGCAACAGTCTTCCCACTGCCAGACCATCCCCGCCATTGTTGCCACTGCCGGATATCACCACTGCCCTCGTTGATTCTGCCTCAAAAATGCGCTGCAGAGCCTCCACCGTGACAAGAGCCGCCCTCTCCATCAAAAGCAGGGAAGGCATCCGGTGAACATTTATTGTATTTTGATCATACTGTTTCATCTGTGAAGCAGTCACAAGATATTCTTTCATATATAGCTGCCCTTTCTCTCACTCTATCGAAAAAATCCCCGGAAGAAAGGAAGCGTCAAAACCCTAAGATTTCAACGCATCCATGTTCTCCTCTTTCGGCGTTTCGCCCTCTGACTGCTCAGTCTGTTCCTTCTCTTTAGCCCTGTCTTTATCGTTATCCTGAGCCGCAGTTTTCTTCTGATATTTTTCCTCCGGATTATACTTCATATCAAAAAGCTCAATCACATCCGCGCCAAAAATATCATGCATATATGCATAAAGGTGATGATTTATTGCCTCTTTCTCCTGCTTGCGCACCACCTTCTTTTTCAGTTCCCGCCTGATCTCCTTAATCCACTGTTCAATTTCTTCGAGTTCTTCGGTATTTTCCTGTAATTTCTTATAACAAACTTCCATAGTGACAAGCATCAGCTTATTGTTTAGCTGATTGATCTGCCTGGGGAGTTCCACCATCTCCTCCTCATAAGATTCCATCTTCTCATTACACTCATTGATCAGACGTTTATGATCAGACATATCCTTGTCCTGCTTTTTGGTCGGGTGTTCCCCCATCGCATCAGCCAGGATCACAACCTCATCCATCAGCTTCTTTTTCAATTTCTTTACTTCCCTGTGCTTTGTATTGACTTTACCCTGCCGTTTGAGCAGTCCGGTTAATTCCTCCTCCATATATTTTATCTCTGAGGAGTATTCCGCCTGGGTAAAAAGTTGATGCCATTTATGATCCAGCGTTAAAATAGGAATCTTTTTGCCAATCAGCGCCTGTTTAAATGTCTCGTCTGTCTTTGACATTATTATCATCCCCCTCTTTTATGAATCCCTATTCCTCGTCTTCCCTGGAAGACAGGTTGTAAGACAGTTTCATCAGGCTGTCCGAGAGATGTACATTCTCCACCTGAATCCGCTCCGGAACCCTAAGATCCACATGCGCAAAATTCCATATTCCCTTAATCCCACAACTAACCAACTGTTCCGCTACTTCCACCGCACTTGTCTTGGGTATGGCGAGCACAGCGATATCAATGCCATTCTCCTGCACAAAGGCTTCCATCTCATTCATAGGGCGCACCGTAATCCCGCGGATTTTCTGTCCGCAGACCTGCGGATCTTTGTCAAAGATACCGCGGAACAAAAAGCCGCGCCGCTCAAAATTAGTATAGTTGACCAGCGCCTGTCCCAAATGTCCTGCCCCCACAATGATCAGATTATGCTCTCTGTGAAGCCCCAGGATTTTTCCGATCTCATCGTATAAAAATCCCACATTATATCCATACCCCTGTTGTCCAAAGCCGCCAAAATTATTCAAATCCTGTCTGATCTGCGAAGCAGTTACCTGCATAATATCACTGAGTTCCTGCGAAGAAACCCGTTCTATCCCCTCATCTTTAAGCTCACCCAAATATCTGAAATACCTTGGCAAACGGCCAACCACGGTCTGTGAAATTTCTTTTTCTTCCACGATACCGCCTCCCCCGAATCTGTATGATTATATATTCCAGATAAGTATACAACTGTGTTAAAATTATGTCAATGAATTGACAGCGACTGCACCTGCCTGTAAACTAGTAGTGTTTACAAAAACCGAGCTCCGCTTTGCAGACTCGGATATGCGGTGGGATTTTTTATCTATTGAAAGGATTATACCATGATACTATCCGTCAGCAATATTCATAAGGCATTTCACGAGGTGCCTGTTTTACAAAATGTTTCGTTTCATATAGAGGATTATGATAAAGCTGCTATCGTTGGAATTAACGGGGCGGGAAAGACCACCCTTCTGCGCATCATCATGGGAGAACTGGCGGCAGATGAAGGACTCGTAACCATTTCCAAGGACAAGACCGTTGGCTACTTATCCCAGCATGAAGCAGTATCCGGTGAAAATACCATTTATGAAGAACTCCTGTCCGTCAAGCAGGAGATCATTGATATGGAACAGAAAATGCATACCGTGGAGCTGCAGATGAAGACTGCTTCCGGCGAGCATTTGGAACAGCTTATGAACACATATGCCGCATTGACACATGCTTATGAATCCGCCAACGGTTATGCCTATAAAAGCGAATTGACCGGTGTATTAAAGGGCCTTGGGTTTATGGAATCAGAATTTCATAAACCTGTTTCCACTCTTTCCGGTGGTCAGAAGACACGTGTGGCGCTTGGTAAACTTCTGCTGTTAAAGCCCAACCTGATTATTCTGGATGAGCCTACCAACCATCTGGACTTATCTTCCATCACCTGGCTGGAAACTTATCTCCTGAATTATAAAGGCGCTGTCATCATCGTCTCCCATGACCGTTATTTCCTTGACCGGATTGCCAATAAAGTCATCGAGATTGACAATACCAAGGCCACTGTTTTTCGTGGTAATTATACCGACTATGCCGCCGGAAAGGAAATTCTCCGGACTGCCGCCTACAATGCTTATATGAAACAACAGCAGGAAATCAAACATCAGGAAGCCGTAATAGAGAAACTGAAATCCTTTAACCGGGAAAAATCTATCAAGCGGGCTGAAAGCCGGGAAAAAATGCTGGAAAAAATAGATGTGTTGGAAAAACCCATGGAAGTGCGTTCCGATATGCACCTGCGTCTGGAACCCAAATATCCCAGCGGCAATGATGTTTTGCAGGTGGAATCCCTTTCAAAATCTTTTGGTGCGCTCACTCTCTTTACGGATCTCTCTTTTGAAATCAAAAAGGGAGAACATATAGCTATCATTGGAGACAATGGCACAGGAAAAACAACAATTCTGAAGATGATAAATGAATTGCTTCCCCCTGACCACGGCACGATCCGGCTGGGAACTAATGTACAGATTGGCTATTATGATCAGGAACATCATGTACTGCATCCTGACAAAACACTTTTTGAAGAAATATCCGATGACTATCCGACTCTTACCAACACAGAAATCCGCAATACTCTGGCGGCATTCCTCTTTACCGGTGAGGATGTCTTTAAGACTGTCAAAACCTTGAGCGGTGGTGAACGAGGCCGTATCTCCCTGGCCAAGCTGATGCTGTCGGAAGCTAACTTCCTGATTCTGGATGAGCCCACAAACCATCTGGATATTATGTCCAAAGAGATTCTGGAAGATGCCTTAAATGCTTATACAGGTACGGTTCTTTATGTCTCCCATGACCGTTACTTCATCAATCGGACAGCCAGCCGTATCCTAGATTTAAATAAATGTGTACTCACAAACTATCTGGGCAATTATGATTATTATCTGGAAAAGAAAGAGGAACAGTTGGCGCGGATTGAGGCGGAGAACACGGCTAAAAAGACAGGCTCAAATATACATACGGGCCGAATGGCATCCACAGACGATGCACTGAACGGCGGGAATCAAAGAGCGGAATCTGATACCAAGCTGGACTGGAAAGCGCAGAAAGAATTATCAGCCGCCCGGCGCAAACGGGAAAATGATCTTCGAAAATGTGAGGAACAAATTGAATCTCTAGAAACACGTAATGAGGAGATTGAAAAAATCATGTGCGAACCGGATGTGTGTACGGATGTGGTGAAGCTGCAGGAATTGAGCCGTGAGAAAGAAGAAAACGAACAGGAACTTGAGATGTTGTATGAGAAGTGGGAAGAATTGTCCGAATATGAATGAATGGATGCGTAACCTATAGTGGATGATATATATATCAAATGAAAGTCACAACCTGAAATTTTCAAGTTGTGACTTTCTCTTTAAGTCGCTTCGCTATTCAATGTTTTGTGTCTTACTCTTTCCTCCCGCGGGCAATGCGCCGAGTGATTGTGTGTAAACATTTGAATTTGATCATTATAATGTCTCCAGAGTTTTACGGATTTCCTTGATGAAATCTTCGCTGTTTAGGACAGTTACATCCTGCAGAGAAGTGATCAAAGCGAGATCTTTGGTCATTTTGCCCTGTTCAATGGTCTGAATGGTGGCTTTTTCGAGTTTGTCCGCAAAAGTCATCAGGTCTTTGTTATTGTCCAGTTCACCTCGTTTGCGTAAGGCCCCTGTCCAGGCAAAAATAGTGGCTACCGAGTTAGTAGACGTCTCCTCGCCTTTCAGGTGTTTGTAATAATGTCTCTGAACCGTGCCATGGGCTGCCTCATATTCATAGACACCGTCCGGAGATACCAATACAGAAGTCATCATGGCGAGGGAACCGAAGGCGGATGACACCATGTCGCTCATCACATCTCCATCATAATTCTTGCAAGCCCAGATAAAACCACCCTTCGCCTTCATCACACGGGCCACGGCATCATCAATCAGAGTGTAGAAATACTCGATGCCGGCTTCCTCAAATTTCTTCTGGTATTCCGTATCATAGATTTCCTGGAAAATATCCTTAAAATTATGATCATACTTTTTGGAAATGGTATCTTTGGTGGCAAACCATAAATCCTGTTTTGTATCCAACGCATAGTTAAAACATGCTTTGGCGAAGCTGGCAATGGATTTGTCCGTATTATGTATGCCCTGCAGGATGCCGGGGCCTGCAAATTCATGAATGGTCTCCCTGATCTGTGTACCATCCTTTGCAGTAAAGACAAGTTCCGCCTTTCCTTCACCGGGTACCTTAATTTCCGTATTCTTATAGACATCACCATAGGCATGACGCGCTAAGGTAATCGGTTTTTCCCAGTTTTTGACGCAAGGTTCAATCCCTTTTACAATAATGGGCGCACGGAATACAGTGCCATCTAAAGCGGCTCGAATTGTTCCGTTGGGACTTTTCCACATCTCTTTGAGATTATATTCCGTCATTCTGGCGGCATTGGGGGTGATGGTGGCACATTTAACTGCCACGCCATACTTTTTAGTCGCTTCTGCAGAATCCAGAGTGACCTGGTCATCGGTCTCATTGCGATGTTCGAGTCCCAGATCATAATATTCCGTTTTCAAGTCAATATAAGGAAATAACAGTTCCTCCTTTATCTTTTGCCAGAGGATTCTTGTCATCTCATCTCCGTCCATCTCTACCAGAGGTGTTATCATTGCAATCTTATCCATACTAAAACTCTGCTCCTTTCTTGGTATACTTATTTATTTACATCAGGAAGTGCTCTCATCGCCATATATCTCTTTTAGCCCGTTTTTCACCATATTGTCGTAAGCATTGACCATATGCTGATTAGCCAATTTCTCCGCTCGATCCGCATCCTTTTCTTTGATTGCCTCCATTATCTGCCTGTGTTCTTCATTGGAGGCCCGTCCCCTTGTATTGGTAGCCAGGGTTCTCTGCCTGACTCGAAGTACATATTGATGGAAATCTTTCAGGGTATGTTCCAGCATCTTGGAATCACAGGCTTCATAGAGAATATCATGAAAACGGTTGTCCAGTTCCGCTATCTGATCCAAATGGCCCTTGTCCTCATGAAATTCGGCCAGATAGATGTTCTCTTCCATCTCCTCCATCTGTTCCTTCGTAATCTTTTCTGTCGCCAAACGCGCACAGAGTCCTTCCAATAGAGAGCGGATCATATAGATATCCTTGACATCTTTGGCTGTGATACCGGTCACATAAGCGCCTTTGTTGGGTACAATCTGCAATAACCCTTCCAGTTCTAACTGTCTGAAAGCTTCCCTGACCGGTGTACGGCTGACGCCCAGTTCCTCACCAATTGCGACTTCTTTCAACTCCTCATGTTCCTTATACTTGCCGCTTAAAATATCTTCCCTGAGTTTCTGAAATACTCTCCCCCGCAGAGAATATTTATCATTCACATCATGTTTAATATCATAGCTTGCCATTTCTTTCCATTTCCCTTTCTGACTTCCCTGAAGATATTATCTTTTGATAGTAAGAAACTCCACCGCTTATTTGAGTCCTCGAAACATATCTCATAATGAAACCGGTTCAATTTTTCATCTCGTATAATTGTATACAATCCGAATAATTCTGTCAATAGTCAAATACATGACTCCTATGACGACACAGATCCACATAATTTCCCGATATCCAACATCCCCCATCCCTGCTTGCTCCAGGAATCTCCCATATCTTTGGCGGTATAAATCATCTTACGTTTCACCTGACCATTATTACTGTAAGGATACTTTTGTAAAAAAAGTGCCGCCGCCCCGGAAACAATCGGTGTTGCCATCGAAGTGCCGCTCTTCTTAATATAAGCATTACGAAATCCACCCCGGAAAGCATTCTGCCATTTGACATTACAAGAAATCACATCCGTCCCCGGTGCCACCAGATCCGGCTTGCGGTAAAGCATATCCGCACTGCCTCGACCGGAATAATTCTCACACAAATCCTGTCTGGAACCAAAAAATCCTCCTTCATGGCAGCCCACTGTGATCACGTTACGGCTGCTTCCAAGCGGTGAGATGGTATCTTCTTCGGGACCATTATTTCCGGCTGCACAAACTACCACAATCCCTTGTTCCCAAACCGCATCGAGAAGACCGATCAACTCCGCCATTCGTTCTTTATCACTGCTCGTTCCGATACCCACAGAAATATTCAGCACGCGAATCTGATACCGGATTCTGTTATGCAACACCCACAAGAGTCCCCGATACATGCTCTCAATACTTCCCTCACCGTTTAAATCCAGTACCTTACCAACGCAAAGTCTACAGGTTGGGGCTATTCCACAGAACCTTCCTTTGGAAGCATACCCGCTTCCGCCGATACACCCTGCTACATGAGTACCATGTCCGCTGTCATCATAGCTTCCGAGTCTGCCATTCACAAAATCTGCAAAGTCAATAATTCTATTGTCAAAATCAGGGTGATTACCAATACCTGTGTCCAGCACAGCCACTGTAATGTCCTGTGTTATGATTGAACTTTGTATATAGAAACTACACCCAAGCTGCCTTCTGACACGCTCCACGATATCTTCACCTAAAAACTCTCGGCTTTAGATTATTCTATGCCGAGAGTTTTGTCCGGTTCAATCACGGATTCTGTTATCTTTTATACTTTCTTCTTTCCCCTGCGTCTGCCGCCGCGATAAAAGAACACCCCCATCGCCGCAAAGAAAAGTCCTGCCCCAAAGAACCACTTGGGATGAATACTGTCGTCCCCCGTATCCGGTGAATCATCCTTCTTTCCAAGCGACATAAATACCGCCTGCCCGTCTTTGACATCAGAAATCACCGTACTGTTCGAATTATAATTGTAAATCCCATAGGATGAGAAATGAGCCGCCGTAAATGTGAGCGCATCCCTGCCGTCCGCCGCCACAATCCTACTGGGTACTTCCTCCAGCTGTCCGTCTGCGTCAAGACATACCACATGCAAATTTTCCTGCCCTACGCCAGCAGGAATCGGCATTGTTATCTCCACCCGCTGCTTGCCAAGACTCGTGATAGGAATCCCTGTAGCAGTCTCTCTCATGCTAATTTCATAGGCCCTAAGGGTATAAGGCAGTTTATTGCCATATATTTGTTTGTAGACATCCTCTATTTTAATCTTAGCCTCGCTGCTGTCTGCAATATCAATCTGGTAGCTGCCCTCGCCGCCCTGCATAATGGCATTGATAAAACCATCCTGTGATATGGTACTGCTGTTATTATTTACAACGATGCCTTCCCCGCCGCTATTAACTTTCTCAGCGTCAGTCAGTTTTTCTTCCGATTCTTCCAGTACATAAGACTGCCCATTAATCTGGCAGGTATCACCGGCCGCAGGCCCGTCTCCTCTCTTCGCCACAATCTGAAGCGTTCCATTGTCACCCTCAGCTGCTTCCCCGGTCTGCCTGCATATCACACCCGTAAAACCTGGCACCGCATCCGATAATATGGTGTCTGTCAAATCAGTAACCCCTGCTGGTATTACTGCCAGATTACAGCCTTTAAAGCTAAGATCGCGATAAGCATCCCGATACAATTTCGTAGCCGTATCCTCATAAGAAAGTTTCGGCAGAGCATCTCCTGCAAAGACAATCACACCATTTGTGTTTGTATTATCATAAGCCAAAAGCCCTATCCGTTCCACCGATGCCGGAATCTGCACGGTCGTGAGCGGACAGCCTGCAAAGGCCCGGTCACGGATCTCTCTCACACCCTCCGCACCCTGTACTGTAGACAGGCTGCTGCAGCCTTCAAAAGCCGCCTCCCCGATAACTTCAACACTGTCAGGAAGCTGAACACCTGTGATACTCATCTGATCCTTAAACGCTTCCGCACCAATCTGCCTTACATTTCCAGGAATATTAACCATACCGCCGCTTCCCCGGTAATCCAACAGAATGCCGTCTCCCACAATCAGGAAATCACTGTTTCCACTTGCTTTCCACTGATCCAGCCATGGTGTTTTCGTAAAGGCCGCCACCGATATTTCCTTAACACTCTGTGGAATGACTATGTCAGTCAACCCGTCACAGTGATAAAAAGCTGCATAGCCGATTTCTTCCACACCCTCCGGAATCCTGACTGAAGTTAAATCCGCCCTGGCAAAGGCAAACTCTCCAATCCTGCGGATACCGTCTGGAAACTCATAGGAAGTCATTTTATCATCATAATAAGCCTGTGCTGCTATAGTGTCTTTATTAACTACCGTATACTTAGGGAAAGAACCGCCTTTGGCATCATCAGAACCGGCAAGCCCTGGTACCGTATCCAGTTCCTCTTCCACATCACTCTCCGGATCACCGCCCAGCTTATCGCCCGTGGCACCCACGTTCACTGTAGCCTTGGCGTTATCTACCAATATGTATGCTTCCTGTCCGATGACTCTGGTCTTACCCTTTACTGCAGAATCTTCTTCCTCTGCCATAGCATTCATACGGGATACTTCATGATAATAATCTGCTGGCGGCAGATTATTCACAACTTCATTCCCCGATGCCGTTTCATCTGCTTTTGGAGGGATTGGCGCTTCTTCATACTCTGACACATCAATGTCCTCCAGAACCAGAGTATCTGCAAAACTCCTTGCATATGATCCCGGCTCCGCCTCGATCGTCAGTTTCGTACAACCGTCAAAAGCCGTGCTGTGAATCGTGCTGACAGATGCAGGAATCTTGATACTGCGCATTCTCACACAATCTTCGAAAGCTTTCATATCAATATTTTTGACAGAAAAAGGCACATTGACCTCTTTCAGATTCTTGCAGTTGGAAAAAGCATAGCCGGATATCTCTTTCACATTACTGCTGATCTCCGCCGCCTCCAGATTATAATCTCCCCAGAAAGCATAAGGTTTGATCTGGGACACTGAAGATGGCATAACATAAGTGGATGCCTTCCTGCCCGCCAGTACCTGATAGAGAATATTCCATCCTTTCTTGTTATAGATTGCCCCATCATCACAGACAAACCATGGATTACTGCTGTCAATATCTACTTTCGCCAGACTATAGTCGCCTGCAAAAGCGCCGTTTCCAAGACTTTTAAGCCCAGTTCCAATCTTTACCTGTCGCAGAGATGGACACCTGCTGAAAGCAGCATTCTCAATAATCTCCACAGAATCCGGAATGGTCACGCTCTCCAGATTCATACACCCGGAAAAAGCGCTCGCACCAATGACTTCCACCGCTTCCCCTACTGTGACACGCTTAACAGAAGCATTATCCGCAAAGGCCTCCGCTTCTATCTTTTCCACGTAATTGGAAATAGACACGTCCTCTGCCGTGCCTTTATATTTCACTAATGTAGTTCCGTCCATCTGAAAATCAGATGCGGAAGAGGTATCCACCGCTTCCACATCCGATACAGGAATCTGTGTCACTGCAATTGCTGTCACTAAGAGCAGCGTGCCGATCAGATTTCTAAGTCTTTTTCCCATAGGATTCCCCCTGGAATCTGTTACTTATGCTGTTTTAATTTTCGTCTTCTTATCTCTCTTCATAAACAGTGCTATTGACAGACAAGCGAGTCCGATAGATAAGAACCACTTCGGATGAATCGGATCACCAGTCTTAGGTGTTACATCGAGCATACCCTCCGTCAGATTACCCGTATCCACATAAATCGTATAAGGCGAGAAGTGCGTTGCCTGGAATCTGATACACGGCACACCGTTTATTGTTGTAAAGTTCTCGTTCAGGTTCTCCAACTGGTCGCCGTTCACCACCGCGCCGGCCATGTTGTTACCACCATAAGCCACCAGGGAATCCGGGATTGGTATGGTGATATCTACGGAAAGTCCTGCCACCTGATCGCCTGTAAGCTGATAAGTCCCAGTGGAATCCCATAAAGTGATATCCATCGCATAATACAGGAGATTATCTAAGCTGCCATACTTATTGGTAAGGGCTGCCGCCACTGCCTGTGTCGCTGCATCGGTCTCGGAAATCTTAATGATAAAGTTATCCGTTGAACCGTTCACATTGGCCGTTGCCAAATCCTTATTGGAAATACCCGGCTTAGTAATATCTACCGTAGTATTGCCGTCAGGGGTTGTGGTTGTCGTACCGCCAGCCGTATTCACAGGCGCTGTTGTACCTGCCGTACCCGGCACATAATTGGCCGTAATCGTCACATTATTGCCCGGCATCACAAAGGTTGCCACCGGTGAACTGTTACCCGGCATCAATGTCACACCATTGGACTCCGTAGTCCAGTTGCTGAATACCATTCCCTCCGCCGGCGGATACGCTGAAATAACAACTGTCGCTCCCTGCGCATAGCTGCCACTGCCGCTTCCACTCTGCACTAACAAGGTATACATCGTAACAGAACGTCCATCCGAAGTCGTGGAACTGGTACTGGTCGAACTGCTGGATGTGGAACTACTGGTATTGCTGGTACTGGTTGTTGATGTGGACTTCTTGCTCGTATTATTATTGTTATTGTTATTATTGGTTGAGTTATTGCTGGTATTGTTAGTATTGCCACCGTTATTGGTACCGCCGCCTCCGCTGGTCGTGGAGGAATACAAGGCAACAATTGTCAGATTGGAAGTCACCTTCGTTTCCGTAGTCCAGTTTTCACTCCATCTCGGATTGGCAGCATTATCATGGGCCGGGAATGTAGGCGCTTCATAACCCATCTCTGTGAAACTCTTGCCGGCATCTACATAGTATTTACCATCCTTCTCTGCACCACGTCCTGCAAGCATCTTGCCGTCAATTCCATCATAGAACTCTACCACATATCTGCCAGCCACGCTGCCATCATTGTTGTGTCCCTGTGCAATAAAGTTCGTGTCGCCGTGGATTCTGTCCGATACCTTTGTGTTATCCGTACCAAGCCACCCGTCAAATGTCCAGCCTTCTTTCACCGGATCCGTGGGCAGTTTCACATAGGCATCATCCTCCACGTACTGTGGATTGTCAATGGATTCACCGTCCTGATTCTTCAAATCCTTGAGAATAACGCCATCCGCATCGTAAAAAGTAACACGCCACTGGTCTCCGATGTCAGACCATTGCAAATTGTATTTTTCTGCTGCACCATATGTTGTCACATATCTGCGTGCAGAAGAATCCTGATAAGTCCTGACTCTGGTAACACCCTTCGCATTATCCCGGTCATCATTATCCTCAAAAGCACTTGCCGAGATAAACACTTCCATACCCGGAATTGTAAGCTCACCCAAATTCAATGCGTTGGCAAACGCACCGGCTTGTATTTCATTGACTGTCCGCGGCAATGTTACCATCGTGAGGGTTCCGCAGTTTGTCTTTGATGGATCGTTTTTGAAACAATCCTTGGGAATTACAGTCAACCCGGAAGTTCTGCTTAAATCAACCGTTGTGATATGGTCACAGTCCTCAAAGGCGCCTGGTTTGATAGCACTGACCTTACTGAGATATTCATCTCCCTGATCAGGAATCAAAGCGGTACCAACCAGCCTTCCTCTGGCCGCCAGACACTCTTCAATTGTATACGTGCCATCTGTATTGACAGAATACACAATGCCGTTTTGTGTCTTATAATAATCGTTATCCCCGACAGCCGACATGGAATGACAGCCTCTAAACGGTGCTGTTCCAATATCCGCACAATCAGGCCCTAAAATAACAGTACGTAGTCTCTCACAACTGTCAAATGCATAGTCCGGCAGATACTTGACACTTCCTAAGGTAATACTTTCAATACGGTCATTACCGCGTTTAAACAATTCATTGGAAGCATCTGCCTCTTCAAACTGGTCATCATAATACCCGCTGAACAATCCGGGAATGATTGCATTGCTGTCATCCTCATCTTTCAGTCCATTGGTATACATTCTTTGTGTAGCAGAATCCCATGTCCTCAGATTAAAATATTTGCTGTAATTACCGGTATTATTTCCGGCATTTCCAGAATATTTCTCACCATCGCTGGTTAAGTTGTTGACATATCCATAAACATCAATCGAATCCACCCCTGCTGGAACCACCACGTTGCGGACCGCATTTACCAGTTCTATTTCTTCTGGCGTAGACGGACAATAGGGATTATTGGACTCAATATTCTTGAGTACATCATATGGATTCTTACTATAATATGGCTGCATATCCGCCGCATAGGCAACAATTGGCTCGAACAGAAAATCTGTTAACGAATCAACAGCGGAAGCGCCCGGAGCGGGTGCATCCCCCCCCGTTGACGTGCCCGGATTCGGCGTGGTTATATGTGGATTACCATTCAGCCATTGATCCCACTCACCGCAAAAAGTGGGGTTAACCCATGGTCCATAGTTCTCGGAAGCATATAATTCATTTTTGGCGTCATCATCCTGTGCACTATCCCACGCATTGGCAAACGCTGTTCTTTTGCCATCATAGTCCTCCACGGAATACTGCGCATAGAGATAACTCTCCCGCAGCTGTTTATATGTTTTAATTGGACCTCCAAGTTCATCTGCATGTGAATCTGTCAGAATCTGATCAATCTGATCATACTTAGGATAATCCAATAAGGTTACCATCTGCGTGATCGGATTATACATCACCGTCAGATAATCCGGTGCCAGACTCTTATAGCAGACACGGATTCCATCTGCTGTTTTAATAATGTTATTGGGGTCTGTTGCCCAGTCAAAAGGCGCATACCCTTTAGCAATATCTCCATGGAATGTGAGTTCTTCACTCTCCGTCTTAAATGCATCCTGCCCAATCTTAAATGCTTCATGGCCGGCAGATGGCGAATTAAATGTAACATCAATTAGACTCTCACAGTTTTTGAAAGCATTTGCTCCAATCGATGTGACAGAATTACCAATATAAACTTTCTTTAGATTCTTCCATGGCCGCTTGTCATCAATTTCGCTTGCCTCAAACACTCCATCGGCAATAGAAGTGATTGAGTCATCGGAAATCTTTAAGGATACAATACTTTCATTCAAATCCAGATCGCTAAAGCACCCTGATGCGATTCCCGTCACCTTTGTATTACCAACTAAAGCCGGAATCTCCAGATCAATATTCGGGGTTGACGGTTTGGACGCACCCGGCTTAAATGTACAGGAAACCAGCACACCCTTATCATCAATACACAACAGATAGGTGCCGTCACTGACCTCATAGAAATTTACGCCATTTTCCACATACACATACGGTATCGTCTTCGATACTGCCGTCACTGCATCCCATGTACTTTCTCGGGGTAGAGCCGGATCACCACTGTTGTTCAATTTCGGCCCCATTACATAGAAATCCGGATTATTAACATCTGCAAACAATTTTTCGGGATTATAGGAAATAAAGCCACATGCCAGCGGATCATTTTTCGGATCACAGGGGAATTCCACATATTTCAGATTGGAACATCCATGGAACATCGCATCCGGCAGCTTTGCTTCCTTACTTCGTCCATAATCTTTCGGGAACTTCACGGATTCCAAGCTGGAACGGCCGGCAAACAGATAATTTCCTAAGGGCCCATTCGCTTCCGTCAGGGCTGACGGCAGTACAAACTGCATCGGCTGAGAACCCGTCTCCACTGCAAACGCTCCATCTCCGATTTTAATAATATTGGTTCCTTCCATAGATACGGTCTTCAAAACCGGACAATTAAAGAAAGCATAATCCTTAATCGTACAGGGCCGTCCGCCATTATCAAATGTTACCGTGGCCAAATTACGGCAATTATAAAATGCCCCATAACCAATCGTCTCAATGGCATTATTGAACTTCACCTCAGTAAGGATTGTGCCGCTGAAGCACTCTTTTCCGACTACTTTTGTGGTTTGGCCAAGATCCGCCGTTGCCAAATTTACACATCCCTTAAAAGCTTCGTTACCAATAACATCTACATTGTTAAGTTTGATATTTTTTAATAATGTGGCATTCGCAAACGCTTTGTCACCAATATAACCAATCTGCTGAGGGATTTCCATGTTCTCAACATTGGTAACATCTTTAAATGCCTCATTACCAATTGCACACATTGTATAAGCACTTACATTTAAAACCAGAAAGCCCCTGCTGTCATTACGATAATCGCCTGTTGGTGTTCCGCCTATGGCAAGATAAACCCTCTCCCCACTACTAAGAGTTCTGGGACGTCCATCTTCTACACTAACTAATGTATATCCGGTTCCGGCTTTCTGTAACTGTTTGTTATGCTCACAAAAATATTGCAACTTCTGTTCTGGTGTTAAGTCCGTGGACGGTGTCTTTTTAAGACTTGCCGGTTTATCTCCGGGAGGAGTCGCCGTAGCCGGATTTCTATTATAGGCATCTTCAAGCGTTTTATACTCCTGAAATTCTTTTTCCTTATCCGTTAAGTCTTTTTCAAAATATTTCGTTAAAAATGCTCTCTCCGCGTCAGTCAATGGAGCGGACTTAAACATATCATATGTATATTCCAGTGTAACTGTTGGATCGTTATCCATTAGATTACCAGTTAACGTCCCCTCATAATAAGCATCATATTTAGATGCTTCAAATGTAAAATATTCTGTTGCAGGATACAGGGAAAGATCAATTTTATCCGTATAAAATTCCTTGTTATATTTGCAAATCACTCCCGCCTTCCCATCGCCACGGGGGTTATTCACCTCATAATATAAAAACTGCCATCCTAATTTATAATCATTACCGCCGAGAGGAGTAACAGAATAAGAGGCCATTACGGTACCGCCCAAATCATTTAATATCTCCGCATCTGTTTTTCCGGCATATTGATCGAGTTTAAAATTTGTACCAGTCGGCAATGGTTCTGTGTCTGCACTATTTTCATCAAATCCAAAATTCTTCATATCATGCACATCTTTTACAACAGTCGTATCGCCAGGACCCGGGGTAACGTCCCCATTATCCGCATAGTTTTCCGGCACAGGAATAGCCGCCACAGCAATGGATGTGACCATCAAAACCGCTGCAAGGCTACGTCTGACACTCCTTTTTAATCTTCTTCTGGTCTTTTTGACAGGTGCTTTCTTTGCCATAATTCTTCCGTCCCCTTCTGACAAAAATATATATTCCATCAAATCTATATCGACAGAATCCCCCTTCTTATTTAGTGGTTTTTCTGTCTTTTTGCATACTTTTTTAACTATATGTATGCACGCCTGAAAATTTCCATATATTTTATTTTACTATATCTGAGAATTTATGCAAGTTTTTTTAGGATTTGCTACAACACCCTCTTAGCCACCACCACAAACCGTCCGTCTTCCTCGGAATAGTCACAGGTTGACAGGGTAAGCAATTGGTCTCCATAACTTGCGGTTACGCCGGTATCATAAAGGGACAGCGCCGCCATCTCCTGCATATTGGAATTAAATTCCTTCTCCGATGCCGCATCCAGGAACTGGTAGTACTTAAAGACCACCTCATCCTCGTTATAAATCCTGGACCTAAACACATACATCACTTCATAGGTGCCCCGTTCATATATAGTATCAAACTGTATATTAGGATGGCTCTTACAATACTCTTCACTGCTGTATTTATTAAGTCCACCAAACATTTTGCCGGATTTCATATGATGGCCGTAAATGATCAGATTCGTGTTCCTGTGCACAATATCACAATCCTTGTCCAGAAACAGACTGCCGTTTCTGTCATACTCCTGATTAAAATTGTGATCCATATAGTACTCGTTATTGGCTGTCTGCATGACCGGATAGTCAATCTTGGTATCATCAATCTTAATCCATCCAATCATTTTCTTGTTTTTGTTATAAAGAGTCTGATACTCCGCCAAGACAGTCAACTCTATATCTTCTTCCTGTGTCCGGTGAATCGTTGGCTGCTGCGACTGGGCATAGGCTGCAAGATTGACGGACCCCTTCAAGTCAGCAAGACTTTCATAATCCATCTCCGTTCTCTCCATATAATAAGAGTAGACGCCAAAATACCCAAAGCAGACAATAGCTGTCACCCCGCAAAGTGCCACAATAATCTTGCGGCGTATCTCTCGTTTCTTAATCTCTGAAAGAATTTCTTTCCGCATCGCCTTATCAAATTGATCTAACGAAACCTCTACATCACTATTTTCGGATTTTTTGCCTCTTACAGATTTCTTTTGCTGGTTTTTAGAAGTGTTTTTCGCACTGGTTTTTCTCTTTTTGCGCAAATCTATCCTGCTGTTCTGGTCATATCCTTGTTTCTTGAACTCCTGTGCCAGTTCATAAATCTCATCATCAAAATCATTGCCCACAACAGTTTCAAACCGGAAGCTGCCTGTCTGCATCTTGGCATAGAGTGTTATCACTTCTCCCGGCTGTTCCATATTGACTTGTTTTCTAATCTCGTCTATCTTGGCCTTATCCCGCAAAGCCGCCTTATAATCTGCTTCCGTCCGGAACTTCCGGCCCGCCACCTCAAATCCCGCCATTAGGGGATCTCTCCTTTATCTGCATTATTGCATCATTGTAAAGCGCCTATGTATCAAAGGCACAGTACTATTTTACTATATTCAATATTTTATGCAAGTATTTCATGCTTTTCTTTTGCAGTTCTGTATACATCCAAAGTCACTCCGAGCGCTGCGCATGCCTGTTCCAGAGTGAGATTCAAATTATGCATGACATTTTCAATGTTGGATACCAGATTTTTTTCTATTCCCTTTTCTATGCCGTATAACTCGGCATCTTTCAGTCTACGCTGATAATCCAATCTCGCTTCATACTGCATACGTGCTCTTTCATCATCTGTCAATTCCTTCCACGTTAAGACACACTCTTCTATTCCTTCATTTTTCTTTGCCAACATCATCACCTCCTCCCAACTTGTCGCCTTAAACATCTGCGCCCAATGATAGAGTTCAGGCATCTCTTCCTCGTCTTCCTTTTTCCCGAGTTGATTTAATTGTAACACATGAATTGACATTTTGTCACTATACTTATGTCCGGTATTATAATGATAAAAATAGTAATCAGTATATAGTTTTTCCGGAAACCCTTTCGGCGTAAAATCCAAAATGCCTATATGGATGGTCTTCTTTACATTTCTGTAGTTCTCACCTTTCTGCAAGTGGTCAAATTCCCTGCTCAGATATGTCAAAGATCTCTCCTCCCAGTCTCCTTCATCTTCTACCTGCATTTCAATATCGATGATTTTATTATTATTCATTTCAAGGCGAAGGTCTAATATCACCGATTTATCATTGATCACATCCCCTTCCCGAATCGGATTCAGCACTTTTACAGTCCGGATTTCTTCCAGCTTCATATCCAAAAACGCACATAATAATCCTTTTAGCGCTTTCAAATTCTGCTGAAAAACCGTCTTGAATATAAAATCATTCGTTATCTTATACTGAATCTTTCCCTCCGTAAATTCCAGTTCTTTCTTCAGTATTCTCCCGTTTTCTTCTGTCTGCATAATCTGCTCCCTTCTTTTCCCTGAAAATATCCCGCACAGATTATATAAGACAGTTCTGCTTTGGTATATCTCCAACTCAATCAGTTACTCTCTCGGAATCCCAGAGCGAAACGCTCTTTAAGATGTCCACAACGGACATTAGAATGACTTCTGTAGATTTTCCAAGTGAATTAAGCATATCATATCCACTTGGAATCTACAAGTATAAACTATTACAATCTTTTAATTCTTACAGCTTCTCCAGCACCATCCCAATATGATTCTGCAAAAAATTATCCTGCTGATCGGACAGTCCCTGCTCATTCAGCGTCTGCACCAAAATATTGCAGACCGCCTCGATGATCAGGACTCTTCCATCATTGGTATTCAGGTTATACACATACTCTGTGGCCGATACACCTTCCCAGGCCGATGCCGGATCCGGTATCTGATAAAGCAGATTAAGCATATCCCCTATCTCAGAGCAAGTCGCCAGATTACGCATGCCCCGATGCATCCACTTATAAAAAGGCGCATAGGTCCTGTTGAGTAGATAAACTAAGTGCATACTTTCTTTTACAAATTCTGTAAGCGCCATCTCCGCCGCAATACGCTCCCCGCGCTTCATGGCACGAGCATAATTATACTGGCCCGCCTGGGCCGCTTTCGCCATGCTGTCAGCTATCTTTCGAATCCACACACCGTGCGGGTAATACTGCATAAGCCCATCACGGATACTGCTGAATTGCCGCAGATGGTCTTCAAAAACCTTACCATTCACAGCCGTAGCCAGCATCTCTTCCGGAATGGCCAGCCATTCCATCTCTGTCTGCGGCAAGGAAGATCTGCCAATCATTTCCTCATAAAAATCTTCCAGACAAAGAATTCCTACCCTGCCTTTACCTTGTTCTTCTTCCATACGTGCGGCAAACCCTAAAAATTCCCTAGGCAGGGCGTCATAGGCTTCCTGCATTCTGGTGCTATATTCTTGGTAGATTTCTCTGGGCAGCCAGATACAGAAAGATGGACCATAATCATGGTCCTTGGAGACATCATCATCAAATCCAAGGCACTCGGAGCCATATCCTACAAGTCCGGCAGCCGTCTGATCTTTAATCTGCCCAAACTGTTCAGCCAGCATCTTTCTGCCATAAGCCTCATAATATTTTTCTGCTAACTCCAGCCCTTTCATTTGCTATTCTTCTCCATCACTTCTCTGGCTTTGTCCAAATATCTTGTCTGTCCCGATACATCCCCCATCCGCTCACAGACGGCCGCACAATTCTCACAAAGGACACCATAACTTACATTCTCACCATAGTGGAGTTTCACTTTCTCCAATGCCCGCTCATAGTATGACAACGCCTTATCATATTCTTCCATCCGATAGCAGGCTTCTCCCATACCGGCCAGCGCACCGCTGTAGTGTTCGTCAGAACCCGTTCCATCCTTCTCAAAGATAGCAAGCGCCCGCTCTAAAAGTCCCCTGGCCTGTCCCGGTTCTGATACTTTAAAGTATACAAGCGCCAGGTTTGTGAGGCTCACTGCGGTCTGTATCTCACCGCCCTCTATCTTCTCCATGATTGCTAACGCCTTTCTGGCACAGGTGATTGCCTCCTCGTTTTCTTCCATTTTCTCAAGCAGGATACTCATATTATTATAGAGCCCGGCATAACGATAATCATCTGGCGGAATCATCCCTTCATAAATCTGCAATGCCTGTTTATACAGCCGCAGGGCCTGGGCATAGTCCCCGCCCGCCCGGTAAGCAGTGGCTGCGTTTAGAAGGGTGGTGGCAAAATGTTCCGTATGATCTAACTTTAATTCTTCCATCAAAAGAAGTACGTCCTCAGCCGCCACATAAGCTTTCCCAAAGGCGGATGTACTGCGGTAGAAACCTATCATCTCATTACATATGGAAATATAGGCTGCATAATCTTCCTCCTCTTTCGCCTGTGCCAGTGAAGATTCCAGGAAAGGATCAATCTCAGCAATCTCATTCTTTTCAAAGTAGGAATCCAATGTGGCGAAAAAAGTATCAATGTTCATAAATACCATCCCCTCTCAATTTTCTGCAATCAACTCATCAATATCTGCCGTTAAAAATCTGTGCAATTGGCGAATCATCCGATAAAATCACGGTCTTGTTATCTCCAACCATACTCTCCTTCAGGGCATCTAATGCACGCACGAAGGAATAAAAGTCTGTTTTCTCCGGATCGGAATAGGCGTCCGACAGTATCCGCATATACTCGGCCTCCCCTTCCGCAATAGTCGCCTCCGCTTTTGCCTTGGCATCAGAAAGCATGATAGACACTTCTTTATCCGTGGTGTTCTCTATCTTCTTAGCCTCTGACTTACCTTCCGCCGTATACTGCGCCGCAATATTACCGCGTTCTGAGATCATACGGGTATAGACAGCCTGTTTGTTATCGTCCGGCAGGTCTAATTTCTTGACTTCTACGGCCACGATCTCGATACCGTACTGTTCTTCCACATGGTTGATCTGCGCCATAATCTCTTCCGTCAGGGAAGTAATCTCAATTACTTCCTCCTCCTGGGAAAGATTCAGATCATTGCCTATCACATCATTCTCTACCTCTGCCACCGTGATGGTCATTTTACCGTCACGGCTTCTGATGACTTCATCCTGTTTCATATTGGAAATTGTATTCTTGGCCGCATTATAGACAATGGCATCGATACGCCCCTCTGCATTGCCAACAGAGCAGCTCAGAGTCTGGGCGAATTTCAACGGATCCGTCACATGCCAGAGAACGTAACTGTCCACAATCATAGTCTTTTTGTCCGAAGTGATCACATCAGATGCCGGCAGGTCATAAATCAAGAGTTCCTTGGGCACCGTATCCACAGATTCAATAAACGGAATCTTAAAACTAAGTCCCGGCACTGTCACTACTCTGTCCACACGTCCAAACTGTCTCACCAGCTTAAACTGATTCTGTCTGGTTACCACCATACTGTTGAGCAAAAGAAATAACGCCAGCAATGCAATCGCACCTAACACCAGCCCGGATTTGGAATTCTTCTCTTTTCTATTTTTCTTCTTTGTACCGTTCGAATTAAAATATTCCACATTATCATTGTTGTTCTGTTTATATTCCGCCATGATTATTCCTCCTCCCCTTCCACATTGCCATCTGTATTTCCACTGCCAGCCTCATCATTTATGGACGAGTCATTATCCGAAACAAAACTGTCCAGGGGCAGCACTGTGCTGGTATTTCCATCTGCACTCTGAATGACCACCTTGATTTCCGGCAGGATATCTTCCACAGCTTCATAGAACATACGCTTCTTCGTTACTTCCGGATACTTGGCATACTCTTCATACATGGCATTGAACCTTGCCACCTGACCATTTGCCTCATTAATTCTCTGCTGTTTGGTCGCCTCCGCATCCTGCAGGATCTTATCGGATTCCGCTTCCGCACCCGGTATCTGTTCATTGCGGTACTTATTGGCATTGTTTAACGCCGTTTCTTTCCCCTGTTTGGCTGTCTCCACTTCCTTAAAGGCATTTTCCACCTCCGTAGTGGGAGGTGTTGCATCCTGAATCGTTATATTGACTAACTGGATACCGATATCATAATCTTCCAATTTGTCCAAAATCATCTGCTTGATGTTGGCCTGAATCTCATTTTTACCTGTGGTAAGTACACTGTCAACCGTATAAGAACCAATGGTCGTCCTAATACAATTCTGGGCGATATTCTTTAAGATCAGCTCCGGATTCTCAGAAGCATACAGGGCCTTTACCGGATCTGTCACCCGATACTCCGCATAGAAATCCACATAGATAAAATTATAATCAGACGTGATCATCAGCGCATCTTCCATCTCCTCTCCGATGTCCTGCTGGTAACCAATACTGAATCCCTGAATCGTAGTGTTTACTTTCGTGACCGTCTGAATAAACGGTATCTTAAAGTGAAGGCCAGGTGTTGTAACTGCTTTGGGGGAACCGAATGTAGATACAACTGCCTGTTCTTCCTCTTGAATGGAATAATAGGAGTTATTGACCACTAAAAATAACACCACGACTGCTATTATGATTTTAAACCCTGTCAGCCATTTTCCCATTTGCACTTTATCCGGAACGTTTTCTCTCATCTTTCTATTCTGTCCAAACATGATCTCCTCCTTCGACCCATCACAACTCTTCAGACAATCCTAAAATTCTCTGTTTTCTTCTGTAGGGTATCTATGTTATTATATATCATGACTACAAAAAAAACTAATTAAAATTTACTAAAAAGAATAAAAAATCCAACCATGCTCGATTATAAATTCTGCTTCACAGACTCGAATATGTGTTGGAATTTCCCATATTATAAATAATTTGGAAAGGTGGATTTATACATGAGAATCATTTTTATCAGACATGGAGATCCAGATTATCAGAATGATGCGCTGACAGAAAAGGGGATCCGCGAAGCAAAGCTGCTCTCCGAACGGGTAGCAAAATGGGATAACATTACGCAATTTTATTGTTCTCCTCTGGGACGGGCCCGACAGACCGCATCCTATTCTCTGGAAAAAACCGGCCGGGAAGCCATCACCTATGAATGGCTTAAGGAGTTTTCCTATTTTATTGATGATCCTGTGACCGGACGCCACGGTGTCCCCTGGGATTTCATGCCTGAATACTGGACCAAGATCCCGCAGATGTATGAGAAGGATGGCTGGAAAGAGACTGCCGTTTATCGTTCCAATCCGGAGCTTCTGCCTGCTTATGAAGAAGTTTGTGAAGGATTAGACAATCTGCTCGCCTCTTATGGTTATAAAAGGCGTAACAACTGTTATATCGCTGAGCCAAAAGAAACAAAAGCATGTGATATCACCGGAAATAATCAGGATACTATCGTCATTTTCTGCCATCTGGGCATCACTTGCATGATGATGAGTCATCTTCTTGGCATCTCTCCGGCCCTCTTACTGCATGGCTTCTATCTTGCGCCCACTTCTGTTACTGTTCTGGCCTCTGAAGAAAGGATGAACAGCAATGCTTATTTTCGGGTACAGGTGATGGGAGATACCACACACCTGCTCCAAGGCGGTGAACCCATCTCTGCCGTAGGATATTTCACGGACGTATTCCAGGGATAAATACATTTACACAAAAACGATTCGAGGTGCCGCTTTATGGCTCACCCCGAATCGTTTTCTAGTTTTCTATCATATTCCTGCAACACTGCCATTTAGCGCACTCTGTCAGGAAATCCCACCTTACGCTGTACTTTCCGCAGTGTCTTCGTTGCATAATAGTTTGCTTTCTCCGCATTTTCCTTAATGATCTTATCAATGTAATCTTTATTTTTGACAAGATCTTCATATCTATCCTGCAAAGGTTTCAGGACGCTGACAACAGCCTCTCCAACCGCCATTTTAAAATCCCCATATCCCTTACCTTCAAATTCCTTCTCCGTCTCTTCCGGCGTTTTGCCCATGCAGGCACAATATATATCTATCAGATTGCGGATACCAGGCTGTTCCTCCCGATAGCACACCCTTGCCTCCGAATCTGTCACTGCACGCTTAAACTTGCGGATGATTGTATCCGGATCATCCATCAGATAAATGCTGGCATTGGCATTTTCATCTGATTTAGACATCTTCTTCTCCGGGTTCTGAAGGCTCATGACCCTTGCTCCGGCTTTACCGATATAAGGTTCCGGAATGGTAAATACATCCCCATATATCGCATTAAAACGTTGTGCGATATCCCGAGTGATCTCCAGATGCTGCAACTGATCCTTGCCCACCGGCACCACATCAGCCTGGTACAACAAAATGTCCGCCGCCATCAGTACAGGATATGTAAATAACCCGGCATTGATATTATCTGCATGCTTGGCCGCCTTATCCTTAAACTGCGTCATACGGTTTAACTCACCCATATAAGTAAAACAGTTCAAAATCCAGGAAAGTTCTGCATGTCCTGATACATGGGACTGATAATAAAGATAATTCTTCTCCGGATCGATTCCCGCCGCAATATAGAGCGTCAGCAGATTTCTTGCTCGTTTCCTGAGTTCTGCCGGATCCTGTCTTACGGTGATGGAATGCAGATCAACCACCGAATAAAAACACTGGTACTCATCACAGAGCGTCACCCAATTCTTCAATGCGCCCAGATAATTTCCCAGTGTCAGATTGCCCGTAGCCTGCATCCCACTGAATAGCACCTTTTTTCCATCTATCATTTTCATAGCCTCCTCATTTACGCTTGTACCAAAAATCAGTTTATCATCGCCCTTTCTTTTCGTCAACCGAAAAGAAAGGGCATGCAATTACTTCTCTTCACAGCCACAGGTAGCGCCGTTTCCACTAAATGGTCTCGACTCAAAACGCGGCTCAAACCTGGGTTCCTCACATGGACATGGTTCCGGCTCCCTGTTACAACAGGGCGGTTTGGGCGGTTCTACTTCACAACCGCAACCTCTATCTGCCTGACAGCAGCTGCCATTGCCGTTCTGTCCACAGAAAAATAACAATAGAAGGATCCAACAACAATTCATAAGGTCTCATCTCCTTTTTTTCTCATACCATATCCTATGCAATCCCAAAGGAGACGCCACTTGTCCTGTTGTCCTTATTATACTTTATACTCTATTGTTATCTTATCTTTTTATGTCTGGAAAGTATCCTTGTCCGAATATAGCAAAATGTCTTCTCTTCCCCTTTTTCCGCCAGCATATGCAGTAAAAATTCCAGCATTCTTTTAGTCTTCGGGTGCAGCGGCGGCGGTGTTTTGGCTGACATATAATAGTCCAAAGGATCCTGATCTTTATAAGCTCCCTTATGATATACCTTACAGGCTGCCACTCTGTCCACGAACATTTCAATGATATAACGTGTTGGCATCGGAGCCGGCGCCATACCGCCCTCAATATCGCGGGTGCTGTAATCAATCCAGTATTCGTAATGATGCTTGTTGCGTCCCTTGTGATGCAGCCACGCCGAAGAATAACCGACCCGCTCCCGTTCCGCATTGTTGGGGCTTCTATCTCCCTGCCAGTATCTGGCACCCACCAGGAACTCTGCGGGACTATATTTGGAAAGATCATGCAAAATTCCCTGCCTGTAGAGGCCTACCTGAAAACATCCCTGCATGACCAGCCATTTATGATATGTGATCGTCTTAAAGTGTTCCCAAGCCTTATTCATAAATCTCCTCATTTCTGTACACGTGTATTACCCGTTACAGTTTTCCTGTTCTGTTTAGACTGCCCCTGTCCCCCCATTTTAGCATTCGTTTTCGGCTTAACAGAATCAGAGTGTTTTGCCGTAGATATATTCTCCGCTCTGTCCACCGCAATATAGATTGCTATCGTCCGCGATGGTATACAGATTTCCTGAGAAGCTTCTTTCACTTCAATCTCCGGTGTTTTCTCTGCTGTGATTGCCCAAGGTGACCAGAATTTACCCTTCGGCAGTTTCGGCAGTCCCAGATAATGAGGTTCCCAATGCATATTGACAGCTATATAAAGAAAACTGTCCTCTCGCTTATCGCCCTTTTTTTCATAACATCCACAATACATGATTCCTATTGTATGACTGGCCGGCGTATTATCCGGCTTCCATGCTTCCCGCCCATGAACGGAAATATCCGGATAGCCGCAGGAAAGTGCATCTGCTCCTCTAAGCGGCGCCTTCCCTCGCAGGATCGGATGTGTCTTTCGCAGCGTAATCAGCCGTTTCGTATATTCCAACACTTCTTTGCCACTCTGGGTCATATCCCACTTTATCCAGGCAGTGGCATTATCCTGACAATAAGGATTATTATTGCCGCCCTGGGTATTCCCAAATTCGTCACCGCTGTAGAATAGCGGTGTCCCCTGCGACATAAAGAGCAGTGTCATCGCATTTTTCATCTGTCTGCTACGCAGCTCCACAATTGCCCTTTTACGGCTCTTTCCCTCCACGCCGCAGTTCCAGCTACAATTATAATCAGTTCCGTCTTTGTTATCCTCTCCGTTTTCCTCATTATGTTTCCGATCATAAGAAACCATATCCGCCAGTCTGAAGCCATCCCATTTCGCCATATAATTTACAATTCCTGCTTCCGGATGTTCCTCCCGCACATGGTAAAGGAAGGTATCGATCAGGTTGTCATCCCCTTTAAGAAAACGGCGCATATCGTAGAGAAAACTGTCATTCATCCAGCCAAGGCCGCTCCGTCTCCCTTCCTGGCTTCTACAAGACTGCCTGTCAGCTAACAACATGGTATCTGTCAATAAGGGGTCACTGATCAACAGTTCCAAGGGCAGTTCCGCGCCCATCACATGGAAGCCATCAATATGATACTCCAGCACCCAGTATCTTAATATCTCCAGAATTTCCACCGGCGATACCTCCGCCGGAAAATAGAACTGCATGGCGATTCCAATACCACTCTGATGAAGCGACCTGACCATATTTTTGAATTCATCCGTTGGGGAGTCCCCTGATGCGTAAGAACCTTTCGGAATATAATAAAGTCCCTTCTGATACCCCCAGTAATTCAACCGCAGCTTTTTATCCTTGTCTGCCTCCTTGCCATCCCACTCCGGAAGCTTCTGTTTATAGGACATTACCGCCTCTTCCATCGTCTGTATTGTGTGATCGGGCATCACCTCATCAAACTCATAAGCCGGCATAAGGAGCACAGTATTGATCCCCAATTCCTGTAAATACGGAATCTTCTCCACAATTCCATTATAAGTGCCTTTGTGCTTCACCCCTGAAGACTGATGTTTTGTAAAACCGCGCACATGCAGTGCGTAGATAATGGCATCTTCATAAGAAATTCCAAGGGGCGCATCTGTCTGCCAGTCAAAAGGACTTTCCCCCGCCTTACAACGAGGAGGCGTCTTTTTGACTGCACCATAACGATAAATGTTCTCCACACCTTTACAATAGGGATCCTGATAAACCTCCTCTCCTTGATAAAGAAGATACTTACAGTTACAGTCATGATAATCCTGGATCATCATAGAACAGACTGATCCAACTCTATATTCTTTCGGAAAAGGAATCTTAATCCCTCGCATATGTTTTTTATCATATAAGATCACACCCGCTTCACAGTGCGAACCGTCCTTGTTTCTCCGGTCACACACAGCCGAAAAACGCAAACCTTCCTTCTGAAAGGATGCACCCAGCGGAAACACCTGTGTCCTTGTCACCTGGAATGATTTTTGCATGCAAGCCTCCATTTATATAAGTCAAAGTTTCTGTCAGTATCATTATTTTACCATATAATTTCAACTACTGTATATAAATTTATTTATTGATTGCATCTTCTTTCTGTTTTCTGTAAAATATAGTCAACAATCACACCGTTTAAAGGAGGCGTATATATGAGTAAAAATGATAAAAAGAAAACAGAAGAAGGCTTTGATGCAGAGGAGATGACCGTAGAATTAGACTTGGAAGACGGTACGAAAGTCACCTGTGCCATCGTCACAATCCTTTCTGTTGCCGGCAAGGATTATATTGCGCTCCTGCCGCTTGGTGAAGACGGTGAAAACACGGACGGGGAAGTCTGGTTCTATCACTACCACGAAAATCCTGATGATCCCAATGAAGAACCGAAACTCGGCTATATTGAGGATGATGACGAATACGAGGCTGTGGCGGACGCTTTCGATGAATATCTGGACAATGCAGAATTTGATGAACTGGTAGACTGATCTTCCAGCCTATATCGACTTTAAGAACCGGGAAGGACCGTCCTTTCCGGTTTTTCCCTGGAAACTAAAAAGGCATAGTTTATGTCTGGCTCTGGTCATGGCCACATAAAACATCCTCCTCTCTTCCTCCAATTCTTCTTCCGTCACAGATTGGGAGGAAGGAATCTGCCCCTCGTTGCAGTCCGGCAGATACACCGTGTCGAACTCCAGCCCTTTGGCAGCGTGCATGGTCATCAGGGCAATACCCTCTCCTTTCTCTACCAGCTCCTGCAGCACTTCCGTATAGTGGTCTATATAGTCATTCATATCCTCCACCGTTTTAAACTGTCTGGAAAACGTCTCAAACTCTTCTGCAATCCGCACAAGGTATTCTGCCCTTTCGGAGCCATATTTCTCTCTTATAAATTTTTCATAACCGATCACCTTGCGGATGTAGTGAATCTGCAGATGAAGTTTCATACCGGACAGATGCTCCATATCCCGGAACAACCGCCTCAACGTCTCCTGCACAGCCGGCATGTTGTGATACCATGAAAGCATTTGTTCTCTATCTACTTTCTCCTTCGGCATGCTGTCCCGTCTCAGATAGCGCAGCGGCCTGTTCATGATGCGCAGGAAATGTTTCCTCAGCAATTCGCCCTGCCCAAGTGCCAGATAAGCCCTGATATCCTGTATCACAAAATGAGCAAATCGGTTTTGGGACTTTTCTTTCATCACATAAGGAATCCCTGCGCTATAGAGAACCTGTGCCCATAGCCCACAGGCAAAATTTGTTCGACAGATTATGGCACAATGTGTCAGTGAACTGTTTCCCTGTTCTGTTTGCAGCCTCTCCACCATTTTTCTTTGCAGTTCCTCTTTATCGGCACAGGTGTACAGCTCTATGCCATCACCCTGCCGATGCACTGCCCGGATTTCTTTGGAAAGCCGCTTTTCATTCCCGGCAATCACACGCCCCGCCGCGGCCACAATGTCCTCATGACATCTATAATTGACATCCAGAGGAATCTGTACCGCCCTCTGATAATCCGTCAAAAACTGCATCATACTCTCCGGACTGGCGCCCCGGAATCCATAGATTGACTGGTCGTCATCTCCCACAATAAAGAGATTATCTTCCGGCGCCGCAAGCAGCTTCACAATCTCATACTGCACCGGTGAAATATCCTGAAACTCATCCACCAGAATATACCGAAACTGTTCCTGCCATCTGGCAAGACAGGATTGATCCTCCTGTAACAGCTTAAGACACTGCCACATCAGGTCGTCAAAATCAAACTGATGAAATTCCTGCATAAAATTATGATACTCTGCCACAAGCAGTTCAAAATCTTCGGGCTTCATTTTCTGAATCTGTATGGCATTCCCCCTGGCCTCCTGCCTGTAACGACTTATGGCGCCGAGAATCTCCTCAATATCTTCCTCCTGCAGATAAAATAACTGCCTGTGCATATGTATGATCTGTCTGATCAGCTTTCTCCTTTCAACTTCTGTGATGATGCTATAGCCGCGATACTGCGCTGAATGTTTCAGAATATGATAGAATACCGCATGAAAGGTGCCAAACCAGACTGGCGGCCTCTCCCCTTCCATGAGGGTAAAAAAGCGCTGCTGCATCTCCAAAGCGGCAGCTTTCGTGAAGGTGATTACCAGGATGTGAGCCGGATCTACGCCTTCTTCTAAGATAAGATGTCGGATGCGGTTTACGGTGACAAAGGTCTTGCCGCTGCCTGGCCCGGCTATAATCTGTGCCGGGCCGGCAGTATGAACAATGGCCTTCTTTTGATTAGGCGTGCATGTCACTGCAGGCATCTGTCAGTTTCTCGATGCCTCTGCGTATTCTCGCAAGAGACTCTTCCTTCCCCAAAATCTCCATAAGTTCCGTAGCACCGCCCGGCGTCATCTGTTTGCCGGACACAGCTGTCCTCACAGGCCACATCACATAACCATTTTTGCATCCTTTTTGTTCCACATAAGAAGAAAGCACCGCATAGAGGGCATCATTGCTGTAATCCTCCTGCACTTCCAGAAGCGGCAGAATCTCTTTTAAAACCTCCAGGGAAGTCTCCTGATTCGTCTTCATCTTCTTATGGGTATACATTGCCACATCATAATCCGGCAGTTCATCAAAGAAATCCACATGATCTTTGATATCCGGAAAAATCTCAATCCTGGTCTTAACCATGGCTGCAATCTTCTTCAGATCCAAATCCTTCGTGACCGCTTCTTTCAGATAGGGCTTGGCCATCTCATAGAACTGATCAAAGTCCATGGCTTTCATATACTCACCGTTCATCCATTTTAACTTGGTATAATCAAATACCGCCGGAGACTTGGACAGATGGTGATAATCAAACTTACCCACCAATTCTTCCAGAGTAAAAATTTCATTATTATCCTCCGGACTCCATCCTAAAAGCGCTACAAAATTAACAATCGCCTCCGAAAGAAATCCCTGCTCGATCAGATCCTCATAAGAAGAATGTCCACAACGTTTAGAAAGCTTCTGATGTTCCTCATCCGTAATCAACGGACAATGAACATATTCCGGTACTTTCCAGCCAAAGGCATCATACAGGCGGTTATATTTCGGTGAAGAAGAAAGATACTCATTACCTCTCACTACATGGGTAATCCCCATCAGATGATCATCCACCACATTGGCAAAATTATAAGTGGGATAACCATCGGATTTTATGAGAATCATGTCGTCCAATTCCGCATTGTCCACCGTAATATCTCCATAAATATCGTCATGGAAAGTAGTGGTACCCTCTGTCGGATTATTCTGCCTGATAACATAAGGCTTCCCGGCCGCCAGATTAGCCTCCACCTCTTCTTTGGTCAGATGCAGACAATGCTTGTCATAGATATTGATCTCCTTACCGGCCACCATCTGTGTCAGAGAAGCAAGACGCTCCTTATCACAAAAACAATAATAGGCTTCTCCTTTCTCCACCAGTTCTTTGGCATATTGCAAGTAGATACCCTGTTTCTGTCTCTCACTCTGCACATAAGGGCCAACCCCGCCGTCTTTATCGGGGCCCTCGTCATGAATCAGGCCTGTGTGCTCCAAAGTGCGGTAGATAATGTCTACCGCTCCTTCCACATAACGCTCCTGATCCGTATCTTCTATCCGCAGGATAAAATCCCCGCCATCATGTTTTGCAATCAGATAAGCATACAACGCCGTCCGTAGATTCCCCACATGCATTCTGCCGGTGGGACTGGGCGCATAGCGCGTTCTTATTTTTTCCATATTTCCATTTCCCTTCTATCTATTTTTGATCCGGTATCTTCTGCGGCGCAGCCGCCTTAAAGGCGCTCACCGCCTTAGCCGCAGCAGGCACTGCAATATTGGTTCCCGCACCCGCCACACAGCCGCCAGGACATGCCATGCCCTCAATCAGGCAGCCGTTCTTCTTACCGGCCTTCGCTAACATCAGCATCTTCTTACACTCTGAGAGACTCTCCGCATGCTCAATATGAACTTCCACGTCAGGATAGTATTCCCTCACACATTCCTCAATAGCGCTGGCCACACCGCCTGCCACGCCATATCCTCGACCTGCGCCAGTAGCACCCTGCATCTCGTCCAGAGCTTGAATCTCTTTCAGGAAAATACCTCTGGCCTCAAAAATCCCCGTCAGTTCCTCAAAAGTTATAACAAAATCCACATCCGAACGAATGGTCCTTCTGGAGGCTTCCAGTTTCTTGGAAGCACAGGGGCCGATAAATACCACCTTGGCATCAGGATGTTTTTCTTTGATGACCCTGGCAGTCGCCACCATCGGCGTCAGGGCATTGGAAATCTTGTCGATGGTCTCCGGAAAGAACTTCTTGGCAAGCACTGACCAAGAAGGACAGCAGGATGTCAGACTGAAGGGCAGATTGCCCGTTGCCACTTCCTTCGCATAATGCTTGGCCTCTACTATCGCACCCATGTCCGCACCGATGGCAGTCTCATATACATCATAAAATCCCAACTCTTTCAAAGCTGTCTTTAACATATCCGGCGTCACATCCGGTCCAAACTGCCCGGCAAAAGCCGGCGCCACCTGCGCAATAATCTTGCCGCCCGCCTGAAGTGCTCGAATCAGCTGGAATATCTGGGATTTATCTGCGATTGCGCCAAAGGGACAATTTACCATGCACTGCCCGCAGGACACACACAGATCATTGTCAATCACCGCACGTCCCTTTGCATCATTTTTGATCGCATTAACGCCGCAGGCGCCCGCACAGGGCCTTACCTGATGGGAAATGGCATCATAAGGACAGATGGCCTTACATTTACCGCATCTAATACACTTTTCCTGATCAATCACAGACTTTCCATTCTTCATGGAAATCGCACCCCTGGGACATACTTCCCGACAGGGATGAGCCACACAGCCCATGCAATGATCCGTCACATGATACATGTTCTCCGGACAGGCGTTACACGCGGAAGGGATTACCTGCATAAGCGGCGGCTCATAATATTTCTCAGAGATATTACTCTCCTCAAGTCCCTGTGTCAGATGCACCGGCTGATTCTCAGGCCGCAGGGAAAGTCCCATGGCAAGACGGATCCGTTCCCTCACGATTGCCCGTTCTCTGTAAATACTCTCATACTCCGACTCATCATAATCCACAATCTTATAAGGAAGCGCTTCAATGTCATCCTTTAAGTTATCAGAATGATAGGCCAGATTGGCCACTTCCTTAAAAATACGTCTTCTGTTCTTACGAACCTGCGTATCAATTCCTCTCATGTCAGCCCTCCACTTCAAAAAGGTTGTTAATAATTTCACAAACTTTTCGTATGACTTCCCTTTAAAATACATATTTATTCTTGCACAAACTCAGGCGGAAGTCAATATCTTGTGCCAATTACGACTGCCCGCCAGGTTTGTGCAAGCCAAAACTCCATCGAGGAATCTAACATTTACAATATCCTATCGTTTTCTTCTGCGAAGCCAGATTACAATGCCGATTGTCAACAAAGTAAGCGGCAAAACAATGACACACACAATCGTTGACAGCAGAACCGTCTGTGCGGAAAATATCAGCGGATTCATGGCAAAACTCTTGGCCGGAATCCCCACTGTACTCTCATACCCCGCCAGGTTGCTGATCATGCTGCTAAACAGTTTCTCATTATTTCCCGGCACCCTATCATCCGCCACCTCGGTAAACAGATTTTCACTGGCTATAAAAAGCGCTTGGGATATTCCTCCGTTCCCGGTCTCCTTTTCGGCTTTCAGACCAACCGCAAACGGCCCATCTATATCCCCTTCCTGTCTGCTATAATCGTTTCCGTCAGAAACGCCAATCTTACTGTAGGAATCCATGCTGGTGGTAAGAAGCGGCGTATAATAAACGCCCTCCGCCATATCATCATAGGCCAATCCTCTGGAAAAGGGCGCAAAAATGGCACTATTTATCACCTGTTGTGTGATTTCATCACTCTCAATCACAGGGAACAGATAATAGGGATTTTGAGAATAATGTTCCCTGTCTCCTTCCACAATCACGCCCTCTACTACCGACACTCCATAATAGTCCAGAATCCGGTCAAAATTTGTCATTTCCACATCCACAATAGTAGGAATCAAAAGTGCATTGCCGCCCTTTTCCAGGAAAGAAATGACCGCATCCGCATCTTCACTGGAAAAATCACTTGTTGGCGCATTAATGATAATCCCCTTGGCATCCTCCGGAATCCCATCTGCGGCATACAGCGCAAGTTCCTCATAGTCTACATTTTCCTTCCTGATGGCATTCAGGAAACTCTCCTCAAAATCCAACTCCCCATGCCCTGTCACGATATAAAATTTCGGCATATCCTCCACGGCCACATAAGCGATCGCGGAAACGACCTGACCCTCTCCATCATAACCATTGGCCTCATAACTATATGTGTTATAATTCATTTCATAGGTATAAATATTATTGTAATCCACTACCCTGCTCTTGTCCCCACATACCACGATCAGACTGTTGCTGGATGGTTCTGTTTCCGTATAATTATAATAAAATTTCGGATTGACCATGGGGTTGACATACTCCACCTTCACATGCATTGACAATTCTTCCATCCGGGAAAGCGTTTTATCCAAATCCTCATTCTTACCGCCCTCATCCACCAGAACATAGATCGTCACATCTTCTGTAAGCCCCTGAATAAATTCCTTTGTCTCATCCGCTAATGTATAAAGATTGTTCATGGTCACATCCATGGATGTATAACGATCCGGTGCATAATTGAGCATAACATTGACTAAAACGGTCAAAGCAGTCATAGCCGCTATTCCCGTTACACTGTAAGCGCCCAGTCTGATGCCCTTACCGGAGACACTGTATCTTCTCTTTTGAATCATCTGTGCAGTACAAAAGAGCGCCAGCGCTATAGCCGTCAGATAATAGACCACCGCTTCCATCTCCAGATAACCGCCAGAAAGAATATCAAACCGCCTCACCATATCAAAACAGTTCAATATCGCAACCAGAATCTTCGAAAAACCTGTGGTACCAAACCCCGATATTATATTACAGACAGCGCCCATGATAAATCCCAGAAAAAGCACAACAAAAGACAGCACTGCTGCAATCACCACGCTCTCTGTCAAAGAGGACAGAAAGAGACCTATCGCCAGACCCAGACATCCATATAGGAAAAAGCCCAGCAAAGAGGAATAGGAAACACCCACCTGAAACTCACCGGCCTGCATGAGAATAAGCGGTACGATTGCCGCAATCAATGTGGGGATCCCGATTACCGTCACCATCGCCAGATATTTTCCAAGCACCACTTTTCCCACGGACACAGGCGCCGTCAAAAGCAGCTGATCCGTCTTATTCCTGCGCTCCTCGGAGAGGCTGCGCATGGTAAGAATCGGAATCGTCATATTAAACACAAGCACTACACTCTGCAGTACATACGATATAGTAGGATACCCCAGCATCATATTATAGACTACAAAATATATCCCCATCACAAAGAGATTGACCGCAACAAACAACCATCCCATCACTGAGGTAAAAAAAGCCCCCAATTCTCTCTTATAAATCGCTGTCATCGTCAGCCACCTCCTCCCTTTCTAACGCTTCACCATCAAATAGCTCTTCTGCATCAGATGATGCATCCTCCGCTCCCGTCAATTCCAGGAAAATATCTTCAAGAGACTTTTCAGACCGATTCATAGACAAAATCGGCAAACCGGCAGAGGCAAGCGCCACAGATAATTCTTTCCTGATATCGACATTTTCTCCTGCTGTGATATGGAGTACAAGGCTTCCCGCTTCTTCGCCGGAATCCATCGTAAAACTCTCCACCTCTTCCATTTTGGAAAGTACAGCCTGTACCTGCGCCTCTTCTCCAAGCACCGTCACTTCCAATTCCGCTCTGGTGTGCATCATTTCCTCTAACTCCTGCGGAGAACCGCTGGCCACAAGCTTGCCATGGGAAATGATCATTATTTGATCGCATACGGCACTGATCTCTGAGAGAATATGAGAACTTAAGATTATGGTATGCTTTCCAGACAGCCCTCGGATCAACTTCCGCATCTCAATAATCTGCTTAGGATCAAGCCCCACCATCGGCTCATCTAAAATCAACACTTTAGGATCATGCAGCAATGCCTGTGCAAAACCAACCCGCTGTTTATATCCCTTGGAAAGATTCCGAATCAGACGTTCTTCCACCTCCTGCAGACCTGTCTTTTCCATAATAACTCTCACATGCTCTTTTCTTTCCTTCTTGGGAACGCCCTTCAATTGCGCCGCAAACATAAGATACTCCCATACAGTCATACCTGTATAAAGCGGCGGCATTTCCGGCAGATAACCGATACACGCCTTGGCGGCAAGCGGCTCCTGCAATATATCATGTCCGTCAATCTTCACCACTCCACTGCTCGCGGCAATATATCCAGTCATCACATTCATCGTTGTGGATTTACCCGCACCATTGGGTCCCACAAAACCATATATCTTACCCGGCTCTACGTGAAAAGACAGCGCGTCCACCGCTAGATGTTTCCCATATCGCTTAACCAAATTCTCTACTATTATCAAATTAAAATCCTCCCTTCTACAAAACCACTCATATAAATGTACTGGAAAAATGTGTCTCTATTCGTACCAAATTGTGAATATTCTGTGTCCACTCAGATTCCTGCAAACACGTAAAAATAATTATATCATAATATACTACTAAAAAGCATATGTAAATTGGAAAGGATGCTATGAAAGACTATATGTACAAAGAAAATATCGAAGATTTCCCGCTCGCCATGGCCTATGTCCCCTGGCAACATTTTAAGGGAATCTGTGAAAATCTGGAAGAAGGCTACCATGACGGCACAATCTTCCCTGAACTTGACAAACCATTCACGGGAAGGAGATGTTGTAAATGATGAATATGCAATTTGCTAACGAACAGGAAAAACTTCTTCACGATGTCGGCGTCTTATCTTTTGTTGTCACTGAATTGTCTTTGTATCTGGACACTCATCCCAATGACAGAAATGCTCTTGAATATTTCAGACACTATAACCGCATGGCAAACCAGGCCAGACAGGAATATTCCGCCAAATATGCCCCTCTGACCATCTCCTGTGTGGATGCATCGGATTGTAGCAACTGGCAATGGGCTTTGACCCCCATGCCATGGGAAGGAGGATGTAATTAATGTGGAATTATGAGAAAAGATTAGAGTTCCCTGTCAACATAAAAGAGTCTAACGCTGACATTGCACAGGTGATCATCAGCCAGTACGGCGGGCCGGACGGTGAGATGGGCGCTTCCATGCGCTATCTTTCCCAGCGCTATGCGGCACCCTATCGTGAGGTGGCCGGTATATTGACAGACATCGGTACAGAAGAACTGGCACATCTGGAAATGGTTGCCACCATTGTTCATCAGCTGACCAAAGATCTGTCCATGGAACAGATTGAGGCCAGCGGCTTCCGTAACTATTATGTTGATCATACTGTTGGTATCTGGCCTCAGGCGGCTGGCGGTGTTCCTTTTAATGCCTGCGAATTTCAGTCCAAAGGCGATATCATCACGGATTTGATGGAGGATATGGCGGCAGAACAAAAGGCCAGGAGCACTTATGATAATATTCTGCGTCTGGTACACGATC
>CAMXIF010000002.1 GCA_947243845.1 uncultured bacterium
GATAACTACTGCTTACTTAACCATTCAACATTTAGTTGATAATCTGGTATTATCCTTCGTTTATTATTATACTTCCTTTGTAGGTGGTTTTCAACGAATTATTTTTGTAAAATAAACTCATGCAAAAATAGTTTCCCATAATACTGCATTATTCCAAATACGCGTCACACAAAACTATAAAATTAAAACTAATCAGCAAAACAAACGTGGCAATCCCTGAAAACAGAGAAGCACCTATAACAAACCTGCAATTACTTTTCTCCTGTTTTTCTAATATCTCTACTTCCGCTCCGAAATTTCTTTTAATCTTTCTTTATAAGCAACCAGCAAGCTATCGATCTGTTCAATATTCTCCCTTTTCCTGCCAACCTTTTCTTCAATACTACGGCCTCTGCCTAAATACTTTATAGCTTCCTCCACATTTCCAATATCATAAAGTATCAGAGCATAATTATAATAGTCAGTTGCAACATCCGGATGATCATATCCTCTGTTTTTTTCATCCATTTCTATCGCTTTTCTTTCCCACCTGACTGCCTCTTCAAAATTTCTATTTTGCCAATGAAATATACCAAGATTATTATAATTGATTGCCAGTTTAGGATCCGCTTCATTTATCTTCTCTCTAATCGCCATTGCCTTCTCCTGATATTCTATTGCTTCTGGCAATCTTCCCAAATCCCTTAATACAAAGGAATACAAATTATAGACAACTGGAAAATCAGGATGATTCCTATCATCCGCATGTATTTTTTCAAGTCCCCTCAATACATATTCGTGATATTTAAGTGCCAATTCTAAATCCCCTAATCTTCTATATATCATGGCCATGTTCCTATAACAATTTATTATTCTGATGTCATCTTTCTGCAGGTTCTCTCTTAACTCAAGTGCCTTCCTTTCATTTTTTAACGCTTTCCTATTATATCCCATCTGTATATAAGCCCCTGCCAGATTGTGATAAGATGTACCTTTCTCCACGCTATCCGTATCTTCGCTGAAACGATCTGCATAAATAGCATACAGTGCCCATTTTCTACTTTCACAATCCCGATCTCTCATATCAAGACAGATTTCAGACATAACATTATAAACCATATTAGTTAATTTTCCTGATCGATCAGATAAGGTGTCCAGACATTTACATGAATCTTCTCCCCATCTATATGCCTTATCATAATCCCCATTATGACGATTAATTTCTGCTATTCGTATATAAAGCCAAAGTAATATCTCAATCTTCTCCCCTGCTAATAAGTTGCTCACAAAATATTCCCCTACTGCCTCTGCATAGGGCAAATAATAAAAAGCATCTAAGTAATTATCCCCAGGCCTTACTGAAATGCACTCACTCAAGGCAGTTACCAGATTTACACACTCTCTTAACAACGGACTGGTCATATATTTCACAGTAAAACTAATAACCGGATGCATAGTGTATTCCATCTCCGACAGTTGAAGCCAGCCAGCCTCTGCCAAATCATATGAAATGCCACTTTCTTCATCCAATAGCAGCCAATTGACAGCTTCCTGTCTTGTTATACCCAAATATGGAAGCAAAGAGAAGTTTTTTAAGATATACATGGCTTCTTCATTTTCTCGTAAAGTTGTCAGATCAAATACAATACTGAAATGCTTTGATAACTCTATATTGAGCTTTTCACCCATATTATCCCAATTGGATTGGACAATGGTACCGATATCAAACCCCTTTTCTTCCAGCTTTAAATAATACTCCTCCAATGTCAGCCCAAGTTTTTGTCCTGTTTTAGCAACCAACTCAACCGCAAGCGAAAGATATCCTGTCTTATGGATAATCTCGTTTATTATGATATTATTTTCAAGTGTATAAAAATGGCAAAATAGCTTTTTACATGCTGAAAAATCTAAAAACCCTAATTTATAACCTGAAAAAGTATCCGGATTTTTACTTCTAGAAGTAACCACAACATGACATGGCAACGATTCTATATCATCAAGACAGCTGTCTGCCGTGTCATAATTATCAATAAAAAGCAGTAGTTGATTTCCCAAGGAATTTATATATCGAAGTGCCCTGTCATACTCTTTATCCAAATCGTCAGACTTTTCCCAGACATTTAGGCAATTTACCAATGACTGTTTAAAACTTCCCTGATAATCTATCCAACCTATATATGTATATTCTTTATCTATCGTTGAACTTATTTTCCTGCATAATTGTGTTTTCCCCAGACCTCCCATACCATATATCCATAAAAATGTTTTATCATGATCTAAGCGAGCACTCCTCATTATTTCGATAATATCTTGAATTTCCTTTTCTCTGCCCGCAAAATGCTTTACTTCCTTTTTATGATTTTTGGTTATAAAGAAACCAACGTTATTTACTACTTCACATTTTTCCTGTTTATCGTTTTCTAACAAATTAATCAAATCGGCATTTTGCTTTTTCAATAAGTCACGTGTTTTCTCACCATCTTTGATTATATATCTTTTTAAGGTATTATGTTCGGGATCCTTCAACTCATTAGTAAAAAGAAAAACAGCCTTTTCAATATGTTCTAAAGCCTTTTTTACATTGGCTTTATTGTATGCATTCATGACATCATACTGCATAATATGTTCCAAAAAATCTTCATCCGTCATCTCATCAAAAAAATCTTTCTGTCTGCATCTTGCTATGAGCCTTTCAAAATTATTATCTTTTAACAATATATTGCACAGATTGTCGTAAAATGATTCGTCCCCATACTTACTTAATAAGCCCTCTTCCAACCCACTCTTAAACCTATTCAGTTTATAATTTTCTATCTTTCTCTCCACAAAACCATCAATTTTATTTTCTCCTGATACAATTAATTTCTCATATACTTTCTTTAATATTTTGTTTTCTATTATTTTTTTTATCATAAATTATCCTGTACTCTTGATACATCCTTTAGATTCATCTTCCCTTCATATTCCTTATTTTTTGTATCTACTTGCACATTTATTAACGCAAATCATACTACATACTACAACAGGCATTTTCTTGCAAATAGTCTATACTTACAAAATACCCTTAGCAGTATTTTCCGACATTTATCCTTCTGTGGTACTATGCAAAAACAATACTAACAGAAAAACTCTCTAAACTGCAGGGGATACTTATCTTAGTCTGTCTTCATAAAAATGACGTGGCCAAGGAAATAGAATTTTGTGAAAAACATTGAAAATACAGCGCTAAATCCCAAGAGAAAAGCCTCCAGATATTGCAGAAATTTATAACGCGATAGCAAAGGTAAATTGGCGTTTACTTTTTCCGATCTGACATAAACTCCTCGATCTGCCTACACATCACCGGATAAACATCCGCGCTTTGTCTATAAGCAATCGTCCATTCCACAATTTTTTCCATGGCCTGTTCCACATTCCATACCGGCTTCCAGTCAAAGACCGTTTTTAATTTAGAACAATCCAGCTTGAGAAAGTTCGCCTCATGCGGCCCGCCGTCCGATAGATTTTTCCAGCCAATCTTATCCCCTGTAAAGTGATTCCATTTATCACAAAACAGCGTAACCAGTTCCCCTGTTGTATAACAGTCCGCATCATCCGGACCCACGTTATAATTCCCGGCATACGCCGCCTTTTCATACTGCCTCTGCGCAATCATCAGATAAACCGCCAAAGGCTCCAGCACATGCTGATAGGGCCTGGTCGAATAGGGATTACGCACAATAATATCCTGGCCATTTAAGACCGCCCTCACACAGTCCGGAATGATCCTGTCCACCGCAAAATCACCACCGCCGATCACATTACCGGCTCTGGCTGTTGAAACTGCTGTCTTACGACCGTCCTCTTCTCCAAAAAAGGAATTTCTATAACAACTGGTTACCAATTCCGAACAGGACTTGGAGTTCGAATAAGGATCATACCCGTTCAGTTCTTCATTCTCCCGATATCCCCAGGACCATTCCCTGTTCAGATACACTTTGTCTGTGGTCACATTCAAAAAGGACTTCACACTTTCACAAGTCCTGACGCACTCTAGCACATGCACAGTCCCCATCACGTTCGTCTCATAAGTGTAGACCGGATTCTTGTAAGATTCCCGCACAATAGGCTGCGCCGCCATATGGATGACAATTTCCGGCCGCACCTCATCAAACACCTTTTTAAGATGCGTAAGATCCCTGACATCGCCAATGATGGAATGAATCCTCTTACCCATATCTGTCAAACTGTAAATAGATGGATTCGTAGGCGGCTCCAAGGCATACCCAGTCACATCGGCCCCTGCCTGTAAAAGCAGGGCACACAGCCAGGTTCCCTTAAAACCAGTATGTCCGGTAATCAATACCTTTTTATCTTTATAAAACGTCAAATCCAACATTTACGACCTCATATTTTCCCATATTTATATATTCATTCAATGTATCATGTTCACCTCATCTGCTTCTATATTCTTTTCGCCTTACTTCAACGCAAATTGAGATGCATTCTACACTAAAAGCAATATTTTAATCCCAATAATCATTTATTCATTTCTGCGCTTCCGCAATGTCATGTACTTAACACTACGTAGCCACTGCCGTATTCACAGCCTCAACTAACATCCGCACCATATAATCAATCATCTCATCTGTCATGCCCGGATAAACCCCAATCCAGAAGGTGTCCGCCATGATGCGATCCGTATTCTTCAATTCCCCTACAATACGATAGCCTTCACCGCTTGCCCGCATCTCATCAAAACAAGGATGCTTCGTCAGATTTCCGGCAAAGAGCATACGTGTCTGCACACCGTGTCCTTCCAGATACCGCACAATCTTTTCGCGACTTACACCTTCCCTGCAGGTAATCGGGAAGCCAAACCAGCTCGGCGCAGAATTCTCACATGCCTCCGGCAGGACCAACCTGTCCACAATACGACCATTCCCATTCGCCGCCAACAAACCATCTTTCAATCTCTCAAAATTATATTTTCTCCGTTCCACAAAAGAAGGAAATTTCTCAAGCTGGGCGCAGCCGATAGCCGCCTGCATATCCGTTGCCTTCAGATTATATCCAAAATGCGAATACACATACTTATGATCATACCCCTTCGGCAATTCCCCATACTGCCCGTCAAACCGATGGCCGCAAAGATTATCCCTGCCGGACGGGCACACACAGTCTCTGCCCCAGTCACGGAAAGACCGTACACACTTATGCAAAAGTGGATTATTGGTATAGACCGCTCCCCCTTCGCCCATGGTCATATGATGCGGCGGATAAAAACTGGATGTGCCGATATCCCCGAATGTTCCTGTCAATCCTGTCTTTCCTTCCAGCGTATACGTAGAACCAAGAGCATCGCAATTATCTTCCACCAGCCACAGATTATGCTTCTTGCAAAACGTACTCACAGCCTTTAAATCAAAAGGATTCCCCAGCGTATGGGCAATCATAACCGCTTTCGTCCTGTCTGAAAGCGCCTCCTCCAACATAGTAACATCGATATTATACTGCGGAATCGTCACATCCACAAACACCGGCACCGCTCCATATTGAATCATCGGCGCCACTGTGGTGGGAAATCCTGCCGCTACCGTAATCACCTCGTCTCCCCTGCGAATTGCACGTTCTTCCAGAAGCGGAGATGTCAATGCCATAAAAGCAAGCAGATTCGCCGAAGAACCGGAGTTAACCAACGAACAATATTTGACTCCCAGATAGTTTGCCAGGTCTCCCTCAAACTGGTCCGTATACCTGCCGGAAGTCAGCCAGAATTCCAACGCACTGTCCACCAGATTAACCATCTCTGCACTGTCATAAACACGGGACGCATAAGGGATGCGGTCGCCCTCCTGATAATGTTTTTGATTGTGATAATTATCACAGTATTCTTTAACCCTTTGCAGGATTTCTTCCCTAGCCTGCTGTTCTGATTTTTGATTCATACCAGCCTCCATAACTTCTCCTCCCAGAAAACCTTTTCACCAATCACTTGACCCTATCAGCTCCTGAGCAAATCCCTTTTCTACAATCCTATCTCTTCCACGGCGCCTCACCACTTGCCCACAAATCTTCCAGATAATCCTTATCTCTCATGGTGTCCATAGGCGACCAGAATCCCTCGTGTTTGTAAGCCGCCATCTGACCCTCTTTTGCCAGACGTTCAAAAGGTTCCCGCTCCAGCATCATACTGCCGTCTCCCAGATAATCAAACACCTTTGTGTTCAACACCATAAAACCCGCATTCACCCATGCCTGATCTACGCGTGCCTTCTCATTAAAACTCTTTATCTGTTGCGTTTCAGAATCAATCTTAATGGCTCCAAAACGCCCAGCAGGCTGCGTGGCCGTAATGGTCGCGATCAGTCCTTTTTCATGATGGAAATCTAGCAGCGAATCAATATCCACATTAGATACACCATCTCCATAAGTAAGAAAGAACTCATCCCCGTCAATATAATCCCGCACCTTCAGGACGCGCCCCGCCGTTAAAGTATCAAGGCCCGTATTGGCAAGCGTCACCTTCCATGGTTCCACATGACTCTCATGCACTATCGTCTGCTTGTCTTGTAACAAAAAAGTGCTGTCCGACTGCCGCACATAATAATGGGTAAAATATTCTTTGATCATCTGCCCCTTATATCCACAGCATATAATAAACTCATGATAGCCATAATGGGAATAGGTCTTCATAATATGCCACAGAATCGGCCTGCCGCCAATCTCTATCATCGGTTTGGGCCTTAAAGAAGTCTCTTCACCAATCCGGGTTCCACGGCCACCCGCCAGGATCACTACCTTCATAACTATACGCTCCTATCCCGCATCCATGGCGCTATTCCGGCGTTCCATAGATTCTCCGCCTCCACAAAATCTCGCCTTGTCTCTATCGCGCTCCAATAGCCGTTGTGACGATATACGGCCAGTTGGTTTTTATCTGAAAGCGTTCTCAACAACTGTTTCTCAAGATCGTAATTTCCCTGTAAATATCGGAACACCTTCTTACTAAATACAAAACAGTCCGCATTAATCCATGCAGTGTCATTCTGCGTGATATCCTGTCCCGTATATTTGAAAACACCATCTGCATCTATTGGCAAAAGCTGGCTTCTCCCTCTCGGCTTTGCCATTGTCATCGTTGCCTCTTTATCTGTCTGGCAGTGCGTTTCCACAAGTGCCCTGAAGTCAATATCCGACAGGCAGTCACCGTAAGTGACTATGAACGTATCGTTCTCAATATATTTCTCTATCATACTGACGCGCTGTCCTGTAGAGGAAAACAAACCGGTATCCACTATAGTAACCTTCCAGTCTTCCGTCTTGTTTTTGTGAACCTCAATCGTATTCTTTGCAAGATCCACGGTAATATCCGACTCATAGATATAAAAATCCTGAAAATACTCCTTAATCATGTCTACATGATAGCCGCCGCACACGATAAACTCTTTAAATCCATGTTTGGAAAACTGTTTCATGATATGCCAAAGAAGCGGTTTCCCGCCAAGATCAACCATAGGTTTGGGGATTCCCTCTGTGTCGTCATTTAAAGTACTTTGGGCTCCGCCTGCCAGGATTACGACTTTTAGTTTTGAAATATTATTAATGTCTGCCATTTGAATTTTCGCTTTCTGTGGTTTCCGTTTTATGGAATTTAGCATAATGACAGTTAAATTTTATCAGGCGGGTAGCTTTAAGTCAATCCTTGGCGATAGTATCAAGATTTTTTCTTTTAAATATCCTGCGTTAATTAATCCATGATAGATATCCTCCACTAAAAACTACTAGTTTTTTCATGTCCTTTGGAGTGTCTCACAAACGTACTAACTATCCAAGTCGTAGGATTTGACCGTTACTAAAAAACCTCCAGACTGTGTAGTTTTATCTTACATCAGTCTGGAGGTTTACACAAACTTTGGGATGATCCCACAATCACTGCCGCTAATCTAGCCATTTAAAGACTCTATCATTCGCAAATCTTTTCTATTTTATAATATACACTGGATCTTCTTCTCATTTCTTCAATATTTTTGTTATACGCCGCCTTCAACACTGCCTCGCTATGAAACCCCAATCTGTCATTTCCAAAAGTATCCTCAATCCATTCCCCAACATATATACCTGTCCATTTTTCAAACAAAACTGAAAATCCTGCAGAAAAGCCATAATCTACATACGACTTCAGATTATCTATAAATCCTTTATAGGTATCCATATACTCTTTGATACACTTTTTGTTCTCCGTTGTACTTCTTTCACCTTTTACATATTCATAAACCAATTTCATAGTTCTATTGGGGAAAAAGAACATCACAAATATAAGTAATGCCAAGCACTCCCTTTCCTTGGGTTGTGTACGTATACCTACAATAAAATGTTCTAAAAAAACACATACCGGACGCACCTCTGTAATGCAAGCCTCCACATCGGATGGTTTCTTTTGGTCAATATCTACAAATTCCCCTTTTCGTCTTCGCGCTATGTACACCTTATCTTTCATAGATGCTTTTTCTTTACAGATTTTATAATAACATCGAGTCTCCTCATTATCATCACTGGCAAAAATTGGCGCAAACTCTCGTCCATAATATCTTGATAAAATGCATTTCACATCCTGCTGTATATCAAATCTATTTTCAATTTCCATCTTGTAGCAATTTTTAACAACATATCCCCAAAAGTTCACCGACATACTACTCAGACAATGACAAGGAAGCCCTTTCTTCGCGTTGCATGATTGGGTCTCATCTAACAATTGAGGATTTTGTTCATAGAAGATTTGTTCAATTCTCAGCATAAAATATTCAAGTTTTGAATCCACGGCATAATTATCCTTTGCAATTTAACAATATACGCTCGGCAACTCCCATTCGCCCAAATAATTTCCATTCACCTTCAAAAAATGTTTTATCAATTCATATTGCAAACTATCTTCGGAATCGTTTTCCATATTTGCTTCTTCCAATTCCTTAATTTTATCTGCAATATAACGAAAACTTTGCTCTCCAGCTCTTGCGAATGGACATACCAATTCCTTATCAAATACAACCATATCACATGCTGCTGTACCAGCATCCCAACTTTTCAATTGTAATCTACTCGATCTATGAATATCCTCACCCAATTTATCATAAAATGTTTTTATGGAAAGACCATTCTCTCTCTTTTCCCGCCTTCTAACATGTTCCTCATCCTGATAACGATCAAAATAGAAATATAAAGAAAGAATTTCATTCTCCCCAACTTCCTTTATTGCCCTTTCTAGTCCACCAAGCAGCGTTTCATTTTCCAAGACTCTTTCATTATATGGCGTTTCATTAAATTGAAAGTCCAACAAATCAATAATATCCTCAAATACGAGCCCTTCAATATCTTCTGCCACATCATTGCCAAAACACATAGATAACGTTGCCCACTCTCCCGTTGAAAAATCAAACACCCCTGGATACTTGTGATCAAGATATAATCCATAAACTCGATTCAATAAAGAATTCATCAAATATGCTTTATACTTCAATTGATGATCCTCTTCCTGTCCTGATAATAGTTCTCCCGCCAAAGCACAGTATCTATCTTTCAATTGTTTTGCACACGCTTCACAGAAAGCCGCAATATCGCTAAAGGAAACATTTTTCATAAAAACATATGGAACATATAAAGTCTGCGGTATTTTATCATTTCTATAATATCTGACACAAGCATCATACCCACCGGTCTTAATCAAAGCAGGAAGTTCTTCTTTCTCAAAAAAAACCAATGCATCCGTTCCAACATTTTTCTGATCGATATTGGTATTATCCTCTACTATAAATGCATTTTCCAATTTTCCTAAATCAACAGGCCCTGAGGCGATGTATGTTTCCACATAAGAAACATAAGACGTAACTGTTGCCTGTATCACATTGACCAACTGCGTTGACAGTTCTCTCCATTCCCAGTCATAAACTTCGGAATCTGTTTTTATCTTTTTTCTTAAGCTGTCCGTTATCGCATCCGCATTTCTGTCCATTTTATGGACATATACTCTGATATTTTCCTTTTCAAAATTTTCGTCCAACTCTTCATATAATTTCTGAAGCCCTTGACCGTGGATAACAATATCATCCAATATTACAACCGATGATTTCATTAAATCATCTTTATACTTTGGCACTGCATGACTTGAAATGAACATACCCCGTACTTGGATATCTGACTCATTTTTTAAAATAATAGGCAAAAATATCCGAAACAGTACCTGACATCTTCTGGCTCTGAGAATTTTATAATCCTCCTCACTATCAAGCACATTACAAAAATAATCATACAGCAAATCATAATTTCGATCCAAAATACTGCTTGTCACTCGCTCCAAATACTCAATCTGCTTCGGGAATTCTTGTGCATATTCTCTATATCTTGTTATTATAGTGGATGTCAATTTCATAATCATTTACCCCAATTTAATTATTTACGTCCTATAATCTGAATATTATGAGATATCTCATAAAGATTAAGATATTTAGGAATCTTTATGTTTACTTCTTTCGTTTCCCCTATCTGCCTGTTCTCAACCAACAATTCAAATTCAGCATCATAGATATGCGGCTTTTGCCGCTTCATCCACGCTTTCTCTTGCATACACATAGACATCCGAATCCACTGATGACGCATATATCTTTCCTGAAGCAACGGTTCATAATCTCGTATATGATAAAAGAAAGACACCCTCTTTCTCATATCTGTTTCGTCCGCATCTTTCTCCTCTACGAATTTAAACTCATTAAAATATATGTAAATCGTTGTACGAATGGCATTCTCTACATATATTCTACAATCGCTAAGTCCTCTTTCATCAATCATCTCATACTGATCATTGCACTCTCCCCACAAAACTTCGCGCGCCTTAATATCATAATCAGAACTATTCCCTGATAACACTATTTTTAACAAAAACTGATATCTTTTCGAATCACTATAGCGTAACTCTTTCGGGATAAAATCTTCATACATATCATACAAGCACACACTTAATACTTTAAAATTTCTTAGCCGAGCAACTAACTCACGCTCTTCCACCTTATAGGAAAAACGTAAGGCCAAAAGCCCAAGTACAATAGTGGAAGCCGCGCCCAAATAGCCTACCAGAAGAGATAATCCACTTTCCGCATCCCATCTCAAATACAGATAGGAAAATGCATCATTAGGCCACATACACACCCCTTGATCTAACTCTGCTGCTACCCAGCAACCCAGCAATGCCAAAAGCAGCAGGAACAGTACTATACAGAAAAAATAAAGATAAGGGTGTAAAATTGTAAATTCTCTAGCTTTCTTTTTAATATTAATAGTCATAATCCTTTTCATCTGCCTTATATCTTAAACAACCAGTTTAAGATATTCTCAGCAACCGTGACACTGCTTTTTATGTCCAGTCGATGTCTTCACATAAACCTCTATATTTGCAGTCCATTTACTTTATCTTCTCTATTATATTACATCCATAAATGGTTTTGCAATACCCTTTCAGCCAATCCATGACTCTTTTTCGTTTTAAAACAAAGCAAGCCCTACATAGCTGCCTAGCTTTCCTTCGCATAACACACCGTATCATCCATATTCCACCGATGATGTGCATAGAAAATATCATACTTTGGATTTATTTCCTTAATCAGCAACGGGATCTCCCATAAATGCTCCAACTTATGATACGCAGAAATTGCCAAGACCGGACTCCACTTCTGAATACTCTTACGTGCTCCCTCTAATGCCTTTATCTCACTTCCCTCAATATCCATGGAAATAAAGTCTATTCTTTTGCCGTCAAGGATATGGTCTATCGCATCAACATCAATCTTAATCGCCTTTTTTCCAGCATCGCTATCTAACAATGTTCCTGATACAAAATCATCTCCTATCGCAAAAAATAATTCCTGCGCTTGATCCCACACCCCCATATTATAGCATTTCACATTTGTCAAACCTTTACTTTGACAATAGTTCTCTAGTATTTCAAAATTATCTCTGTCAGCCTCAAATGCATAATAATGATAATTCTGATTTACCCCCACCCCTATCTGAATGAGGAATCTTTGCAAAGTATCTCCTTCACATGCCCCACAATCAACAAAATTACCCGACACATGTTGCACAATACGATTACCAAAATATTGGTTCTCTTCGTATACTTTCCAAACTAGTTCCAAATCATGAACAGCTCTATGCAGTAAAATATTTCTAAACACCTGCTTCGATTCGGTATCTGATAAGATTGCATATACCTGCTCAATCTTATCTGCATTCGAATCAATCGTCTCCCTGACTTGTTCATTCGGCAGGCACTGAAAATATTCAGGATCTATATACATATAATTATCTATCCCTGCCTTCTGTAACTGTTGGTGGATTTGATACTTGACATTGGCACAGATAATAACCAAACTATTCCTGGGTATTTCATCAATACTTATCACTTTTATGTTCTTATACAGCGTTCCCCATTTTTTCTGGTCATTATCTGAAAAAAATGCTGGCATGTACCCCATAGCATATAAATCTTTATATACCTGCTGAGCGGCCAATCCCGTTCCCCATATGCCGATAATTTCTGCATTTTCTATTTTATCCTGTATTTTACTCCAGTTATCCTTATATAATTCTATGTCCTTTTGTAATATTTCTATAAATCCCATCCTATTACCCATTCCTATATTTTTTATGCTCTCTATCTTTCATCAGTTTCGCCATCTAATTTTACTAACAAATAACTCCTATAGAGTCCCGTCCCTTTCCACATTGCATCTATCACTTTACCAATTTTCAAGGCACCCATTTCACAAACATGCTTCTGTACTGCCTCTGTCGCTGACCTCAGGATAACATATGCAGCCTCACATAAATCATTTTCTGAAAGTTCTAAAACAGTTTGTCCCTCTGCAATCAATACATCAACATTCTCTGCCATCTGTGAAACATAATTAATCTCCGTATCAAACAACCTATTCAAGGCTGTTTCCATTTCATCAGGCTGCTTCCACCTCCATACCTGTGAACCGCATCTGTGCAGATATCTTGCTAAATGTCCTTCGTCATTAGTTCTATCTACCACACGGAATCTGGTAAAGTCGACCTTCCCTTTCTCATAAAACAATTTTTCTCCAAAATAGCGAGAAAACCATAACATAAATGAGTGTTGCCCAAAATCTCTGTTATGAACTCCTCTATAAAAATAGGGATTGGGAACCACTACAGTCCCATCATATAAATCCACAATATTTTTAACGTAATTTACCTCTCCTGAATTTACAAACTCTTCATAATCTGCCTCACTAATACAAAGCGGAATATACTTGTTGCCTTTGGCCGCCAAAAATGTACACCTGTGCTTTCCACTGGTCAGATTAAAATATTTTCCTTTTCTGTTCCAAACTGCCGTTGCTGCATTTCTAACAAAAAAGAGCGGATCTAACTGTAGTGCCTCACTCATTTGCTCAAAAATATGAGTTCTATTCGCAATCACATTGTCTCGCCAAGCATCTGTGATTTCTATTTTCCCTTCTATCTGTGCCGTAAATTCACAATATTCTTTTAAATATGGCATTACCGAACAATTCTGATCTCCATCTAAACTTCTAAAAAAGTTAATGTGTGTAAAAAAACAAGGGATAGGTACATTTCCCCATTTTTCCATTTCGTCATCCCGATAATCATTTGTAAAAATATATTCTACCGGGATATAAGCCGTCACCTGCCCATTTTCCTTAGAAATCAGCGCATAATCATGTAAACCTGCCTCACGTGTACAGTCCGGAATATCAAATTCAGGCCTTTTTAGGCATCCCTCGAACAAATCATCATATAACTGTGCCAAATCTTTTTCCTTATCTGACGCATTCCCTAACAGAACATTATAAGGTTTATAGATTAAATTCTGAAAGCCGGCCTTTGCGAGCTGACGTGCAATTTTTTCATGCTCAAATACATTCTTAACTGATATATAGACTACAATTTCTTCATCATGCCCAAGCTCCAGCGCCTTATGAATACTCCATACAGGCCGCCCATTATACTGATCCATTTCATGGGCCCTTTTGTCTATATATCCCACCACATTATAGCCACAGGATTCTAAGGTATCCTTGACAATCCCTCCGATTGATGCCGCTCCATAAAGTATAAATTTCCTCATGTAAAGCCTCCGCCTTAAAACGCTTTCTACAATAATCTGCTATAAATTCCTACTTCCCTGACTTCCTTTTCTTCTACTACCCTAAGCAAAAAATGATACTCCTCATAACCATAAGTATTCAATATCCTTTTACTTTCATCTATATTCCCATAAGTTTTATGAACTAGGAATCTGCAATTTTTCAGGGACTCATCTTTCAATATGTTTTCCAAATCCTTCCCCTGAATATCTTTCAAAATAAATGCAAGTTCTATCTCTTTCTCCACATGGCAAACATCTTTCCTAATCTGTATGTTGCCGATTTGAATCAGCCTTTGTATTTGATTAATCGTATTTATTGTCTCTTCTCTATCCTCAATCAGTGCCGCATACTTTGCTCCCATTCTTAGAAAATTAGCCGCAAAATACCCCTCATATTCACTAATTTCCAACATATTGTTTATTTTTGTACTCTCTTTTCCTAGATACCTAAGAACCTCACATAAAATATCAACACATAAATCGTCTTTCGTAATCTTCTCATATTTAAACAAAGGATGAGGTAAATGGTAGGAGAACTGCTGCTCTCTCTCCTCCAACTTATCACAAATAACTTTGCAAACAGAATTATTTAACCATAGTGCATAATCCTCTCTGCTCATGCGAACCGGTATCCATCTGCATCCCTTATCAATAAGAAAGCATACCCTGTTATGTCCATCCAGCACATTGAAATATGCTCTTTCATTCCATTTCACCTCTACAGGCGCATACATAAAGTATTCATGATTTTCCTTCCATTCTTTTTCCAACATCAAATATGTGTTAAATCTTCTCTGCAAAAAATCTCCAACATTCTCTGACTGCCCATCTTCTGGCATATAGACCTGTATAAAATTATCCGCATTATCAATCCGCCCCTGAAAAAATTCATATCCCTCCGCAAGGATTCGAAATGAAGCCACCGGAATATTAGCATTCCCATCCGGCCAATTTTCTTCTGTATATAGTAAATCTATTGGGCACCAACTTACTATATATTCACTGCTTTTGCGAATAATACAGTCTACAAAAGCTGATTTTACCAAGGTACTGTAATAGGGTATTTCTCTAATCCTATCTATATCATGCTCACAACAATACGTATAAATCTCTAACATCTGTACACGTGGACCAGTAAGATAACCATCTCCCATAGGCAGAAAAATAATTTTATCGATTCCAAGGTCATATAGGTTCTGCGCAACTTCTTGATGCATAAAGGCATTATGAATGCATACCACTACAACTATATGTGTTCCCAGTTTATTTACCCCCTCCTGTGGTGTATAAACCGGAATATCTATGTCTTTTGTGGAGATGGAAGCGGCATTTTGATCAAAAAAAGCCGACACATGATAATGTCTGCTAAAATAACGGTATCTTTCCTTCCCAAGCGCACCGCCCCCGTAAATCACCATATTGTCTTTTGCTGATATTGTATAATAACCACTCATGAGCCTGTCCCGTATCCCTGTATTTATCCAGATTATATAAGCTTGTCTGCGTCTATTTGGTCAAGATTTTCTTTATAATATTCACATAATTTCTCAATGGTTAAATCCCATGGAGAAAAGCTGATTTCTCCCATTTCACCCTGGAGTCTTTGGTTACATCCTGTATACTCCGTTTTAAACCCGTCTTTTGCCACCAATATATCACAGTCTATATTCAATATCTGTCTTACCTTGCAGGCAAGTGTATACAAATCAATCCTTGTTCCCCGGCAGACATTATAGTGTTTGTAACGCGGCTCATTTTCAATAAACCACTTCATAATCTCTACTAAATCCTCTATCCATAAATAATCAAAATATACATTTTGGGATAGTGTAATCGGCATGCCCTTCAAACCCCTGCAGATTGCATTAGAAATAAATCTTCTGGACCATTCTTCATACTTCCCGTACACACCAAAAAGACGAAGATCATAAAGATTCCCATCTTTCCGACATGTTTTTGACATAATATACTTAGAAAATCCATAAGGATCCCTGGGGACATGAGTTCCAAAATAATCTTCTGTCATATTAGGGATATAATGTGCTGAACTGTACTCTGCCCCAGAACCGAAATAATACATCTTTCCATAATATTCACTGCATCTCTCCAGATTATAGAACATGCGAAGATTATCATCGAGAACATCATAATCAGTTGTGCCGACTTTCACCACATCATTTCTGTTCGCACAGTGGATAATAATATCAAAATCCATATTTTTCAGATATCTTTCCACCTTATTATCATCCAGAAGATCTAATTCCCGATGATCAGGCGTATAAATCTCATACTTATCTTCTAATTGTTCTTTTAAATTTCTTCCAATAAATCCCGTGGATCCAGTGACTAATATTTTCATAATACTTTTACACATTTACTCCTCTTACTTTTGTTTCATCCTGCACAGAATACCGGACTAACTCATATATAGCTTCTATGGCTGTATTGATACAACCTTCATCGATTTGTCGAGGAATTATATTTTCTGCCTCTACACTCATTTCATTGACAAAAGCATCTATTTCCGCATCATGTGCGATATTCCCGACATAATGGGATTCTTGCAGCTTTTCTGCACTCTCTTCCCCTTGATGCAAATATTCTGCTGAAAGCCTTTTTGATAAATCAATCATATCCAGTATCTTGCTTTTCAAGGCGAGAGGAGCAATCTCCATCACCAAGGATTTCATATACACCGGTGGAAAGGTCTCTCTTTCTATTGCCCACTTGATACTAAGAGCGGCGTAGATTGCATATAAATAGTCTTTAATGATGACTTGACTGTCTGACGAAAAATATTCCTTTATCTGATCCACATGATAAGGAATGAATTTTTCTTTTCTAAACACAGAGTTCATAATGGGAATTATTTTCATCTGAATTCCGTAAGGATCCCATGTATAGGGAGACTGTAGTGTCCACCCGATTATATTATATAATCCACAGGATTCTTTACCATCAAACGCCGGTGTGTGTAAAAACTGCATAAATGATGTAAACTCCCACAATGGAATAAACTCATAAGGTAAATTATCAAAATAAACCCTGTGTTTTAGATCTTTTTCCTTTTCATAGAAGGGTACATATATTTTCTCGGGATCATTTCGATTTACATACAAAAATCTTGTATCATAATCACTGTCTTCATACTGTAACCCTTTAGAAATCCCTCCCACTAAGGCACCATAAAGCAGCATAAAGTTGTTCTCTTCTGCAAACTGTAATGCATCACTTAAAAAACTCTTTTGAAACCCTTCATTCCCAAATAACATATTCTACCCTGCCTGTCTGGCCGTACACCATTCTTACTATTCCTTAGAAGGAAGCCGATATAAAATAGTCAAAATCTATCCCTTCCCGCTTTCCATCCTTACTCAATGCCTCTTTAGCCATTGCACGCCCTGGCTGCGTTGTAACCCATATAAAATCACATTCTTTAAAGATATCATGCCCCGGTTTCATAACCGGAACATCCATACAATGCCCTTTTACATAAGGGTCAATAAACGCTTTGATATTACTCAGTGGACAGATCTCTTTCATGAATTTATATACTAGTTTACCATGTACGCCACATCCCCATATACCATACGTAAACTCACTTTGAGAAGCACGTTTTTCCTGTAATATTTCTACTTTCTTTCGCAGTTCCCGGTTCATCTTCTCTTTTGGACGGTTCTCAAGATACGTACTTAATTCACATGTATCCGTGTATATTTTGCTCAGTCTCTCCAAACCGCTTTGGAACGATCTAATAAACTTTTCCTGAAATTCAGATACATCCACTACCTGAGGATTCCAGTCAATTCTTTCAAAATCATTCGGATAATATAAGGGAATAAATTTATCTAACCAACTAAATCGGTAATCAAAGTTCTGCGATACCGCTATTACCGGTATACCCATCGCCATACAAGGTACTATAGCATGCAGTCTTGAAGACACTACCAATGCACCTTCTTCACAATATTCCCTATACTGCTCTATTGCAATAGTATTAATACGTTTTACCTCCTCATCATCTACAGGTAATTTTTCATAATTATACGCGTGAGTCTTCCTGACAACACGATCTTTCAATTCCTCTGGTATATATTCTTCCAAAGTTTGTGGTACATCCACCAGATAAATCTTTGTCTGCTTCGTACTCTCTTTTCGCCTGGGCAATGTTAACGTGACGCATCCGGATAAATACGCCTGTACTCCTTTTGCTCTAAGCAGTTCCATTGTTTCTTCATCACGACAACCAATCGGTTGATACATTCTCAACTCAGGTAAAATGTCTTCACACTCTGGCTCGTTCATCGCAGTGCTGATATAATATGGAATGACTTTTCTACTTATAGGGAAAATATCAAATCTTTTATAATTCGTTATGGCCTGTGCCATGGGTACTATTACATATTCTCCATCATAATTTTTTAATCCCGTATAATTTAAATCGATGATATCTTCCTTAGGTATTCCCAGTTTCTTATATAAATGATCAATCGCATATGACTGCGCATTATCACCTATATTTGCCACAACATTACTATGCTTATCTAATGAAATGTCATCATACCACGACACAAATCTTCCATACTTCATATAAATTTCCTCCTACTGCCTTCATGATTCAAATGAATTTACCTGCTCACCTGCCCTACAGTACCGATGATTCTCCGTATACCAATCACAGTGATCACACGCATCGCACCAGTCCCTCTTAAAAAATTCTTCAATCTCTTCCCTACAATTTGACTTAATCTCTAATAAATCCTGTTTCTTATCAATATATCCTAAATCATATAATCCTATAGACCTAATACAGGCATACATATAACCTTTATATATGGTCTTACACCACCACGGTGCATGACATTTATCATACTGCCTCTTTAATTCCTCCATACCACGATTTCTCTTTTCGCAGCCCCCTGCTGAAAACCATTCTTGTTCGTATAATACATTTACGCAAATTTCCTGCTCTCTTAATTTATCTACAAAAATTCTAGGTTTATCACTAATGCCATAATCGCTCACAATAACCGATAACTTCTCATGCTTTAACATAGAAATCATATCTTCGGATAATGTTACCGTCCCGTTTGTAACGATTGCAACATTACGAATCTTATCCTCCTTAACCACATACTCAAGCACCGCATCTAAGTCCTTATATAGAAACGGCTCTCCTCCAATTAGTTCCAGGAAAACACATTCATCAATGTTACTCACCAGATTATCAATATCCTGAAAGACCTCTTCTTTTGCGACATCTTCATGTTTTTTTAAATACGGAATCATTTCAATACATTCCTTGCATCTGTAAGTACATCTGGTCGTTAAAACCATTGTCATTCTTGGCAAAACAAATTTTTTGTTATTAAACAACTCGTTATATTTTTCCTTTAAATCTGCAACTGACAGGTTTCTCCTATTCTCATTCTCCAGATGATATGCCCACATCGCATACAATGCCAGATTGTTTCTACACGGAAGAAGCTCCGATGGATATACGAATGTATTTACCCCCCCCCTCTCACTCTTTTGCAATTCTTCTATGATTTCTCCCGGCTGTCCAACCGTAATGACCCAAAGGAACTCATCCACCGCTATATCGTTTAATATGTCCGGAGAACATACCTCCTTCTTTTCACATCCAAGTATATAACGAAAGCCTGCATCCTGCTTTTCTTTTTTCCTGTCCACGAGAAATGCAACTCTTTCTTCCGGAATATTATAATCCATCATGAAACGATGCGCACGATTATCTGCTCCCCAAATAATAATTTTTTTATCGTATTCCATAATATTTTTATTCATTTCGCGCTCCTTAGTATTCTTTAAACCATGAGATATGAAATTTCTAATACCCATTCAGCAAAAATGGTATCGTCTACTACCAACAAGTCCGTCCACCATCTACAATTACTGTTGCACCCGTCATATATGAACTAGCATCCGACAAAAGGTACAAAATCGTCCCTTTATATTCGTCACTGTCAGCCATTCTTCCCATAGGAATCAGATTGGATAGCTTTTCCAAAAAGTCGCCATTCTGGTTGTTGAAAACACCTGCAGGACATAAACTATTTGCCCGGACACCCTTTTGCGCCCAATAGGTGGCAATATATTTAGTCAATCCCAAAATTCCGTGCTTTATGACGGAATAAGTAACCGGTTTCACCATCTGGTCTTCTTCCTTCAATCCGTCCTTTTGATATATTCGCTGATCTGGTGCAATAATTCCCAAATCCGATGATATATTTAAAATTACTCCTTTATTCTGCTTCGCCATAACGCTGCCAAATACCTGTGAACAAACCAACGCCCCTGTTAGTCCTACAGAAATATCATCCATCCACATTTCAATGGGGAAATCCTCAAACCGAATGTTTTTCATGTTTTTTGCATCTCCCTCAACCTTTGGATTATTCGCGGCATTATTGATCAATCCATCTATATGCGAATATTTCCCGCATATTTCTACCGCAAGTTGTTCCATTGCATGCCGGTCTTTTATATCTGCCTTATAAATCTCTATTACACTCTCCGGGTATTCTTTTAGAAGTTCTTCTTTTACCCTATCGAGACTTTCATTTGAAATATCAATAAGTACTGGAATACCGCCTCCATCAAGAATTGCCTCTGCATGCTTTTTCCCAAGAAATCCTGCTCCTCCAGTTATAATGATTACCCTGTTTTTTATCTCAAATTTATCAATAGTGTTCATGTCAACTCCTCTTTTGCCCGCCATCAATTACAAGTTCTGCACCTGTTATAAATCTTGCACGCTCAGAAGCCAGAAATACAATTGCATCTGCAATCTCTTCCGGCCTTCCAAATCTCTTTAGCGGAACCTCTCTATTAATATAAGTTTCTGTTCCCTCTTTATCTTTATTATACAATTCTTCCCAGCGTCCCCCCTCGAACATAATATTCCCTGGAACTACACAGTTAACCCGAATAGACTTTTCCGCCAAATCTCCCGCTAAATAATTGCTCAATGTCCTGATTGCATTTTTAGCAGCAGCATACGCATAGGGCGCCCGCATCCTCTCATAAGCAACAATTGATGAAATAAGAATAATATTCCCATTATCACTAAAGGACAATATTCCGGAAAACTCTCGTATAATCTTTACAGCCGTTAAAAGATTCACATTAATAAGCGTTTCCCATTCTTTTATATCCAATTTGTCTTCACAAATTGGTATCCCTGAGCCAAGATTGGGCACTAAAACATCCAATTTCCCCCACGTATCCTCAATATAGCGGCGGCACTGCGATATGGTATCTTCCTTTGATATATCACCAGTAAAATAGGAAACCCGCTCACTCCCATACTTATTGCTCAATATTTCATAACTGCGCTTAAGTTTTTCCTCATTTCGCCCATTTAAAAGCACGTTCGCATCTTCTTTTAAAAAACTCTCCGCCGTAGAAAATCCTATTCCCTGCGAAGATGCCGTTATCATTACATTTTTATCTCTTAATCCTAAATCCATAAAAGCCTCGTATCATCACAATTTTTACATAGTTTCCCACAAATTTATTTCGTCCATGCACACAGCGTCATTTCCATGCAATTTCTATAGTGCCGAACTGCAAACGACTTCTTTAACTTAAAGCGCAAAAACTGATTTCATCCGGTTCAAATCCAATAATTCACTTACATACTCCAAATTTTTTACAGAGAATTCTCTGCTACTCTAAATATTTACTCACATACTCCTTTACAAATCTTGTTTGTTTCTCTATATTCTCAGATTCTTTTCCCTCCTCTCCTCTTGCCGCTTGCAAAATGAAAGCCCCTTTATAATCAATTTCTTTCAGCCCCTTAAATAATCCGTCAAAATCAGCATTACCTGTCCCCAATTCCACAGTAGTTCCCTTATATACTCTGTCTTTAATATGGATATTAAAAATCCTATTTTCAAGTGTAGCCACTTCTTCATACATATCATATCCAAGACCGGAACTATTCCCACTATCATAATTGGCTCCAATTCGATCAGAATTTATGTCTTTTAAAAAAGATAAAAATTCCTTAGGGGGCAAATCCGTTTCCAAACCAAATCTAATCCTCTCATCTGCCTGAGATACCATCTCTAAAATGAATTCTTTAAATTCTTCCTTTTCTCTTTCATTTTTTAAAGAGGAATCATCCACCAACGGTATCTCAATCAGACTTATTGCAAGTTCTTGCATTGCGTCAAGAACTTGCCGTAAAATCTGTGCATTTTCTATACGCAGCTTATTCTTTATATCCCCATCTTTTTTAAAAAAAGCTCTACGCATAAAATAATCAAAGCAGACAGAATGAACCACTACTCCGGTTTCCTGCATTATTTTTTTTAATGTTTCTTTCCCACTTTGGGTCCATAACGGATTCTCTTCATATCTGTCAAAATCAAAAATAAATTCAATCTCATCTAAACCCAAATCTTTTGCTAATCTAAATTCCCTCTCCCAATTATCAAATGGGAAAAATTGAATTCCTCTTCCCTTTGTAGGAGTCAGGCGCCCCTGCATAATTCCATAATTTCTCATTTCTATTTCCTCTTAAATGCATAGGGTGTTGGTGCACCGCTATCCTTTCCTGTACTGCCGCTTCCCCATCCTTTTATCTGTCCAATAATATCAACACCGACATTATCACTCCATGTTTTCAACAATTTGGTAGTGATCTCTCCCATCTTCCCTGTCCCAATCTTATCTCCCGCAAGACTGGTTACCGGTAAAATGCAAAACGGTGTTCCTGTCATAAATGCCTCATCCGCATTTACCACATCATAGACATCGATATTCTTCTCCCTGTACTCCATACCCAGCTGACCGCATAGCTCAAAAACATACTCCCTACTAATTCCCCTAAGTATATTACGAGGTTCGGGCGTAATTACCACACCATCTTTTACAATAAAGAAATTATCACCTGTACCTTCTGCCACGAAATTATCTGTATCCAGCAATAATGCCCAATTATTATCCCCTTCATATCCTGAAACCTGAATATTAGCCATCAGATAATGTATCCTGCTTCTGTTCTTTACTTTTGGATCAATTAAAGATGCCGGTATCGCTCTCTGGGAAGGTATAATCGCATTAATTCCTTTATCGAACAGCATCCCCATTGATGCAACTGTCCATCGTAAAGGGAAATCTGCAATAATGATATTGAGTCCCTTCCTTGTTCCCACAACATCTTCATATAAACCCAATAAACCTCTTGTCACATCTATCATGATACGATGCTCGTCATCAGCCTCAAAAAAAGGCGCATTAATCTCTATGGTCTTGTTGACCGCCTCTATCATCTCCTCCTTGGACATTTGCTCTTCCAAACCTATCTGAAGATATTTCGCAGAAGCATACAACCTGTCAATATGTTCCCGCAATTTAAACTGCTCCTTATTAAATGAGCGGGTCATCTCAAAAATCATATCACCAAACATCAATGCCGAATCATAAATACTAATTTTTGCATCTGCCTCATCAACAAATTCGCCGTTAAAATAAACTTTTCTCATAACTTCCTCCTACCATAACATCAGTTTGTTCAATTCTTCTTTATCAATAAATGGTGCCATATCATGTAACGCAGGCGTTGCAAACGTATTATCCTCCAATAAACGAGATTGCAGCTTTGGCTCAAATACATCATTAAAATCCTGTATAACCTCAAGAAATGCATGTCTCTCTGACTGGAACAGCCAGTCTATGCATGCCGCCGCATCCTCATTAGTTGCACATCTTCTATAATGATAGCCAAATGCAAGTGCTACCTTCTCAAAGTCCGGCATTCCAACGCCTGATTCAGGATCACACCCAACTTTAGTTCCATCGAAAAAGTTCTTACAGGTATTTCGTATTGTTCCATATCCCTGATTAGAGAAAAGAACAATCTTTACTGGAACATCATAATGTTTTATCGTCTGCAGTTCCTGTAGATTCATCATGATGGATCCATCCCCGGTAGCACAGATTACTTCCTTACCGGATGCAACAGCTGCTCCGAACGCCTCCGGTAAATCATTTCCCATCGTTCCCACCCAAAAATTTGCAATCAATCTTTGCTTGGGCTTAAGTATACCCTTTTGCACAACACCTGCTACGCCCATACTATTTCCAAAAGCTATAATACAATCGTCAGGTTCCTTTTTCTCAAAAACACTCCAAAAATAATTCTGCCTTACCGGCCCCTGCATATTAACATCTTTCGGGACTTCAATGATCGGAAATCTTTCTCTTAATGCATCACAATATAAAATCCAATCTTCCCGTGCACTGATTTCTTTTATATTTTCTTCCGCCATGTCAAAAAATATCTTCAAATCGGAATGAATCAGTCTGTAAATATTTAATCCTGGTTTCATTGCCTCATTCTGGTCTATGTCCACCATAACAATCTTGGCATGAGGTGCAAATTCCTTCTGATTAAATCCTGTCTGAGTCAAATGCAGACTATTCCCTATCACGAGTATCGCATCCGCATTCTGCAGTATAAAATTACCCACACGCGGCCCTATTGTACCAGACATACCATAATACAGAGGATATTCCATGGAATGTGCATCAGCCACATGTATTCCGGATACAACCGGAATCTTCACTTTATTGCAAAACTCCCTGAATTCCTCTATAACATTGCTGACCCGTACCCCTGATCCCACCAAAATGCAGGGCCTCTCAGCTTCCGTCAAAAACTGATTGATGAAATCCATATCTGATTTACGGGCAGCCGGAAGCGTTACTACATGCTCCAGTGCCGGCAATAAATCTTCTTCTTCAACCATCGCCCCCTGCACATCTAAAGGAATATCCAACCAAACCGGGCCTCTTCTGCCACTGGTCGCAATATCTATAGCCTTCTGTAATTCTCTTCTGATACTCAATGGATTTATGACCTTTTTTACATATTTTGTCATATGCTTCACAGCAGGCACAATTTCAAATTCCTGTTCCCCTCTTTGTCTGAGAGGCAACCCTGAATTCTCCACAGAAATTTCATATCTCACCTGCCCCGCCAGTATCAGCATTGGCAGACTATCCTGCCATGCACACAATACACCAGTCAAAGTATTGGTTCCGCCCGGACCACTTGTCACACAAACTACAGGCAGCTTTCCACTCGTCCTGACATATGCTTCAGCAGACATGGCACATGCTTGTTCATGATGATTATAATACTTGCCAATCTTTTCACATCTGGCAAATGCATTATTTAAATGCATTGCCCCTCCCCCAACAACACTGAAACAGTCTGTAATGCCGTTCTCACATAAAATGTCCATGATAATATCCGCTACTCGTCTTTTCATCTCCAACTCCTTATTTCTGAAACAACCTATGTTCCACATATTCTGCCCATAAATGGCCTAAAAAGATATGTGCCTCCTGAATTCTCGGTGTAATCTGGGATGGCACTTTAATCACATAATCTGTTGCTTCTTCCAACTCAAAATTATAAAAATCTCCCATAAGCATAACCGAAAGAATTCCATTCTTTTTAGCATATCTTAATGCTTCTAACACACTTTTGGACTTTCCACTGGTGCTGATTCCTACCAGAATATCACCTAGCTGTCCCTTTGCTTCAATCTGTCTCACGAATATCTTCTCATAACTATAATCATTGCTAATTGCAGTTAATGTGGATGTATTTACAGTCAACGCTTCAGCATTCATAGCTGCACGTTCTTTATAGAAACGGCTGATAAACTCCGTTGCTATATGCTGTGCATCTGCAGCACTCCCTCCATTTCCACATAACAACAGTTTTCCTCCGTTTTGAAAAGACTTGATAATTTCGTCACCTATCATCATTGTCATCTCAATGAGTGCTGTATTAGACGCCATAGATTTAAAAATGTTAGTATGTTCCTCTAATCTGCGATAAAAGTAGTTCTGTGCTGTTTCGCCTGCATTGTATTCTTCAAGGATTCCGACTAATTCCCATACACAGCCATGGCCACCCCGATTCTGCAGTATGATATCAGAGACCCTCCTTGCCTCATCAATGGAATCCGGCGGACAAATTCCCAGTCCGGCATACTCCAATGCCTCCACATCATACTTGCCCTCACCAATAAAGCAAATCTCTTCTGTCTTATACCCTGATTCCTTCTGTATATCTCGAATAGTATCTTTCTTACGCTTATTGGCCGAGTAGAAATAATCCCAAGGAAATCTTTTCTTAAAATATTCTACCAGAGCATTGCCTTCACCCGTTATGGCCGCCAATTTATACCCTCTGCGATGTAATTCAAAGACAGCATCCACATCCTTAAAGTTCATACGCTTTTGTTCCTGTCCCGTGCCGTCAATAATCACAGTATCATCTGTAAGAATGCCGTCTATATCAAATATAATTAGTTTAATCATTATTTATCCTCTTATTTCTTATAATTTCGATCCATCGTTATATAAGATTCCTATCTCTAAATACAAAATCACATTTTTTAGTATATTATAATAGTTCGGGTATTGCAAGAAAACATCTCATCCCAACATGTTCTTGTTAGTAGCCCCATTAAATATAAAAATCATAATATTTCCTCCATTTCCTCATATCTCCCATTTTTTATAAATAACGAAGCTAAATTTCCCCCACCTCTGGTTCTTATCAAATATTGACATCTTGTCAGCAAAATGACTTCCTTTACATACTCTATGTTTCTTCTGAGAATACCTAACTCTGCCTCTTCATATTTGATATCTTCTGCCGCACTTGGATTTCCCTGATCATCGAAAAAGCTAGCACGTGAACGATTAAGGCATAAACATTTATCACCAAATTCCTTTTGAATTGTATTGACAAAATATCTATCTTCACAAGACAGGAAAAAATAATCGCAACTGTATTTCTCCAAATATAATTTAATATTTTCTATACATCGCTCTACAGATACCCCTTTAGGATGTCGATCCCAGTTCTTATGTCCTGTAATTGTTCCCCAGTATGCTCCTGCTCTAATGCCCACCCCCAATACGCAACCTTCTCTCGGAAATAATTTCTGATATTCTGACTCTACCTGCTCTAAAAGATAACTTTGCATTCTTATATACTTTGCTGCTAACTTAAAATAGACCTGATACTCCGGAATGTACACGTCCGTAACAGCGCCCCATGAAATACTCCCATAAGGTTGTCCTCTTAACGGACCTAAAATCACATTTCTACTCTGATACACTTCCTCTAAGGGGAACTCCGGAACCAAATCTTCAAAATAATAATTCCATGCATTTTCTTTGCCCCGCTCCTCTTTATTCTGTAATCCTACCAAAAAATAATTCTTATAATCCACTACAGGAATCCAACCATGCTCAACCGCATATTTTACATTTGATAACACAAACAAATACGTGGAAAATACTCCCCATCCCTGCGTATTGTCCGTACGAATCACATAAAAAGTCTTATCCTTATTTAAATCACCAAATGTTCTTCTCTCCAGCTCCGCCAAAGTTTTCCTGTTCATTTCCCGTTCATACATCATCTCAGAACATTTTCTTCTGATGCTTTCCGGTATTATGTGTCTATAGAGAAGTGTAAACCAGCCTTCCTGTCTATCCATATTTCCTGCTCCCAAATACGTTTACCCTCTGAGTTTCTTCTTTACCTCTTTCTCAGCCGCCGTTAAAACTTTTTTCCCGTTGCCCATAATCTTTTCCGTATCACGAATGTCTTTCACCAACTGACATAGTTCATAGGGTTCGATAGATGCCTTCTGATCTGACCCATACATATCTCGATTAAGCGTGATATGACGTTCTATAGATGTGGCGCCAGCGGCTACAGCACATGTGCTCACTAATGTCCCGGCCTCATGTCCACTGTATCCTGCCTTGCAATCATATCTTTCTGCCAATACATGAATCAAATTAAGATTTGCATCCTCCATAGGCATAGGATATGTGGAATTACAGTGCATCAACTCAAACGGGCAGTTATACCGCCTAAAAATTTCCACGGCATGATCGATTTCCTCATAATTACTCATACCAGTCGCAATAAAAGTATATTTTCCCTCTTTGGCAATCTCCTCTAACAGATCCTCCTTTGTCAGCATTGCAGAAGCTACCTTATTATAGTGGCAATCATAATGCTGCAAGAATTTCAGAGAAGCTATATCCCAAGCTGATGCATACCACTCAATGTCTTTTTCCCTACAATATCTGTCAATCTCATCATATTCTGCCTTACCGAATTCAAGCCCTTCTTTTTGAGCCCGCTGCGTCTCTCCCCATGGACTTTGTCTGGGGCTATCAAGATACTCTTTGGTATATACCTTATCCACAGTACGCTTCTGAAATTTTACTGCATCACATCCTGCAACAACCGCAGCATCAATCAGTTTCTTGGCAATGGCCATATCTCCATTATGATTGATTCCTATCTCCGCAACAATAAATACACTCATTCTTTTCTCCTCCATGTAATATCTCATTACTTAACATAACTTCATCTATCCATAAATAATTAAAATAGCACTTTCTCTGCAAAGACAATGGCAATTCCTCACATATCCCTTAACATAAGCATACCATCTTAAAAAAACACACCAAATTCCTGTTGCGAAAATAGCATGTATATCAGCCGATGGCCAGTTATAATTATGTTCCCATGGATTTTCAATTCCGAATTTGTTGTTTGAAATAATTGCATTTTTACAGGTCCTAAATCAATCATGGAAATTCAGCCTTTCCAATTGCGAAATCTATATAAGGCAAAACAATTACCATAACCATACTGTATAACCCGCACGCATTACCCGTCAACCTAGATGTGATCTGAGAAAATTTAACGTTCCTCTTCAGCATTTCCTTTATCTTATTCAGCATGACCCTGCCTCGTTTTAACGAAAGTATCAACCACTATTCAACTAAATTTTTGAAAACATTGTCTTAAGTATATCACGGATTGTTAAAGTCAACAACTATAATAAGCCTCTACTTTCCCAGATGGCGCATCGAGGAATATTTTTTCACGACTCTACCTCTAATACTTTCTTGATAATAGCTACAATATCCTTCATATCTTCTGCTGAATAACGCTGATCACACGGAACAGGCAATATATTCTGCGCATAATAAGCTTCCAGTTGATAAATACTGCTCTCAGTCACATTAGGCCACAGACAGGGAATATACAACTTATTCTCTTGCAATTTTTTACGGATTCTTCCGCCATTACTAAGTAACAAAGGATACATGTATGGACCAGTTCCCATCTGTATTTTCAATTCATTCAAGCTGGATAATTCTCTCTCCAAAATCTGATAATTTTCTTCCCTAACCTGTTTTATTTTATCGTAATCCACTGCACATAGAATATTGTTCGTCATTCGGGATATCTGTCCAATTTCCTGCCGTCCCAGATATTCCTCATTCTGTAAAAAACCCTCGTAAAATTCCGAGGCCGTTTTTTCATACCTCCCCGCCAAGAACTCCAGGCGATTATAACTATATTGCCTATGCAAATTGTCTTTTCCCTCGATGCTTGTATATAAATAAGCTCCATCGGGCACTCCAAAAAATTTTCTGCAGGTATAAATAGTATCTACACCGCTTATAGGTTGTTGGAAAAAAGCTTGCGCATTGTCGATAATGATTTTCGGATATTTTTTGCACAACTCCTTGAGAAATCTATTATCGAGCTGACCATAGTAATTTACTATATACACATACTCTTCTTCCATATCCTTCAAAAGTATCGGTCGAAAAATTTCACTAATTGGGTAATATATTATTTCGACCTCCTCTTCCCGACATACGTCCGTCACAGAATCACATATATAATAAGGAACCACCAGCCGTTTTATCTTTCTTTTTCTTATTATATAGCGCAGGCAATTTCTTCCAGTATTCAAGGCGAGGCAGTCTGAATGATACCCCTTCCCGTCAAACTTTTCAAATTCCAGATATCCCCCATACTCTTTCATGCATCACTCCTATTCATCGATGAGCATATATGACTCTAAATACTCTTTCACCTTATTCTTAGGATTAAACATCATCACATCTATAATTGACAGATTCGGTTGAAATTCATTTTCAAACTGTTTATACGAGATATTCTGTGTTTTGACAAAATGCAACTGTATGCCATGCCCTTTAAATACCTCATAAGAATAGAGTTCCTGCCCTCCTATGGCATTATAATATTCTGTGGCATGAAGCTGCCGGCAAATGTCCAAAACCTTGTCCTGCCCCTTCAATGTATTATCCTTGTCCAAATCAGAAGACATTAGAAGTTCTGTCTGTATCTCCAAATATTCACTTATCACGCGAAAAGAATGTTCAAGATACTTTGCAATATTCTCCTCTTCACACCAAAGAATATCTTCCAGCATTGGATACACAACTTCATAATAAGGCGCCTTCCTATATGCGCCCTCTATGCTTCTTAGGTTTTTACGGATGATGGCTTCATTGTGATCTACCTTAACCTCATTGATCAAAATATTTGGCGAAGAACCTATCATTGGCACATTAAAATATTTGGGCTCACCATTTACCAGGATTCTATTTCTGTTGATCCAGCCTCCTTTAATAAAGTTTACATCATCATATATAACATACCTGTCCACAAGATTCATTAACTGCCAATATCCTATATAAGGAACAAAATATGGCTGCATAATACCAATTTTCACATAACACCTCTTCTATCGTCCACATTGTATCACTGCCTCACAAATCCGATCCACGTCATTAAAATCAAGATCTGCATATAATGGCAATGTCAGCACTCTTTGACTGATTTTCTTTGCTGTTGGCGTATCATCCACGTTATATTTCCCATGAAAACATTCAAAAGTATTGGTGAGAGGATAAAAATATTTCCGCACCCCTATATTTTGACGTGCAAGAGCATCTTTCACTTCGTTCCGATCAGCGCCAAACTTTGTCTCATCTATGATAACAGGAAAATAAGCATAGTTAGAATACACATCTTTTCTACTGCCATTAAACTGTAATCCATTCACACATTCCAACCGCTCCCGATAACGTTCAACTACTTTTCGTCTTTTTTCACGATTCTCATTAACATGCCTCAAATTACAAAGCCCCATCGCCGCACAAAACTCATTCATCTTCGCATTGGCGCCTACACCCTCTACCGTATCCTCATCACAGATTCCAAAGTTCTTCAGCTGATATAATGTCCTTCCCAAAGCAGGATCTGAATAACAACATGCCCCGCCCTCTATCGTATGAAAAACTTTGGTCGCATGAAAACTAAAACAGGAAGCATCCCCAAATTGTCCCACCGCCTTATCCTTGTATCGAACGCCAAAGGCATGTGCTGCGTCATAAAGCACCTTTAAATGATATTGACTTGCAATCCTCTCTATTGCTTCTACATCACATACATTTCCATAGACATGTACCGGTAAGATAGCGCAAGTCCTATCCGTAATTAATTTCTCTATTTTAGAAACATCAATCGTATAATCTTCTGCATTAATATCACAAAATACTGGTTCCAGACCATTTCTGATAATAGCATGTGTTGTAGACGCAAAAGTAAAAGGAGTCGTGATAACCTCCCCCTGCAGATCCATTGCCTGCAGCGTGAGTTCCAATGCCATATGTCCATTGGTAAATAATTCTACCGAAGTAACTTCCAGATACTCCTGCAGCTTCTGTTGCAGTTGTACATGCTTAGTTCCCATATTTGTCAGCCAGCGCGTCTGCCATAGATCCTTAATCTCTTCCACATATTCATCCAGCTGCGGCATTGACGACCTTGTTACGTTAATCCTATCCGACATATCTCTGCCTTGCCCTTTCACTTATCTCCAAATATCTCCTCTTTACTTCTGGCTGATATTTTCTTATCTTTCACTTCATAAATGGTATCACACTTCTTTACCGTTGTAAGCCTGTGCGCCACAATAATCAATGTTTTGTAACCTTGCAGTGCCTCAATTGCCTTCATAACCTCGGATTCTGTCTCGTTGTCTAGGGCCGCCGTGGCCTCATCAAGTACCAAAATGTCCGGACTGCGATACATGGCTCTGGCAATTGCCAGTCTCTGTCTCTGTCCACCTGAGAACCTCACCCCTCGTTCTCCCACTCTGGTATCCAACCCTTTGGGAAGATTTCTCACAAAATCATCCAATTGGGCAATTTTGAGCGACTGCCATACCAACTCATCATCAATGGCCTTTCTGTCCTCTCCAAACGCAATATTATAGCGAATCGTATCATCAATAATAAAGGTAGCCTGTGGCACATATCCGATGATCCTGTTCCATTGACTGCCCAAATCCTCTATGTCAATACCATCCATCAGAACATGACCTTCTGTAGGTTTTAGGAGCGCTAAGATAACATCGGAGACAGTCGTTTTACCGGCACCAGAAGGACCAATAAAGGCAATGGATTCTCCCTTCCTAATTGTAAGATTCACTTTCTCCAGAACCGGCTCTTCCGTCTCCGGATACTGAAAACTTATATCCTGCAATGTTATGTCTCTCTGGAACTGCACATCGCGATATCTACTCTTACGTTCCGTTTTTTTCTCGTCTTCCCGTTCTAGCTGTTTTACCTGCTGTATCGTTTCATAACAGGCTCCTAACTGTGATGTACTCATAGTAATCGTATTGATACCACTAGTAATCGCTCCCAATGCCGGCAGAATACGAAAGGCCCCCGCCGCAATCGCCGACAACTGCGTAATCAATTGATCCACATTATTGGTACTTCCCATCTGTATCGCAAGAGTTACCATGACTCCCACAATACAGATCATTTCAATCAGGTAAGCCGGCACTGTGGTGCCCATGTCCACCTTGACCGATACCCTGCTGTATTTTGCCTTCACATCCCCATAAGCCTTCACAAAATGCTCTTGCTTGTTCATAACCAGTACTTCTTTATGGCCCTGAATCGCCTCCATGGCGACCCGGTTCATATCAACCATCAAATCTCTTCTTTTGATTCCGTTCCTGCTCATGGACTTCCGATACAGAAGCTGAATTAGAACCAGACAAAAAAGCGCTAACATCATTAAAAGGATTGCCATCTGCACCGACTGTATCATAATATAAGCGCCGATGCATACAATCGTCAGCAATTTCATGACACTGGTAAAAATAGTCTTTAAGATACCATATATACTGGCCGCGTCCCCCGATATTCCATTGGTCAGACGTGCCGTATTATTTTGTACGAAGAACATATAACCCTGTTTCATGTAGGCTGCGAGTACCCTGACCGCCAATTCCCGCTGCACCATATAAGAATATTTGGCAGACACCCAGCTATAAAAAACAAAGTACAGTGTTTTTACAAAATAGATGCCTATTACACCCATGCATACAAACCAGATGATTTTTAAATCCGTATCCAGATGAAACATCTCGACAAACGGAGCCATATACCATCTGCTTCGCACGCCTCGAATATCAAGCATCATATCTAATACAGGCATAATAACAGCAACACCCAATGTCTCCAACAAGGCTGCCACAAGGCTCATAACAAGAACAAGCGCCGCATACCTTTTCTGCTTGCCGCTCAGAATAAACAAAAGTTTTCTTATAACATCCTTTGCTTTTCTCAATTCGTTCATACAAATCGTTCCTCTTCACATTTCCACTGACTATACATCCATCAATATCCATTCTTTCATATAAATACCCACACTCATATCCTTCGTGAGACACCATTTTTTAGGAGCAATCACCACTTTGTCTTCAGCCTCTCCCAAAAACTGTGCCCACCAGCTGTAGGTACTGTTCGACATAATGAAATGTCTACAGTTCTTCATCAAATATAAATCTTCATAATCTTCATGACGATCCTTAATATACACCACTGGGCAAGGAAATTGCATGCTATTTTCAATCTCACCTACCGCATCTGAAAATATATAGAAAACGGGATTCGATAGTTTCTCCTGCATATATTTCATTGCATTATAGTAATAGGAATCCCCACACACATCAAAAATCGGGTTGTTGACATAGTCTCCTCTACGTATATGGACACAGACCGCATTTGAAGAAAGAATCTGTTGACAGACAAAAGTATCCGCAATGCCCATTGGTTTCCACTTGAAATCTTCCAGTAACAACTCTCGAATCGGCCGTAACATTTCAGCCTCCTGAAACCATCCGTTCATATAGATATTTTTATGGAATCTCAGCCAAAATTTCTCTTTAACCAGACTGTGGTCCCTCTGTATAACTCCAAAGAACGCAAAGAACGCCGCCCAAAAGTCCTCCCGCTTACCGGCTATTCCTTCCTGCCGCCCTGCGATAAAATAAGAAACCAGTTTTTGGGCCAGTATTTCCTGCATTTTAGTAATCTTACCCTTATTTTCCACCAGTTCAACTTTATCAAAACACTCAAAATGATGCAAACCAAAATTACGTAACGTATCCATATTGATAACGGACAAGTCCAATCCTATTTTATCAATTCCGTATGCAATCTGGAATTTTCTTGCCATTGCGTATTCAAACATCTGATTGCCAAGTCCGCCTTTTATTCTAACAATTATCATCTTGTAAGCACCTCAACAGGCGCGGGTCGTCAGTTCCCGCAGTCTATTATTTCGATACAAAAATAAATCCTTCCGGCTGATAGAGGCAGGTGTTAAATGCCAGCCTTTTGCCATCGAAGGTCTTAATCGTATAATACCCAAGGTCTTTATGCTTAGGTCTGCTAATATCCATATCTATCTCAAATGGTGCATATTGCAAATTGTCATATCCATAACTGCTAAATAATTCTGCAAGCTTAGGAACGGAATATATGTTATAATATACTTGTGAAAAATCAGACTCTTTAGTTGGTTTTTCATAATTTTCAAGACTAATTGTATAATTGATGGCACCTTCATAAAATAGAGACGAAAACGCAATCCATTTCGGATTCAATTTGCACATCTGCTCAATCGGCGTCCTATACTCTGGCAGCCAAGAAAGTGTTTGTAAGCTGATAATACCATCAAACTTATCTTTCAGCCCCTCATCCAGTTTGAAAATGTCTCCATATTGAAACCGAATATTATTACTTGTCCCTTGGTATAAATCAAACAAATTAGTATTGATATCTATACCAGTAAATCTGCTGCTCAAATGCTTCTTTGCCAGATAGGATGTCCCTGCTCCTGGTCCGCATCCAATATCTAAAATATCTTTATTATCAAGATTGGTATGTGATGCTAAAAAAGCTTCAAAGGCAACTGTAATCCTATATGGTTCTTTAAATTGTCTTGTATACCATTCCAAATTGTTTTCTTCCGTCCAATAATCAATATTTTCCTTCTTCTGCATTATAATCTTTATTCTCCTATTTTATCCACCATATGATCCGTCTCACTTTTATAGATTACTCCACATAATCAATAATTATCTCCTATGGGTGAGCTTTAAAAATCTTTCCCGTCCCAACATTCTATATATGATATAGAGTAACGGGTCATTATACCATTTTGCACGTTCTCTGTTCCACTCATAATTATCATCCAAAAGCCTGTCATTAAAAAGATTCTGCTCTACTTGACTAAGTCTATATTCAAAATCTATATCCATATCCAATTGCAAACTGCTATGCTTCCTATAATCCTCTAGATTACCTACGATATTTTGACCACTTCCATCCCAACCCCAATTTCTTACTTTTGTCTTAACTGGATTAATTGTACATAACCCATTAATTGCTAGAAAAATACCTCTATTAACATCTGTATTTAATAACGTACACTGATCTGGACTACTTATGATTTCTCCCATCATTCTAGAAAAAAGCCGTGGTCTTGCATGATAAATACTACTCATCAAACGAGTATTCTGTGCCGCACAAATCCAGTTTTGTATTGTCATTTGCTCCTGAATTAACTGTTCCTTCTTTCTCCAAATCCCCATTCCCCAAGCGCAAAAATTGGTCAGTGGAATAACATTATCTTCTCCACTTACAAATCCATAATCATCCGCATAGCCGCATACTCCATAAATCTTGGGATGATTTTCGTATAGTTCCAAACCTTTATTCATATATATTAAAAAATTAGCAGAAAACTCATTATCATCCTCCGTAAAAATCAGCCTGTCATACTCCTTAAAAATCAGCTTTTCCAAATAATCATAATTTTTTTCCGCCCCTAAGTTAACCTCTTGAAAAAAAATATGTGTTTTTAGAAACCCTTCCAATGGACTATTCAACATCTTACATACTTTTTCCCATCCCTCAATGTATTTCTCACTAGGTGGGTAATCTACACTGATATATACTTCTGTCTGATCTGCGTATACATTTTTTCGTAAAGATTCAATACATCTTTTTAAATGTTCATATCTGTTACATGTTGTTATCATCACCGGAGCATATATCATCAACGCCTGCCATCCTTTCTGTTTCTTATATTCCAGCCCCATAAAGATCCGCAATAATCTGTGCCCACTCACCGCTTACTTTAAACATGGCACAAATCACATCCCGGACGGCTCCATATCCACCCTTAACCTCCGAAATATAGTCCGCCAGTGCCTTTACTTCCTCACAGGCATCCTCCGGACATCCCACAAAGCCGCACAGCTTCATAGGCGCAAGGTCGTTTACATCATCTCCGATATAGCCGATTTCCTGCTTTGTGATACCGTTGGATTCCATAAAGTCTCTCAAATATGTAACTTTATCCTTGCAGTTTTGCACAATATAATCAAACTTCATCTCTTGAAGCCTGCGCAAAGTCGCCTGGCACTCACGGCCAGTCAATGCCATAAGCTTTATTCCCCTTTTATGTGCTGCAAAATATCCTGCTGCGTCTTTCGTACAAAATTTTTTCAATTCATTACCGTTTTCATCATAATAGATCCCGGCATCCGTCATCGTCCCATCCACATCTATTATCAGATACCGAATCGCCTGTACACTCTCCCTATCAAACATAATTTTACCCCATCCTTACCTGTTATAAAGTGAATCTGTCAAAAATACAAGTTTTATCTGTTTGCGGATGTCTTCCAGATACATACGGTTTCTGATATTCTCTTCCTCACCCTTCGTATACTGGCTGGCCATATAAGATGTAACATAATTATCATCCTTCTCCTGATAGCCGTCAAATCCAGCAATGTAAACCTGTTCTTTTTCCAGTTTGATCATAAGTTTTAATAACATAATAACACAATTGTCGCAGTTTCCCTTTTCATCAAAACTGAGTTCTGAATAATTAAGGACATTAGCTTCCTCACAGATATCCATCAGATTTGATGTGATCAGGATAATACTGTCCTGCTTCTTCTCTTCCAGTGCATCATATCTCATTGCATTGGAACAGAAAACATAATCCTGCTGATAGTCTGCCGGGATGAAATTGGCTGCAATAATCAGGGGATCCTGTTCTTGAATAAACTGTTCTATTTGCTCTTTTTGTTTTAATATATTAAAGCCCGGCGCCAGAACCAGAATCTCTCTGTCCTGAAAGCGATTCTGAAGCTGCAAAAGCAGCGCGGAATCATCTACTTTGTGATTCTGGAATTTCTGGTATAATTTTTCAATATACGCTTCATCATAGGCGGTTTTTTTGTCATCTTCTATACTGGCCAGGATCTGGTTGATCTGCTTCGCCCGCAGACGTCCCTTCCCCAGAAGAAATTCTGCATAATTGCGATGCAGATTATATTTGGCCGAGAGGGCATAAGGCATACTGTATCCCCAGGGTTCTATCTGTTTCAGTTCTGCAATATGATCGTCAATCCCATCCAGAATAGGATTGATATCATAATTTCCTCCCTGCATCTTATTCATATAATCCATGATCAATTCCATGCAGAGGTTGCCCGGCGTTCTGCCCATACCAAGCATGGAAGCGTCTATGATACTCTTACGTCCGCTCGCCTTGATCCCCACAAATTCCTGGGCCAGGGAATAAGATAAAGCCAGATTCTCGTGCAGATGGAGTCCCAGCACAATCTCATTATTAAGGTTGTGTTCCACCATGGAGTAAATTCTGATTAAGTCCGAGCGCATCATAGAACCAAAGGTATCCACAATAGAAAAGGCATACGGATGAATCTCGTTCACCTTCTTTAAGAGCCGAAGAAGGTCTTCATCCGAGTATCCCATGATATTAATGGGATTGCAGAATACCTTATAGCCCTTCTCTTTCACTTTCTTAACAAAGGCAAGTCCCTCGTCAATATCGTAATCATGAAATGTCACCCGGACTGCATCGATGGTCTTCCCATCGTAGGGTTCCAGTTTATCTACCGTATATTTGTTATGAAGAGCCATAGCGGTAAAAATGGTGTTTCCCTTCTTCTGTGGCAGTACCGGCTGTATCTGTGCGCAATTATTATACAGGGTCTTATTTCTGTCATATTCACAGTCCCGTAAAAATCCCACCTCTACATAATCGACCTGGGAATCCACTAGCTTCTTAATGATGCTCTTAATGGTATGGTGCCCGAAATTCCAGTCGTTAATATATCCGCCGTCACGCAATGTACAGTCTAATAACTTGATAAGCGACATTTATACTCACTCCAATCTCCCAAAATCGGAAACCTTCACTGGATTTCCGTATATCATCAAATCTGACATATAGGCAAGTTCCCATCTTTACCAACAGTCTGATTTTATTTTCTACATATAATCAACTCTATATCTCCATACAATGCAGAAAATTTGGAAAACACACTTCGATAAGATCCTAATATATAATCACATCTCGACAAACACAAGCAGTCAATAATAGCCGACTCCATCCCCGACTTGCTGTTTCTTCCCCACGTTTTATTACAATACGTAAAGACACGGCCCGGAAACACTCTGTTAAGATCTTCCTCTACATCATGGTCGTCTGTCGCAAGGAAAAAACGAACCCCTTCATAATCTGCTATTGCATCATTCATTTTATTGATAAAACTACCCAGAGTACTTTCTTCTATACTAGCCTTATGATCCGTGCGTCTGACATGTATGCCAATCCATGTACCCCCCCCCCTTAGGTACAAGAACATTCGCAATTTTGTTAAATTTATCCCGAAAGATAATCTCCGATGTATCCAAGCACTCCTCTTCCCCTTTAATCAACCCACAATATATCCCCGCACAAAAATTGACTTTCCCCTCCAGATAACCTTTCACCCTGTTCCAGCAGTTCATCAGCCAGTCCTCATATACCTTGCCGCTCCAGCCAATCTCCGTTTCCGGATCATATCTCACATAGGTTTCCTTCTCTCTAAAATAATTCATAAGGCCCTCTGCCCTGCAGTTATAAATCTTTCTTGCAAAATATAGCACCCATTGTCCCAGACAGTAGAATACTTTTCCTATCTGCCCTTTCCGCACATACTCTTTGACACCTTCTCCCCAATCCGATGGAAAAAACTTATAATTCATGACCGTAAGATTGATATCCTTAAATTGATTTTTATCAAAAACGTCATTGTATTTTATATTGCACCATTTCTCAAGTTGCCAAATGACTACTAAATTAGGGATATCATATTGTTTTGCCAAGGAATATGCCTGCGCCAAAGAAATACAACGGCTTGTAATTCCACTGTATACATGAACGCATATGCATTTGTCCTTTTTCCATGCGGCCCCGGTAAATGATTTTTTAATCATAGTTTCTCCTCTTTCCTACACAGTCGGATTCGGATCCTTCATGGCATAAAGCGCCTTCGCCATCTCATAATCATACAGATCATCGATATCCGCCGCCTCACGTTTATTGATCACAAGCTGATAATATTTGGGGCCGTAGTTATAATGCCACTCCCGCACCTTCTCCGTAGGCGCCAGATCAATACCATTTGTAAAATGATACATCATCGGCAGCTGTTCTGAGTTCTTGTGCTCCAGTCCCATCTTAAAGTTCAGGGGCCCGTTGTCATCCATCAGATAGGTCTGATAAGGAGATACCGTGATCAGGGAATCATAGCCTTCCTGCAGTTTTTCAAAATATACTTTGATAGCCTTCTCATACAGATAGGGTTCCACACAGGGTGATGTCGCACAGGCATAGAGAAGGTGCGCCCCCTCAATGGTATCGCACAGATACTCCAAGAACATGCCGAAGGGCACGGACTCATCCGCATATTTTGTAGGCCGTTTGATTGCCTTGACGCCGCATTTTTCACCGATGGCAAGCATTTCATCTGAATCGGAAGAAACGATGATCTCGTGAAGTCCCTTCACCTGTTTCAATTGCTCGATCTTGTGCTGTAATAAATTAGAATCACCGAACGGCAGAATGTTCTTGTTCGGCAGTCTTGTGCTGTTTCCTTTCACCGGTATCACTGCTGTGATTGTCTTGTCCATTTTCTTCTCCTCCTTATTTTTCTAACTCACGGGCAATCTTTTTAATGATTCCCGCAATTTCTTCCTCGCTGGTCTTTTCAAACTCATGTGCGACCTGTTCCAGCTCTTTTCTGGCCCGGCGCTTGTCCTCCAACCATCTCCATTTGGGGCTGTCGCCTTCTAACATCGTCAAATACACATTATATAACGGCGTGATTTTTGTCAATGCTCTGGTAATCTTTTCCGCAGATCCCATCTTATGATAATATGTCCGAAGCTGCTCTTTGGTCAGATTATAATAGGGATTCTGCAGCACTTCCTCCGCCATATCCGCAAACTTCACATAGCTTGGTTTCTCCCAGTCGATGGTGTATACTTCATCAATCAACTTCTCGCTGACAGGGAAAGGCCTGTCATCCTCATGGGTTGTCTTCTCAAAATCCTCATATTCTGTTATCTTATCCGCATCCTTTAAGAAAGCCAGTTCGTAATCCGAAGGTACTGGTACGGGAAAAAGCAGATAGCACATCTTCTTTCCAAAAAATGCCTCCACAAAGGTGGAACTGTTCCCCGTATAAATCTTATCGCTGATCATGATCCACTGTTTGACGGACAGGTCCCCGATTACCTTAAAGTTAGGATATTTCTCTGTCATCTCTTCCGCCTGGGCGCTCTCTTCCCCGGGATGGGGCCTGTAGATAAATACCACGTCCGGCCTCTTCTCACAGATGCGGCCCATCCAGTCCAAGATAATCTTCTTGGAAGGGAGCATGCAGTCCTGATAGTAGTACCGCCAGCCTTCCCCGAAACGCCTGCACATTTCCACCAGGTATTCCTCGGTATGATGGTCGGAAAAATAGGGTGACACAAAGAGGAATATCTTTTTATCCGGACTGATACCGTAGTCTTTCAGTACATCCTCTTTGGAACGATAGTATCCCCGCAATTCTTCCCGCAGGAAGTCCATGCCCACATGACCCACCAGTTTCACTTTCTTGGGATCCATCTTTGCCACATCAAGCATCCGTCTCCGGTTCATCTCTCCCCAAGAAATGCGCACCACTTCTTTGGCTACACCGGAGTAATTCTTATAAGCCTTGGTATCCTTCTCATCCATGGGGAACACTATGTTTTCCCACTGCATATCAATCAGCTTGTCGAACTTGACAAAGTTTTTGGTGTGCCACTCGATAGAACTGTTCTGGTAACAGGCCATGGTGACCACCACTTTGGTATGGTAAATGGGGCGCATAGCCTTGAGCGCTTCCGCATCCTCTATGTGTATGATCTTAGTCCGATATCCTCTGCGGTCAAGTTCATATTTCAGCAGACAGAGGTTTTCCAGTTCCCTGACCTTATGTTCGTAGATAAACATGAAATCCAGTTCTTCTATTTTGTACTTTACCATCTGTAAATTTGCTTCCTTTCTTATGACGTTCCTATCTTATCGCATTCACGCCCACCTGATTCCAGCAGCAGGTATCGTCCACCCGCGCCAACTCGTCTGCGAACGCAGTAAAGTTACGCTGTTCATCAAATCTTTCGCGGAAGATTTCCAATGACCGCCCGCACATGCGGAAATACGTTTCCGTACCATAACATGCTGCCATCCGCTCGATAGCCTGTGTAACTTCCTCCCCGGTTGGCTTCTCCGACAACAGGATACCGTTGCCATCTACCATCTGTACAAGTTCCCCCACCGCCGTGGCTATCACCGGCACACCGAAAGACAGCGCCTCCTGCACTGATACCGGCGAACCGCCCTCCGTCTCAGTGGTTGTGACAAAACAGCCTACATAGTGGTTTTGATAATAAGCCATCACTTCTTCATGGGACAGTGTTCCGGTAAACTCATACCGGATGTTAGGTTTATTTTGCAGTTTCTCCTCGGCCAGCCCGCGCAGCGCGTCCAGTTCTTCCCCGCCGCCGATATGCACCCAATGGACTTTAGCATGCAGCACAGCCGACAGCCCCTCTATTATCCTGTCGATCCGTTTGATCCTGCCCGTGCCCGAACAGCTTACCAGAAGCAGTTCTTCTCCGCTTCGGGCCTTCCTCCGCTCTTCCACCGTTACTTTCCTGTCCGGTACGCCGAGGCGGTACAACGGATATTTGCCGCTGTCCGCAAGCTGATATCTGGTCAGGTAATAGTCCTTCGCATACTGCGCCGCAAAAACAAGTCTGTCCAATTGCGCATCCATCTGCGGCTTGAAGAATTGTCTGCCATAAAGTTCCCGCTCATCAAACAGTTCATATCCATGTGTGCGCGCAACAATCCTAATCTGCGGGAATTTGTGCCTGTGCATGGTCAGACCAAAGCATTTATAATCAAACCAGTAAAAATAGAAAACTGCCTGTGTATCCTTTGTCAGGGAAATCTTTCGCTGCAGTCTGCGGTAAAATGTCTCTGCCGCCGCACCGAACATCAGCGCCCTGTAAATCCTCTGGGGAATCTTCCGGCGGCTTTTTATAATAGCGGCAATCTCCGTGTAGCAATCCTTCTCGCATAGAAAGCGCATGAGGGAAAGTAATTTCTCTCCCGTACTCTGCTTTTGGGAAATCATGCAGGCTTTGATTTCTTGTTGGTCAGTCTCATATCTCGCCGCAGAATTCACTGGCGTTGATTGCTTCTCACCAGAATCCTCCGCTGCCAATTCCTCCGGTATAGACAGCTCTGCGGCAATTATGGACACATGAAACCGCTCGCACAAATACGGGTATTCCGGTTTCACGAAAGAATCCTCAATCGGCCCGTAGGGAAAATCCTGCGTAATCAAATATAAATCTGGTTTCCTGCTCTGTTCCATACCCTTGTTGCCCTCATTTATATCCTCAGCTGAAATATTTCTTTACCATGGCCAGCACCGTTATTGCCAGACTCTTCTCCTCCACGCTGCCTTCCTGGAACAGGCGCCGGATATCCTCTCTGAGTTCCTTACCCAGCACAGGATTTCCTATGGAAGCTTCCATGTATTCCTGCATATACTTCCGAATATCCGGATTCTTATCATACCAGTAATCGAAGGGATTCATGTTGTCCTTATTATCAATATGCACCGCTTTGCAGATTGCCTGCCACAGAAGCCGCTGCGTGGTTTTCATTTTCCGGAAGAAGATATGACTCTCCTTCGGCTTAATGCCGCCCCATTTCTCCCAGCCAAACTCCGCCGCCTGCGGATATTTCTCATTCATCCACCGCAGATAGATATGGTGGTGATTGCGCATATCAAAAGAAAGGGAATACACCACATCCAGCAAATCCACATCCGTAAAAGGAGATGCAGTCTCAAGGTACTGCTGCCTAATCAGATAGGAGGAGCACGCACCCAACATCCCTCTCGTATAAATACCAAACATATCCTGACAGGAATATTCCTGCAATAATCTTTCATCAAAAGAATACTGTAGTCTGTCGGAATGGGCGCTCTGTCCCAGCACCGGTTTTCCGCAGCTGAGTTCTTTATCCGGATAGAGCGTGGACATAGTCACATCCCCGATCATTCCCGTATGCTCAATTCCAAACGGTTCCCTGTTGATCATCTCCAACAACCGCCTGCCGCCTGTCATTCCCATATAGAGCGCCGCCCCGTTATTCTGGGAGGTCATCTCATCGATATCATACATCCACTTTACATCGTCCAGCGGCTTAAAAAGATATTCATGGCCAAGCCGCAGGGCAATCTCTTTGGAAATGGTCTCGTCCCGATATCCGGCCCTGCAGTAAGTGACATTGACCTGATCGGTATAGCCCAGATCATGTGCCACCCAAGACACCATACGGCTGTCCAGGCCGCCGCTCAAATCCACCAGATGCCGATAACCGTATTCCCTGTCCTTCTCAAACTCCCGTCTGACCGCTTCCCGGAAAGCTGCGTCAATCTTCTCCACAGCTTCCTCTTCCGTAATGGATACCGGCACAGCCTGTATCAGATGATATCTGGTAACCACAGCCTGTCCATCCCGGACACGCAGATATTTGCCCGGCAGAAGCCGTCTGATCTGCCTGATAAAAGTAGTATCGTCTATCATATAACCATAGGTAAGCATATACTGTGCCGCCAGAGGCTGGAACTCCACGTCCAGATGATTATATTTCAGCACTTCCACCATATAGTCCAGATGGTCGGAGACCATCCACTGATCGCCATTGCTATAATAATACACAGGTTTCACTGCCACCTGATCTGTATAGACCAGAAGTTCCCTGGTATTTTTGTCAAAAAGATAACCACAGAAGCCGCCTCTGAGTTTCTTGAGAGTACCTTCCGCATCCCTTGAAAGGGCACGGGTAAATGCTTCCGCCCAATCGGCATCCTCTGCCTGGATATAATCCGCCTTATTGTAGACGTATCCGTTCAGGAAACTGACCGACTGCTCATCTTCCCTACAGATCTGATCCCCGGGGAATTTATTTAACAGATGGTTATAATGGCAGCACTCCCCCATCATCTGCACCTCACCCAGGCACTCAATATTCAGATTTCCCGCCGCCAAAAAACCATATAATGTTTTCATCTTTCCCCCTAATCTACAAACAGTTCCGCCGTCTGCGCACTGTCCGGATAATTGATCAGCACCGCCTTATTGACGCCCCAGAAGACAAATATGCTTCCCGCTGCCGCCGCGCTTGCACCGCTGTCTATTGCTTTCCGGCAATCCTGTAAGCTGCCGGCTCCTCCGCAGGCAATCACGGGCACCTGCACGCTCCGCGCCACTTCCCCGATCAGTTCATAGTCATAACCGTCCATCATACCGTCCTGGGTGATGGAATTGAGAAAAATCTCGCCGGCCCCGGCGTCTTCCAGTCTCTTTGCATATTCCGCTGGATTGTACTTCGTGCCGTGAGTCCCGTTTTCCGTCTTCACCACAGCCTTGCCAAACAGGTTCTTCCCCACATCCATAGCGCCTACAATGCTCTGGCTGCCGTAGACTCCGGCCGCCTCTTTGATCAGTTCCGGATGGTCTAAAGCCGCCGCATTGATGGATACCTTTTCAAAACCGATCCGAAACAGCATACCGATATCTTCCAGCGAAGTGATCCCGCCCCCATAGCATAGCGGCATAAAACACTGTTCGGTTATCTTTTTTAAATATTCAAAATCAGGCCTCCTGTGCATGCGTGTGGCATTGATATCGAGGAATACCAGTTCATCCACTTCCCTGTCATTATAAATCTTGACAGCATTGATCGGATCACCCACATACACCGGCTTACGAAACTGCACTGTCTTTACCAATTTCCCATTGTCCAGTAAAAGGCACGGGATCAGTCTGTTATGATACATAAGAATCCTCCATGTCAGAGCAGCTTCCTCACATTTTCGCAAAGTTCCTTAAAATGCCCATTCCAAATTTATGGCTCTTTTCGGGATGGAACTGTGTTCCCATGATATTGCCTCTCTCGACCACGGAATCAAACTGAAACCCATACTCCGTGGTGGCGGCCGCATCTTCCCGGTCTGTACACCGTACATAGTAAGAATGTACAAAGTAATATCTCTCCCCGCCGACAGAATCGGCAAACAACGGGGAATCCTTACACTTCTCAATATAATCCCAGCCCATATGCGGAATCTTAAGCTGCGGCTGATCCGGGAATTCAAATTTCTTCACCTGACCTGGAATCCACCCAAGGCCATCACAATCGCCCTCCTCGCTGTATTCCAGCAGAAGCTGCATGCCAAGGCAGATACCGAGGATCGGTGTTTTCTCTTCCAGAACCTTATGGTTCAGGATATCCAGGAAATCTGATTTTCTGATGACATCCATCGCCATCCCGAAATGCCCCACCCCTGGAAGAATCAGCTTATCCGCCTGACGAATCAGTTCCGGATCTCCGGTGACAGTACTGTCATATCCCAAATATTTCAGCATATTTTTTACGGAATGCAGATTGCCCATCCCGTAATCGACTATTGTGATCATTTCCCGGCCTCCATAATCTCACCATAACCGCCATGTCACAGCCCCTGCTGTGACTCAAAATCCAAAGACAAGCAAGCTTGTCTTTGAGAATGCCCGCTTTTAGGGCATTCTCACACTATTTCCGCCACTGTTTATGAATATGGAAATGCCATAGATGCACGATATCTTCCATCAGATAGATACAGCCGAACACAATCTTTTTGATCACTTTCTTCATTTTTTCCTCTATTCCGAAGCATACAATGCTGAGGAACGCGAACCAAATCTCAAATTTGGTTCTGCGATCAAGGGAATTTGTGATGCTTCGGCACAAACTCCCGGTTGAATTAATTGCTCTTTCAGAGAATTTATTCAACTATCTGCTCCGCCAAACATCTTCGATAGTTTCTTTATCAGTTTTCCCGTCAGGTCGTTCTCATTATTGGGATAATCCCAGTAACTCAAACATTCCGCCTGCATGATCTTGTCAAATTCTTCTCTGGAAATCTGCATTTTCTCAATAAAATACTCGATATCCCTCTCAATGGTCTGCTCATCATAGGGCTTATCCTTTAACATCTCAAGGGCTTCCTGCCTGCTAAGCTGTCCTGCCACGATCAGGCTTGACAGATGCATCCTGCGTTTATCATATCCGAATTTTACAGGCAGTATATAAGTCTGATAAAATTTCGTATAAAAGGACTCATAGTGTTTCCCGCCATAATCCCGCCAGCTGTAATTGTCCTTCAGGAATTTCTTGGCCTCCTCTTTATTGTAATCTATATAATCCAGAAGATTAAACCAGACAAACTTTCTTGTAAAATAATCATAATCCGGTCGGTTGAAATAGGGAAATGTCTTGAGTTTGCCCGAACCGCCGCCATGTATCTTGTAGACAGACTTGATATAACGCCAGTCAAAATGTCCATAAGACCACTTTCTGGGAAGGATACCTTCCGAGGAACTGTTATGTCCCATAATAATATATTTACAGCCATATTTATGGGCCAGCATCCCCATGACCGGGAAAATCATATGATCTGTGGGAATCTCACAGTCGGGCGTGGAAGCCCTGAAAAATGCCAGCTGCAGCGCCCGGAATTCCTGCCAGTCTACCACGTAAGTATACAAATCCACTCCCAGTTTCTCCAGCAGGTTCTTGATATTTTCCACTGCCAGTTCGGAATCCCAGCCGTTGTCGATATGCACTGCCAGAGGACGAAGCCCCATCTGCTTGGCTAAATACATGACATAACAGCTGTCCACACCGCCGCTGATGCCTACGATGCAGTCATATTTTTTCCCTTTCCCCTCAGACTTTATCTTCTCCTGAAAGGCCTTCAGGTCAAAGCTTTTCTTCTTCTCTTCCACTGCCTGCAGTTTCTTCTTCGCATCTTTACAATGATTGCAGACTCCCTGCTCGTCAAAGACAATCTCCGGATCGGATGTGTCCATGACACAATAGCTGCACACTTGATATTTCATCCTGTTCCTCCAATGTCAGGGCATCCTGTCTCTTTGCCCTGCTGCTTCTTTGCCTATGTTTATCGAGTCCTGATAATCCGCTCACACACCATCTCTATCTGTTCCTCTTCCAGATAAGGATGCATGGGCAGGGAAAGGCATCTCTCGCAGATATTCTCTGTCTGCGTGCAGGGTACCGCCTCTATCAGATTTCTGGCAAAGGCCTGCTGTAAATGCATGGGTTTCTTATAGTAGACTGCCGTAGGGATTCCTTCTTCCTTTAAGGCCGCTATCAGGCGCTCCCGCTCCTCTTTATTCTCTATCAGAACAGTGTACTGTGCCCAGGCAGACCACATCCCCGGAAGAATCTCTGGCGTCCTGACCACATCTGCAAGCCGTTTGGTATACGCTGCCGCTATCTGATCGCAGCGCTTCAGTTCCTCTTCCAGAAAGTCCATCTTCTCAAGCAGGACAGCCGCCTGCAGAGTATCCAGTCTGGAGTTTAAACCGATGCGGACATTGTCGTACTTGTCTCCGCCTTTACCATGCACATGCAATGACCGCAGGATATCCGCCCACTCGTCATTGTCCGTAAAGACCGCGCCGCCGTCCCCGTAACATCCAAGAGGCTTTGACGGGAAAAAGGATGTAGTGGAAATATCGCCAAAACTACACGTCCTGCGCTCTCCTATCCGGCCGCCAAAAGACTGGGCCGCATCCTCCAAAACAAGCAGATGATACTTTTCTGCTATCTCACGAATCTTCTCATGCTCAGCCGGCTGTCCGAACAGATCCACTGCCACCACCACACGGGGTTTTAAATCGGTATGCTGCTGCACATATTCTATTGCTTCTTCCAGACTCTCCGGGCTGATATTATAAGTATCCTCCCTGACATCCACAAACACAGGCACCGCCCCCACCAGAGGCACTACCTCACCGCTGGAAAAGAAGGTGAAATCCGGCACAAACACCGCATCCCCTGCGCCGATATCCCAGGCCATCAGCGCCAACTGCAAAGCATCCGTTCCGTTTGCACAGGCAACACAATGTTTAACACCCGCATACGCCGCCAGCTTCTCTTCCAGCTGTGCAACCTGTGGGCCGCTGATAAAACGAGTCTCATCTATTACGGCCTTCATAGCGGCGTCTATTGCCCTCTGATGCGCTTGGTATTGTTTTTTCAGATCTCGGAATTCCATTATCTTCTTCCTCTCCCGGTATTCACTTAATATTTCTCGCACAATTTCCCGTAACTTTTCACACCCACTCCAATATGTCAGCCTGCGCAGCTCAGTGAACTTAACTTCTGTCCGGTAGCACCTGTCCTTGCTCGTCCACTCTGCCGCATACCCTGGCCGGCACGCCCCTGCACAACGCATAATCCGGTACATCGCTGGTCACTACTGCTCCTGCCGCCACCATCGCATATTTCCCAATCCGGTGGCCGCACACGATCGTAGCATTGGCGCCTATGCTGGCTCCCTCCTCCACCACCGTATGCAGATACCCTGCCCGCCCTTTGGGATAGCGCGCCCGCGGGGTCAGATCATTGGTGAAAACACAGGATGGCCCTAAAAATACGCCGTCATGAATCTCCACACCTTCGTAGACAGAAACATTGTTCTGAATCTTGACTTCATTGCCGATTGTAACGTTATTGGATATATTCACATTCTGTCCCAGAGAGCAGTTCTCTCCGATCACCGCACCGGACTGAATATGACAGAAGTGCCATATTTTGGTACCCTCGCCAATGCTGACATTCTCATCAATATAGCTGCTCTCATGTACATAATAACCCATCAGTCAAATCTCCCCTTAAAATCAATGGTTGCACACTGTTCCATCGGGAATCTCACAATCTCCCCGGTTGCCGCAGACTGATAAATGGCAAGTACCAGTTCCAGCGCCCTTTTACCCGCCTTTGCATCCACATAAGGAGCTCTGTCATGGGTAATGGCGTCAATCACATCCTCATATAAGGGGGTATGCCCATAACCGTATACATTGGGCGGATTCTCATGGAACTGAGCCTTCACTTCCTCCGCGTTGTCCAACGCGTCCGAAAAACGCCATTCCTCTATGATATTGACGGAACTCCCGCCCGCCTTGACTGTGCCTTTCTCCCCGAACAGATACAGGGTCTCCTCCAGATTGGAAGGATAGACATTGGTGGTTCCCTCAATAATACCGTAGGCGCCATTTTTAAAACGAATCAGTGCTATCCCCAAATCTTCCGCCTCAATATAATCATGTTTCAGCTTGTCTGTCATACCCACAACGCTCTCTATCTCATCGCCCATCATCCAGCGCAGAAGATCGATATTGTGAATACATTGGTTCATCAATGCGCCGCCATCCTGTTCCCAGGTACCGCGCCATTTCGCCCTGGAATAGTATTCATAATCCCTGGCCCAGCGAATATGGGCTGTGCCATGGAACATCCTGCCAAAGCGGTCCATCTCCACTGCCTCACGAATTTTCCGAATGGATTTATTAAAACGATTCTGATGGCAGGCGCAGACTTTCACGCCCTCTCTCTTGGCCGTCTCAATAATTCTGTCCGCATCGGCAAGTGACAGGGCAATGGGTTTTTCTATAATCAGGTTGGTATGTCCCAGAGTCATACAATCCACGGCTATCTGGGCATGCTTACCGCTCTCTGTGGCAATCGCTACCAGCTGCGGTTTCTCTTTCTCAATCATTTCCTTATAGTCCGTATAGCAATTTACCGTGTCCGGCAATTTAAATTTGATAATCTTATCCCGCATATTGTGATGTTCCAGATCACAGATTGCCACAATCTCCAGACCGTTCTTCTGAGCCGCCACAATATGGTTCGGTGAAATCCTGCCACATCCAATCAATGCATATTTCATAATAAATGTCCCTCCTGCAAAGCCTTTACCATCTTATCCGCAGCATGTCCGTCACCATAGAATCTTGGCCTCCTATCCTGTGGAATGTGCTCTGCCTCTTTCGCAAATGCAAGCGCCTCCTCCAGGCTCTCTCTATTTTGTGGATTCACCTTGTGGATCCAGTCAATCTTCACCAGATCTCCCCAAATATCTGCATCCATCATAAACAGACATTTTGCACCTGCAAAGGAAGATTCTTTGGATACTCCGCCGGAATCTGTGAGGATCAGCTTCGCCCTCTGCATGAGCGCCACCATCTCCACATACCCCACCGGTTCTATGATCTCCAGATTGTCTATCGCACCGGCCTGTTCCCACAACCCGTATTCTGTAAGACATTTTCTGGTTCTGGGATGCAGGGGACAAATCACCTTTTCTCCCAGCGCTTCCACCAGATGCAGGATACTCTCCATCCGCTCTTTGGAAGAAGTATTCTCCTGTCTGTGCCAGGTCATCACGATTACTTCCTCTTCCTGTGCCGCCTGCTCCATCTTATCGGTAATCTCCAGATAGGTATCATACATGATATCTCCCGTCAGATGAGCTTTCTCGTGAAGGCCCTCCAACTGCAGGTTTTTCACGGACTGCTCGTCCGGGCAGAAGAGAATATCCGACAGATGATCTGTCACAACCCTGTTACATTCTTCCGGGTTTTCCTTGCTGTGTATCCTCGGCCCCGCCTCCACATGGGCGATGGGAATACACAGCTTCGCCGCCACCAGGGCACCTGCCATAGTGGTATTGGTATCTCCATAGAGAACCACCAGATTCGGCTTCTTCTCCATAAGCTCCCGCTCTATGCCTACCATCGCCTTCGCCGTCATCTGCGCATGGCTTCCCCCGCCCGCCTGCAGATTCACATAGGGCGCCGGTATGCCCAACTCCTCAAAAAACACATCCGACATATTCTCATCATAGTGCTGTCCGCTGTGAATGATATTTTGCTCATAACCAGCCTTCTCAAGCGCGTGGTACAAAGGCGCCAGCTTGACAAACTGTGGTCTGTTTCCAACAATGTGTGTGATCATGCTATTCCTCATTTCTGTGTATGATTTTAGGATAATTGCCTGGCGTAGACTTATTTCAATCTTCTATAAATGCAGCTACAGGCCGCATCACCGCCTCCATGCTCACATGTTCCTGGGCAAACTGCCTGATCTGATCGGACATCCTGCCTTTATCACCGGCAATCTTCTTAATCTGCTCAAAAAATCTGATAACCTCTGCGATATCCACGGTGCTGTCATCGTTGGGAAAAGTCTTCGCATAAGGATACTCATCATCCAGCACATCAATAGCGCAGCCGGCGAGAAGCGGCATGCCTTTCGCCAGATATTCTCTGGATTTTAACGCCATCATCTTACCAAAATATCCCAGCTTGTACATACCGAAGGACACCAGTCCCAGGTCGCTGACATCATACAGGTCATCCAAGTCCTTCCCGGTAAGCGTGGGATAGAAATGTACCTGTTCTTCCAGATGGTATTTTCGGACCAGTTCCTGATACAGGGGCTTTTCCGGTCCGTCTCCCACCAGATTCAGTTCCACCTGATAGTCTCCGGCCGCATCCGTATCATAATATTGGTGCATTCCTTCTATGATACGCTCATACCCATGATGCCTCTGCATAAAAGCAACCCCTATCAATCGAAGTTTCTTCTCTGCAAACTGCCCCGCCACCTGTCTGACACTCTCCACATGGATGCCATTGGTGGTACACAGTGTGGGAATCCCGAATATTTCCCGATCCTCCGTGTAAGTCACGAATCGATCCACATAATGTTTCAACCGCGGCCTGTACATAAGCTCCTTGAGATAAAACGGCCAGGCGTTCCATTTACCGAAATCATCCTTATCATAAGGATAGGAAAAAATTTCTATGATAATCTTACAGTGCGGATATTTCTCCTTAATCTTCTTCCAAAAATACAGATAGGCCCTGTCCGCAACCGACCTCCTGACATACAAAAAGTCAGGCTGCTCCAACTGCTCCAAAGCCTGTTCATAATTTCTTCTGATAGACATGGTGGGAAAGAGTCCCAGAATCCTCTCCGGCAGGGATCTGTCCGGCGTTGCGACCTCCAGTTCCCGCATGTCATAATATTTTTTAAGTTCCTCCATCTGCATGTCAATTTTCTTGCTGACACCGATGGATTCACGCCCTCCAAAATGGATATAATAACCTTTTTTCATAATATCACAATCATATCACACTTGCCATATCAATGCAAACGCCCCTGCGCGCTCCCATCCTGCATCTCTCTTCTGCAATCCCGGTAAATCTTCGCAGCCTCCACGATATTGCGCATCCGGAACTTTATCTTATTCCTGTTGTCCTCATCCACCGTCTCGGTGGCCCGCCCCTCCATGTGCAGAACCTGCAGGGCCGGACGGTAAAACACTGTCTTTTGATGCCGTCTGCACCAGAGAAGCATGATATTTTCCTCATAATAAAATCTGGTCTCCGGTGCAAAGACCCTGTCTCTTTCCCAAAAATAATCTTTTGAAAAAATAAGACAGGCGCCCATAACGCAGACATCGTTCCAGTCCCTGTCATGAGGCAGCCCCGCCTTCACTTCCAGATTCCGAAAATAGTGTTTCATCAGCGGATAAAATAAGGGAAAAGCCGCCAGCACCATGCGGTTTAAAAATATCGTCCTGCCAATCCCTCTTGCGTCAGGCAGCGCATCTGAAATGGGGCTTTGATGAATCTTCCTGTCAGGATCATAGATATCCGGTCCCAGAACAGCATAAGGTTCTCTCTCATAGGTTTCCCGAATCAGACCGGTAAATTCCCGCTGGGCAAAAATCACATCATTATTGGCCACTACCAGAAAGTCCGGATCCCATTTTGCTATAGCTATGGCACATCCGGCATTATTGCCTCTGGAAAATCCATCGTTTTCCTTCTTAAGTATAACATCTGTTATTTCATCTTCCGCATAGCGCTCATATAGCTGCTGTCCGGTACCGTTAGGAGAGGCGTTATCCACAATCACAATCCGGATGTCCTGCTGCCCGTCAAGCTGCTTTATGGACTGTATGCACTTTTCCGTGTCGTCTATTCCATTGTAATGCAATATCACAAAACAGATGCATCCCATCACGTGCCTCTCCTATTTTATAAAAATATCTTCCTCAACAACTCATAATACTTCCGCGTCAACACCATCTGGTCATAGGCGCCAAAATCCACCTCATCCACCCTGTTCACCGGATTCTGCATCACCCGAATCCACTCATCCACATCATAAGGATCTTTCACATAATTGGCCTTGCCCTGGGTCACCTCCGGAATACAGGTTCTGTCTGCGGCAATCACCACGGTCCCAAAGAGCATGGCTTCCACAGGCGGCATCCCGAACCCCTCAAAGACACTGGGAAACAGAAAAGCCCTGCTGTGTTTATACAGCGCATTTCTCTCATCGTTTTCCACAAACCCGGTTAGGATCACCTCGTTCTGCAGCCCTCTCTCTGCTATCTGTGCCTGCAGCTTCTCCTGATTCTTCCCGCCCACACCGGAGATCAGCAGTTTCTTCGGTAAATCTACTGCCCTCTTTTTAATCTGCGCCATCACATCAATGATGGTATCCAGGTTTTTGTGGGGAATCAGCTGCGCTATGGTGTAATAATACTCGTTTTCTTCAATATGATAGCGACTGGCGAGGATAGCAAAAGGCGCTGTCTCCTCCGCTTTCACGGTGATGGGATTATAGATGGTGGTAATCTTCTCCGGCCTGACCTGATACCGCTTGATGATATCCTCCCGCACCCAATCGGATATGGCCACTAACTGTCTGGAAAAATGGGTGTCCAACCACCAACAGAGTTTAGAATAAGCAATCTCGTGAAAGGGATGATATTCCGGATAATGGGCCGCCTGCAGGTCATGAATTACATTGATATAGGTGACGCCGCCGTTAAACAAAGGTCTGCAATACACCGGCACAAAGCACCTGCGGATACCTTTGCGCCGTAAGAACCGGTTCTGACAGAAAAACTGCCACAGGATCCTGCCTGCAATATTGGCAGACACCACATTGGTCTGGAGTATCTCGATACGCTCATCCCTGGCATAGTGAATGAGGGATTCCCTGTTATCCTTGGATACCAGCAAAAAAAGGCGAAAAGGCTCCTTCAGTTGCAAGAAGCCGTCCAAAAGATTCCTGATATAAAATTCTGTCCCTCCGACCTTCCTGGGACGAAGCCACAATAAATCCACTGCTATCTCAAGCATATATCACACCCCTGCCCGCTCTTCCTGCTTTCCACTGCTTCGTTCCAGTTCCCGTACCCTTTTGTCGAGAATGGCAAGTTCCTGCGTCAGTGTCCGCAGTTTACGGTTCTGTCTGGAAGCAATGGATGTCAATGACAACAAGATCAATATGATAAAGCCAATGGAAAAAATAAACAGACCGTTCATATTGTCCTGGATGCCAAATATCCGGATGATCATGGTCAGAAGTTCCGGCACCACCACCAATATGCCCATGACAAAACCAGCCACCAGCCACAGCAGCGTATACTTGAGGTTTAACGCCTTTTGTTTCAGGAAATACAGTATCACTATAAAATAACTGATCACCAGAACGATCAGCACCACTCGCAGATTACTGGGTATCATCGTCTACTTTCCTTTCTTACTCCTGTGTTCTCTTCCCTCTTCTCAAACCATAGCTGAGCCTGCAGACCAGGATTGCCAGAGTTACCTTGATCATATAATAAACAGATTTCTTGAAGGTGATAGAACTGATTCCGCCCTCCCTGGCCCGCATCTGTACCGGCACTTCTTTGACGATGCCCAGATGCATGATCGCCTCCACAATAGCTTCCGGCTCCGGATAGTCTGCCGGATAATCCTTACTGTAAATCTCAATAAACATACGGTTCACCGCCCGGTAACCGCTGGTCACATCCATAATCTTCTTCCCGGTGGTCAAACGAATCAACAGACTCAGAATATTGATGCCCATCCGGCGGCTGGCCGAGGACTGGAAACCCTCTTTTTCCAAAAACCGGGAACCAATGACCACATCCGCCTCGTTATGAAAAAGCGGCTGCAAAAGCCTGTCCAGATAAGCAATATCATGCTGGCCGTCCCCATCCATCTGTACCGCAATATCATAATCATTCTTGTATGCATAAATATAACCGGCCTGCACGGCGCCGCCTATGCCCATATTGATAGGCAGATCCAGGTATTGAAAATTTTCCCGTCTGCAAAGCTGCAGCGTATTATCCGCAGAACCGTCATTGACTACCAGATAATCATACTGAGGCGCCATCTCCATCATATGGTTTACCACATGCACAATATTTTCCGCCTCGTTATAGGCCGGTATGATCACCAGGATCCTTTTCATATTATTTTCCATCATTACACTTCCTCATTCCGCTTCAGGAATTTCTGTTTGATAAATTCCCTTACACGCACTCTCCACAGCTGTCTTAAGAGAAGGTAACAGGCCATATAAAAAGGCCCGAACGCGTACACCAGATACCGCTGCTGTCCAAAGAATACCAGAGAAATAATGAGCACTGTGACCACATTGATTCCCAAGATCAACGCCATCATCTCGGCTCCTTCTTTTCGTGCCCTCTGGTCTGCATAGCCCCATATCATCAAGGCAAACGCTAATAGATATAAGAAGGCTGTCACCAGATGACAAAACAGATACAGCGGTGCATACTGAAAGAATACAGTACTGACAAAAGCCTGCGGCAAAAGCATCAGCGTATGGTATAATACTCTTCCCGGATGTGCCATGATCAGCGTCAGCGCTATGGTCTGTAAATGTCCCGCCCTAATTTCACTGAACTGTTCCGATTCTATGATATCAATCGCATGTTCCACATAATATTTGGAAGGTGTATAAAAGCAGATGCCGCCTATCTTACCAAGTCCGCCTACAATATCCTTCCACATCCATAAGCCTTCCCGGGCATAAGCATAGCGTTCCTGCTCCACATCCACTGCCTCATACAAATCCAGATACAGGCCCTTTAATAACGGATCATCAAAAAGTTCCGCATCCTCATAGTCCGCCTCATACATACCCCTGGAAAAGATCAGCGTCAGATACTGGCTGGTTTGGAAATTCTTTTGGGCAAGCATCTCCTTGTCTGTCTGCTCTGTCTGTTCCTCTGTGGACGGACACTCCTGTGCTTCTGCACTTTCCTCTGCCCCTGCCTTTGTCTGCGCTTCCTGCCCTATCTCTTCCAAAAAAGTCTCATACCTTTCAGGATGCTGTATTTTGAGGCCGATCATATATAGACGGTAATCTGTCTTTAACACAGTGTGATACCCCCTGCTCATTCCCATGACCAGGAGAATCCCCGTCAGGCTGATCACGATGCAGCCTGTAAGGCCCGCTGCCAACCGGATCAGTTTCCTAATATTTCCCTTTTTCCTCCTGCGCATACACACCAGATAAAGAAACACAATCCCACATACGCCAAAGAGTATCTGCAGCTGGGAACGGACACCTGAAAGGAACAGTGTCATACCAAAAGCGCCCATAAGTCTGACATAACTTTTCTTCCAGACTGCCTGCAGCAATATGACCAGATAAATATAAAAAAGAGAATAGGCAACCCCTTCCGTTAATATGGCCTGTGTCATCACTGCTCCCGGCATTTCGATCGTATAAGGGTATAGCGCGAGAACACAAAACAGAACGCCCTCCACAGGATGAAGATCAAACTGCTTCCTAAGCGTTTCCTCCAGAAGCACCACCGAAAAAGCCGCCAGGACAGCCTGTTCTATCATAACCACCCACAAATAGACAGCATCCCCAAACAAGGCCTGATTCCCCAACAAAAACAGCGGATAAACCGGCATAACCCCTTCGTGCCAGCTCATCTCAATATAGCTGCCGCTGTCGTCAAACAATACCGGCCCGCCATGGCCGGCTAACAGGAAAAAGGCCAAAACCCCTGCAAAGAGAAGCAGGCGAAGTCCATATTTAGTTAGGAACCGTTTCCCATTTTTCATCAATCTGTTTCTCCGAGTTTCCCAGTCTGCATTTCCCTCTACAGATCCGCAAACACTTCTTCCTTGCTGCGCTCCACAATCTTGCCGTTCTCCACCTCGTAGATGGCATCTACATTACGGATGGTAGTCAGTCTGTGGGCGATAATAATCATAGTCTTCATCCCCTGCAGATGTTCTATGGCCTCCATAACCGCTGATTCCGTCTCATTATCCAGCGCAGATGTAGCCTCATCAAGCACTAATATCTCCGGATCATGGTAGAGCGCCCTGGCAATCCCAATTCGCTGTCTTTGTCCGCCGGATAACCTGACACCTCTGTCACCTACAATCGTATCAAGCCCCAGGGGCAGACTGTCTATGAAATCCGCCAGTTGGGCTTTCTTTATCGCAGCAAGTACTGCATCCTCATCAATCTCCATCTCTCTTACACCGAAAGCAATATTATTGCGGATCGTATCGTCTGATAAATAAATGACCTGGGGAATATAACCCACCTGGGCGTGGAAAGTCTTCGGTTTTTCATGGACATTAATCAGATCCGCCATGACCACACCCTTCTGCGGCACAAGGAGTCCCAGAATAATATCCACCATGGTAGTCTTGCCGGAACCGGTTGCCCCTATAAAGGCTGCTGTGGTTCCCTTCTTAATCTTCAAATTCGCCCCATCGATTACCGGTTCCTCGGTATCCGGATAGTAGTAAGTAACATCCTTTACTTCTATGGCATCCTGCAGGTTCCAGTCTTCCCTGACCTCGAGATCCTTTCTGTCCGCATACTCCTCAATGCTCACCAGATCATGATAAATCAGTTCTACGGAAGGAAAGGCATACAGCATATTGGTGGCATGTTCGTTAATCCTGCCCACACTGGGCATCAGCCGCATGGCTGCCACCGCAAAGGCTGCCAGCTGGGAAACAAAATAGAACATATCTGCCTCACCAAAAAGCAGTTTCACAATAATCGCCACCAAGAGACCTGTCATAGCTACCGCTTCTACCATGTATTTGGGCATGATAGAAATCGTTCTCGCAATCTGCAGGCCTTTGGCATATTTCATAAAATAGCCCTGATACTGATCCGTAAAATAGGCTTCCCGTTCCAAAATCTTAATTTCTTTGATTCCTCCCAGTGCCTGATTCATCCACTGAAAAATCTTTCCCTGATAACCCTGATTCTCCAACCCCAGCCTCCGGCTGTATTTTTTGGTAGTCATAAGGAAAAATCCCACGAATAAAGTCAGAAAAGCCAGTACAATAATCGTAATGGATTTACTTAAGATTAGCAGATATATCACTAACACCGTGCAGACCACCAGTTCTGCCACCAATTCCAACGTATACATGACCACCTGCATAAAACGGGATGTATCCTCATGCAGGCTGCGCTGCAGTGTGGCAATATTATGATTCAGATGAAAGGTATAAGGCTCCTTCATATAGGCGCCCAGCAGCCTTGTGGACAGCTTCATCTGCGTATTATAAGAAAATCTGAAAATATATTTTTTCTCCAGAATCAGATATATATTTTTGACCGCATAGATAAAGATGATCACCAGCGTGAACGCTATCATAAAATTTTTCTGTGATTCGAAATGAAGTCCTTCATAAAATATCCGCAAATACCATTTCTTTACAATATTTCCATTGTCTGTCAGAACGTCAATATACGGCATGAAGACCACCACCGCCGCCAGTTCCAGAAAACTTCCCACCACGATTGCCGCCATGAGGAACGCTATCTTAATCTTGTCCCTTTTGTCAAATATATAGCCGAGTTTGGAAATCACTGACTTTCTCTTCTCTTTATTCTCTCTGTTCATATACGGAGTTACCCCTTTTATCCTTATTCTCCAAAAAGACTCTGGCAAAGACTGCTGTGAGAATCCTTGTCGCTGATCTTCCTTGCCGGAGCCCCCGCCCAAGTAGTTCCCGCCTCCAGGATATCCCGTGTCACCACTGCGTTTGCTCCCACTGCCACATCATCCGCAATTCTGATTGCGCCAATCACCTTGGCTCCGCTCCCGAAATAACAGTTGTTACCGATTGTCGCCGCCTCATGGCTTCCGCTTGTCGCACCAATCGTCACACCCTCCTGCAGCCGGCAGTTCCTGCCAATCTTAGCATTGGCGTGCACCACGATCGTACCATAATGGGGAATAGCAAGCCCCGGTCCAAAAACGTTGACCGGTAGAGTCATTCCCAATCGCACACTCAGGCAGTGGAACCGATAACCATGATATTTACGCAATAGGACTCCAATCGGCCCTCTCATACAGTTCTTTTCATACTCCACCCTGCGAAGAAGCCTTTCCAGTTTCCAAATCTCATCTCCAAAAAGACGAGGCGCCCTGTCATTGCGTCTTCCCAACGCAAGCTGATCCTGTCTCAGATATTCATAGTATTCCTTTTTACTGCTGATCATAATGTAATACCTTTTATTTTCAAATCATGCCTATAGGCTGCTTCTGACTCTCCTGTGAAAAGCAGCATCTACAGCCACACCTTCACCTGGGAAAGATATTCCGTATACCCGGCCTGCCTGTTGGCCGCCTCCCCCTCAATCTCATGCTTTTCCAGTTTACACTTGCCCGGCGTCTGTCTCACATACCACTCATATTCCAGATCCATATGGCCGATGTCCAGCACGCGGTAGCCCTTCTGAAACAATGCCAGCGCCAAGAATTTGGCCGCCACTCCCACCGACAGTAAGAACAGCCTGTCCTTATCATAGGTTTCGCAGGCCTCCAGAATCTGCGGGATCGCCGCATAGGCATCCTTAGGCGGACAAATGATCCTCTCCACGCTTGCCGCCGTATCCAGCAGATCCGTGCCAACGCCGTTGTGGGTTCTAGTACCTTCCACCACCACAATATCTCTATTTTCCCATATCTTCCTGATTTTGGCAAACCATCTGTCGCAATTGCTGCGGTCTGACGCATAATAATAGCAGCGTGAGACAAAAGTGGTATAGTAAACCCTGCTGGGATTACAGTAAGTCTGATAAGTTTTCCTGCAAAACAGCAGATGATCCTTCCAGAACTGTCTGCTGGCTTTATGGTGATCGGAAAGTGTTTCAAATATCCCCGGTATTGTCACTATCAGGTCATCGTAAGGATAGGCCAGAATCTCGGCCAGCCCTTTCGCAATCTCCGGGGAAGCTTTCTGTAACATAAGATCACCGCCCTTGATCATCAGAATCTCACCGTCCCCAAACCGCACCATACTCTTATTGGTATGGAGCAGTTCATCGATGGTCTCATCAATTGTATGCACCTTTATGCTGTTGTGCAGGATGCCCTTTTCATATAGAAAATAGGTGATCGCCGCCAGTATGTCCTTTACTTTTCTTTTCATCATGATACCTGTTTACTCTTACCTTCCATACCTTTCCAATCGGTTCCCTTCTAATTCTCTTCCCGTTCCCTCTGATTTACACCGTTTGCTTCTCTCTTCTTCATTTAGCAGCTTATCAGTACAGACGTTCCCGGACAATCCGCTCTCTCATCTCCATGACGGTATCATAATAAGTTTCGAAATTATATTTCTCCACCACAGCGCGGTATCCTGCCTCCCCCATCTTAATCATACGTACCTGGTCACACAGCATAGCGTCCAGCTTCTCAAACAAATCCTCCTCATCACAGTCCCGAAACCAAAATCCGGTAACATCATCCTCCACATAACAGGCCGTGCCGTTAGTGCTGCTGACAATCACCGGCAGGGAATAACTCATAGCTTCAAGCTGGGAAACGGATGCCATCTCCAGCGTACTGGGAATCACATACAGATCCGCCGCCAGATACTCCTTCTCCATCTCACATCTGGGAACATTGGTCTTCACCACCACCATGTCTTCCATATGATGTTTCCTGACGAACTGCCTCACCTGCTCACAATATTCCTTCTGGAAGTGGTTGGTAGCCTCCCCCACCAGCGTCAGATGGAGATTATATTTATCTTTAAGCCGCTTCACCACACGAAGCAGCATCAAATGATGCTTTCTGATCTCATACTTACCAATACAGAGAATATGTATCCTGTCATCCACAAAATACTTTCTCTGATCCGGCGCACACTGCGGTCTTGTCACAAAAGGAACAAAATAGTCTTCCGGCCTGATAGACGTTCCCGGCTTCTTAATCCCAATAACCGGCGTCATACGTATCTTCGGTGAGAACCTGTCCACCAGACGATGAAGCAGATCCGTCTTCGCAGGCTGTGCCCAAAGCGGGTTCTGATTATAAAGGATACAGGGATATCCCTTTTTCTTACAGATATGATAAGCCGCCATAGAATACAAAGACCGCTCCCGCAGAATCACCACATCCGGCACAAACTCACAGATCAGTCTGCGCAGCCTGCCCATTGGCGGAAATCCATGCTGTATTTTAAAGACAATCGCTGTCGGGTCTTTTCTGCGTATCACCTTCACATACAGAAAATCTAAAATCTGATAGAGCCGTGAATACCCCAAAACGATTGGCGTCACATAGGAATAGTCCTCAATAATCGCTGCATAGTGGCTGATAAAGCGCACTTCATCACCACGCTCCACAAGCCCCTTCATAATATCCATTTGATTTGTATGATAACGCGGCGCCACATACAGAAATCGCATAATCTCCTCCCTATCAGAGCAGCCTGCTGTCCGGCTTACTTCCCGTCAATATACTTATTCTCCTGTAGGCTGTACTTCCCGCCTTTCAGGAATTTATGCCTGATCACCCACCAACCGGGCACCCAGATATACTTATGCATGGCCGGGGACGCACTGCCGATCATCCAGCAGTTCCTGTCACAGTTTCTCGTACATCTGCGCACTTCTTCCGCCTGGGGTGAATTCCATAGTTCCTCCCAGCTCTGCCTGCGAAGATTGCCCATGACGGCTTTCTTCTCCATGCCGTTACAGGGAATCACATCGCAGAAGGGATCGATAAAGAAAGCGTTCCTGGACATATCGCAGGGCAGAAGCCTCTTATTGCCATAGATATAATTGATCAGTCCATGATTAAAATAGGCCCGGAACCACTTTTTGGGTGACTTGCTCTTTAACAGTTCATTGATCAGTTTTTCAAAATTCTGAGCTACCTTATACTTATCGTCAATCTTATTGTCCGTCTTGCGGAAATAAAAAGAATTATGCAGGGTAGCCGTGGCAAATTCCATGTTCATTTCATTGGCAATATTGTAGAGAGGCACCAGATCCTCACAATTCATATCCTGTACCGTCATCCCAAAACCCACATCCGGATGCTTCATCTCCACCAATGTCTTTAACGTCTGATATCCCCTGTTGAAACCGTCCGGTATGCCCCTGATCTTATCATTGGTCTCCTGCAGACCCTCAATACTAATCCGGATTCCCACTTTAGGAAACTCTTTACAAAGCGCAATGATACGATCCGTAAAATACCCGTTGGTAGAAATGACAATCCTGTCAGATTTCTTATACAGTTCCCGCACAATCTCCGGAATATCCTGCCTGATAAAAGGCTCCCCGCCGGTTATATTCGTAAACGCCATCTCCGGCAGCTTCCTAATATCATCCAGCGTAATCTCCTCCTCCGGCCTCGTAGGATCCCGGAAACAATCGCACATATTACATCTCGCGTTACACCTATATGTCACAATGACAGTCCCATACAAAGTTCTTTTAGCCATTTTACTCCTCACTTCCATGCACGGTTTCACACAGCAGCCTTGTTCCAATTAAACCCAAACACCCAAATCCCGCACATAAAACCTGTTATTGACCCTAGTATTCCCTGCCCGCTAAAATACTAACAATCCAATAAAATAATTCACTATAAAATACAAGTTAAGATACGTATACCACCAAAAGCGTTGTATTTTCAATAAGCAGACACTCTGAAGCCTCCGGTACTTAGCGAGGTATTTTCGAGCTTAGTACCGCTGCGAGCTGAAAGTAGCGCGAGCGTGCCTGTGTTTGAAAATACAACGCTTTCTATCCAATACCTATCTAATACCTCTCCAATACCTCTCCCAATACCAACCCACTATCTATTCCCATCCACTACCTGCATATCACCTCACCATACATATACACTATCCAACATTCGCAATCCGCAATCCACACTTCTTGCTCATGTAGAATATTCGTCAAGTATCTACACAAATTCATGCGAGCATAATCTATGCATATACATTCCTCACTATTTTATCACAATACTCTCCCACTGTGTCAAAATTTATCTCCCTGCAGTTCTCACTATACTTCCGGCACACTTCCGGATGTTCCCACAAATCCCTGATATGCTCCGTCAGTTCCTCGACATCGCCCCCTCGGAAAATCTCCCCGGTGGTGCCTGCCTGTACCAGTTCCGGCGCGCCTCCAAGGTCGGAGACCAGCACCGGCGTACCATATACCAGCGATTCCATCACGGAAAAAGGCCCGTTTTCATACCATTCTGACGGATAGACGCTGAATCTGGCGCCCGCAATCAGCTCTTTGAGGGCATCTCCTGTCACAAATCCTTTATTGTGCACGTTAGATACCTGCTCCACCTGCTCCTGCAGTGGTCCCGTCCCTGCAAACACAAAGGGAATCTGGGGCAGCGCCCTGCAGGCCTCCAGCAAAGTCCCGGTTCCTTTTTCCTGCGCAAAACGCCCGAAATAGAGTACATAATCTTCTGCCCTATCCCGTCTTCCAGCTTCTTTACCGGTTTGTTTTGCATCTTCGTCAATAAAATTACGCATCATCACGGTCTTTTGGGCCAGAAGCGGATTGGTATCCAGCTGTTTTTTCATAAATTCACTGGGGCAGATGATCACGTCCACCATCCCGTAGGTACGGCGCTTTTCATAGAATCTGGCCTCTATCGTGCCCAGAAGACTCTTAATCCTGGAATTATGGATACAGCGGTTTTTGCTGCAATTTCCAAAATGCCCGTCCCGGCAGGCAAAGCAGATTTGTCCTGTAGCCGGAATCCGCATCATATGATTGGGGCAGACCCACTGATAATCATGGGCCGTATACACAATCTTTACCTTTCTGCCGGTTTTCTTCTCATAAGAGCGGATCGCGTAGATTACAGAAGGGGTAAGCTGAAAATTAATATTATTCAGATGCACCACATCCGGGTTCATATCCCGCAGCACCACGCCCATCTTTCGCTTGGCCTCTGCAGAATAAATGATACGGAAAGGGTACAGAAGTTTTGTAAGCCTGCCGGTGTGAAAATCCATATTGGAGGTGTAGCACTGGGCATGATTGCCGACAATACGGTTTTCATGTTCCATGCCGAAATACTGCACCTCATGTCCTTTTCTCTGTAATTCTTCCCCTAATTTAAAGATGTAAGTCTCCGATCCGCCATTCGGATACAAAAACTTGTTGACCATTAAAATCTTCATTCTTCTGTTTTCCTCTCACCGCTGACAGCCCTGATTGTGCTTGCAAAGTCTCAAGTCTTCTTTATGAATACCATCCTTTTCCCGCACGGCACGTCTATTCCCACTTGGCATTATATAAACCCATATCTTCATAAATAGGAATATAAGGACTCCACTTTTCGCCGCTGTATTCATAAATCCAGCCTTGATATTTTGATGCGTCATACTCCAGAGGATTTTTCAGTTCTTCTCCGTCCATCACATCCATGGTACCCACCACACCCTCGTAGACCGAATAGGTAAGATGATGCATCTGTCCGTTGGACGGCACCGGAAATTCCTCGTGAGGCACACCCCAGCGCTCACATAGATAATTCAACCTCTTAGCGATAAAAAATTTAGTATACTTCACATTGGCATAATAATCCTGATAGGTTCCTGAGGACTTGCCCTTAAGATTCTTATCCTGCCACATCACCTGATCCATCTTCACGGAAGCCTCTATCTCTTCCACGTATTCGTCAATTCCGCTGTCTAACATTCTCTCAAACCATGGCAGAAGTTCCTCATATTTCTCCAGCATCTGATCCTGAAACTCCTGCGTATCATACAAAAGCAGATACCAGTTAAGAATAGAATCAAATAATTTTGTATGTTCCACCACGGAATACGTATAATCTACAAACCGCCCTTCCATGGCTTCCACATTCCGTTCTCCAAAGGTATGTTCATAATCCCACACCGGCCCGGTATAAAGTTTGTCATCTCCCACATCTTTATAAAAATACATACTGGTAACGGCCACATCCGTATCCAGTGAAATCTCATCCACCAGAAAAGCGCTGACAAGACTGTCCAAATCGAGATAATCCCATACCGCCGGGTCTCCATTCTGCACCATCTGATCGATCTGATCCACATAACCCGATATATATTCCACCTGTTCTTTCGATGCGTGGGCCGGCTCCTTGATGCTGAACATAAAACCGGCAGTGGTCACAAAACCGTTTTGTTCCCCGCCATAGTATTCCCCTGTGTCTTTCTCAATCAGATAACCGCCATCTATCGTATTGACATGGTCTAGCAGGTATCCTTTTTGATTCTCCTCCTCAAAATGAACGGCCTCTTCAATATTGGGGTTATTCCTTTTATTTTCCTTTTCCAGATTATAGATATCGACCCGTCCTTCACCTACTGTCACCGACTCTGTAAGCAAATAAATGCCCGCATATTCACCATTAAAGTACAGATCGATCCAAGTTCCCTGCACTGTATTGGCCATCCCCAGACGCTCGGCAATATCCAGGGCAATCTTGCTGTTCAGCCTGCTGCCCTCACTCCACAGGGCAAGCAGCCGCCACTTATCCCCTTTTCGCAGACCGCACAGGGGATATTTGTCCGCTAATTTGATGGTATAAGGCTTCTTCGGCCGATCCCAGGAGACATTTCCGCGGGAGACAATCTTGGGCAGGATATTCTGATACTCCGTCATACCATTAGCGAGAACCACACAGATGTCTCCGGATTCCAGATTATGTCTTTCCTCATTCACATACTCCATATTACCGCTCTCGGTATTGATAAAGACAGACGGTATATTGGCGGATTTCATGAACGTTACCTGATATTCATGCAGGGTTCCTTCTTCATCCATGGTCTGCAGATTATATGAGCGGTCTTCCTCCCAGGTAAAAATATCACCTTCCTCATACAATTGTCCGTCTATCTCCAAACCGTCCCCGCAGACACCCATTTTGACTCTTTGATTTCTGACACAGGAAGGCAGGAAGAAATAGGATCTGCCGTCCTCCTCATCCTGCCACAGACTCACCTGATTGGTACTCTGCTGCATATTGACATCCACATAGAGCATTTCCCCGTCTATCTGCAGTACTACACTATTTAATTTCATATAATGCAGACAAACCAGCACCGCTGCGATAATCAGCACAAGCGCCAGTCCCATGCAATATCTCTTCCGCATTATTCCGTCTCCCTCTGACGACCGGGTACGCCTTTGTTTGTCACTTTCCTGTAAAGAGCCACTGTCTGATCCACCACATCATCCCAATTATATTTCCCACAGATAAAATCAGCGCTTCGGCTGCCATATTCCTGTACAGCCTCTGGATGATCCAGCATATACTGAAGCTGTCTCCTTAAATCCTCTACATCCCCCTTGTGGAATGTAAGCGCCTTATCCTCAGTCACCTCTGTATTTTCACAGATATCGCTGACCAGACAGCAATTGCCGTAACTCATGGCTTCCAGCAGCGTGAGAGCCATCCCCTCCACATCGCTTGGCAGTACAAAAGCATACGCATTAGAATACAGTTCTTCCAGCATCTGACCCTGTACAAAGTCCGTCATGATGATCCGGTCATCCTGCGCTGCCATTCTGTGGATTTGTTCCATATACTCCATCGCCTGACTGCTGCCGCCGGCAATGACCAGCTTCTTGTCCGTCTCAATCTTTCCAAAAGCCTCAATCAGATAATGCAGCCCCTTCTCCGGCACGATCCTTGCCAGAAACAGGAAATACCCGTCTTGCACAAGCCCGTATTTCTCCGTGATAAGATCTGCCTCCCGAAGCGCCGGTCTGCCAATTCCATTGGGAATGTAGGTAACCTGTCTGTGATAAGTATCTGCAAAATACTGCCGCACATTCTCGGACAGCACGATCACCTCATCCGCATACTTTGCCGCCATCTTTTCCCCAAACTTGATCACAAAGGAGGCAAAGTTACCCCACTTGGCCCTCTGCCAGTCCAGACCGTGTATGGTCACCACAATCCTGCGTCCAAATAGTTTCGGAATCCAGAGCATAGCGCAGGGTCCCTCCGCATGATAGTGAAATACATCATAGGAATGAAACAGAGCCATTATCGTGGCAAAAAAAGCATATACAATCGCATTTAAACTGCTGCGCCTGAACGTTGGTACAATATATACCCGCACGCCTTTATAGAACTTACGCCCCTTCCAGCCGTACTCCTGGTCATATTTCTTGCCGGATACATGATGCCCGAATCGGTTGTAAGCATCTACCTTATGTCCCAGCGCCGCCATGCGCACAGAAAGTTCCTCCACCACGACCTCCACGCCGCCCTCCCTGGAGGGAATCCTCTTGTGTCCGATCATGGCGATATGCATACCTTGCTTCTTTGCCTTCTTAAGCGCCCAGTTCTCTTTATGCACATAATATAAAAAGGCAAAGTTTGTATTTAAGTACCGGGGCAGCATCCGTCTGGGATTGCGTAAAATCCGGAAAACCCACTCCAGACACAGCTTCTGCATCCACATGGGCGCCCGCTTTGTCGTGCCTGCCGTAAAGTCAAATGCCGCACCCACACCCAGCATCAGTCCATTAACCCTGTGTCGGTGTTCATACATCCACCTTTCCTGCTTAGGCGCCCCCAGAGCCACCCAGACAAAGTCCGCCCCGCTGTCATTGATTTTACGGACAATCTCTTCATCCTCCTGCCTGTCCAATTCCCGAAACGGAGGCGAAAACATGCCGGCAATCTGCAGTTTCGGATATCTCTTTACCAAAACCTTTCTAAGTTCCGCCAATGTGTATTCCGAACTGCCATAGAAATAATGCCTATAGCCCTTTTCCTGGGATAGCTCCAGAATCTTCGGCATCAAATCCGGTCCCGGTACGCGTCTGGCTTCCGAAAATCCTCTCTTCCGGCTCACAATGGAGAGCGGCTGTCCGTCCGGCAGCGCCATGGCTGCGCTGTTCTGTATCCTGCGGTATTCTTTATCCCGAAACGCCATCACCGTAGTGTGTACATTGGAGACACAGATATAATCCCCCTTCAGAGCATCCAGATTCCGGGTAATATAGGCGATCGTATGCTCCATGTCCGTGACATTGATATTGGTCTTTAATATCTTACAGTATGACAGCTGGCTATCGCGTTTTGCATCCGAATGTTTCACTGATCGATCCCCTTTCTTCTCTCTTTACAGCCTATCCCTGCCATCGCCAAGAAAGCGCCGGCCATCCCGCCTATTAGCACGCTGCCCAGATGATAGCGCAGGGTCTCAAGTCCCACGGCTTTTCCCTCAATCACCTGCATGGGTGTCTCCGCATCCTTATAATTCATGATGCGGTATCCCTCATAAACTGGATCATCCTCTCCTGTAAGATAAACAGACGTCTCTTCCAACCCGTCTGTATAGAAACGCTGTACCACATATCCGGCCGGCTGTTCATAAAGCAGATCACACAAGACGCCACCTGCCACACAGCCCGCCAGCGTCACCGCTAAAATACTCTTTTGATGTGCCTTCCAGATCCTCACGGCGAAGGTCATCAGGTAATCCGGCAGCATAGCCAGGGGAATCGTAATCTCCCGCTGTGCCCAGGGCATCAGACAATATTCCTTTTCGCCATCCTTTTGCAGAAACAGCATCGCCCCCAGGAAAATCAGGGTTATATTCTTAAAGGATGTATTAAATAACAGTTGTTCCGTCCAGCCGGCGGCCAGAAAACAGACCAGAATGACCAGTTCCCGCGTCCGCTGTGTGCGGGTCAGATAAAACAACAGCATAAAATAGCCGGCCATCAGAATGACAAAGAAAATCAACCCATAATTGATATAACCCATAACATAGGAATTGTCCATGTTCATGTATGATGTCACAATCGGAGCGATATCTATCCCGAAAAGACTTTTGTACTCTGGCTTCAAGAACTGCTCTGCCAGCCAGATTCTTGTGTTAAGCATCCGGTTCAGGCCCTGCACAATAAAGTACAGGGGATTATTGTTCAAATATCTGGGCAGCACGAAAGTCAATATCAGACAGATTGGCAGTACCAGATTCGCCAGCAGTTTTTCGGGAAAACGAAATTCGGGACGAAACTGTACATAGAGACACCCCGTCAGAAGCAGCACCACAATCCCGAATCCCGTATAACTGACCGAATATAAAAATACCAGCAGATTACCAAACATCAACAAAAGATAATGACGGAATTTATATTTTGTTCCCATCTGATAGAGAATCAGGGCACAGAGTGTCAGATAGGTGATGTGCAGAATATTGGGGTGGGTAAATCCCAAACTCCAGCGAAAAATATGTCCCAGCCCCAGTTTCCTGTGCACTCGGTAAACCGTGTGTTCCAGGCGAAAGAAGGAAAAGACACTCAAGAAAACGGCACAGACCGACCATACCCACAATCCTGCATGAAAGACTTTCTCCACGCTGATTCCTTTCATACCGAGCACCAGAAAGGATACAAACACAATGCCCAGAGCATGGGAACGACAATAGACCAGTGCTGTCAGGGAAAATAGCACCGTCAGCATACCCAGCTGCCGTGCCGTATATGGTGTTGCCAGAATCTTTAACAGACCGCACAAAAGCCCCGGAACCACCAAAAGCACAAAAAGCTTCTGGCCCTCATAAAACCCAAGGCCTTTGGCCAGAGAAAGCAAAAGGAAAAATCCCCAGAAAAAGGCTTCCTGCATTGTTATCTTCATCGCAAACTGTTTCGTCAGGTTCTTCATACTCCCTCCACTACATCATCACAGACAATCAGCGCCGGCCCCAGTGACCAGGGATACGCGTCATATCTCTGCGGATACAGGCCGAAACCTTCGCACTCCCCGGAGCAGCCATAGACCCTGCCATCACGGACAGCTTTCTCCAGTGATTCCCTGCCGCGCAGGAAGGCCTGTCTGTACTTTTCTCCCACAAGAATTTTCAGTTCGATTCCCTCTTTGAGCGCCGCACAGACCATACCCGTAACGGAAGTATCGGCAGGACCTTCCAATGCCTGTAACTGCCAGGAAAAGGCTCCGTCCGCCCTCTGATAATGAAGCACCGTATCCACAAGCCCGACAAAAGGCTCCCGCAGCCGCTCCCTGCCATAATCCGACAGGAAACATTTGGACATGCCGCGGAGCATCCAGCCCACGGCCCGTCCCCAGCCGATAATTCCGTATTTGCAATCATCCGCCATATCATAACCATGGTAGGGAAGGCCGCTTTCGCCGTCCATCCCGTAAGCCAGAAAATTGGCAATCTGCTTCACTGCCAGTTCCAAACATTCTTTGCGGTTAAAAGTCATGCCATAGCGATACAGGAACGGACACACAAGGCCCAGCATATCAGCGAACACATACCCATTTCCCTGCCCAGCCCGGTAAAGCAGGCTTCCCGCATCGTCTCTGGCGTATTCCATGGCATAATCAGCCATTTTATCTACCGCCTCCCGATACTGCCTGGTGCGGGAATCTCCTCCCTTCAATTCCACATCTGTCTTGGCCGCCCGGTTTAAATATTGCTCCAGAAAAGTCTCTCCCGCAACCAGATCGTCCGGATAATAAAGGGGCATGCCCTTTCCTCTCCATCTGTCAAAATACGCCTCCAGCACCTCTTCTATCTGCAGGATCATCTCATGCATCTGCTCCTCATCAAAGGCTTTCTTCTGCCATTCTTTCCCATACTGTCCGGCAAGTTGTGCCCGGCAGTACCATAACCCTCCTGCCAGAAGTCCGGTAGGCCAGAAAATCACATCCGCCGGCGCAACCTTCCTGCCAAGCATATATTTTTTGACAAAACGTTTGCACCGCGCTTTCGTGTCCAAGACTCCGTAACGCATAAGTTCTTTACAGGCATCTTCCATCAATAACTTCTTATTCATGATAACCTCACTCCCTACCTATCTTTTCAGACCAGGAATCTTACTGGCCACTACATTCCACAGATAGGCAAATTCATCTGTTCTGTGAAACATCAACAGGAATACTGTATTATACAATACTGTTATGATCAACACCATGGCTGCAAACGTGAATACCGTTACCTGCCCCATGACCGCATGCCGGACAGGAATCACCACCAGCGCCACCGCCAAAATGACCGCCATATACTTACAGGAATCCACAAAATACGACCACGGCCTCCTGTCAAAACACACTCGGTAAATAATCATGGGCCGAATCAGATTTGCTAAGATCCCGGAAACCAATGTGCCCACATAAACCCCGGCCACTCCTATTTTCTGTACCAGAATAATGGACACCACCAGATTAACGCCTCCCTGTATCAGAGGCAGGTATCGGTCCTGCTCAAACAATCCCGATGCAATCTTAAAATTCAGCAGCACGGTACGGCCACCTTTCAAATAAAAATCCACCACCAAAAGAGTCACCGTCAGCTCACTGACCATCCAGCTTTCATCCAGCCATAAACCGCCAATCAACGGCGACAGCAGATGCCAGAATCCCACCGCCCCGAAACCAAAAAGCCAACAGGCAAAGAAGCGATACACCTTAAAAAGCTGGTACTGCCTCTCTTTCGACTCTGTAGCAACCAGATTGCCAAACCCGGAGATCACAGAGTCAAAGATGATATTTACAAAGTTTCCCACATACGTGATGATATAAACATAATTGTCCACAACCGCAGAAGTGTCCACATTGACGAAAGAAGAAATAATAATCTTATCCGTCTGCAGTCTTGCCACATCACCGACCTTGTGACAGATGAGCGCCCTGGTCTTGGATGCCACCACCTGCGTGTCCTCTCTGCTCAGTTTCGCCACATCCTTATCTTTAAGGTAAGGATACATCCTGCCCAGAAATACGCTCACAAATATCTTCTGCAAAACTTCCACCAGCGACTGGGCCAGCAGATAAAACAGGAAATTCTTCGTAATCACCAGCACCACTATCTGCACCAGCGTAACCACTATCTTCGTGACCGTGGTAATGTTAGTCTGGATATAGTTTTTCTGTTCTGCATTGACAAGACTGTACTTATAAGTCACAAAATAACTGATGACCGTATTGAACAGAAAGATGTAATAATATAACGTCAGTTCTCGTATGGAGAGACTGCCCGGATTTTTAAGAATATATTTCAAAAAGGGGGAGATTGCGATTCCAAGCACCGTGATCACACCGGCTATGGAAAGATATGCCCTCTTATAAAACTGCATGTAAGATTTGATCTTCTCACGGTCGCCCTGCGCCACCGGCTTGTAAAGACTGTAATTGAGCGCTGTGCCGATTCCCATCTCTGTCAGGGACAGCACACTCAGCACATCCGTATAGATGCCGTTAACGCCCAGAAGCGTCCTGCCAAGCATCCGGATAAAAATGTCTCTTAGCAGGAAATTCATCAGTATGATCACAATATTACTGACAAATCCGAATATGATATTTTTCCTGGCCTGTTGTATTCTGCCCATATCACGATTCTCATTCATTCCCATGCCGTTTCTTACGGCATAATACAATTAATGTACGGATTTCCACAGTTTACGGATTTCATCCCCTGCTTCTCTGGCTCTCCTGCAGTACGCCGGCATGATCTCCATAAGCCGCCTGCAGATTTCTTCCTCCCGCTCCATCATCCAGTCGTAGGCGCCGATCAGTTCCCCCGGATCCGATAAAGACTGCACCGGCAGCACATAATGCTCCTCCGTGCCGAACAGATCCCTGGCAATGCCTCTGGCTTTGACGGAGTATCCTACCACCAGTGTGGGCACCATGGAAGAATAAGCCGCAATGGTGGCATGGGTTCTGGCCCCGATAAATGCCCTGCACTTGGAAATAATATATTTCAACCTCTGACAGGACATATCATCGAAGAGAAGCACCCTTTCATTGTCCCGATAGGCCTCATAAAGCTGGGCAAGTGTCTGCCTGTCATCCGTATGGCGCCACATTACGTGGGGAATCAGTGCAATAGAATGACTGCTGTTATTTAAAATATGATCCATCAGCTTGCGGTAATTGGCGATGGTGATACCCTCCACCAATTCATTGTCCACGACCATAGGGCTGATATTGATACCGATGGTCTCCTGTTCCCGAAACCCTGCCGGCAGTGCAAAAGCCTCCGGCTCTAGGGAAAAGGCCGGATCCGGGTACTGCTTCACATTATCCATAATACCGGCATCCTGTAAAGCCTGTGCTGTAATGGATTCCCGGGGCGTGATCAGCGCATAACGTTTCAAGTCCTCCACCACTTCCGAACTCTGCAAAAGCTCCGGTTCTAAGGAACACCCCCACAAAACTGTCTTAGCCCCTGCCCGGCAAAACGTGCCATTAGCCAGCATTGCCTCTTTTCTGGGCACTTCATAACAGTACATGTCACCCCCTATGGAGAGATACAGAGGGGCCAGTTCTTTTCCCAGCACCTTACGGAAACGGTAACGCATAAAAGATTCCGGATCATGAAATATCTTACGCCAGCCATAATACCATACATGGGCCAGAAAATGCTCCGCAATCTTACGTTCCTGCAAAATATCGCACAGAGATGCCTCCAAATATTGCCTGTCTTCCTGCTCACTGTTGGTCACCAACAGTTTGGGAATCTCTTCTATCATGTGGCAGGTACTGTTGACAATCGCCTCACAGCCATGATTACCGCTGCCGCCGTGCAAATACATGACAAGTCTGTCATTTTTATATTCCATATCTCATATCTCTTTCCTTTTGACATATACAATCAGTGCGGAGAATGCCGCATTTTAGGCATTCTCCTGTGTGAGAAGAACTTCTTCGCGAAGCAGCCTTTGCTGCTGAGTGATTAGACGTTCTTCTCACACATCTATTTGGAACCCCTGCCCTTAAGCACGGCCCCCACAGTCTTAAACAGAATCTTGATATCCAGTCCAATAGACCAATTGTCAATATATTCCAGATCCAGACGCACCACCTCATCAAAGTCGGAAATATCGCTGCGCCCGCTGATCTGCCACAATCCGGTGAGACCGGGCGTCATACTGATCCGCCGTCTGTAGTGGGAATTATACTGCTCAAACTCGTCCTCCGTAGGAGGTCTTGTCCCCACCAGACTCATATCGCCCCGCAGGATATTAAAAAACTGCGGCAGTTCATCAATACTGGTCTTGCGGATAAATCTGCCCACCCTGGTAATCCGGGGATCGTTCTCCATCTTGAACATGAGGCCCTGCATCTCATTGGCCTTCTCCAATTCTTTCTTACGCTCCTCCGCGTCAATATACATGGAACGGAACTTATAGATTTTAAAGCGGCGTCCGTTCTTGCCAATCCTGGTCTGGGCGAAAAAAACCGGGCCTGGAGAATCTATCCTGATTGCCAGCGCCACAAAAGGCGTCAATACGGCAGTGATCAGGATTCCCACCAATCCGCCGGCTATATCCATCAGCCGCTTGAGTGTCATCCGGCGGTAGTCATAGTGCGTAATGGAATAGGTCATGACCGTATAACCGGCAAAGCTGTCTACCGTGATCTCCCTCTGCCCGGCATCAATAATATCGATATTGTAATGGCAGACCACACCCATGGATTCCAGATCATAAATAATGTGCTTGACATACCGCTTGTCCATGTCCGGCAAGTTGATGAAGGCCTCATCCAGCGCCATCTGCCTGGCCAGAGAAAGCACATCAGAACCATCCGCCAGCACCTTGACCCCGTCTACGACCACGCCCTTCCTGTCTTCATCCACACAGGCCAACGCCACAATCTGATAATTAATATCCAGTTTTTCCTTAAGCTGGGCCATCGTCTTGTCCATCACACTGTCCTTTGTGATGACCATGATCTTGACAAGATTGGACTCAGAAGTCAGATACACCCGAAGAATCCGTTTCATAAAAAGGCGCACCAGCCATACCACAAACACATCCAGCACTGCAAAATATCCCCACACCATTCGGGAGAAAGCCGCCCCCCGCTGCAGCATGAACAACACGCTGGCCGCCGCCAGTACCATGAACAGATTGAATTTCAATACCGCCACAAATTCCACAAAGATGCCGCGTTCCAGAAAACTCCTGTTCCAGTCCAGAAGAAAGCTGTATATCGTACAAAACAGCAGAAAGAACACACACACCAGCGCATGTATTTCCGGCTCCTGCACGCGGGCAAACTTCCCATAACGCAGAAGGATAGCCGCCACATATGAAATTATGATACAGAGCAGGTCTGAAAATAACAGACAGTAGCTCTCAATGATCTTTTTCTTCCGATTCATGATCCTCGTACTCTTTCATAAGTAAAACTATATCTAATATAGCATACCATTTTTAGGGGAAATTTACCACTTTTTTCATATAATTAAATTTCTGATGATATTTCCCCCGCCGGTGTAATCAGTGTCCACCCTGCCCAAAGCTTCTGCATCTGTTCGGGCACATAGACCTGGGTATTCTTATGGATGGAGGGCCTTATCATAATCTTGCCGGCATGACCGTTCAATCTCGCCCCCCAGAAGCTGAACGTGCTGTTAGCACAGATATTATGTCTGCAGTGACTCATCAACATCATATCATAGAGGCTGTCTTCCCCCTTATTCCAGTCAACAATCCGGTACTCCTTTCCCTGATACTTGGTGCGTACATAGTCGCTGTCATCAGAAAAGATATAGAATACCGGATTGGGAACTTTCTCTTTCAGATAGCTGACCGCCTTTTCATAATAACTTTCCGTACAGATATTGCCAAACATCTCCCTATTGGCCGCATCCAGATAATCGCCCCGGCGGATGTGGATGCTTACCGACTGTGTCTGTTCCATCTCCTGCGCCATCGCCGCATTTTGCGGATTCTCACTGGCCGGAAAACGAATTTCCGACCGGATCGTATCCAGAACATCCGCATAATAAGCCTCGCAGGCCCAGTATCCCACCAGATATTTACCGTCCCAACCCAATATTTCCGGGTGGTACATCTCCGTCTCCTCAAAAACAGGCACAAGAGCCGGATTTATCTTCCTTTTTACTTTTTCCCAAAGGCCTGCCTGCTCCTCAAACTGTCTGCCCAAAAGAGACCGCACATCCTCCGCCGCGGCAGTTTTGACGGACAGCCCCTCAAAACGGTTCAGTTCCAAGAGCCTGGGAGCTTGCATCTTCTCCTGCACTTTATCCGCAAACCAGGTAATATCCAACTTGGCTTCTTTGCCCAGCATCTCATATTTTCGATACAACGCGTACTGCTGCAGCTGATTTCCCAACCCGCCCATCAGTCTTATAATCATCATCGCTCTTCGCTTCTTTCCGTTATATATCCTCTTATTTCAAATCTCTGTCCGGTATCCGAACAGTCATATATCGTCTGTTTCATAAACCGCCTCGATTTATGACATATATGTCATTTTCTTCCATCGTACAAGCGAAATGCCGCTCGCAGAAGAATCGGCAGAATCCCATTTGGATATTTTGCCGCCAGATACAACAAAGTGTCCGCCTTGCCACTGACAGACAGAGCCGTATTTCGAAACCGCTCCCGGTTCTCCCCAGAACCAAAAATCTCCCGAATCCTCTTCCTGTAGTCGGGATCCGGATTGCGGAGTTCATTCTTCATCACATACAGGAGCATATAACAGTATTCCCTGTTCACTGCCAGTTCCCCATTCGGCACCTGCTTGTCACGGGCTGCCCGTATCATACATGCCATCACTCTCTGCAGGCTGTCGTAGATGCCTTTATCGTAGCTGTGTATCATGGAACTTTCCACATAGCGGTAATGGTAATAAAGCGCATCCTTCATGACCACAATCCGGGTACTGTTTAGCATAGCCGGATACATCATATTGGAATCTTCTCCAAACCGCACCCGATAATCATAATATTTTTCGTTTCCTGCAAAGACGGATTTCTCACACAATTTCATGCAGCGGGACATAGGCAGGATTCTCTGCTGTCTGCCTACCAGCCTCTGTTTCACTTCCTTGTCCAGTCTCTCCCCCTCGTAAACGCCAGGCGCGATTGCGCTGTACACCGGTTCTGTCTTTTTCTGTTTCTCCCGCAGATGGTTACAGCAGACAATCTCACCCTGCTGTCCTGTAAGATGCGCCGACATTCCGGTAAGGGTTTCCGATTCCACATAGTCATCGCTGTCCACGAACATATAATAATCCCCGGAAGCTGCGTTCATACCCGCCACGCAGGCCGAACCCGGCCCCCCGTTCTCCTTATGAACGACTCGCACCCTTGCATCCTGCCCGCCATACTCATCGCAGATACGGCCGCTGGTATCCGTGGAAGCATCGTCTACAAGGATCACTTCCAGGTTCTGATAGGTTTGCGTTAAGATGCTGTCCACGCACTCCCGCAGGTAGGTTTCCGCATTATAAACCGGCACGATCACACTGATCTTGTAGTGTTCTTTGGGCATTTGTTCCTCCATTCTGGATGATGTCAGCCAACTATCTCTGATATCTTTTCATTCTCTGAAGTCATTTTCCGTTTCTTTTAACCCTTATGCCAATATACCAGCCTGAACAGATGAAAAATGACTATTGTCTACTTTTCTTAACTTCCTGCAATATACGATAAAGTTTTATATACAGCCCCGGAAAATGACCAAAGCATTTTGCTTTCAGCCAGTATCCCTCCGGCAGATAAGCGGCGCATCCTGACACCTGCATCTGTTCTTGCAGTTTTTTCCGGCACTGCGCCAGATAGTCTCCTGCTTTTCGCCGTTCCTGCGCCGTACATAACGCTATTTTACCCGCCGTGAGCATAACGGCCGTTATTATTTTCGCCGCCGTTTGTGGCCTGAGCGTCTCGTCCATCTCCAGTATAATCTCCCGGGCAATCTCCCAGCACCGGATCTGATCCATATAGGAAGGCGTAAAAGGCCGCTGCATGACCCCTCCCGGATTCTGATAATACCCGTATCCCGGATAGGATGTCTCCACGGCTTTGCCCAAATAGGGCAGGATATCCACCAGAAAAAGCATATCCTCCCCTACGGTAAGCCCCTCCCGGAAACGCACTTTATCAATCAGCTGTCTGCGATAAAGTTTGCTCCAGCACCGGCAGTTGTCCCGCAGGATGCTTTCTTGCAAATACTGTTTGCTTTCATATAGGTTCTCCGAAACCGGGGATTCTCCCTGCCCCATACTTTCCCGGATAATCTTCCACGCTTCTTCTGTACTCCATGTCCGAAACCGACAGCCCGCCAGATCGCTGTTTGTGGCCGTAATCCTCTCGTGCAGATACCGCAGCATCCCGGGGCAGAGCCTGTCATCCGCATCCACGAATGTCACATAAGCCCCCTTTGCCCGTTCAATCGCATAATTGCGCGCCGCCGACACGCCCAGATCCGACAGTGTAAACACCGTAATATTTTCATACTTTTCCTGCAGTCCGGCACAGATCTCTCCTGTCCGGTCTGTGGAACCGTCATTGACGATCAGGACTTCCAGATTATCATAGGACTGACCTACAATGCTGTCTATGCAGTTTTCCAGATAGGCCTGTCCGTTGTGGACGGGCACGATCACACTGATCAAATCGCTCTTCATGGGTTAAGCACCTTTTCATAGATTCCAAGCAGGGTTTTCATATTCTGCTCTATACCAAACTCGGCCGCTGCTTTTTTGCGCGCCGCATCCCCAAGCTTTCTGCACAGATCCTCGTCTTCCAGCAGGCGTTCCAATCCCGCCTGCAGCGCCGGCGCATCCTTTACGGGTACTAGAAGCCCTGTCTCTTCCGGCCGTATCATCTGGGGAATCCCCCCGGTATCTGTGGCCACAATGCCGCAGTAATGGGTCATGGCCTCCAGAAGCGAAATCGACTGTCCTTCAAAATATGACGGCAGTGTCAGAATCCGGCAGCGCCGCAGCCACTTGCCTTTCTCTTCACCACTCACCCAGCCCAGCCAGGTAACATGCTCCCTGTCCTGTTCTGCCTCTCTCTTCAGCTGCTCTTCCTCCCAGACACCACCCAGATAGAGATGAAAATCCGGAAATTTCTGAACCAATGCCGGTACACAGGCAAGCAATTCCCCAATGCCTTTCTCCCGGCACAGCCGTCCCAGAAATAAAACATCATGATTAGCATACTCTTTCCCGAACGCCTCTGGAATGGCGATAGAATCAGGTAATACGGTAATCCGCTCCCGGCCTATCAATTCCCCGAAAAAGTCCTTCCAGGCCGGCGCCAGCACCAGAAAAGCATCCCCCATGGAAAGCACCCGTCTGATCTGCTTCCGGCCCTCCTCGTCCTGTTCTTTCCGGTAAAACGTCTCAAAATCTCCGCCGTGCTGGTGGATGACAATCTTTTTATGAAACCGTTTCGCCGTTCGGATAAAAAAACTCTTACGCCGATAACTGTTATCCGAAGCTACGTTCACATGCACAATATCATAGCGGGGAAGCGCCAGCAGAAAACGCAGATAAGCAGCAGCAGCCTGAAGCAGCTTGCGGAACTTACTGCCCTCCACCATGGTTCCAATATAATGCAGGTCAATCTTACGATCCAATCCCGCCTCATAATAATTGTTCACCACACCGGAAATACCGCCATGGACACAGCGGGCGGGACCGATCATCAACACGCGCATCATGTCTGCCCCCGTTCCGGGTCTGCTTTGCCCCAGTTCTCCAGCCAAAGGACAGACCCCATCATCATGAGCAGATAATTTCTGCCGATATAAACGGAAATCAGGTGCGCCTCCACCACCGTATACACCGCAAAGGCCACAAACAGCACCAGTCCGCAGGCATCTTTTCTTCTGGCAAACTGCCATAGAAGCGCCAGACATGCGGCCACATACAAGATGCCCGGAATCACACCATACCGATAAAAAAGTTTGATCCACCCCATATCAAAATAATAATTCATGTTATTTTCTTTCGAAAACAGAGACCATGTTTGAATCATGCCGTTCTTTTCCCACGAATCCGTGAGGCTGACTATTCTGCCGCTGATATGGCGGTCAATCTTACCAAGCAAAACAATATGGGAATTATCCCTGGGATTTTCATAGAAAAACTCATTCCACTGGGCTTCCCGCACCCTCTGGGCACAGACAGCTGCATCCACCGAAAACCCGATGCATAGAACAAATACCAGGAAACCGCAGATATAAGCTGCTTTCTTCTCCCGCAGTGTTTTACTCAACGTCATCAAAAGAGCGCCGCCGATAAAAGCCATGGTGATGAGCATACTGGTCTTGGAACCCGTCAGCAAATAAACGCCCACATTCAACAGCATCAAAAACAGATATAGATACCATTTTATTTTGTCAAACCAGACATAGACCCCCAATGCGGTCAGCATGAGGAACATGCAGGAGAGCGCGTTGGGATGTCCCATTCCCAATGTGTAACGGGTTTCTTCCGCTTCATCCACTCCCACATAGCGGGTCTCCTCCGCCGACTCGCGTCCATAAGCCTGTGTCAGGCTGATGTCGCCGTAAATACCCGTTACTGAGAGCAATACAATGAGCAGACAGCCCGCCAAGGTCACATAGAAAGTATACCGCAGCATCTGCCGCAGGGGAATATCCTTGCAGGCTGCCACAAAGGTCACGATCCGGATGATATCATTGGCTCCCGTGACCCGATAGGAGATAAATCCCAGCGCCTCAAAGGCAAAGAGAAACGCCCACTCCTTCCAATCATACTTTGTGAGCAGGACTTTGGCCGCGAAAAGAAGAAAGGTTATCCGAAACAGATAGCCTTCTATGGGATTGGTATAGTTACTCTTGTCGATAATGACCACCAGAAGTTCAATGGTCAACCCGGCATAAAACAGAAGCCAGGGAATACGACTTTCCTCTCTCAAACGCCTGTACAATGTCCACACTTTATTCACGCCCTCCCATGCAGCGCCTTGGCCGCCATACCATGCAGACGCCTTAATACCTGCAGGCCGGCGAGTTTAGTCTTCTTCCATAAAATCCCCATTTTTCCTACCTTGGGAGCCATCAGGAACTCATATTCCTCCTGGTGTTCCCGTAAGTACACAGGGTAAGTCTCATCAATTTCCACCCGTTTAAACTGTGCATTGCGCCCAAAAATATCCTCTCCGCATAACAACCTGTCCACTGCCTCATTTAAATATCGGTTGTTATTATATTCCTGATGTGCCGCTGCCTGTACTTTGATGCCAATCCTTTTGGCCACATCCCGCTCTCCATCGCCGCCCATATAGCCAAAATGCCAACCGCCGTCCGCTATCCGCACACTTCTGGAATCTGTTGGTGATACCTCCCGCAGATACACGATCCCTTCCGGGGGCAGACTGCCAAAACTGCAGACCTTCGTACCCAGCCACTGCTTCTTATCCACGCCGGAAAACTCCCCCGTAATGGACAGCAAGTTCCCGGAAACCTCCTCCATATTCAGAAAACAATAGAACATTCTCTGCGCCAGATGATATATCTTGCCCGCGTCAAAATGCTCTATCACCTGCAAAAGAGTATCCGGATTCGGAATCTCGTCCACATCGCTGAAAATAATGATATCCTCCGGTTTGCAGTCCGAAAGCGCGCGAATCAGCTGGTTTTTCTGGTATTTATCCCGTTCGTGGGTGGTTACGCCGCTCATGGGGGAATCCGTCACTGCCACATAGCGGATCTTGTCTTTAAATTTATCAAAAAGCTGCCTGTTCTGGGCAAATATCATCTTTTTGTCATCCCCGGAAAAAGTCACTGAGGATTCTTCCAGAACAAAATAATCCACGTAAGGATCCAGAATCTCCATCCGCAGTTTCAGAATATCCAGTTCGTTAAAAAAGGGAACACAGTCAAATATCATAGTCTACTCCTTCTCCAGAACAAAAACGGCCGAATAATGTCCTTACACTTCTGCCATCTGACCTTCCAGGGATTCTCAAAATGCGGATACTGTTCATTCCTGCCCCTCCATTTATGGAAGAGGAACGGCGCTTCCACATCCATGATCTCCGGAATCATATGCTCATGCCCAAAATATTTTGCCACTTCAATCGGTGCAAACCGCATTCCAGCCTCCTCAATCAGATTTTTATATTTACAGCATAAGAAGATATCCTCGTTATAATTGTCATCATCCGTCTTTTCCCATTTTAAATGCTCCTTTTCAGGAAAATCCAGAAGTCTTTTACTGCGGATTGACACACTGTTGCCCACCCGGCAAAGTTGCCCCTTAGAATCCCGGTAAGTATAATCGTTCTGAGGAAGCGGCCAGGGAGAACCAATGTAATCATAATCCAAAAACTCCTCCCGCCAGCTCTCCGGATGAACCACAAAGCCATCCGCATGGACAATAAGCGCATAGTCCGTATGAATGTGCTTGCTCAATTCATACACCATTTTATAGTTAAACTTATCTATATTATCCAATTTCGTTGTGTGGGAATAGCGAATCGTTCGGGGCAGTGTCAGAGGTTTTCTGTGGGTGATCAATACCACATCCCCGAAATCAATCCCCCGCATACTGTATTCTAACGCATGAATGGTCTCATAAATATCCACGCTGGTCATCGCCGCCAGCGTCACATTTGGCAAATTCAGTTTTGACTGCTTTGTCTGTGCTTCCTCTCTCATCATTACCCTCAATCCAATTCTTTCACTTTCACATAATCCTTATGATAATACCGCGTAACAGCCAGATTCAGCCAGTTGCCCGGATCCGTGGACAAATCCTCAAAATCAAACAGAGCCGGTTTGGCGCTGTAAGGAGCAAGTTCTACCTCGGCAGCTCCTTCATCCATATAAATCTCGTGCCGTTCCATGGCCTCAGTATAGAAAGTCTGTGCATCCCCGTTGAGCAGGGAACGCGTAGCTGAGACAGCTGTGTACGTATTTTTATCAGCGGTAAACACCCATACAATCAGTACCAGAAACACACAGACTGCCGTCATCCGTTTCCCTGCCCTCTCCAGGAAACTGCCGAACGCATCCGCTGCCTTCTCTTCTCTCTTTCTGTGGCTGAAATACCCAAGCCAATAGGCTGTGGTCGCAAACAGCCCCAGATAATATACCATCTGAATGATGTTATCTACTCTGGAAAGCCCCACCATACCTACCGCATAAAGAGTGGGGGTAAACATGGCAGAGAGTACACAATAGACACCCGCTGTCACCCACACGGGATGGGCAAACGTCCTGTCAGAAGCTTTCATGATCTTCCACAAAACGGGCAGAACCGCCAGCCACACCAATATCACAAAAGCCGGCGTCCAGCGGATGATAAACACCATGGTATGATAGAAGGACAAAAGTACTGACAGAACAGGGGAATACCCTACGGAAGGATCCAGCGTGCTTCTCACCAGATTACCCGGCGCTATGATATTGCACAAAAACCCCGCACTCCCTGTCACCAGTGGCAGACAGACCGCCCATATCTTCCTGCGGTTTCTGACAATGGCATACAGCAGGAGAAACACCATCAGAATCTCTGCCTGCAATCCTGTGATCAGATTGCCGCCGCCCACAATCACCGCCAGCACAGCCGCCGTGACGCTACAGATTATCTCGCCCTTTCTACTTTCCGCCCACAGAGCGCCCGATACCGCTGTCAGCATAAAAAACCAAAGAGACTGCATCAAAATATAATGCGTGGAACCGTTGTACCAGTAAATCCCCTCAAAGGGAGCCTCCAACACCTGATAAAACATAAATAGCAGCAGCAGGATGACAAACGAAGCCTCCGCCCTTTCCGCCCCCAGCCACTTTGTAAGGATATGCCGTCCCAGTATGAAGGTGGATACAGCAAACAGGCCGATCATAAGAACCGGCACCACCCAGGCAATCTCATAATGAAAATTCATCGGGCATAACGCCATCAGGAAACAGGAAATATAGGTGCCCTGCCAGTTCTGATAAAATTCCATATTCTGCCGCCAAGCTGTCTGTACGGATTCGAGATATGAACCCGTTGCCGCCCACGTATCGTGCACCTGTCTGCCGTAATCATAGTCATCGATACACATGACATTATATTGTCCAAGCAAAAGCAGCGGAATCAGGGAAACAATAAGTAAAAGGGCCGCACACACCACCATCTGCCGGGGTGTCACACGTTCCAAAAAAGCTGCAGCTTTCTCAGAAACTATCTTATTAACTTTTTCATGTATCTTATCATTATTCATATAAAGCATTTTCCTCTATCCTGATTCCCCGCCCCACTGCTATCCTTCCATTTCCTGTATTGCATGCTTCCTCAACACCTTTCAGTGGATCAGTCTCTTTACTCTTCTCTCCACCCCTCTGGCAATCTTGCAGACATAGGCCTTCTTATAGATATACCAGGCATGTGCCTGCAGCATCTTAAGCCGTGCCCCTTCCGGACGGACATTCAATTTCTGGTATCTGGCCGAAGTCTGCTTGTAGCGCTGCAATTCCTCCCGGCATTCTTCGGCTGTAAACAGCCTGCCCTTCCTGTCCATATAATGGAAGAGACTGTATATATTCTGTTCCGAAGCCCAATAACCATCAGACACATTGTGCCTTGCCCAATATTTAGGCGCAATGGCAAATTTTAAAGTCTCGCTGGTATGCGCAGGCAGACAGGCAAAGGAAGAATTGGAGAGCAATAAATAATGGGCGTTCTTTAATGTCACATAATCCTTGCCAATGTCAAAATGATGCGCCTCAATGCCCGGCAGCATCTTCTGCGCCGTCTCCACATCGTCTGTGATGATCACAAACTCCATATCGGGACGGATCTTTCTCATCTCCTCCATCCCATGAAGCCAGTATCTGCGATTGATCAGAAGTTCCGGGCTTCCCGTGTACTCCCCGCCCCGCATATTAATAACGCAAAGATTCTCCCGGCTGTACTCATAGGAATCATATTCCGGCTTCACCTTAAGCCACTGCCTTACCTGCGGAAGATATTTAACAAAATAAGACTCATCCTGCATATTTCCATAAATCAGCGTATTGTCCGCAATCTGATGTATCCTCGAATCCGCCCCGGCCACATAGCAGCCATGCATCAGATCATGTTTGGAATTGCCAACAAAAAGCCTGTCTTCCACATCATGATACACCTGGAAATTCTTCTTTTCTTCCTCCGTGATCACATGCCCCAGATCCATATCCATGAAGTACATGCCCCGATTGCTGTGAATATTAACCGCGAACCGTTCCTGCCCTGCGGTGCCAAACTCGTATCCGTTTTCCAGCGCCACGGCTCTTGCCGTCACATAACAGAACAACTGGTTGCCCAGCCCCTGTCCGTTGATAAACTCTGTTCCTACCATCTGTCCCGGGTATTTCCTTTCTTCAAAGTAAATTTGCTTCGCGGACTCGGATAAGCGGAGATTTTATGATTGCAGTGCAGTCTCCGTAATCTTGCCATTTTCTACTTTATAGATAACATCGCACTTGGCAATGGTGTTCAGCCTGTGGGCAATGATGACCATAGTCTTCTTACCATGGAAACTGTTGACCGCCTCCATCACCGCCTGCTCCGTATCCCCATCCAGAGCCGATGTAGCCTCATCAAAGACCAGAATCTCCGGATTGTGATAGAGCGCCCTGGCAATTCCCAGCCGCTGTCTCTGTCCGCCGGAAATTCTGACACCTCTGTCACCTATGGTAGTTTCAAGCCCCTCCGGCAATTCTTCCACGAAACTTTTAAGCTGCGCTTCTTCCAGCACTTCCCAGATCCGCTTATCGTCAATCTTGTCCGCATCGATACCGAAAGCGATATTGTCCCTGATGGACTCATCAATCAGATAGATGGATTGCGGAATATAGCCGATCCTGCTAAGCCAGGAAGCATAATTCTCGAAAATATTGTGCCCGTCACAGGTAATACTTCCCTCCTGTACATGCAAAAGCCCCAGCAGAATATCCACAATCGTGGACTTACCCGCACCGGAAGGCCCCATAATCCCCACTGACTGCCCCTTCTTCACTTCCATATGAGCGTCTGTGAAAATCGGCTTATCTGTATTCGGATACGTAAAGCTGATATGATCCAGCACAATCTTATCCTTCAAATCCAGCGGCTGCTTCATTTCCTCTTCGCCGCCGACTAATCCCGTCACACTGCCATTCACGTCAAGTTTCATGTTCTCTGTCAGATTATCATACAGATAATCCAGGCAGGGCTGGGAATAGGCAATCTCTGAAAGGTAGGTATTGATGCGGTTGGTAGCCGGCATCACCCGCACGGCCGCCACTGCAAAAGCCATCAACTGCTGGAACAACGCGGAGATATCGCCGCCCCTGGTCATATAAATCATAATAAACGACAACACCGCCACGATAAAGACCGTCTCAATCAACAGCCTCGGCGTATTGTTCATGACAGCGTAATTTCTCGCCACATTTGCGCCAATCGCGCCGCTCTCATAGTAGTTGCGCACAAAAAACTCTTCACGGTGCAATACCTTCACGTCCTTCAGACCATAGATGGACTGAATCCTCCATTTGGCGATTCTGGACTGAATGGCCTGGTTCTTGCGCCCGATCGCATTTAACCGGGGTTTTAATATTTTGGTAATGATCAATGTCATGCCCAAAAAGACCGCTCCACAAAATACTGTCATGGCAGGACTCGCCACCAACAGCACAATACAGATGGAGACTGCCACCACAATCTCCGTGATCATCTGAATCATCACCAGAATCAACTGGAATGCATTGGGGATATCACTGTCTGTCAGTCGAAACACCGTAGGAATATCCGCTCCCAGATATTCCTCATAGGGCCTGTTTAGAAATTCCCGCATCACGCGGCTGATCATCCGATTTCGATTCCGGGTTACAAAGGTATTCTGTACATAGGTCTGCAGCAGAAGATAGAGGTTTTTCACAATGAACAGTGCGATCATCGTCCCCAGCATCAACATGATCAGTTCTCTGCCGGACGCTATCTTTATAGGAAGAAACTCTAAAACCATGGTCACATATCGGTTTTGCAAAAAGAGATCCGGCTCCATGATAGCCTGCACGACCGGCACCATGATAGATACGCTCAATGTTTCCAGCACACCGCCGATCAGAATCATCACCGCAAGCCCCGCAAGCTGCAGGCGCTGTTTCTTGTCAAAAAGATATGCTATTTTCTTTAATAAGGTTACCTGCTCCTGCTTTTCTTCTTTGATTGCATCACTCATATCGTATCGTTTCCTTCCGCAACTGTCCTGACAGCTTTCCTATTTATCATCCTGCCCGGCCACAGTCACTTTCTGCATATCCTCTCTGTAAACATCCCGACAATCCCAGCCATTCAACCACTTGGGCGGCGCCAAGACTGTTTTATGCGGATTTATATTAAGATAAGAAGCCCACCAGCTGTAACTGCTGTTGGCAAGAATATTGTGCTTACATTTACTCATCAGGGCAAATTCCTGATGATCACAGCCCTCCGGCAGATCCACCACTGTCACATCCGTGGAGGGGCGGTCCACAAACCGCATCTTCGCCCATTCTTTATCATTGGTAAAAAGGAAAAACCGGCATCCCGGATACTGCTCCCGCATCCGCCGCATCGCTTCCTTATAATATGCTTCCGTACAGATACCGCCAAAAAGCGCCTGATTTTCCGGCGTCAGATAATCTCCCCTGCGGATATGCAGGCTCACAGACTGTGTATCCTCTATCTCCCGTAAATACGCCTGCACCCTGGCCTGCAGGTTAGACCATCCTTCCATCGGCGCGGCGCCTTCTCCCTTGGGTGCGAACAGCTTATCCACATCAAATGCAGCCCTCACCTGATCTTCCACCGCTGCAAAATACTTCTCTGTCTGCCAATACCCCTCCAGATAAATATCATCCCAGGTAAAGATTTCCGGCCGAAACCGCTTGTCCTCCTCAAAATACGACTTCCGCTTCCTGCCAAACAGTTTTCTTTTTACTCTGTGCCAGAAGAGAAGGGAGGCATCCAGCATTTCTTCTATCACCTTGGGATCCGCCTTTTCATAAGTAATCCCGAAAGCCGAAAGTGCCGGATCTCGCTTGACATCCTCCACAAAACCTGCTACATCATCAACCTTTACATCCTTATTCAAATTCTGAAACTGCAGATACAGGGCATACTGAAACATTTGATTGCCCAGCCCGCCTGCAAACTGTATGATTACCATAGATTCTCCAACTATTTGCCAATGCTTCCAAGTATCGCCTTTATCCTTGCTTTTAACGGGATCACCACCCGTTCCTCCCTCCGTATCCTGCGGCAGTAACGAACCGGCGATTTATAAAAGAGCGATACCTTCCTCCGATCTCTGGGATCCACGATGGAATCTTGAAAAGCCTTCCTGACTCTTTCCTCATCCCTGCGCAGGATATTTTCCAATTCTGTCAGATAGGGCGGATGCGATATCTGCGCGTAAAAGAGCAATAATCTTTTATAAAAAAAATAATCATGAATCCGGGCCAGATCCTCTCTGCCCAATTCCTGCAGGAATTTTGTCTTCTCATAAAAGGCAGGAATCAAATCCGTAAAAGTGCGCGCATTAATCTGCGCATTCATGATACTTCCCTCTCTGTCTATTATATAGTTATAATAGGCAGTGTCAAGGTAAATACAGCGTTTGGCACGTGCAAGGCCGGACGTTGTAAACATGATATCCTCATACCACTTCCCTGTCGGGAAAGACGTTCCGTCCAAAATTTCCTTTCTATATAATTTATTCCAGGCAGCATTCTGGATGGCATACTCCTCCCGCTCCTCCACATAACACTGCAGGGCCTCCTGTCCTTCAAAGAGAACCGCCCTGTCCACAGAACCATCTTCCGTATGATTCTTATACACCTGACGATATCGGCAGACCGCAACATCCGCCTGCTGCTCTAACAATGCGCCCAACATTCTCTCATACATATCGGGATCGATCCAGTCGTCTCCGTCCACAAAACCAATATAGCCGCCTGCAGACTGAGCCATCCCCACATTCCTGGCATCCGCCAGGCCGCCGTTGGGCTTATGAATAACACGTATCCGTTTATCCTCTGCCGCCAGCTTATCGCAGATACACCCCGTCTCATCCACAGAACCGTCATCCACCACGATGATCTCAAGATTCCGGTAAGTCTGCGCGCAGATAGACCTGATCCCCCGTTCAATATAAGCTTCTATATTATAAGCAGCCACAATGACAGAAATCAAATTTGCCTGCTCTTTCTCATATGACATTGAAGGATGATACTGTTCTAATATTTTCACATTCTGCCTCCGCGATTTTACTTCCCCTATCTTAAACTCCCTTTCAGAGCCTTCCTGATTTTCTTATATATCAGCGCTTCCAAATAGTCCTCATACTATCTTGATTCATGACTCATCATCCACTCCTGGAACATCAGTACATACCAGATCTGTACCCGCCAAATATCGCGCTGTATATAATCATCCCAGAGCCTCTTTACCGCCAAAGGATTTAATAACGCTTGTCTCCTTATCAATGCCGGATCCAACAGATTCTCCGCCCACTCCCGCAGTCCCGGCTCTTTCAGCCACTTGTGGAGGGGAATACTAAACCCCTTCTTAGGCCGCTCCATCAGCTCCTGCGGCACATAGCGGTAAAGAATATCCCGCAGCACTTTCTTGCTGACACCGTCTTTGCTTCTATAAGAAAGGGGCAGCTTCCATGCGAACTCTACCACGTCTTTATCCAACATCGGTACCCTGGTTTCCAGAGATACCGCCATCGCCGTCCGATCCACCTTATTTAAAATATCATCCGGGTGATACATCAAAAGATCCATCAGCATCAGATTATGCTGCGGCGGTTCCAAAAGTCCGCAGGGATATTCCTCCATCAGGGTCCGCCCCTCTTTCCAGGGCAGAATCTCCTGCCAGACCTCCGGTATCCATGACACCTTTGTCCGCTCATGCCTTCCCACAAGCGAAAGCCCTTCTCCAATCTCCGAGCGCAGATACATATCCTCCATATTTTTAGCGCCCAGCAGCCTGGCTCTTGTGGCAAATCCTCCCCGACTGATCTTTCCTGCCTCTCCAAGCATAACACTTGCCATCCTTCTGATAGGATAAGGAATCTTCTTCGTCTTATTCCAAATCCGATCAATGGAATAATAGGTGTTATATCCACAGAATAACTCATCCCCGCCATCTCCGCTCAGAGACACCGTCACATGTTCTCTGGTAATCTTACTGACCAGATAAGTAGGTATCTGGGACGAATCCGCAAAGGGCTCTCCAAACATATCTGCCAGCCGCGGAATCACCTGCCTGGCATCCTCTTCCGTAATATAGACTTCCGTATGCTCGGTTCCCAGATGCGCCGCTATCTCTTTTGCCACCGGCGCCTCGTTGAATTTCTCCTCCCACATACCAATCGTAAAAGTTTTGACCTTACGTTCGCTCATGGACTGCATCAGAGATACCACCGTGCTGCTGTCAATCCCAGCCGAAAGAAAAGCGCCCACCGGCACGTCTGCCACCATCTGTCCGGCAATGGAATCACGCAAAAGTCTCTCCAACTCCTCTGCCGCTTCCGTTTCACTTCCCCGAAACAGATTTTGCTGTCCCAAAACTGCCGTCTCCTGCATGGACCAATAGGTCATTATGGTTGGTTTGTTAAATGGTGATTTAACACTTAATATCTTCCCCGGTTGCAGCTTCCATATCCCTTCATAGATAGAATAGGGGGCTGCAACATATCCATAACGCATGTAATCACTCAATACACGTGGGTTGACAGGGTTGCAGAACCCATCCAGTCCAGAGATGGAATTGAGGTCGGAAGCAAAGACAAAGGGATTTTGATTCTCACCGTTATTTATATCCTCTTTTAATATTCCATAAAATAACGGCTTTTCTCCAACCCGATCACGGGCCAGAAATAACGTTTGTTCTTGTTGGTCGTATAATGCAATTGCAAACATACCCTTTATCATTTTAAGTGTACATTCCAACCCATATGCGGAAACTGCTTCCAGGAGAATCTCCGTATCGGAACTCCCCCTGAAAGCAGTCACCCTGCCCTCATCAAGCAGCATTTGTTTAATCTTGATATAATTATATACCTCTCCATTATAGGCCATGACATACCGCCCGTTATGGGATACCATGGGCTGCGCCCCGGCAGGAGACAGATCAATGATGGATAATCTCCTGTGTCCCAGCACAATTCTATGGTCATCGGAGGACCAGACGCCGGAGGCATCCGGTCCTCTGTGATACATCTTCTCATTCATCCGTTCGATATTCTTCTGCCAATCTTTTGTCCAGTTGCAAAAACCAGCGATTCCACACATGTGTTATTCCTCCTCGATGACCGCATAATCTTCATTGACTATGCGCTCTCTGATGGTTTTCCGCGCTGTCTCCATATTCTCCTGCCAACTCACATAGGCTTTATCCCAGGATGCATATCTGTCATCCCCCCGCTTGTCCTGGAAATCATAATGTTCTATCAGATACTGCTTCAAAAACTCCGTACATTTCTCCGCACCAACAGCGTTGGTATGGCTCCCGTAATCTGCAAAGTCTTCCTCAAAAATAATACCGATCTCTTCATAATAATTGTTCATATTTAAGAAGGGATAACCATACGAGGTCACGATCTCTTCCATATAATTAAACATCTGCTGTTCCTCCAAAGATTCCCCATAGGGGGAAACCAGAAACAATGCATCCTTATTCCCTTCTTCCAGAAACAATAACAGTTCCTTCAGATACTCTTCCTGTTCCGGTGAAATTGCCATTGTCCCCTCTGCACCGCCGCAATCCGGCATGGACTGCGGTCCCACTTCATCTTTGATCGTATATCCCTTGCTCGGACTTTCATGATGATAAAACATATTCGCCCATTCCGAAGGCAGCGCCAGCATTTTCCAATTGGTGTGATACTTCATGATGTCCAGATAATAGGTAAGCCGCCCCTCTTCGTCACCTTCAGGTACCATCGCCTGTATGGTCTTAATCCGGTGAGCCGAATACTTCATATTATCCGTCACTCCCCTGGTATACGCCATATTATCCATAAGCCCCTGATCGTCTATGGTGTACATACGCATCTCAAAGATGTAAAGTTCCGGCGACTGTGTCTTCTCCGCTTCCTCCACCAGATAACGCATGGCTAATGGCCTCTGTACATTGGACGAGAGGGGATACATGGCAATTCCGGCCTCTCCCCACAGCTTGGGCGCCGCATAATATGGAAATACCGGGCTGGAACCGATCATCACAATATCCAGCGTATCCTTTTTCTCCGCATAGAATCCGGCAAACCGGTCCTTCACATCGCCGTTTGTCCTTACCATATAAGATACCGGCAAAAGCAGTGCCAGAAAGATGGCGATAAACAAAGCTGTCTGCACCGCAATCTTTAATCTATCCTTCATATACTCTACCTTTCTCTTCACATCTCACCTTCTGATATCCTCAATAACTACCTTCCTATAATAGACTCAAAATATTCTTTCCACAGCCGGTTCACCCGCTCCGGAGCAAGCCTCTCCTGTATTTTAGCCGCTTCTCTGCCAAGCTGCTGTGCATAGGCAGGATCGGCAAGCAGCCTATCCATGGCCACCTCCAGCGCTTTCTGGTCTCCCACAGGAATAATCAGTCCATTGACCCCGTCTGACATCAGTTCCACAGTTCCGCCGCTGGGCACATCTGTAGCGATTACCGGAAGTCCTGTGGCCAGGGCTTCTATCAGGGCGTTGGACACTCCCTCCGAATAGGAAGTGAGCAAAAACATCGCTGCTTTCTCAATCCGCTCTGCCACATTGGGAATCACCCCCGGCAATTCCACCCGCTCACTGACACCCAGTTCTTCTGCCAGTCCCTTCAAATAAGAGTGTAATTCCCCATCCCCGTATATCGTTAACACATATTCCGGATACCTGTCACGCAATGCTGCAAAGGCCCGTATCATCATCTCATGGTTCTTATTCGCATCCATACGCCCCACAGATACAATCCGGCGCTCCCGCTCTCCTTCATAACGCGGCTTCACAAAATCCGGGTTCAGAGAATTTGGAAGAATCACTGCCCGCTCTCCCACCCTTCCGGAAAAGAAATCCCTGGACCTCTCCGTCTGTAAAATGAGACCCGATGCAAACGGAAAGAGTAGATTGGCCAGCACACGCATCAATCTGTTCGGGTATTCCTCTCTGGCCTCTCCCACCACTGACACCACCGGCCTGGTCCGTGTCCCCATTGTGGTAACTACTGTCATGAAATTATTTTTTCCAATACAGGATAACACCAGTTCTGGTTGATATTGTCTCCATATCGCATGTAATTTTTTAACCCTCCGACAAAAATTTCTGACCCTGCTTCCTGTGATCTCCTTTTCATCGATTTCAGAGATAACACGCGTAATTTGCTCTGGAAGGGGATATTCGTCTTCTTTCCGGTATTGGGTCACCATCGTGACCCGGTAGCCCTCCTGTGCGAAGTACTCTGCCAGATTTACGAACACCCTTTCTGCTCCCCCCTTATGTAGGGAGCCTATATAGAATGCTATGTGTTTTCTTCTCAATGCTTCTTTCATATCACTTGCATAAGTTCCTTCATTTTTTTACAAAAAATCCTCTTTTTTGCAATTTCATCCTCTATTTTCCTGCAAAACAGCCTCAAAACGACTTTTTAATTAAATTTCCTTTTATTTTTACATGTCTGAATTCACTGACAATTTCTTCTCTTTTCTGATAATTTTCTTCTTGAAATTTCATGATATCGTACACGTTTTTTTCATTTTTAACATCCCGTTCGTTATCATTTCCGGTGATAAGCCTCATACCATTGCTGAAACACAAAGAACGACCATGACAATTTTGAGTAGTTTGCGCCGGTCGCGGGACCACCATCACCGGTCTCAATATAGCTTTTGATCATTCCGGACACATAGTCAGCATCAAAAATCGACTGTTTTTTTAAGAATTCATAACTACTGTAATCCAGCAATTTTTCCCTCAAAGGACCTCTCAACCACTTATCAAGCGGGACCCCAAATCCGACCTTCGGACGATCCAATAAATCCCTCGGAATATAATCACAGGCGATATCTTTTAGGATATGTTTTTTATCTCCATCGGCATATTTATACCTGTGAGGAATCCTATAAGAGTACTCCATCACGTCCTTATCCAAGATTGGGCACCTGGATTCCAGGGAATATTTCATGGAAGCCCTGTCAACTTTACAGAGAATATCTCCCGGCAGATACGTGTCCATATCCACCAGCATCCTTCTCACCTGCCAGCTGTTCACCTGATAGCCGCTCTCGATCAGATAGTGCACCGGCAGTGGTTTTATTCCCGCCGGAAGTTCTCCCACCATGGCTCTTGCCATCACAGGATAATTACCTGCCCCAAACTGGGTCTTGCTTTCCCGCTCCCTGTTGCCGGCAATCACCCTCACCCGGAAGGGCAGCCTGTCCTCCAGATGCATCTGCTTCGCACCGGGCAGACTGCACAGGCCGTGCACCATGCCGCCGAGCAGATCCAGTTTCTGTGCCATCGCCACGTTCTCATAGATATTATACCCACAGAAAAACTCATCGCCGCCATCTCCCGACAAGGCCACTGTCACATGTTCTCTGGCAAGCTGGGAGACCATCATAGTTGCAATCTGAGAACTGTCTGCAAAGGGCTCGTCATAATACTTCGCAATGCTCTCCACCAGACCGAACATATCCTCCTCATCAATATAGAGTTCCGTATGTTCCGTTCCCAAATACTCTGCCACGGCTTTGGCATATTTGGCCTCGTTATATTTTTCCTCATGAAATCCAATGGAAAAAGTCTTTACCGGCCGATCAGAATGCTCCTGGGCGATAGCCGTCACCAGGGAAGAATCATATCCGCCGCTTAAGAATGCCCCCAGGGGAACATCCGCAATCATCCGAAGCGCCACAGCCTTTTTCAGAAGTTCCTTCAACTGGGTCTTCGCCTCTTCATAGCTGCATACCGGCTCTTTGACGGCCTTGTGATAGACATCCTTCACATCCCAGTATTTCCATGCCGTTATCTGTCCTGCATGAAATTTCAGGACCATCCCCGGCTCCAGCTTGTACACATTCTCATAAATACTCTCCGGCGCATTGATATACTGGTGAAAAAGATAACGTGACAGCACCCTTTTGTCTATCCGTCCTGCAAAACCGGGGCACTGCATGATAGGCTTTAACTCTGAGGCGAACACCAGATCATTATCTTCATACCAATAATAGAGCGGCTTCTTACCGATACGGTCCCTGACCAGATAGATATCCTGTGTCTGCCTGTCATACAACGCAATGGCAAACATCCCGTTAAACCGCTCCAGACACTCTATTCCCCATTTTAAATAGGCGGCTATGATAACTTCCGTGTCACAGTCCGACCGGAAGGGATAGTCCGCCAATTCCTCTCTCAGTTCCCTGAAATTATATATCTCACCATTATAGACCACAGATACCCGCTTATCCTGCGAGTGCATGGGCTGATGCCCCAGCACCGACAGATCCAGGATAGACAGCCGCCTCTGGGCAAATCCCACCGCATAGCCCTCTGACATCGGATAAATCTCCGCCCCGCTGTCATCAGGCCCCCTGTGATACATGGTATCGTTCATCTCCTGAAGCTGTTGTATGGTAATGTTCTTCTTACTGATGTATCCGCATATTCCGCACATACCAACCTCCATGATTCCACTTTATGGTATCTCATTAGTACCTCTTATCGCACCTCTTTCTCCATAAAATAATCCCGGTATTCACCAAAATCCTTACATTCATGATCCACTGATTCTATCAGTTCTATATACTTTTCCTGAATCAATGCCCTGTAGTTCTCAAAGTTACTATACCCCTTCTTACACCAGGCAAAGGGATGTGTCAAAATCTGCACTTTATCATAACTAGTGATATTTTGTTCATCCGGATATCCATAACGCCAGATATGATTCGCATCCGACATATATTTCACCTGCAGAGGCGTCCCCTCTGTCACATTGTCCGCAAAGGTAAAGAAGTCGTCCTGATAAGCATTCAGGATACCCTCCAATTTGATATTTTCCCTGAGAACATCGCGGGAAGGACGATGTACCGAAAACTCCGTAATCTCAAAGCCAAACATCTCGCTTAAGATTTCCATCTCCATCTTGATCCTTTTCCGAATCTGCTGCATATCCGTCATACCATTCAGGGCAAAATGCAAGCCGATGTGCTGGCCTCTCTCATGCATATCCTTGATGATATCCATGTTCTTCTTGGAAAGAATATTATAGGAATTGTTCGTCCACTGAAAAAAATAGGTGGAGATAAAATCCATGCTCTGCTCCACCTTCGCAAGCTGGTACGCCCTGTCCACGCTGTACTCTACATCGTGGCGCATGATGATAAACCGATCCCGCGTCAACGCCTGCGCATAACTGCACTGCCTGCCTGTGGACTGTATAATCCTGATAATTTCTCTGTAATCGTCAAATGAAAACATAACTTTCTCCCTTCTATCCGTTCATTTCTCTATTAATCTGTAAGTAAGGCCATCCCTTTCATCAAAGACCAGATATCATTTTGCGTGCATCGTCCGTACAAAATAAGCGTCTTGTCCAGAACCTGTCCGACTAAAATAAGGAAAACGGAACCGGCGCTGAGCAACCGATATAACCTTCTTTTACCTGTCAAAGCCTGCCCCAATATCACTGCCATAAACAACATTCCCAGGAAATAAAACGGCATAGCAAACCGAGACAACGCCCATTTATACGAATTCAGGGAAATAAAAAAATCTACCACATAGCCGACAGCCAGAGTTCCGAATCCCGCCATCGCCCAAAATCCGGTTTCCCTGTCATTCCGTCTATGATATGCAAGCAATCCGATTCCCAAAACGCCAAGAAGAGGCCAGAACATAATGCGGACGCTGTCCCACCATAATCCCGCCAGAGCATAGAAGAGCAGGTACCACTCCCCCTGATGCAGGGCATCCACCGCACAATCCATCATTTTTTCCATATAGGGTAAGCCCACTCCAAGGCCTCCCAGCACACCGGGCGCGTTTGAAAACTGGTAGTTCATCACCGGAACGATTATGATGCCCCCGCCCGTCTGCTCTTCATCAGGGCCGGCCACAGTCATGACACCTTCTATAGAAACCTCGTCCACAAGACCGGAAGGCGTCAGCATCCCTCCCTCCAGGATTCCCAACAGACAGGAGACCAGAATGACGCCGCCAAGTACAGCGCCTCTTAACGCGCTTACATACTCCTTCTTATAGAGCAGATAGACCATCAAAAATCCGCCCACCCCCAACAATACGCATATGTTGTGGGGCGCACTCATAGCCCAGTATAATACAAAGCAAACTGTCACAAGATAATGGGAAAAGACCAGCTTACTTTTATGTTGCAAAATTTGTATGATCATTTCCAGATAAATAAAAAGTGTCGCCACACCGACCACAGAATCCGTATATCCGCTTGAGATCAGTGGATAATCACTGTCAACAACACGGATGGGCGCCAATGTCAGGGAAACGCTTCCCATATAAACCACGCAGACGAGCAAAATACTCAGCCCAGATGAAAAATATCTGCGAAAAATACTATAGAGAAGCAGACACAGAAAAGCGCCGCTGACCGCCAGCCAAAGTGTCAGGGCAAAGCAGAGGTTATTCAAACCTAACAATCTGCTGAAGCTTGCCAGAACCGACTGTCCATACGATTGATTCAATACCGGAATATAATTCTGCTCCACAAAATAATCAGCAATACCGGCATATCTTAAAGAACCAATCGTTCCAATACCAACATATGGCGACAGACTCACTCTCTCCACATCAATCAGACGATACAGAAGTGCATGAAACGTATGGGCAATCCAGAGACCGACCAGGGCCGCCAGCAAACCTGCGTTTTTACACAGCCACAGATAAAAACGCCGATAAATGGTAATGACCGCAAATACAGCGGTCAGAATTAAGAGTGACCAAAAAACAATTTTGTAGGAACCTGTCACCAGCGTTAAGGTTCTCAGAATAGCCAGATAAACCGCCATACCGACAAAATAGGAACTCGCAAGTGTATAACAGCTGTTATCACTATCAATTCCCGCTTTACACAGCAGCATTCTGCCGATCACACAAAACAACCCTGCAAACAATATCACAATCAAACCACTGCCAATCACAGATAGCGCAGCGTTCATATAAGATTTCCTCCTTGATGCCGCTTGTTTTCTTTTGCGGTTATTATATCACAGCGTTCATATGATGTCCATAAACGAAAGCCCGGCCATGGTTCTCATCTCTTATCCTGTCTCTGCTTATCCGCTCCCCCATACTCGAAACAGATTTCTTCCATATAATCCCGCCACTGCGCAAAGATTGTCTCCGCATTGGCCCTCTCTGCAATCTTTCTTGCTTCCATTCCCAGTCTCTGCGCAAGTTCCGGTTCTTCAATCAAACGATTGATCCCTGCCGCCAACGCTTCCTCATCTTTAATGGGAATCAGCAGCCCGTCCACCCCGTCTGTCATGATCGTCCTTGGTCCGCCGCAGGGACAGTCCGTAGCCACAATCGGAAGTCCCAAAGCCATGGCTTCCATCAGCGCATTGGGCAGTCCTTCCCAATCCGATGTAAAAGCAAAAAGCGCCGCATCCACCAAATCCTTTTCCAGACTGTCACTGGCTCCCATCAAATGGATATAGTCCTGCGCTTCCAATTCTTCTATCAATTTGTCCAATATTTCCTTCGTGCCGTCAAAAGAATCGCCGCCGTAAATCTTTAAGTCATATTCGGGATGTTTCGCATGTACTTTCGCAAAAGCCCGAAGCAGCATGGGCTGGTTCTTAAAATCCACCAGCCGGCCGGACTGCACCACCGTCTTGTTCCGCTTTTCAGGTGCTGGCACACCGATATACTTTGGATTTAACGGATTTAAGATAATCCGGGAATTCTTCTGTAATCTGGGCGCAAAGAACTCCCGCGCCCCCTGGGTCTGAAACACACAGCCGTCCACTCTCGGAAACAAAAGCGGTATCTGTATCTTGTCCGACCACTCCTCATAGTGTCCCACCGGATCTGTCCGAATGGAAATAAGCACCGGTACTTTCACAAAAAACGCAGCCATCAGACCTCTGTATATCGCTCTTCTGGCAAAAGGCACCAGAATATCCGGCCGCTCCTTTTTCAGAAGCAGGCGCAAGTATTTTACCCGGAGCAGGAACTGTACAATCCGGTTCTTGTGTTCATCCTCTTTGGTAAGGCCCACATGTACCCGGCGCACCCGCTCGTCCGTCTGAAATTCATTTTCACCATACCACTCTGTGGCAATAATGACCTCATATCCATTGGCCGCGAACTGATTAGCCAGATTAGTGACTACACGCTCCGCGCCGCCCTGTTCCAGACAATTTAAATGAAATATAATCTTATGCATCGTATCCTCATCCAATTTTAATTTGTTGCCGTTCGCCCGCAATGCACTTTCAATCGTGAGACCACGTTTTTAACTATAACATTAATTCAAATTATTCCTCTGCCGTTTCAACAATCTTGATATTATATACGTCCCCCAACTGCGCCGGATACGTTTCCATAATTTCACCATTGTAAGTGATTTCTACCGTATCCCCAACTTTTGCCTCATGGGCAATGTCATATGCCACAGTGGCGGGCAGGTCATTATACAAATTAATTTCAATCCGATCCGCACTGTCAAGTTCCTGACTGCCTTCAACCGGTTCCACCATGCACCACTGATCTTCGGCACTAACTCCAAGAACGACCGCTTCAAATGTGGCCTCTCTGCTGCCGCATGCTGCCATAGATAGAGTACTAATAAGCAGTAATAAGAGTAAACTGTGTTTCTTCATCATGTCTCCTCCCCCTTCAAAAGCTCTGATACATAAATGCCGCCGTATCATACCCGCCGCCGTAGATACCCGTGATCAGCACCACCAGCAAAATCCCATAATAGCAGCACCACCTCGCCGGCATCGGCCAGCCTGCCAGACAGGCCCGCACATCTTTGCCCCGCTCTTCCCACACAGACACCATAAGCCACACAAACAATGCCGCAAACAAAAGCAGGAAGCCATACTTGCTGATACCATAGGAAGTGATCGTCTGAGAGAACAACGCCCGCACATTCAGTCTGGTAAGAAAGGCCCGGTAGATCATGCCCGCCTGTGTAAGGCTTTCACTGCGGATCAGCACATCTGCCAAGAACACAATCAACCAGGTGCGTGCCATGCAAAACAGCCCCCAGACCTTACCATCCCTGATATGCAGTTTTTCCTTCCAGACAGCATAGTTTGCTTCCAGTACCAAAGAAATGCTCATGATCAGGCCGTAATAAATGCCCCAGAGTATATAACTGGCCGTCCTGCCGTGCCACATGCCGGTAAAGAGCCAGACCAGCATAGTTCCCATAATCGGTACCGCATGTCTGCCCATAACAGCCCATTTTTTCTTGGCGGCCTTCGTAATCTTACGCCCTGTCCCCGACATGACAAAAGAAAACATCACATAGTCTTTAAACCAGGTACCCAGGGTAATATGCCATCTGCGCCAAAATTCCGCCACAGACTTGGAGAAATATGGTCTCTTAAAGTTCTCCGGCAGAACGATGTCAAAGGTTTCGCTGACGCCCAGCGCCATATCCATATAGCCGGAAAAATCTGCGTACAGCTGTAGCATATAAAGCGCCACTGCCACTGCGAAGATGCTTCCCGGCACTTCAGCGGCCTGACTCATAAACACATTATCCACAAATAAACCAATCCGGTCTGCGATTACCAATTTCTTAAAGGCGCCCCAGACGAACCGCTGAATCCCCCGCAGCATTCTTTCATAATCAAAGTTATGCTCTCTCTCTAACTCCTCTTTTAGTTTGGCAAAACGATTGAAAGGCCCCTGGGTGACTGCCGGAAAATAGGACAGAAACAACAATACCTTCCAAGGATTCTGCTCCGCCTCACACTGCTCCCTTCCCACATCCACCACATAGCCGATAGCTGTCAGTGTGTAGAAGGAAATGCCAAGCGGCATGATCACTTTTTCAAAAAAACCTGTGGGAACACCCCGATCCTTTAAGAAAGGCAGGGCCACGACCGTGTATTTATAGAAGACTAACAGTCCCAAATTCAACGCAAAATAGAGGATTTGAACCTGTTTTCTCTGTTTCTCAAATCCATGTTTTACTGCTTTCTTACTTTCTTTATCTGTGCAGTCTGCAAGAGCTTTACGCTGTGAGGCAAGACTTTTTTGCAGATAGATGCCGCAGGCATAGGTTGTGGCGCAGGTAATGAACAGACTGACAGGGACTCCCTTCAGCCCGATCACATAAAACACAAGTCCTGCGGCCAGAAGGATCTGCCATTTACGCCTCTGCGGCACCAGGTAATAGAGGGCGAAGGTAATCACCCACAACAACACAAAAGTGTAGGATAATAACTGCATTTATTCCTCCAGCAGACGCTCGACAAGCCCTATGATCGCCTCTTTATTCTTAAAATTCTCCGCCACCACATACTTGGCGTCAATCTCAATATCAAACTCTTCTTCCAGTTCACTCACGATATTGATGACAGTGAAGGAATCAATAATCCCATCCTCCATCATACTGTCGCCATCATATGTAAGCGCTTCCTCACAGTACTCTTCCAGAATTTCCAACACTTTTTCTTTCATAAATAGTATGTCCTTTCTTTGTTTATCTATATCCATTGCGTTCCCAAATCTTCAAGTTTCATTTTACCATATATTCAGATTGTAATCCCTCTTACAGGATACGGTATTTGATCTTAAGAAGATGCGTCCCCGAAAGCGGCAGAAATATTACATTTTCTTCATCTTTTTTCTTTTCCGGTACAATCTTGCGGTATCTTATGACTTCCACCCGCACGCCGTCCACCACAGTCTGCATGTGCGGGAAGATATCGTTCTTCCCATAATCCACACTGCGAAGCAGGCGGTATATGGCTTCCGGCTCCTCAGAAAGCTCAAAAAATCCATTCCCCGGCACCTCCGTAGAACGGTACATCCGCCGGCCCAGGATACTTCCCTGGGATATCGTCTGTGCCCGCTCTTCCAGAACAGCCGCAAAACATTCCGCAAATCCTTCGCAGGCCAGATCCATCAGCCGTTCGGTCAGTTCATAGGCCTTGTCCTCCGGGCCGATAGCACATCTTTTCTGAATAATGATATTTCCCTCATCAATACCTGCCGTCACATAGTGCCAGGTAATACCGGTCTGTCTCTCTCCCTGATAGATGACCCAGCTGGGTGCATTCCTGCCCGGATAGTCCGGCAAAAGAGCATTGTGGAAATTGATGATGGTGATATTCTCCTTCTCCACACAGACCGCCGGAAAGAGAAAATTGTTGCTGGCGCTGACAATCAGCGTCTTCTCCATGATACTGCACAGGTACGCGGCTAATTCATGCTTATCCGGCATAGAGGTATAGGGAATGCCCCTTTCCTCACAAATCTTCCTCGTAATACTTAAAGCGTGCAACTCATGTTCTATAAATTCCAGTTGATAACCGTATGCCTGCCTCTGTTCTTCTATGTATTTGAGTACATTTCCAGTCGCTTTTCCATATCCAACCACCACCACGCGGTCAAACCTTTTCCCCATATCAAAGAAACTCCTTTAATTTAACCCTGTCAATCTTACCGTTGGCATTGATGGGCATTTTCTCCAATGTGATCAGCTTGTTGGGCAGCATATATTCGGGCACCAGATGGGAAATCTTCTCATTGATATAAGCCTTTTCCAACTCTCCCTCGATAAACAGCACAATCTTCTGTCTCTTGTCATCATAGAGACAGCAGCATAAGGATATTTCCTCCAGCGAAGAAACCGCCGTCTCAATCTCTCCCAGTTCAATCCTGTGACCCATATGCTTAATCTGGAAATCTTTGCGGGAAAGATATATCAACTCGCCGTACTCATTATATTTTACGATATCACCCGTTCTGTAGATCAGCTCAGGCACATAGGGATTCAGGGGATTTTGCACAAAGGCTTCCCTGGTCTTTTCCGGATTGTTGTAATAACCCATGGATAGAGAAGTTCCCCGGACACAGAGTTCGCCGGATTCCTCTCCTGTTACCTTTTCATTCTTATCATTTAACACCAGAATGTCTGTGTTGGGCATCGCATAACCGATGGGAAGCGGTTCCTCATCTGCAAACTCACGGTCTACCACATAATAGGTGCAGGCATCCGTAATCTCTGTAGGCCCGTAAAGATTGGCATACTGCACATCCGGCAGAAACTTCCGCCACACATTCAGCTGCTTGTTGGGCATCACCTCGCCGCAGAATAATACCCGTTTCAAGGTGTCTGATAAATCCACATTCTTAAAGGCTTTGAGTTTCGCCACCACGATCAGCGCCGATGGCACCCAGAAAATGGTATTGATCTTCTTCTCTTTCAAATATTCCAGCAAAAGTACCGGCTGGGCAAACAGATTCTTCGGCACAATATAAGTAGTGGCCCCGGTCTTGATGGTGCTGTAGATATCCAGTATGGAATTATCAAAGTAAAAGGGCGCCTGATTGCCGAAGCTGTCCTGCTCGGTAATCTGGAAAGTTTCTGTCACCCAGTCCGTATAATCTATCACAGAACGGTGGTTAATGGTCACACCCTTGGGCACACCCGTGGAACCGGAAGTAAACAGCACATACAGAAGGTCCGTATCTATCCCTTTCCGCCTCGCCGCCTCGATTCTTTCCGCTCTCTGCCCATCTTCGGTCTGCCCACAGGCGGCCAGGGCCTCCTCCAGTATCAGGAAGTCCCCCTGATAGGAATACTGTGCAAATATCTCCCGCAATGCCGCCGTAGTGATAACAATAGCCGGATCCAACACTTCGAGTATCTTATTTACCCGGCTTCCCGGCATGTCCACATCGATGGGGGAATAAAAGTTACAGCTGTAAGCCGCACCCATAAAGGAGACCAGTACATCGACACCTTTTTCCAGAAAGACGACCACTGGTCTTTTAAAGAATCCCCGCTCTATCAGTTCATAAGCCACCGCCCTGGCCTGCTGTCTCAGCTGCCTGAAAGTGACCTGTTTGTTTTCATCTGCAAAAGCTGTCTTATCCGGCAGCCTGACCGCCGTCTCATCGAGCCAGTAAGTAACGTTTGCTTTCATTATCCCCACATTTCTGCGCTGCTTTCTGAGCCTGACGAGTTTGTGACAAGCAGCGCGCAGACACAAATCCCGCGATTGAAAATGTATTTCAATCCCCTCACCGTGCCGGAATCACCGGATAGAAAGTATCCATCATTTTCTCCGTTTTCACGTGATAAATATCATATAAATCCGTCATCTCAAGACCGCATCCCGCCGGATCATAGGAACCGTAAAGGGCAATCTGACGCTCATTTGCCAGTTCCTGTACTCTCTTTTCCACTTCCAGCGTAATCTGAAAGGCCTCCTCTGATTCTATGTAATTATACATCATGGGTGAATAGGGTGGCAAGTATAAAATAACCTCTACGCCCTGCTCCTGCAGCCAGATAACCAGCCGCTCAAACTTCTTCCAGTGGCCGTGATCAATCTCCTGATAATCCGTCATCCGGTAGACCACATGCTCTTCCATGGACTGCCTGGTCAGTTCCTCTACCATCGCTGTATCACCTTCCCGCAATTCTCTCTGGTAGGCGATACTCCCGTCATAATGTTTCAGGTACCGCTCCGTCTCCCAGTCATCCGTATAAGAGACTTGGAACCGTTTTCTCTCCGGAAGCAGGGTGACGTTATAGCGGAAATAATCCAGGGAAAGCCATTTGCCCATATCTTTGCCGGTGTTCTTTTGCGGATGCAGGTTGCCCTCATCGAATTTCTCATTTAGGATCACGTTCATGTAGTTATGATACGGATAAAGGTCTTCCCACCTGTCATTGTCATGACTGGTATTGAACAAAAAGGCGTCCACCCCGATCACCATGGTCTTCGGCAATTTATCTTCCGCCGCCAGCACCCCTGACACCGCCAGCAGATCATAAACTGTGGACTCTGACAGCCCCGCATTATAAAAAGAATCCGTACCAAACATGGTATGGTCGAAATTCATCACCCGGCTGGATCCCGCCACGATCACCTCTCTCGGCTCTTCCTGCTGTTTCACACAGGCCAGGAACAGATTGCGGTCATTAAAATCCGATTCTTCCAACCCTTCCACATTCCGGCCGTACACTGCCATCTGCTCCCCAATCTGGTCATACGTGATGCGCAGCATCGCATATGAGTCCACATACCAGTTTACCACTACAACCAATATGATAACCGGCAGGAGAAAGAGGATTGCTTTACACCATTTTTTCATCAGGATAACAACACTCCTTTCTCCCCGGCCTCCTCTGCCCTCTCCTCGTCAGACGGCCCGAACGTATAGCCAAACAGCAGCGGAAATGCCGCAAACAACCCGTAGGCATAGCGAAACTCATTGTACACCGGCGTGGCCAGAAGCAGACTGCCTAGCAGCATGATGTATGGTACATAACACATGGCATTTCTCCTCTGCCAGGCCAGATAGGCAAGGCCGAACAACATCACCCAGGTATTGAGGCCCAGGCTCCACACCTTATTATATAAGTCCTGAAATCCCATCAGGAATTTTCCCATGGAAAGACTGTTGTCATAGGTAAAAAGCTTCCTCTCATTGGTAATCCCAAAGGGATTATCCACCATAAAATATTCTCCATAGAGATACTGATCATGCGGTATCCTGTAAGCCCAGTACCCCGCAGTCTGCCGAACCTCTCCCTCCAAATACAGCATGGGATTCCGCAGTCCCACCCGCAGCCACAGCTTAAAGTAATCCCACTTATGCTCCGCAATCACTTCCTGATTGCCCTCTTCCCGAATCAGGTTTTTGGTCACATCAAACAGGTATGGATTATAATATTCTTCCATCTTTTCCAAGGGCAGTACTTCCCCGATCATGGCAATCTCTTCCTCCGTCAGACTGCCGCCTCTCATATAGGCACAGAGAAGATGCTGGGTGGGCATGGTCAATCCCTCGATCGTATCCGCCTTCTCCACCTGCAATCCCCTGAGGACTGGCCCCTGATAGAGAAGATAACAGATAAGGACTGCGGCGGCACATAAAAGTGTCCGAACAGGAACAGTTCTGCCATTGCCATTCCCGCTGCAACACCACCTATGTATAATCAGCACAAACGCCGTACCCACAAAAATTAAAATTCCATTACTGCGCAAAAGACAAACTGACAGTCCTGTCACAAAATAGAGTAACCATTGCCAGCCGCTCTTTCCTTTTTCCAGATCAAACGTATGGCTCATCCAGGTAAAGAACAACAGCGCTGATACAAAAAAGGCATCTTTACCCATACAGATGCTCAACATCCCATGTACGGGAAGAGCGATATAAAATGCAAATGCCAGAATAAGCCACACCATACGCGTTCCCCGCTTATACAGCACATACAGACAAAAAGCAAAGGTAAATGCCACAAGCGCCATCTGCCAGAAAGTATAAAAAGCCACCGCCCCCGTATAGGTACCCGACAGACGATAACCGATATTGACAAATAACTGCATGATCATCGTATGGAAAAAGGGGTGGTGATTCGACCTGGCTTTCCAGCCCAGAATCTGTTCCATCTGCCATATGGCATCGTTATTGAACCATGTGGGATAATACATCAGATAATATGGCAGATAACTGAGCAGACATACCAGAAAAAATCCCAGGAACACATACCACTTACCTGTCCTTTTTTTCTGTGCCGGCATCCACTGTCCTAAAAAAGTATCCTTCCGGGAAATGATAAAGCATAAAACAAACAAAACCCCATAACCGATAAGCGCCCACAATAAAATCCGGCCTATATTCTGCAGGTTGGAATACTCCGCCGATTTCTGCCAGTTTCCCAGAACAATAAACGCCGCATAGCACAGTGAAAAGGGAACCAGCACCAGAAACTGCCGTCCGGTAGGCAACGTTATTCTCTTTCTCTCCCGTATCTCCATCCTTTTCTCCATTCTTCTTACACACTACTAAACTGCCGTATCAATTCCACATATTTCTCTGTCGTAAAATCTTTGGCGCGTCTCACGGACATTTCCCGATAATGCGCCATCTTCCCGGCATCCTCCAGCATATTGCTTATCTGTGCTGCCAGATTTCTTTCTTCCTCCGTTATGACACCTGCGTCATAATTCGCCTCGGGACTCATATTGTTAATCAATATCCCATATTGGTCTTCCAGAATCTCCGCCGGCCCCGTAGGACAATCAGTGGCGATTGCCGGAAGCCCCAGTGCCATAGCCTCCACCAGCGCGTTTGGAAATCCTTCCCGGTAAGAAGTCAGCACATACAATGCCGCACTTTGCAGATAGGGAAAAGGGTTCCGTTGCATCCCCGTAAAATACACATCCTCTCCCACGCCCAGCTCTACGGCCAGCTTCTTATATGCCCTAAACTCGCCATCCCCAATAATCATCAGTCTGGCATCGTTGATCTTCTGCTTTACCAGCGCAAACGCCTTGATCAGATGCCAGAATCCTTTGACATCATCCTCCCGTCCCATAGAAACAATGATGGGGCCGTGTTCTTTCCAGGGCATCTGCGGTTTCTCCGCCTGCGCCTTCGCCTGCAGATCCGCCATATCCAAAGGATTGTACAGCGTCACTGCCTTATCGCATCCATACTTTGCCTGCAGTTCCTCCGCAATCCCCTTAGAGCAGCACAATATCTTATCCGACCGTTTGACTAAAAGACGGATTCTCCCCTCATCTTCCATATCCATATAACTGCGCAGACCCACCCATATCTTCGCGCGTTTTCCGGAAAGGACATTGACAATGTTGGCCGTAGCGCCAAAACTATAGGCAATGTCCGTCTGCAGCTGCCGTTTCAGCTGCCGCACCTTCAGACTGCGCTGTATAACACGAAATACCTTTCCTGCCAGCCCTTCTTTCACACCCAGATGGATGTCAATCACATGAAGTCCCGCAATATCGTAGGCAATGTCGTGGGAGTCAAACAGTACGATGCAGACTTCATAATATGGCGCAAGCAGTCTTGCCGTGGCCACACAGATCCGCTCAAAACCTCCCTGATGCAGCATTGGCACAATGAGCATCACTTTCTTCTTCTGATTCATATGTTATACTCCTGATACTCCTCTTTCCTATATAAACTATTCCAACGTCCCTGTCAAATAAAACCGCTCCAGCCGTCTTGCCTGCTCCTGCACGTCAAAGCCGGCCTCCTTGACCGCTTCACATCTGTCCCGCCTCACATACACCAGACTGCGTTCCACTTCCCCGGCCCACTGATCTGCACCATCCTCCAGACTATGAAAACTTACCAGATCACTGATCCCTACTTCTGTGGTAATCCGGTCGGAAATGATACACCGCAGACCTGCTGCCTGAGCCTCCACCACAGTTCCCGGCAGTCCCTCAAAACGGGATGGAAAAAGGAATAAGTCAAAAGCCTGGTAATAAGCTTCCACATCTTTATGATTCCCCAGAAACAGCACATCCTTCTCCACGCCAAGTGCCGCCGCCTGGGCCTTGGCCGCCGCCATCCCTTCACCTTCCCCTAACAAAAGGAGTTTGCAGGTCTTACCCTCTTTCTCCAGATTCTGATGCAGTCTGCCAAAAATCTCCAACAAGAACTCATGATTTTTGGAATAATGGAATCTGCCCACATGTCCGATCACAAAACTGTCACCCAAAGAAAGTTCCGCCCGCATCTTCTCCCTCACGGCCGCATTAAACCGGAATCTCTGGGCATTAATGGCATTGGGAACCAAACGCGCCTTGGGCGAACCGCTCCACTTCGATCCAAATACAGCCTCACCGGCCTCCTTGGAACAGGCCAGACAATAATCCGCCTTTTTCAGTAACGGAAGCCGCAATAGTTTGGTTATAATCCCTTTGATGCCTTTATCCACACCTGCGCTTCTGGCATGAGCGCACACCACGGGAATGCCCGCCTTTTTAGCCTGCGGCAGATAGATGGCTGCTGTGCTGGTCATATGTCCCTGCACCACTGCAAACTCATGATGCACCTGAAAGAAATCCCGCGCCGCACGGCGATATGCGGCATAATTATAGACCATAAATTTAGGAAGCGCATAAACCTTTCCGCCCAGCGCCTCCACTTCTTCTTCATAAAAATGTTTCTGACAAGCCGCAGACCCGATGTCCCTGCGATGTATCAGAAAATCAAACTGTACTTTGTCCCTGTCCATGCAGCGGTACAGATCCATCACTCTGCTCTCTGCGCCGCCAAGATTCAAGCCGCCCAGCACATGCAGTACCCGCACCGGTTCTCCCATAAGTGCCTCCTATCTTCAAATCCTCATCTACAGAAGTTTCACCAATATATGTTTCAATGCCGCCAGTGTATACTCTCTCATATGCCCTATAGCCGTCCTTTTAACCGGCTTTTCCTGCAGATATTCCCCATAGGATATCATTTTATGTTCCACGAATATCTTCCGGTATTTTTCCAGATCCTGATCACGCAGCGTATTGGTGTGCACCACCATTGTGGTAAACCCTTTGTCTTTCTTAAGGCTGCTTTCCAACCGAAAAGAAATGGGATAAAAAGTAAGTCCCTGCCGCAGGTAAGGCCTGCTCCCAAATCCATCCGTCAACCCTTTAAATCCGGTCTGCTTTAGGACCCGCAAAGTATTCCGGTCATAGGAATGGGCCGGCGCCATAAACAGATTTGTTATTATTCCATGCTCTGCCAGAATCTCTTTTCCATGCTCCAGCATGGCAAGCTGTTCCTCATAGGACACACCCGCGAACTCTGAGAAATCATTCAGGGGGAAAACACCGCCCTTCCTCTGTGTGTACACATGATAACAACCGTGCTGGGCGACCACCCAGCCCCCCTCTTGGCGCTTCTTGACATATTCCCAGAAATCTTCCCGAAAAGCGTCCCGGTTCAGGTTCTCATCCCGGTTATCCGGCACCACACCAATCAACGGCTTAATATCAAATTCATCCAAAAGCGCCGCAAACGCCTGAAATTTTTCCCAATCCATGCCAGCCGAGATATCGTCCAGCCGAACCGCAATCCTCATACCTTAATCCTTCCCCGCCATTACGCAGAAAATGCCGAATTTCAGGCATCCTCCCATGCAAAACTTAGTACTTCTCAGCGAAGAAGCCCCTGCTGCTGAGCTTTAGAAGTACTTTTCGCATTTCTTACACTAACATATCCCCTGCCTGCAGACTGCGGACACATTCGTACCGGTCTATCAAAAGCGATCCGTCCACCGTCCGCACCACCAGTTTCCCGTCAAACACATCGATCACTTCGCCGGGGGCATACGCCGAGAAGTCTATCATCTCGTCAAAGGGATGGGCTTCCCATACCCGTACCTCATTCTCCCCGCACATCGCAAAGGCTCCCGGAAAAGGCTCCGCCACCCCGCGGATTAGATTGTAAATCTCACGGGTTCTGGCATGAAAATCTATCTTACCGTCCGCTGCAGTACGCTTCTCGTACCAGGAATCAAAATCCTTAGAATCTGTGCGAATCACGATTGCATCCTCCTCATAGGCTTTTAGCAGCTTACGAATCAGGTTTTTGGAACAAATCATATTCTTATACTGTGCCGTACGGATATCATCATGGGGCGTGATAGAAAACATCTCTGTCGCAAACACATTGGGGCTGTCCGCCTTCTCATCATAACGAAACAGGTTCAGATTAAACCGGGAATCCCCCAGAATGATAGACCAGTTTAAGGGAGAACGGCCTCTGCCAAAGGGCAAATAACCGCTGTTGCCATGAAATCCATAGACGCCGTACCGAAAACAGTCCAGAACAGATTTGGGCATCAGTCTCTGCCAGCCCATGGAGATGCCAATGTCAAATTCATTATCCTGCATAAAGTTCTGTGTCTTTTCGTCTGTCAGGAAATAACTGTCCGCCTCATGCACCGGAATCCCATATTTCTCCGTAAGGATGGAAAGCCCTTTATATCCCGATACCTGATTCTTCTTTGTGACCTCCGGGCTGATGGTAATCACCAGATCCACCGGGCAAATCTGCTCCTGAATAAATGTCACAATATTTTCAGAAGTATCTTTTACGCCAAACACGACTACCTTGTATTTCATAAAATACCTCATTTCAAATAATCTTTATACCAATCAATCGCCAGCGCAATCCCTCTCTCAAAATCATATTCCGGATCATACCCCAGCAGTTCCCTGGCTTTAGTAATATCTGCATTGGAATCCCGCACATCGCCCTTTCTCGGAGGCCCGAAATTGGGTTCCACATCTTTGCCCAGCGCTTTGCAGAGATGATAATAAATGTCGATCAGGAAAAGCCTGCCGCCTGCGCCGATATTAAAAGCCTGTCCGGCCGCATCGCCGGAAGCCTTGCAGGCCCGCAGATTCGCCTCGATCACATTATCGATATAAGTGAAATCCCTGGACTGCTTCCCGTCCCCATTGATAGTGGGCACTTCCCCGTGGAGCAGCTGTTTGATAAACTTCGGAATAACCGCTGCATACATGCCGTTCGGATCCTGTCTGCGTCCAAATACATTGAAATAACGGAGTCCATAGGTATCCAGTCCATACAATTCTTTATAAAGACGTCCATACTCTTCGTCCACTCTCTTTGTCAGCGCATAAGGGGAGATTACCTTTCCCTCCTGCCCCTCTTTCTTCGGCAGTGTCGGAGAATCCCCGTAAACAGAAGAACTGGATGCATAGACAAACTTCTTCACGCCGTTTATCCTGGACGCTTCCATCATATTTAAAGTGCCGCGGATGTTAATCTCCTCATACAGAAGCGGCATCTCGATGCTTCTGGGCACACTCCCCCAGGCCGCCTGCTGTAACACATAATCCACACCCTCCGTTGCTTCTTTACAGATATCCAGGCTGCGGATATCACCTTTGATAAAGGTAAATCTCTCATTGGATAGTAACGGCTCAATATTTTCATACTTACCGGTGGAAAGATCATCCAGGCACCGCACAGTATATCCCATGTCGATCAATGCCTCACACAGATTGGAGCCGATAAAACCGGCGCCGCCTCCCACCAAAAATACCGCGTCTTTGTCAAACTGAATGTCCTGATAACCCATTTTTAACCTCATTTCTGCGCTGCTTTTGTCTCAACTATGTTGAGACATTGCATTAAGCGAATTTGTGGCAAGCAACGCACAGACACAAATCCCGCGATTGAAAATCTCAATTTTCAATCTTACCCTTCACTTTATTTAATAATTCTCTCATCGACAAAAATAATGCCGTATAGAACAACGAAAACCCATATATCATATACCGGGAAAGACACATGATCGTCATGGAGGTGGCACACACATTTGCTGCAATAAACAAAAGCGCCGTCCCCATCACCCAGGCTGCATCATACCGGCCGGTACGCCATATATGCCATATCATCAGCCAGACTGCCAGCCCATAAAGAAGAAGCACAGCCCAATTAATCAGTGGATGCACCACGGCAATACTGCGGATAAAACCGTTGGTGCACAACAGGATATAATCGTACAGCCACTGGCCGAAGCACACCGGAAGCAGCTTCTTAAGCATGGTTCCTGCCATCTCATCAGACATACTGCTCTGCTGATAATAGTCAATCTTACCCAGGCTGAAATAATAGGCGGACAGATCCGCTTCCAGCACCTGGAACTTCAACACATCATGATGCTCCTCCAGATATTGTGCCCTCTGGGCAAAAGTCTCACCGCCGTATTGATAATTCAATCCCATGGCATCTGCCTCATCATAAAAGCGGTCAAAAAATTCCCGTTCAAGACTTCCGTCCTCAAAGACCTCTCCATCCTCCCGGTCACAGGCATAGATCACATTCGTCAGCGTGTTGACCTGCCCATAAGTGTTTCCCATAAAATATCCGGTAACAGCATAATTATAGATATGAACCGTCAGACTTCGCGCACCAAACACTACAACCACAGCAAGTATCGGGAACAACAGCCGTCTATATTGTCTTCTGAGTAACATCTGCAAAAGCACTAATACCATCCACATCAATATGGTGGTCATCATCTGCCCCCTGGTCATAGACAGCAGAAACGCCAAGATCAAACTGCCTGCTTTATCCCTCGTGTGCCCTTCCAGCAGCATCCGCAATAAGAAATACAGGAAAAAATAAAACAGCGGTATGCACAATGCCTCACTCATCACCGAATTTTCCAGAAAAATATGCAGAACCGACACATAGCGTGTCACCAAATGCGGTGCAAGATGCAGCAGGACGACAAGCAGTTCCTCCCAGATATTCAATTTAAAATGCGAAGCAATGTACTCCGACAAAATCCATATACCAGCCGCCGTCAATAATCCCTGTGCCATCGCCGCTATCGTCAGATATCCCTCACCGCATATTGCCCGAAACAGGGCTAGAAAGAGCGGGTACAACGGTTCCCGATGGATATGCATTGTGATATACTGTTCGGAGTCATTATACACACCAACCCCGCCTGCGGCCAGCATCCCCCAGAAAAAGGCCAGCAGTCCGATCAGAATACAGCATGATTTAATTGAAATCTTCTTTATTTTTACAATCTCCAATACAGATAATCCTCTGTCATATACTCTTTTCTGTTCAACACGCCTTTAATATCCATTAAAACCTTCCTGCTGTGTGCCGGATGATAGAAAGCGCTGATCTGCTCTTTATCCAGTTTCTGGAATTCCTCATGGGCCACCGCAATGATCACGGCATCCATATCGGTGACATCCTGCATGGTCTGGAAGCTGATGCCGTACAGACGTTTCGCCTCCTCCGCATCGGCGGCAGGATCCACTACGACCGGCGCTATTCCATACTCGCCCAGTTCCCTGTAAATATCGATCACCTTCGTATTTCTGGTATCCGGACAGTTTTCCTTAAAGGTGAAGCCCAGAATTGCCACGCGCGCATTTTTCACCGGAATATCTGCCCTGATCAGATCTTTTACAAGACTTTCGGCCACATACTTACCCATATCGTCATTGATTCGCCGGCCTGAAAGAATAATCTGGGAATGATACCCCAATTCCTCCGCCTTATAGGTCAGATAATAGGGATCCACCCCAATGCAGTGTCCGCCTACAAGCCCCGGCATGAATTTCAGGAAATTCCACTTCGTACCGGCAGCATCCAACACTGCCCTCGTATCAATATTCATCTTATGGAATATCATTGCCAGTTCGTTCATAAACGCTATATTGATGTCTCTCTGGCTGTTCTCTATGACCTTGGCAGCCTCCGCCACCTTAATGGATTCTGCACGATATACACCGGCTTCCACAACCAGTTCATACACTTTGGCTACAGTATCCAGAGTCTCTTCATCCATACCGGATACAATCTTAACAATGGTTTCCAGTCTGTGCACTTTGTCACCGGGATTGATTCGCTCCGGGGAATAACCTATCTTAAAGTCCACACCGCATTTTAAACCCGACTCCTTCTCCAGGATCGGCACACAGATTTCCTCCGTAACACCCGGATAAACCGTAGACTCAAACACCACGACAGAACCTTTGGTCAGATTCTGTCCCAAGATACGGCTGGCACCTTCCACCGGTGTCAGATCAGGCGTATGGTCGTCATTGACCGGTGTAGGAACTGCCACAATATGGAACTTGGCCTCCCTCAGCTTGGAGGAATCGGCCGTAAATTCCACTGCAGTGTTTTTGATCACCTCATCGCCCACCTCATTGGTCGGATCCACACCGTTCTTATAAAGTTCTATCTTCTTTTCATTAAGATCGAATCCTACCACCTTAATCTTTCTGGCGAAGGCAACCGCAATCGGCATGCCTACATAGCCAAGCCCCACCAGCGATAACTTTTCCTCTCCTTTTACAATCTTCTCATATAAATCCATTTTATACCTCTTTTCTGCACGCTGCCGTATCAATATGCAGTCAGCCGCGCGTTTTATTTATGTTGTAAAATTAAGTGAACCTCTTCCATATATTCTCCGGTGACCAGCTTCCTGTCGAACTCCCGCTCCATCTTCTCTCTGCCCCTGCGCCCCATTCTGGCGCGTTCTTCGCGGGAAAGAGCAAGGAATTTCTGCATGGCGCAAATCAACTCGTCTGCATGGCCAGGCGTAAATCCAAATCCCGTAACGCCCTCCTCAAAAGCTTCCATGCAACCGCTGATATTGGAAGCAATCACCGGTCTGCCCGTGGATGCCCCTTCGATCAGCGCATTGGACATTCCCTCATGAAAAGATGCTACCACAATCGCACTCGCGGCCGCCAGGTAAGGATGTACTTCCGTATGGAAGCCAATCTGTCTCACAATGCCGTCTCGTTCCAACTCATCCAGCATCTCCTGATAATCTTCATCACAAAATCCCATAATATCAAAAAAGATGTTATCGCTATGTAGCGTCTTTGCCGCCTCGACAAATTCCAGTATGCCGCGTTCCTTCATCACTCTGCCCACAAACAGAAAATGCGTATCCGTACCGGAAGGATAGTCTTCATAGCTGTGCCTCTCCAGATTCACACCGGATCCCATAACGAGGCGTTCTTTCCGTCCTTTCATCCCATAGTCCCGGCATATATCCCGGTTTTCACTGTTCTGGAAAAAGACACATGCCGTGCGCTTTAATCCCATACGATACAATGCGATGATCAACCTAAGCAGCAATCCTTTCTTGTCAAAGGCGCCCCCCAGTCCCGTGATCGTAGCAATATGCGGTATCTTGAGTCTGCCCGCACACATGCCGCCATAAATATTCGGTTTGATCGTATAGGTGACGACCAGATCCGGCCGCAGTTCTTTCATCAGCTTCCGATAATTTCGATAAAGCCTGATATCTTCCAGCGGGTTCATCCCCCGCCTATGAATGGGGGTCTGTATGATTTTAGCCCCCTCAGCCTGCAGTTCTTTGGTCTTGACCTCGTCAGGCAGACTGATAAACACCTCATGCTCCTGCAAAAGCGCTTCTACAAATTCATTTCGAAAATCATACAAGCCCCCGGAGGAGTTTGTTAAGATCAATACTCTGCCCATGCCCTGTTATCCCCTTCATTGTACCATATCCACCAATGCTGTAAGCCTTGGCTATACCAGCAAGAATTGCAAGGCAATTCTTGGGACGCAGGTTGCCGAACCTGCGTCTATTGTACCACCACAAACCGGTATGCATCCGTTATCTTCTGGATTTTCATGTCATAAGCATTGTCCTGTACATCTCTATGATAATACAATCCGCCCACATTTTCAAAATAGATACTCCGCATGCCAAGCTGCATGGGCGCCTGAAAATCTTTACCCGGATTGTCTCCGATATAGACCATCTCCTCATAGGGGACTCTCCATCTGCATTGCAGGATACGAAAAGCGATGTCACAGGGCTTGCGGAATTGCACCCCGCCCAGTTCATCGGTGATGATAATGTCATCCGCCATCTTATCAAGCCCCAGCGCCTTGATCTTATTCTTCTGCCCTTCCACCCGGCCGTCCGTGATGATCCCAATACGGGTTCCCTGTGCACGCAGCCTTTGCAGCATGTCGTATACTCCCTCATATAAGGCAATCTCAGGCATATGCTCCCGGTATACGCGCAGACACTGCTCTTTCAGTTCCTGCCTCCCCATCTCCCGCACCAGTTCATCAATAGCGCTCTTTCCCTCCAGGAAATACTGCCACAGCTTCTCCGCCGCCTGTTTTTCCAAAAGCCATTCAGCCACAGCCGCAAATCCACTTTTCACATACTGTTTCTCCGGATAGAGCGTATCGTCCAAATCAAATATGACGCCCGCTATCTTTCCAGCCTGTTCAACCGCCCGTCTGCTCTCACAGGCAATACAGATACTCTGGTCAAATCGACTGTAAACCGCTCCGTCCCGTATCCCCTGGTTCTGATAGCCGACTCTCTCTCCCGCCAACAGGCGGAGAATCCACTCTGCGGAATCCGCGCCCGCCTTCATGCTCAAAGGTGCGCCGCCGCCGTACCTGGGATTGATCTCTATATAATAATCATCCCCTGTATCCTTCTGCCTGATCAACTGTACCGTAATCGGCCCGCAGGGCTGAAACTTTTCAATCAGGTTCCGGCACTCCGCTATGATGGTATCGTCCAGTTCGATTCTCGTCTTTAACACTTCACCACTGCGGACAGCGATTCTCTCCCGCGGCACAATGCCGATGGGATTTCCCTCGAAATCGCAGAAGATATCTACTGTATATTCTTTACCCTCGATAAAGGGCTGAATGATATAATCCTGTACTTGTTCCGCATAAGATGCGAGTTGACCTGCATGTTCTACCTTATAGGCATTGATACTGCTGCTGCCATCCTTGGGTTTAATAAAACAGGGATAAGGCCCCGTATACTGCCGGTAATCATTGACCGGCGCCGGCGCTTTCAGGCCACAGGAAAGGAAAAAATCCGATGTATAGTTTTTATCCCTGCACAGTCCCACCTTATCCGGACTGCTGATCATAACCCTGACTCCGGCCTCCGCAAACCGCTCCCGGTTCTTCGACAGCACCATCAGATCCGTATCGATTGTCGGAATGACCAGATCAATATGATCCTTCCGGCAAATCTCCAACAACTGCGGAATATAGTCCTGATCCTTCATGGGGCAAATCCTCCTGCTATAGTCACAGAAGGTCAATGCCGGAGCGGTTCCCGCCATGTCGGCACCATATAGCTTCAGATGGATGCCCAGTCGAAGCGCCGCCTGCCTGAATGCCTGCAGCAGTTCCACGCGTCTGCCCGCACCGGTAAATAAAATACGCTGTTCTCTCATATGGCCGTATTCCTTTCCCATCATCAATTGCCCATAAACTCTTCCATCGTGGCATTTGTCTCGCTGCTTATACCCTCACGCTTTAATACCGCCCGGATTGTCTTTATAAAAATGCTCACATCCATGGCGAACGTAAGATGATTTACATACTCCACATCATATGCAAATTTTTCCTGCCAGGTAATGGCGTTCCTACCACTGATCTGTGCAAGCCCTGTCAGACCCGGCCTCACATTATGCCTCTGCCTCTGAAAATCATTATAGCGGGGAAGGTATCTGACTAACAGCGGTCTTGGCCCAATAACACTCATATCGCCCTTCAGGATATTAAAAAGTTCCGGCAGTTCATCCAGACTCGTAGAGCGAAGCATCTTTCCAAAACCGGTAAGCCGCCTGTCATCCGGCAGAAGATTACCGTCTTCATCCCGTTCATCCGTCATGGTCCTGAATTTATAAAGGGTAAAAATTTTCTCATGCCTTCCCGGCCTCTCCTGTCTGAACAAGACCGGACTTCCCAGCTTGACCCGCACCAGTACCGCCACCACCAAAAGCACAGGACTGAGCACAATAATCCCGCATAAGGAGAGTAAAAAATCAAGACATCGCTTTATACATCGCTTATACATACCCGTTTCCTCATTCTTATCATCCATGTCAGAGCAGTTTACTGCAATGACACGCGGTGAGAAATTCGCGCAGGCGATTTCTCATCTACAATCAGGGCATATCCCCGGCTCCGACTCAAAACATTCCCGCACCGTTTTGATGATCAGTTCCATATCCTCCGGCGTGTTCTTAATATCACTGGGCAGACACAGACCCCTGTCAAAAATATCCTCCCCCGCACTGCTGCCATCCTCATAGTGCGGGAAGAAGTCATACGCCGCAAAGACCGGCTGCAAATGCATGGGTTTCCAGATCGGTCTGCTCTCCGCATTGATTTTCTGATCCAATGCATCCATAACCATATCCGGCGTCACATGACTGCCCTTGGCTATGGTCATGCAGGAAAGCCAGTTATTGGCATCCCCCTGCGGATTCATAGGATTCATGGTTATTTCCGGAATATCCGCAAAAGCAGCTTTATACTGTTCATAGATAGCTTTTTTGGCAGCCTTATGCTCCTCTAAGTGAATCAGCTGCCCTCTGCCAATGCCGGCCGTAACATTGCTCATACGATAATTATACCCAATCTGGGAATGTTGATAATGCCTGGCGGGATCTCTGGCCTGCGTTGCAAAGAAAGTAGCTTTTTTCACTGCTTCTTCCTCCACAGAGACCAGCATGCCGCCCCCGGAAGTGGTAATGATCTTATTGCCGTTAAAAGAATAGATTCCATATTTGCCGTAAGTGCCTGTATGTCTTCCCTTATAAGTACTGCTGAGGGATTCTGCCGCATCCTCGATCAGCGGTGTGCCGTGGGTCTCACAGATTCTCATGATCTCATTAAGCTTCGCCGGCGTACCATAGAGATGCACCACAATGACCGCTTTCGGATTGGGATACTTTTCATAAGCCCGCGCAAGGGCCGCCGGGGACATATTCCAGGTATCAGGCTCCGCATCAATAAAAACCGGCGTTCCTTTCTCATACACAATCGGATTACAGGTTGCTGAGAAAGTCAGGTCTGACACAAATATCACATCGTCCTGTTTCACATCCAACAGCTTAAGGGCCAGATGGATTGCCGCCGTACCGGCGCTTAACGCCGCCGCATAACCGCATCCTGTATATTCCGCCATCTCTTTCTCCAGGGCGTTCACATTGGGGCCCAAGGGCGCCACCCAATTCGTATCAAACGCCTCTTTCACAAACGCCTGCTCTTCCCCATGCATCGTGGGAGATGATAAATAAATCCTCTTCTTCTCCATATCCCTGTCCTTCCTTGCCAACTCAAATCTATAAAGAAAACAGCTTATAACATTTATCCCACGTTATGTTTGGCTATGATAAGTCGGCACAATCTTGCGAATCAACGGCCTGATATTGGAATTCTCCATCTGACATTCATCCTTCAACTCCTTCAGCTGGCAGAAGAACTCCTGCTCGTCCAGTTCAATGGGTTTCCCAATATGGATCATCTTATTGGCCGTGTCACGCATCCCTTCCTCGTCCATCAGCAGTTCTTCATAGAGTTTTTCTCCCGGACGAAGTCCTGTAAATTCTATCTTGATATCTTCTCCCAAACGATAGCCGGAGAGTTTAATCAGATTCTCTGCCAGTGTAAGGATTTTCACCGGCTCACCCATATCCAGCACGAAAATCTCCCCGCCCTTCGCATAGGCACCGGCCTGCAATACCAAAGATACGGCCTCCGGAATCGTCATAAAGTAGCGGATAATGTCCGGGTGGGTGACCGTAACCGGACCGCCTGCCGCAATCTGCTTGCGGAACAGGGGAATCACACTGCCGTTACTGCCAAGTACATTACCGAAACGCACCGCCACAAACTCCGTATCGTAATGCTTGTCAAATGTCTGTATGATCATCTCGCAAATCCTTTTGCTGGCCCCCATAATATTGGTAGGGTTCACTGCCTTATCCGTAGAGATCATGACAAACCGCTGGACACCGCTCATGGCTGCCGCCTGAGCTGTCTTAAAGGTACCGAACACATTATTCTTGATAGCCTCCGTGGGGCTGTCCTCCATCAATGGAACATGCTTGTGCGCCGCCGCGTGGTATACAATATGAGGCTTATATTTAGAGAAAATATAATTCATCCTGTTAGTATTCCGCACAGAGGCAATCAACACCACCAGATCCAGTTCCGGATACTCCTGTTTCAATTCCTGTTGTACATCATAGACCGAATTTTCATAAATATCCACAATCACCAAGCGTCTTGGCTTATGTGTTGCAATCTGCCTGCAGAGTTCACTGCCAATAGAGCCGCCGCCCCCTGTGACTAATACCACCTTGCCCTGCACATATCCCAGAATGGAATCCAGATCCACACTAATCGGATCACGCCCCAGCAAATCCTCCACTTCCACATCGCGCAGTTTGCTGACATTGACTTCGCCGTTCACCAGCTGATACATACCCGGCAGGGAGCGGAGCTTACAGTTCGTATCTTTACAGATTTCCAAAATCTCCTTGATTTCAGACCGGCTGGCGGAAGGCAGCGCCACGATGATCTCATCCACCTCATAAATATCCGCACTCTCCACAATCTTATCCCGGCCGCCGACCACCTTGATTCCCTGGATGTACCTGCCCCATTTTCCCTTGTCATCATCAATGACACATTTGATGACCATGGTAGAGAAATTACTGTTCACGATCTCCTTAATGATCACATTGCCCGCCTCACCGGCGCCGATCACCATCACTGAAATCCGGTTCTTTTTGTTTTTCTGTTTATGTTTTAAACTCCTGAAAAAACGATAGGAAAATCTGCTGGCAAAGATACAGGTGACCAAAAAGAACAGGTAGAAAAGATAATAGCTATTCGGTACAGCCTGATGTGATGCAGCCTTAAAAAACTGCAGACCAATTCCTTCCACAAGTGCAGACAGGATACAGGATATCACAATATTCTGTAACTCCGTCTCCCCCGCAAACGCCCAAAGACTGCTGTATAACCGGAACATATAAAAAATAAACAATGTCAAGGCAATATTGATCGGCAAAAACATCTCTATCGGATGCAGGAAATACTGGGGAATCGCATCCATATGGAACTCATACCGGGCCACTATCGCCAGATAACTCGACAGAACGATGCTGATGATATCATAGATAATCAGACAGGTCCATCTATAAAACAATTTTACATTAAAAGGTTTTCGTGTCTTTTTCATATCCGCGTCCAGTTTCCTAAATTTCTTCTTTCCGTATATCAAACAACAATGGTGCCAGTGTCAAAAGCAGACAGTACGCAATCGGACAGCAGGGATGGAAAATCCATTCCGCCAATCCGGCCACTGCAAACAGAATCAGAACCGCCAAAGGCAGCATGGCGCACACCGTATCATCCTTTCTCCTCCGGTAGTAGATAAACGCCTGTATCAACGTACCCACACCTAACAGAATAAATACGATTCCCACATATATCCCATGGTCATATGCCACCTGCAGATAAATATTGTGCGCATGTACCAGGAAATTACCATCGGCTTCCGTAATACCCATTTCCTCATGTCCAAAAGCATTCAGATTGTCGTAATATTGTCTAAATATATATAATCTTCCGTTTGTATAGGACTCTTCTTCCTCTTCCTCCTGTGCAGCCGCTGCTGCCATATCATCGGACGATGCCAGAAGAATCGGCGGTTTCTCTTTCAGATACAATTCCTTATACACCGGCACACTGTCAGCTGCGGAGAAAAACAAAAAGGCATTTAAACACTTTTCTTCCGGAATCCCCAGCACCTTCATCTGGAATACCTGCACAAAGCGTTCTATCGTGATATAGTAGTAAGAATCCATATCCCTGCCATGCATCAGTTCCGAAGGAATCTCCTCAATCTCAAGAGGTTCCGGCTCCGCTGTCACGGAAGGCAGCATGCGTTGAGCCGTAAAAACTACCGGGAAACAAACAATCACCGCAAGCGCCATCATCCCGATGCTTTGCGCAAGCCGCTTCCACTTGTTTTCCATGGTAAGACATGCCATCGGAATCATCACAACTGCGGTCACAAAAACTGCCAGATACCCGGTCCTGGAAAGTGAGAACACCAGATAAGCCACGGAAACCCCCAGCATGATCAGTTCTTTATAAGTGCCGGCAAACGAAGGATGCCTTCTATAGGCATCTAAGAATTTCACCAGTGCCGCACACACTGCTAACGCCAGATATACTGCCGAAATCGTCACCGTATGAAAGATAAACGGGTATCTGTAATAGCGGAAATACATATAAGGCCTGTGCATCAGGCAGTAAATTACCATCACCCCGAAATGAAGCAGGATACCATTACATATATTCTGCAACAATGCCGTTTTTTTATCCCAGGCCGCCATACGCAGATAGTACAGCACAAAGGCACACACTAAATAAATTGGCCATCCCCTGGTATTCCTGTAAATAATGATCAAGGCAAAGAAAAGCGCTACCAAAGTCCCATACCATATGGATACTCTGTGAATCTTTCTGCCGAACAAAATCCTGAGCGTGTTCAGAATCACAAAACCTGCAAGAACTCCCACCCAGGCTGTCAGCTGCACTGTCAGAATCTCCAATTCTTCCGGTTCCTGCAAAATGCTGACTGTACTCTGATAATAGTAATAACCGGCCACAGAAGCCACCGCAGCATAAATCAGGTTCACCAGATTTAAAAGTTCTTCGCGTGTATAAGTCACAATCACCGCCAGCGCAAAGAAAATGAGCATCTGCCTGTATGCCACCGTATGATGAATCTCATACAGACCATTCATGTAATTACAGCAGGCCCAGATAGCTCCCGCAAACATGGCTGACTGCAGATACCCCTGCCATCTTTCCTTCAGCACAGCCACTAATGTCCTGTCCGTGGCACAGCCTGTCCTGTCATGGTTCACCGCATAGAGAGCTGTCAGGACTGCCAGCAGCACACCCACTTCATAAAACACAATGGACACAATGTCATTGGTAAAGGTCATACATGGCCCGATCAAAATAAACGCTGCCACACCCAAGAGTATGATAATCGGATTCAACACCGCCCGCATGGTCCGCTCCACTGTCAGCAGCGTATTTTTCTCCGGATATTTACCATAATAACGGCCGGAAAGATACGTTACCAAAACTCCCGCCAGAAGCATGAGCACGTCAATCACAAACGTCCTCGCCTTGCGAAGAGGCATCACATAGTTATAGGATGCGATCATACAATGCTCCATATCCCCAATCTCGCTGTAAAAAAGCGGGCCAATATAGGGATTGTCCAAAGCTGCTGTGTCCGCATAGCCTACACGAAATTCCATCTCCATATTCTGAAGCAGAAAATAGTATTCTTTACCTACTTCCAGATCCAGATTGATCTGCACCGTACAATAACCGGGAACCTGCTCCATATCTTTGGTACTTATGACCTGCTGCATGATGATATTCATGGCCCCGTCATAGAGCACAAAGTTAAATTCCTTCCCAATCTCAGCGCTGGTCAAAAATACATCGATACTCTGCAGCCTATCGAACTGTGCGATAAACATCTGGTGTATCGCAGAGCCGCCCGAAACAGTCTCGGACTCCATCACCACCTGCTCATCACTCTTAGACGACACAGTCTCCTTTACCAGCCTAAGCGGCCACAGGGCGAGCACTACACATATGATAATAATCCAGACTGTACCACAGACAGCCTGTCTTTTGTTGATAACTCGATTCATAATCTATATTCTCCATAAAGTATCGACTACAATACTTCTATCTATTGGCTCAGGTCGCAACAAACTGCCCTGACATGAATGATTCTTACGCCAAAGCAATCATGGATTAGTATATCACGATTGCTTTTTTTTTACAACTAAGGGCTGTCAGACAGCGGCTCCAGTATCATTGCCCCCAGAAGCGGTAGTCCAAACCAGAATATCAGCACATATCTGGGCAGATAAGTAGGCCCCAGAATCACCGTCAGCCACACCGCAAAAATCATAAAGAACGGCAGTAGCACTTGATATCTTCTTTTATATAGGAAATAAACAAAGCAAAACGCATACAGCCAGAACATCCCGCCCATGGAAAACAGCATGGATAATAGCGGCACTTTTTCTTTCCAGATTTCCAGGGATAATTTGCGGTAAATCTCATCGATCCACAAAATCTTGCTCTCCCTTGCTCCCGGTGCCTCCACCTCATAGCCAAAGTAGGAACTGTCCTCATAAGTAAATGTAAATACCGAGTTTCCCTGATAGACATTGACCACTGCATCCGGGTACCAATAACCGTAGGACGTCATCCACCAGGCATTTAGATAAGACAACGGTTTTCTTAAGCCAATCTTAAGCCACAGCCATGCATATTTAGACTTGTCCTTTTCAAAGGCCGTATTCTCAAAGCGTACCTTAACCGGGTCAGATAGTCTTGCATTATACATTCTGAGCGCTTCTTCCGGCAGAATCTCATGCAGAGTCTTCGTATCCTCCTCATCAAATACCTCCGGCGTATATTTGTAGGTTCGGGCCAGCTGCTGGATCGGCACTGTCAGAATCTCCTGATTCTCACTGTCATCCGCATGCAGCGCTGCCTTCAGTCCGACATTGACAAGAAGACACCCCGCCACCGCGCAGACCACGCACAGGCACAGCCTGATCCGATGATTCTTCATCCATAAAAGCAGAACAGGGAACATCAGAATAAAGGCATACAATCCATTGTTGCGAAACAGCATCATCCCTGCCGCACTTATCACCAAAAGCGTCTGCCATGTTTTGGATGCAAAAAACACCTCCTCCTGCAATCCCATCTGCAGCATGCAAACCAGAAGGAGCAGAAGCGCACTGGTAAACAGAGCATCTTTTGCTGAACACAGGGAAAACATTACGATCACCGGAAAAAGAGCAAAATAGAGTACACCGGCAAAATAAACTGCCCGCGACACCTTTTTCCTGCGAAGATATGACAACAGAAAAGCAAAACAGCCGGCCACACAGAGCATCTGTACCACAACATAACACGCAATCCCCATGTTGTAGGAGCCAAGCACCTTGTGTACTGCACAGATGATACCTCCCAGCATAAGCACATGAACCAGCGGATGGTGGGTAGAAAACATCCTGGTCGCCACCTGCACATATTCGTCCTGCGCATCGTACACAAAAAATCCCGGATACACCGCCAGAAAGACCGGTATCCAGCACAGCATGATAAAGACAAAAGAAAGGATATCCGTCCTCTTTTCCCGAAGCTGCAGAGGCCACATGATCTTTTCCCCGGAAGGCCTCTGCGCTCTTTGGGCAAGCCAGTGATCGCAGACATCCCACAGTTTCCGAACCAGCACTGCAAAATACACCGTCAGTACCGGCAGGGATATCCAAAGCTTTATATCCTTGAAATCCACATTTTCCATGCAGTCCAGCCGCACACCAAAAAGCATCGCCGCCGTAAACAACAGGGCGAATATCAGGGCAATCCTCCACCCTCTCCGATCCTGAATATCCACGTTCCCCAAAGAGCGCTTCAAAGTATAGAAAGAAAGCCCCCACAAAAGTACTGCAAAGATACTGTTCGTAAAAGTCAGACTGTTCTCCTCACAATTTAAAATCTGGGGAAAACACAGTGTTGCCGCCGTTGCCAGAATAAGCGCGGCGGCATTTATCCGTTTGCTGTTATTCATGATTCTCCCGTTCATCGACACTCTCTCTGATCACATACTGCGGGGAATTGTTCATGGAAATATAGATCCTTCCCAGATATTCTCCGATGATTCCCAGCATCAACAGAATAATCCCGCAAAAAAACACCAGCGCTGCCATCAGGGCACTGAACCCCATTGGTATATCCGGCATTATCAGCTTCTTGATAATTGTATAAATCCCATACAGGAATCCGCCGCAGGCAGAAACGACACCGATCACTGTGGCAATCCGCAGCGGCTTGACACTGAACGCCGTAAAGCCATTAAACCACAATCCCAGCAGCTTCCCCAGCGTATATCCGGAAGTCCCGCTCATCCGCTCTCTGTGGGTCACATCCACATTTACAATGTTTTTGGTGGCCCTGAGAACCAGCCCGATCACATAGGGATACGGATTCTCATAACGCAGAATCTCATCCACCACAAACCGTCTCACAGCGAAATAACTGGATATATAAAGTTCTCTGGGCTTGCCCAGCATCACGCGCGTCATCAATTCATTGACCTTACTGCCCAGATTACGAAATCCTGAGTGCTGCTTATGGGAATACCTGGCATAAACAACATCCGCCCCCGCTTCAATCCCCGCAAGCAGCTTACCAGCTTCATCCGCAGGTGTCTGCCCATCATCGTCCAGACACACCACAATTTCGCCCTTCGCACGGGCAAATCCTGCCATCAGGGCCGCGTGCTGGCCAAAGTTCCTGGCCAGATTTACCCCACAGATATTTTTCTGCTGTTCACAAAGCTGCCTTATCGCTTCAAAAGTATCATCCGGCGAAGCATCGTTGACCAGAATGATCTCATGGCTGTACTGGGACATAGTCTCCATGGTTTTATTAATTTCTTCCACTACCTTGCCGATCGTCTGCTCCGACCGGTAACAGGGTATCACAAAACTCACAAGCTTACTCATTTTATCCTCTTCTATCCTCCAATACAGCTCTGTCACAACATTTCGTTCTCTGCATTTCTGACACGCCAGGTCTCACGGTCAATCTCCATAAAGAAAACCTGCCGCTCCCCCTGTTCCAACAAAACCGTATCCTGTTTATTGCTGATCATCTGAAAACCCGCATTTTCATAGCTTTTACGGGCGCCTACATTTCCTTCCACAAAACGCAGATACACCTTATGCAGCCCTAATGTCTCAAAAGCATATTCCAGGGCAAGCCTTGCTGTCTGGGAACCATAACCGCAGCCTAAGGCATCTTCCTCTCCGATAAAAATACCATACTCCGCAGTATGTGCCGCCCGGTCAATATCCCGGAAATAGACACTGCCAATCTCTCTGCCGTCTGCCAGACAGATAATGAACTGCACCACATAGCCAGGCTTCACCTGCTCCTCGATCCACCTAAGGTGCCCCTCCTTGGTAAAAGGCTTCTGATATATGAAATTGTGTCTCACAAAATCTTTATTGCGCCAGACAACGATCTTCGATGTATCTTCCGCCGTCATCAGCCGCAGATGTACCTTCTGTCCATTCATTTATTTTACCCTGTTTATCTGATAAACACCATAGTTTTCATTCACTCTGTCACTTTCCTGCACACTGACATCAATCCCCTTCGATGCATAATGCGATGTAATCCAGTCCAATCCCTGTTCCAGAACCTCCCGGTCTGAAATGATCAGACAGACATTCTCCTTTTCAAGAAGCGCCATATCCGCTTCTTCCACATCATAACGCGCAAGTTTCTCCCTGTAAATCGGACTTTTGGACATCCAGCCGCCTAGAATATCATAGTTGGCATAGGTATTATCCTGCGCCGCAAACATTTTCTGGGAAAAGGACACGGTAGAATAAACATCCTCAAAATAAAAATTATCCTCTCGTTCCCTGCAATATTCATCTATGGCATACCAGTCCTGATTAACCTGTGCGCGCACCTTTTGATCAGCCGACACCCGCCCTATGCTTGAACCGATACTCCCTATCATCATCACAGTGAAGAGAGCCACCATGAACCGGAGTATCCACTTTCTATGCCGGACAGCAGGAAGATACTGGAAAAACATTGCTGCAAGCAGCACAAATTCCACCAGATACAGCGAATGCGTAATCCGTTCCGGATCCCGCCCCCGCATCAGGATAAACATCCAGACAGCACTTCGCATAACTGCCAGCAAAAGAAGCTGCCAGAGAAACGAAAGACCCACATTACCCCTCTTATGGCTTTCCTTACTGCCTGTCCGTATGGATAAAATTCCTGCCAGAAATACCGCTGCATAGCCCCATATCACCAACAGATTATAAGGCGCATCACCGCCATGAAACGTTCGATAAATGTATGATTGGAAACTCTCTTTTAAAAGAGCGCCGAAGTCCCTTGTCCCACCCACAGACACCTCCGCGTACTCTGCAATCCGCTCAAGCATCTGCGTATCAATACCATCATCCAGACCAAAATTATAATTGTAAAGCAAAGTCTGCTGCGCCCCGGACACTCCAAGCGCTGCCAGGTCATCCCTGTATGCATCTTCTGTGACCACTTCCGGATAAAAATCATAGACAGTCGTTCTGGCATCAAAAAAATCCCGGAACTCCTTCCAGCCACTGCTTCCATAAGCTATATAATCCACACTCAGGGACAATATCATCCCTGCCAGCATGATTCCCAGTACCGCTCCGTACTTTTTCCAGTTCTCCCGTGTAAAAACATGTTCTTCCGCCGACCAGCGCGCCATACCCGCCAGACCGATAAAGGGAAAGGTTAAAAGCAGCATTTCCGTGCGCAGCTGATAGGCCAGGACAACCAACGCCATGGATGGGATATTTTGGACGATAAACCGCCGCACGCTTAGTCCCTGCGGTGTGGTCAGGAACAAAAAAACAGCCGTTGCAGACATAATGGCACAAGTGATCGTATACTGGACATTTACCAGATGCTGCAGGCATACCGCCCAGAAAAACAGCGACAGCCAAAACAGCATTCCCAGTTTACCCATCTTTGTATCGGCTCGGCTGCAAAGCCGCACCCCAGCCAGATAAAAACACCCAAACTGGCACAGACATAAAAACAGACCGTACCAGGGAATCGTCCGGCACAGCCTGTAGCCCAGACTAATCAAGCCCCCTAAAACATAAAGTGTCTGCATGTTATGTCCGTCCGGCACACCACTGTAAACACCTGCCATAACATCTTTCATCATCATGTCATCGTTTAAATCATAATAGACATCAAAGCAGATTCCCAGCAGTATCACATTGCATATCACAACGATTCCCGCCAATATGCCGTTCTCATATTTCCTGTATAACCCTTGTAACGTCATGGGACGCACGTGCTCCTGTTCTTATTCAGATATATTTTCTCTTATTTATAGAAAGCCTTTACCTGATCCGTGATATACTGCACCTGATCCGCTGTCAGCTTATAAAACATCGGCAGACGCAGTATCCGTTCGCTCTCCCTCGTTGTATAACAATCCTCACCATGGAACCTGCCATATTTCATCCCCGCAGGCGCCGAATGTAACGGCACATAATGGAATACAGAAAGAATGTCCTTTTCCTTCAGATAGGCTATCAACCGGCCGCGCTCCTCAACGTCCTTTGTTTTGATATAAAACATGTGAGCATTGTGGGTACAATAGGATGGCACATAAGGCAGTTCAATCCTGCCTGCCTCCGCAAGCGGCGTAAGCTGCTCCAAATATTCCTGCCAGCGGTCAAGCCTGGCCTGTGTAATCTCCTTTGCCAGTTCCAACTGGGCATAGAGATAAGCCGCATTCATATCGCTTGGCAGATAGGACGAGCCGTAATTCTGCCAGCGGTACTTGTCCACCTGCCCCCGGAAATACTGGCTTCTGTCAGTGCCCTTCTCCCGGAAAATTTCCGCATCAGCAATATCTTGCTCATCCCGGATCAGGAGCGCACCGCCCTCACCCATGCTGAAATTCTTAGTCTCATGAAAACTAAAACATCCAAACTCACCGAAGGTTCCCAGCGCTTTTCCCTTATAGTCCGCCATGATACCCTGCGCCGCATCCTCCACCACTTTCAGATGATGGCGCGCCGCAATATCCATAATAGTATCCATCTCGCAGCCTACACCCGCATAGTGAACCGGCGCAATAGCTTTCGTCCGCTCCGTAATGGCATCCTCAATCAGCGCTTCATCTATATTCATGGTATCCGGCCTGATATCTACAAAGACAGCAGTCGCTCCCCGCAGCACAAAGGCATTAGCTGTAGACACAAAGGTGTAGGACGGCATGATGACCTCATCCCCAGGCTTAATTTCAAGAAGCAGCGCTGCCAATTCCGTTGCGTGGGTACAGGACGTGGTGAGCAGACATTTGGTCGTGCCTGTCTGCGCTTCAATCCACTCACTGCACTTTCTGGTAAAAGGCCCGTCACCGCAGATCTTCTCATTTTCCACGGCTTGTTTGATGTATTCAAATTCTTTCCCCGTATATGGCGGTACATTAAAATTAATCATGGTTTCTCCAGCTCCGTGTCTTGTATATCATATTCTCAGTACTACTGAACCTGCATCTAGTATCTTTTTTCGCAGTGTTATTCATAAAACCGTTGGTTTGCTTTGTTCACCGGCTGTCTACACACTGCTTATTACCTCCGCGTATATCTTATCACAGTAGCTGCTTATTTCGCAAGGTTACTGCAATTCAGTCTGTGTCTATATCTGATCCTCGGCAGAGTTCCTTAATCCCTCACATACACCACATACCTTGCATTACCAAACTTCTCCGCATACCCAAACTCTCGCATAAATGCACCTATCTGCTTTAATTTCTCATCCGCGTCCAACTTCTCCTGCTCCACACCGAACCAGTTCATGGCGTCTGCATCTTCACTCAAATAGGCTGCTACTGAGGAAGCCAATATAATAACCGGCGCTTTCCCTCCTGCTTCCATATGCTGTTCCACCGCCGTCATATCCCTCTTAAATTCCGCCATACGGTAGGAATCCAGATCCGGCCAGAAAGTGGACAACGCAGAAGGCATGTCAAGCAGATACCCAAGCCCCGGTATCTCCCCGTACAAGATCACTTCTTTTCCGGAAAGTCCTGTATCCTCCACATAAACCGCCAGTTCCTCAAGCAGTTCTCCATTATCCGGATTCGTATAGACGCCTGCTGCCTTGGCCGGCGTTGTGATCAGCGTATCTCTCTTTTCCCCCCATATGCCATCCTGAAACACAAACTGCATATGAAATCCTATGCTCTGTATCATGACAAATGCCAACAAGATACACAGCGGTGTCTTCCACACAAAACCGCCTGGTTTCCCGAACCGGTCATACACCACCCACAACAGAAACGGCACCACAAGAAACAGATTATTGATAATCGGGTGCAGCGCATTATTACTGCCAAGCGGCGTCAAAAACACCTCCAAAATGACCAGGAGTGCAAACACTTTTTGTTCCAGGCTGATCCCCTTATGGATCAGGCAATATATCGCGGTAAACAAAACCACCAGCAAAAGCAAGACCACCGGATAATACACGCTCCCATAATCATATGCATAATATCGAAAATGGAACATGCCCCTGCCCCAATAGAACCGAAGCAGAATCAGGAATACGGCCACATAGCAAGCCTGGCACAGGCCCCGGAAAATCGAAATACTATGAATCGATTTTTCCCCGTTTTCCAATCTGTTACGTATTCCACACAACAGCCAGCCGCCCAGCATACAAATCCCTGCAAACAGCATCCAGAGCAGTCCCCTGCCATAATCGCCAAACATACCTGTCAGCATGGACGAAGGTTTATAATCCGCCGCCTTCTCCGTCATGGCAAACATGGTCTGCACCATAGAAGGATAGGCCGACAGGCCATAGCGGATACAGATAATCGCAAGGGGAACTCCAAACCCAATCAGATAACCGTCCAGACACCATACTGTGGATCGTATCATTCGATAATGAAGTAACTTGCGCCGTTGCTTTTGGTCTGTCTTTTCAGCCGCCGCATTGTTTCCTGTGATCCACACGCCGTACCACACCGCCAGGATCAGCGCTGCCTGTACCACATTCGGCATACGCACCGCCACATTTGCCCCCAGACAAATTCCTGCCGCCATAAAATACCATCTGCGGCGGTTCTCCCTCTGTTCCAAAATCCCCCCATACAATAATAAAATCCCTGCCGTCAGCAGAAGATACGTGAGATAATTATACAGGATGGCAGACGGACACCAACACAGTCCCAGCGCCATAAATTCACCGGTAAACACAAGCGGAGCCGGTATTTTTTTACGCAGTACAAAATAGACAGTCAACGCTGCCAGTGCCTGAATAAGGGCCGTGTAGAAATTTATTCCCAGAAGGGTATCGCCAAAAGGAAGATGCATCAACAGACTTCCCACTGCATTTGCCAGAAAAGTAGCCACCATCCAGGTGCCGTTCATCTGCCCGAAATATCGGAAGTTAGACAAACTGTATGTTGTATCAGATACATCAATCCCCTGATTGATCTTAAGCATTGGATACAAAAGCAACACCAAGGGGAGTAAAATATTCTCTATCATTTTTCGATATCTTATATAAAATTCTTTCACCTGCTGCATGATACAATTCCTCTGTCTCAGCTATTTTCCCGCACACCAGACGTTTCCCGATTTTCCTGTCCCTGCTATCTCTACAGTTTCCACCCTCACTCATCTTTACCTGCACACCTTCCTCGGGACTTCTCCTGTCTGTTGTCTAATCTTCCAAACCAGGAAGCCGCTTTGTGAAATAACCAGGCTCTAACCATATCCACCGCACTCCCCGCCGAATATACCATCAACACACAGCCAACCAAATGCAGCACAAAGCGATAGCTGCCGGCCACCTGTTCAATCCGCAGCCACTTCATCCACTCATAGCGCACCAGAATATGCTCATGCATCAGATATACCCCAAACGTGTAGGGTGCAAGCGTACAGATCATCTCCGATATCCCTGACTCCCTGATCTTCATATTTTTAAATAAATAGAAAAGCGAAACCGCCCCTGTCAGACATAAAAGATGATTGTAAGTGTAGGGCATATTTTCATAATAAGAAAAAGCATCAATCCTGCCCGCAAGCACATGCGAACCATAAGACAGGCCCCAAATCAGCAAACAGGATAAGAGATAGCCAGCCGCTGCATGGGATTGCTTTTCCAGCCATGGAATACCATATCTTCTGATATAACCGGCAAATACAAACAGACATAAGAACCAGCCAAAACTATATCCATATTGGTCTGTCACAAGTTTTACCGGAAAGATTGTCTTACCAACGGAAAAGAAGAACAACAGGAGCGCTGTCACAATCTGTAACTGCCGCTTCTCCATCTGCCGGATTCCGGACGCCAGAAAAGGCGCAAAAAGATATAGAAGCAGATAGGATGTGGCAAACCAATAATGCTCCGTCTCAATCGGAAGCACACAGCCTATCCAGTCATAAATGCCCATATCACGCCACGATAACATCCCGGTGCCGAGCATGACACAGGGAATCAAAAGCGCATAAAAAAGAACCTGACAGAGCAGGGAGACTACCCGTCCCGGCTTCCACTCAGATTCCGCCAAAAAATAGCCGCTGATCAGAATATAACAGTTCACCGCCACAATGCAGAACGCTTCTATCAGCCAAGCGACATAGTTGACACTGCTGTCATTTTCCGCAAAAGGCACAGCAATCCCGCCCTTCACCAGATAGTGGAGTGCGATGATCATAAACATCGCCACAATACGCAGCAATTCAAAATTGGCCTGTCGCTTTTTGCTCATATTTCCTTTTCCTCATCCCCGCCCGCTGTGGGGTTGGAGTCATTTTTGCTTTTAAAAATCCAAAGTTTACTCAAAACATAATTCGCCAGAATAACGATAGTCTGACAAATCAGTTTGGAGATTTTATCATTAGCGCCTGCACAATCTACCAACAGATACATCAGTACCACTTCTAACACCTCTGTGGCCACTCTCGCACTGATAAAGGAGAGAAACTCCTTTCCAATTGACACTTTGTCTTTGGTTTGGCTTTTAAAAACAAAACTTCTATTCGTCCAGTATGCAAACACCACCGTCAGAACCCACGACAGCACCGTTGCTGTTATATAGTGCATCTGTATGGTATCTGCAAACACGAAATATAAAATATAATTTAGAACAAAGGCCAGAAAACCAAAAATCAGATAATTGATCCCTTCCTCATGCTTTTTATACATTCCCCAGCCAAAATCCCACAATTTTTTCATAATTTATATCCATACTCCTTTCATGGCAGGCAGACTTGCACATCCGAATGCATAATCTTTTGCACAACTCCTCCTCTACCGTTCCCTGGACACCTTACCATCTTCCACTCGGTACACCATATCACATTTTTCAATGGTCTGCAATCTGTGCGCTATAATAATAAGCGTCTTTCTGCCATGCAGTCTGTTGATGGAATCCATAATGGCCGCTTCGGTCTCATTATCCAATGCAGAAGTCGCCTCATCCAGTACCAACACCTCCGGATCCTCAAAAAGCGCCCTGGCAATACTGATACGCTGCCTCTGCCCGCCGGAAATACGGATGCCCCGCTCACCGATACTGGTGTCCAGCCCCTCCGGCAAACCTCTTACAAAGGTATCAAGCTGTGCTTCCTCCAGTGCCCGCCACACCTTCTCATCGTCAATCTCTTCCTCCGGATAACCAAAAGCCACGTTCTTGCGGATCGAATCATCAATCATGAAAACAGTCTGCGGAATATAACCAATATTCTTAAGCCAGGAAGCATAATGCTCCCTGACATCTTGTCCATCTGCCAGGATACTGCCCTCCTCAATCTGCAAAAGCCCCAACAAAATATCCACGATCGTGGACTTGCCCGCTCCGGTAGTTCCCACAATTCCCACAGAACTGCCGATCGGTATGGTCATATCTGCATGATCAAAGATAAGCACACTGGTGTTAGGGTACTTATAAGTGATATTCTGAAGCCGAATCTCCCCGGTAACATCCAGCTTTTCCACCTCATTCTTCTGCTGATATACCGAAGCGTCATAACTCACCCTGCCGTCATGAATCTCTTCCTGCAGGTTATCGCTGACACCCATAAAGAAAGGCTCAAAATAAGATATAGAAGTTTGATAGTTATTAATTCTGTTGACACTGGGCAAAAGCCGCATAGCCGCTGCGGCAAGCGCCGTCAGCTGAGGAAGCAGCTCTTTGATCTGTGTTCCCCGTCCCAGCGTGATCACAAAATACCCTACCATTCCCGTAATACACACTGTTTCAATCAACAGCCTGGGCGTTGCATTAAACAGATTATACTTCTGTACAGAATTTACATAACCTTCCCCGCACTTCGCATAAGCATTGATAAAATAATTCTCTTTATTGGCAATCTTAATCTCCTTGATGCCCATCACAGACTGTTCAATCCATTTATAAAGACCGCTGTAGTAGTCCTGATTATCCTGCCCGGCTCTGGTCATGATCGGCTTTAATACCTTTTTAATCACAAAAAGAAGCACCACCATCAAAGCCGCCACAAACATGATCATTACCGCATCCGAATAGACGAAGAGTGCCGCTACCAGACAGATAAATACAATGGCCTCGCTGAATAACTGCAGACAGCTTAAAATCAGTCCATACATATTATTAACATCAGACGTGATATTACGCTGTATCACAGAAGTGTCTGCATTTAAATAGTATTCATAGGGCCGCTGCATAAAATTGATCATCATGCGTCTTGAAGTGGCAAACTGGTTCGTATACACAAACTTAAGCTGTGCTTTCTGCTGCCAGAACAAGTAGATATTCTTAAGTATTGTCATGCCCACAAAGGCCAGAAGCAGGAACATGGCAAACTGCACACTGCTCTCCATGCCAAGCATATCATATACTGTTGAGAGAAGTTCGTTCTCCTTCACCGCCACCGGATCCATCACCACCGTGACGATCGGAACAAGCATGGAAATCCCCAGACTCTCCAGCACACCGCCAAACAACATCATGACGATGAGTCCCATCATGGTCCTCTTCTGTTTCCTGTCCAAAAGAAGATTCATTTTCTTTAAAATCTTAAGCATGATCCATTTCCTCTTCTATCTCTCTATGACAGGAATATCTTACCACAGGAAGACAATTAGCGCAAATCTCTCTTCTTCGCGCTTGTAATACCGGAGATGATTCCGGTAGCAAAAATTCCGAGAACCAGGACGATGATCACGCCGCCCCATATTTTAGAACGGCGCGCCTGATCACGATACCTCTCTACCACTTCCACGACAAACTTTGCTTCCTCCTCCGTCTGCGCCATCTCCTCATCCAGAGCGGCCACATCAATTTCCTGCAGGCTTAGGGAATCCTTTGGAATATATCCAATCTTATCCTGATAAATAGCACGGTACCAGCCGTCAGCCGTCTCTCCTGTGACAAAAACAAAATCTCCTTTTTGATATGACATGATCACTTCTGCGCCGTCATCCGGGGCTGCCTTCAACTCGACAAACTCCCCAGCCGTCATCAGCTGGCTCAGTTCGGAGATTTCCGTGTTATCTGCGGCCTGCACAGATTGTATATTTACTGCCGCCCAGGACAAGCCTAAGAAAATTCCCAATACTGCCAACATACCCTTTGCCTTTATTTGTCTTTGCATACTCTACTCCTCCTAAATTTCATTTATGCTTATGATTAATTTACTCAAAACAATTGCATTATGTATTTAAATACGATATATAGTACATATATATTTCCTGAAAACAAGCCGATATTAAATTGAAATACTGATCAATTAGCAATAATCAAACTACTCCTTTTGCCAAAAACAAGCTGTCAACAGCAGGTAAAAATAGCAGACTATATTTTGTATCCCCGGATTCCAAAACAAAAGCTGTATCATAAAGACCACGGAAATCAAAATGAGGATATTCACAGCCGGCCTGTCCGGCGCATAGTTTCTGCGAAGCCGGCCCATAAACAGCACCATCGACACTAACAATAATACTCCCGGCAACACCCCGATTGCCTGAAAGCATTGCAAAATTCCGCTTTTACTGTGCCCTACAGTTTCCGCCAAAGGCACTGTTAAAAATCTGACCACATCATATGACATGCCTTCTGAAAGCGCCGCCCATCCGCCGTCTATGACTATTGCCACAAATATAACCAGAAACATTGTTGCTGTAAATCGGTATCCCTTCTGCATCTTCTTGAGCACCAGCCGGTTCAGATCCACCCCGTCCGGAATCCTGTCCCAGTAGTAAAAGAAGGCAGCGCCTCCTGCCGCAATCAATAAGTCCATATAAACACTGTACTCCAGCGAATAAGAAATCTCTGCCCGGATAATCTGTGTGTATTCCGTAAGAAGACTCATATTACTCAACATAAATAAATAGACAAAGAATAACTGCATCGACCGCTTCACCAGTACAGCAGTCGGCCTAAGTACCGCAGGAATCATCAGAAAAAAGATTCCCATCAACCATAGACTGATGGCATTCTGGTTGAGAAACAATACAAAAAAACTGATTGCAGACACCATCATATAAAATATAGAACGCATTCGATCGCGGCATGCGCAATATGCATATACAGCAATCATTCCAACCAGTAAAAAATAGGAAGAAATCTGTGCTGTATCTGACAGCAGCACTTCCATCACACTGCTTCGTAAACCATCCGTCAAACTGCACAGCAGATATAATCCCGCCATCAACAAACCGCAGTACAACATCAGATCCAGATAAAATGTTTTGAATGGTACGTCTGCGGAAATCAACAGACAGATGACCGCCAGCGCAATCATTTCCGCGTTCCAGGAAAAATCAATCCAGCCTTCCTCTGAAGCGCTAAATAGTTTTACAATGACTGAAATGATTGCGTATAAAATGACTGATATGGCAATCGTATCCGTCAGATACCTGATCGCGGGAAATTTCTCTCCGCATCGGCCTGCATATAGAATCTTCAGAAACAGCCAGACAGATGTTATGGTTAAGAGCAGCAGACTGTATAACGGAAAGCCGGCAATCTTTATTTTAAGCACTGAGAACATGGATAGGGTTAATAAAATGCAGATGCATTTATCTTCCAGCCATGGGTAGGTGATCTTGTGGAGCATGGTGGGTGGTCCTTTCTGAATTTAATCCGGCATTTGGAATGTGAACGGAATTTAGTAGTTGTAAAAACATCTCCCGGGATATATCATATCAGTAAAGAGATATTTAAAGAACAGATTATCGTCATAGGAGAATTATCTTCCGAGGAAAACTTATATCTGCGGTGCCTGAATAATAATTTGAAGGATTCTGCACCCATCAATTGCTTGGCCAATGATTATATAAAACATAAAGACCCTGATATTTATACAAAATATTTAAACCAACTGACTATTACCAATCTCAAAACGAAAGGAGATTCATCTATGGTATGCGAAGGATTATTATCTGCCTCAGATTGATTATTTAAAAAATTTTCTGGCACAAAATAATATTTCTTTCGATTTGAATACTGCACTGAGCGGAACGAATGTGCCCAATCAATGATGGTTGGGTATATTTCTCACATCTCCAGTTATCATAACCTTGACATATGGCCTATCGTAACGATGAAAGGTCATATCTAACCTTTAATTCTGGATTGATTGATTCCTTTTGCCTGAGATGTCACTGGAATGATACTGTTCCCCACTTACAAGTCTGCACTAATGTAAACACCATTTTAATCAGACCCTACTCCGGGGATTGGTTTTTTAATCTTATGAACTATCCATCTGTATGTACTTTGGAATTCCTTTGATCTATAATAAAAAACTGCAAAAAATATGTTGGGCACAATCAAACATATCATTGTCCTAACAAACAACGTCTTGACTCCTGTACTTTCTGCGGCATATGTAACCAATTGGCAGATGTGATACGTAATCAAACAAGCCCCAAAAGTAGTTATGGCATATTTCATCTGCTGTAAATAAAATTCCAACGCTTTTCCATTTTTAAAATAGTATTTAAACACCAATCTCTCTGCATACAAAAAATTGACCAAAAACAGCGATATCAGCGTTCCTGCGATAATGCCATTTAACCCCCATAGCCTTCCTAGGATAATATTTAGAAATAAATTTAATACAGCCTCGGCAACCGTACATTTCCTATAGTTCCACCACAAGCCGGCCGCATTATAATATACGCTCTGCATATCACCCATTTTTAGTAAGAAAAAATATACGCAAAATAAAACTACCGAAGAAAGCGGAAGCAAATTATCCTGTCCAACCCATATATAGATAAAAGGCTGATACAGGCACAATAAGAAATTGGTGCAAACACCTGCTATCCATAAATACATAAAATTAAAGCGCTTTAAATCCTCATAATTCTGCTCAATCGCTTCCGTTTGAATACTATTACCAACTCCTGCTAAGACAGCCTGGACGATGATTGCTAAAAGCGAGATAACAGAATTCATGATAAAATAGTAATTTGTATATATTGCCGAGATTGTTAATCCCATAAGAGCTGATATAAAAATACTGTCAAAGCTGTTTCTGGTAACAGCACATAACTTTGTGATCATAAGCCCTGACACTTTTTCTTTTAAATCCCTTTTTGTTTCACATGTGACTTTTCCATGACAAGAATATTGTGGGAAACTCCTCTTTACCTCATATGCTGTTAGTAAATTAGTCAGGATTGTCGATAATGGCAGCACGATCGCATATAAATAATAATTCTTATATAAAATCAGTATAAATATCTGTGTAAAATACATTATTACTTTCACTAAGGTTGAAATAACCTGTATCATATCAATCCTTTGATATGCACTTAAAACAGCGCTTTTATATCCCATAAAGAAATAGCTGATGCAGCTATTCACCAAGTATATAGTATATAATACATAAATATTAATATCCTCAGGACAAGCCCCCATGATAAAGTATTTCAAAAAGGGCATTATGATGATCCCTACCGATAACATAAATATACCAATCGCAAAATACATTTTACGGAACAGATTCAACAATGCACATATTTCTTCCTCATTTCCCTGCGCAATTGGTTTGTACATGCAATAAACAATTGCGGCACTTATCCCTAATTCTGATAAATTTAATACTTCTAAAATAGAAATGAATAGGCCGTTCAGACCAGCATACTCCATTCCGAGTATTTTTATCATCACTGTTCTGAGGACAAATGGAAAGATTAACGTAGTAACTTTATTGATGAAACCAAATAATATATTGCGAAGAGCATTCCCTGTTCTGTTTAGTCTGACTAGTTCTTCCTTTTTCATATCATTCCTTAACAGGCATACAGCCTATTAATTCCAAATCCGTATACCACACCTCATTATCATCTAATTGGTAACATTTTAATCCCGGAAAATCTGTTTCTATTTTTTCACTTCTATCATAGGTGATAATAATATCATTATTCTGTACTTTCTCAGGATACTCATCCTTGATCTGATATTCATAAAAATAAAATTGAAGGCCAGAAAAAATAAGCCAGTTGGCATCAATATCCCGCTCATCAAATGCATAAATCTGACCAATATCTATATTCGCCTGTTCCAACTGCTGCTTCTGGGTATAAGAAGCTAACACCATACTAGATGCATCTTGTCTTATAGGTTCATTATAATTCACATTTGCATTTCGATACCCTATCAACAGAAGTATAACAATCGGCGTAATTACTAAACTTTTATATTTTGTTCCATAATATATTAAACATGAAGAAAACATAAATATTGCGCAATACAAAATACACTTATAGTAAAATTCTGCTGTGATATGCTCTCTTTTCTCTGTTAAGTAAGTAAAAAGAAACCCTGCTGACGCCTTATTTCCCTTAATAATCGGGACAACTAAATGAATAAATAGGAATGTCATTATAATCCAACTGTAAATAGCGTTCCTGACGCAAGAGCGATATTCTTTTTTTTCCAATAAATAAATTCCTGCTAGAATTAATGGCATAGAAAACACATTCCAATACCTTACATAACAAAGGGCTTTATAACAATACGCCTTCCCCATCTCATTCGTATTCCATGTTGAGTACATCTCCGAAAACCAACTAGAAATTAAAAACGCTGCAAAAGTAGCTCCAGCAGCTAATCCAGATATTGTAATAATAATATTTAAATAAATATTTGCTTTTTTTGTTTCCTTAATAGTATCAAATATATACTTAACGACTGCAACAGCCGCAGCTAAAAAAAGACCTCCTGTCAACAAAGATTGTACACTGATATGTCCAATCAACATGTCAAACCAAATATTCCATGCTTTTGCATCTATCATATTCCACTCAACCCCCAGACGGACAGATGCATTTATCAATTTTCCACCCGATAACCTCCATATACCATTTTGATATAACTCAATGAATTTTCGTGCCAACAAAATAATCGGAACAACAATTATCGACCAAAATAATCTTTTCTTCCTTTTATAAATCAATATCCCTAAAACAGAAATAAATGATGCTATTATCATTGCAAGCGCTCTTGTATGCAGGAGCGAAGCATAAAAAACAGCGGCTACATATGCAAAAAAATACAACATATATTTATACAAACATTCTATATGTTCTGCCATTTTACACACCAATATAATAATGATCCAAAGCATAATGTCTAAAACAACATCATTTATAATATTTGTATCATTATTTGGATGTAAAGGAATTGTACATATTATAGCTACTTGCAACAATGTTGCTTTTGATGAAAAGCCCAAATAATATTTGCCAATATAATAGGAAACACTAAATATTACACATTCTCTAAGGCAACGGGTAAAAACCAGAATGATTCGGTAAATCATTATAGGTGACAAATGTAACATAAATAACGGAGCAAATATTATATAATAACCAAATCCATAATAACCAGATTTATCTATTACACCGCTCCAATCATATCCCGCCAATGATGCCGCTCCAACAATTGTCCCCAACTCATCTGTTGTAGTATGTAATGGGTAGGTCGTAAAAAGAGGCCACGATAAAAATAATGAAAAAGCAACCATCAAAAATACTATTACGAATATCTCATGATGATTTATGAATTCCTCCATTTTTTTACCAAACATTTTCACTATATAAACTCCGTACAATTTTCTAAAAATTCCAATACTATAAAAATCATGATTAATCATCCAAATATCGGACTATCTCTTTAGCCATATTAATCGGCTGAAAATTCTTGCAAGCAGATTGCTGCCCGTATTTTGCAATTGTTTTATACTTCTCACGATTTTGAGCAATGTCATAAATACAATCGCAAAATTCTTGTTTATCTCTAAATAACAAGCCATTCTTCTGATTTGAGATAAGTTCACTAGTTCCTGCCGCATCTCTTCCCACAACCAATAAACCCGAAATCATTCCTTCTACTGTCACCCTCCCGAATCCCTCTGACCTAGAATTCATTAATAAAATATCAGCTTGTTCCAGTTCTGGTAAAATGTTTTCTGTATAAGAAATGATAGTTATATTTCTTTCAAGAGAATTTTTTAATATATATGTATTCAATTCTTCAAAATAGTCTTTCGAAGAATTACCAACCAATGTTAAATGGCAATCAACAATTCTTCGTACACTCTCAATAAATTCCACTGATTCCTTTGTTCCTTTTGCCTCACATAATGTTCCTATCTGAATCAGTTTAAGAGTTGATTGTTCTAAAATCCCATGATGTTCTATATAATAATCATCCTTATTTACACCGTTATAAATCACTTTATAGGATTTCAATTTATATAATGAAGTGTACTTTTTTGCAATTGCCTGAGATATAAATATTACTTTAGTACTAGTTTCTAATAATTTGTTCATTCGTATCTTTTTTCTATACTCAAATCCAAAATCCTCTTCCATAAATTCTCTTATATAATACACATGCTTTATATTTAATTCTTTCGCCGCTCTTGCACCAATATCAACGGCCGAAGAGTTTGAAATAATATAGTCATATTTTTTCTCTTTTAATCGTCTCTTTAATTTTTGTACCGCCAAAAAATTTACAGTTTCTTTTATTATTTCTTTCCACTTTATTCTCTTCCCAATGGTTCTGAAATCAGGATAATAAAACAAACTTTTATAGGTAATATCTCTGGCTTTCAAGACTTTTTCCATTGTACTAGAATAAGGTAATAACACTTCAATTTCCCATTTATATACATCTTGCAAGATCTGCACTAACGTGAGCATCGAAATGCTTGAACCATTTTTACCACTTTCATGTGATACAAATAAAACTTTCATTTCCCTTACATTTCCTAACATTCGTTCGCATATTTTTCCATTACATTCCTTATTGCTTCTAAATATCCAAATTTGTTTTTTTGATCCGGCTCTAAATAACCACCCTCTCCCCACTCATTCCACGCAAAAATGAAGATATAATCATTCTCATATTCTAACTTTGACTTTTTTACTAACTTGTCAAAATATAACTCAAATTTTTCAGGTGATGCATTTTGATATACAGTCCCCCGCTCTCCCTTTCGAGGCGTGTTATCCCAATCAACAAATGCCCCTGGAATACATTTGTTACTTACTGGTTTATGCTGTAATATAGCATTCCACACCTTATCATAATCTTCTTTAAAATCCATATTGACAAATGCGACACTTGTCCAATCCCGCCATGGATAAATAACATTTAAAAATCTTTTTATTTCTTTAGACAGTTTATTACATAACAAAGTACCTTTTTTCTTTTTCCATTTACGTGCAAAAAGAGGTTGATATTCTATATGATATTTAAAACGTGAATCACTGTTTTTAATGTCTTCAATGTTAGAATATTGATTGGCGAATGCAATGCCACTAAAACCTCTTTCTATCGCCAATTCATTCCAATAATCTAACATCTCATTTAAGCAATGAATTATATCTGGTCTGTAAATAACAAGTAACGGCTTATTATCTTCTTTTATATATCTATCATCTTTAAAAAATGGCAAAAAATATTCAAAATGCTTTTTCCATTCACCTTTATCTCCATATTTTTGTTCAAAAATAATTTTTGCTTTTGAATCTACCCATTGCGTTGTCCAATTTTCATTAGCCCAACATAAACAAAAAGGTATATTTAAATCCTTATTTTCTAAAAGTTGTTCGATAGGTTTCTCTAACAATAAGTGTCCGCCGAACCAATAATGATATATACAAAATCCATAAATACCATATTCTTTTGCCAATCCAATCTGCCATTTTTTTATACTATCATCTAACAGATTATAATAATTATCATTAAGAGGAATACGCGGTTGATTATGTCCAGCATACAATGCCTTTGCTCTTTTTACATTTACCCATTCTGTAAATCCTTTTCCCCACCACTTATTGTTTTCCTCTATTTCATGATATTGAGGCAAATAGAACGCCATGATTTTTGGCGATTTTCCAATCTCTGACATATTATATAAACTCCTTTTTTCGAAAGTTTACTCCAATAAGTCTTCTATAAAATTTCTTTTTTCTAATTTCATTCTCTGATTTATTACTACCATAGCTTCTGCAACACGTTTTTCATATAAACTTAATTTTTCACCATCACATAAATAAGCAATTTCTCTCGCAATTGCAGTATCATCTGTTGGATAGACATAACGCACAGCAGATCCTATTACTTCTGGGACAGATGTGGTATTTGAGGCAACACATGTTTTTCCATATGTAGCAGCTTCCAAAACTGGCAAACCAAATCCTTCATTTTTTGACGTATATAATACAAACTTACAATTTATGTATAGGCCTGCCAGTTCTTCGCTAGAGACATACCCCAATAATATTGCATCCCTCTTAATAATTTTTCTATCTAAATTGGGCAGCTTACATAAATTATTAAATACATTTCTATTTATCCCAGTTATTACAAGTTTCACCAAACTATCAGGATTCTCCTTTTTATATTTCGAAAATCCCAACAGTGCATAACTTAAATTTTTTAATGGTCTTGCACCACTGACAAATAAAATATAATCATCACAAAAATCCTTTGTAAAAACAGGCGTTTTATTTGCATCAAATGATTGATAATACCAAGATATTTTTACACGTTTGTCCTCCGCTAAAATATGTTGCATTGAATAATTAGAAACCGTATACACTTTATCTAAAGATTTTAGGCATTTTTTTAAAGCAGGCCTTTTTAGTATTTTTTTTATAAGATTATCCACCATAAAACTTTTCAGTGGAAATAAAATCTTTTCAATTCCATTACTATAATATTTTTCTGTATAATCAACTGTATAATGTAAAAAACGTACATCGTGTAGCGTAGCGCAAATTTTTAATGTTGGATTCCGCTTTCGTATTTTTACAATATCTCTTAAATCCCTTAACCATCCTAGCATGGGATAATATAAAATACTCTTCTCTTCAAAATCTGATATGTTTATTATAGCTTTAACATTTTTCCAAATAAGATTATCGTATTTATACAACTCTGGTTCATTTTCATTTGATGGAACAAACCAGTTGGGACATAGAAGAATTATTTTTATTTGATCATTATCTAATTGCAACAACTCGCCAATAATATTTCTTGTGTAATTTCCTCCCCCATGATATTCCACACCGTCCTTTTGTGGTAATGCACTAAAAAAATCTATATATATGTTCATGATTTCTGGTAATACCCCTCTCCTGGTCAGACAATTGTTCTATAGATTTTCCGATTTATCCCGCTAACTTTTTTATTAATCGTCTCACCCACCGCAATGGTAACAATGCCCTGCCTTGTAAAATATGAATATACTTTTCATACCTTTCCCTCTCCGAATAAAATGTTACATCATAATAGTTTTCCAAATGTTCCATGTCCTGAAATCTATTTATAATATCCCTCTTCTCCGTTAATACATAATATCTATTAGCATACTTTCTCCCTACATACAGATAACCATTTTCTGTTACTATATTTTCCCACGCAACATATCCAGGATTTTCTGCTGATGGTTCGTCTGACTCGAGGCACAGTATCCAAGGCCGGTATTGTTTAAAATCCATGCCTTTAAGACATTGCTTTTCCCATCCTTCAACATCTATTTTTAAAAGGTGGATAGTTTGATTAGGCTGAATGTATCTATCACAAACTTCCTTTAAGGTCCATACCGGGATAATAGATGAGCACATACCCCTAACATGCTTGTTTGTTACATCAAAACTCGCTGATTCTCCTTTTCCATGCAATTTCATTTCTCCGTGTACGTCACTAATTCCAATCATAAGGTTAATGTCATTGGGCCTGTCCATCGCATATTTTGGCGCATATAAAGGTTGTGGCTCAATATTTATTCCACCCCCCCCCCTTACAGAAAAAAACTTCGTCACTGAATCAAATACCGGATCATTAGCTCCTACGTCAATCCAAAAAATATTTGTTTCTGGCTTTAGTACATGATATAAAATGATGTCTTCCATATTTTTTTCATGAGAAAAGCTTAATAAATATTCCACTTAATACCGCCTCCTCTCTAATATACTTCTTTACAAAATTCCTATTGACTGCTCTATACTATTTACAACCATTCCCCTCCATATTTATCCCTTCTTAATAAAATGATAGAACTCCCGATAAAACAATTTTAATCCTTCCTCTTTAATCAACATCCATCCATAAGTGATAAGACCTATATATTTACCATATTTTTTTGTGATTTCTTGTTTTCTTTTCCTTCTTCTTTTCTGATTCTCATCCATCCATTCAGCATTAAAATAATGAATTGTATATGTATTGTCAGTTATTTCTAACGTATCATTTGATGGATTATAAGGGCAAAAATAGTCATGTGAAAAAATAGTAATTTCATCTAGTTCTTGTTTTTCATCTTTTAAAATTAAGCCATGACTTTTGCATATTGCTGTAAATGGATATGGATTGGGTGTTAAATCAATTTTTCCACTTGCATCATAAAACGAACGATCTGTATAATAATCAAGGAATTCCTTTATAATTACATTTCCCTTTTCACTACCTATAATCCAAGGTGACAATGTCATCGACATTTTTTGAAAACATGTAAATGCTCTCAAATTTAAAAGATCATCAAAACTCTTTAAGACTTCAATATCACTGTCTAAATAAATTCCCCCAAAATGATATAGCGCATATAAACGGATATAATCCGATGCAAAAGCATATTTGTTTTCTGCGAAAGCCTCTCTTGTATACCTACAGCAATTAATATCAAAACGCTTTAAATCCCAACATATAATTTCATAGTCTTGAAGATTATCTTTCCATGATTGAATGCATTTATCTACTAATTCTGGATATTGCTCTCCACTCAGCCAACAAAAATGTATTATTTTAGGTATCATCTCTGCATTACCCTCTTCACAATTTATAAAACACTCTCACAAACCATTTTGCATAGTTCCGATGAATCATTCTCATAAAAACTGTAACTGCCAGTTTTTGTTTAGTCTCAATATCATTTTTCTTCATCAAAGATAAATAAGGATTGCGCATATATACCGGGCAATAGCTTTCAAGAATCCTCTTTGCGTAATCGCACAATTCGTCCAGCATCTTAACATCGCTTTTTCTGTCTGATAGCTTATAATATCGATGTTTCCTATTTGCCTCTAATATGAAATATGTAAAAAAACTCATTAACGTATATTCAAAGATATCATAATCATTTGGCTTATGAGCAATTACATACTGAACTGATTCCTCCAATTCTTTATAGGGTACATCGCTCCGCAAAATCTTTTTTGTTGTTATACTATCCAAATGTACCAGTTGGTAATATCCCTCATATTGCAAAAAATCTATATGATCGGTCAGAAAAAAGGCTGCCAGGTTAAATGGATTATCCTCATACGTTTTCCCTTCCGGAAATCTCAGATTATGCCTTTTCAAATAATCAAGCCGATACATTTTCCCATGCATATTCAGATGTCTGAGAATACACTGCCCCTGCTCATCCAGACGATACCGCACATGGGAAATAATCTGACCATCTTCCGTAATTCGATATTGCCCACTGCATACAACATCCGATTGATTTTTTTCGGCCTTCGTTACTAAATTGAAAAGATACTCTGAATCTAAATAATCATCACTATCTAAAAAAACAACGTATTTGCAATGCTCTAATTTATCCATTCCATAATTTCTTGCACTGGATAAACCACCATTTGCTTTATTGTAATAACTGATAAAAGAGTATTTACTTCTATATTCTTTAATAATGTCCTCGGTATGATCAAAGCTTCCATCATTAACAATGACAACTTCGTAATCATCAAAATTTTGATACACAACAGATTCTAAACATTTACGTATATACTTTTCCGCATTGTATGCAGGAATTATTATTGTCACAAGACTCATATAGAAAATTCCTCTTTATACATTAATCTTTACTTCTGTTGGTTTTTGTCCCAAAACGATCCGTTCCAAACACAAAAAATCCTGACACAAAGCATGTCCACGCACTGTACTTACAGTCCAATTTCATACTTTATATCAGGATTTTGTTGTAGTATTCCATATCTCAGAATCTTGAGCCTATTATTGTATATTTATTATATCCTACCAGTTTTCCCTAAGCCTTTCCTCCGCTTCCGTCTCACTCAATCCAAACTGCCTGGCCAATTGCTGACAGGTGATTTCCCTGGAAACAGACGCTTCTTTCATCATTCTAATCGCCAAGATTATGCTTTCCCCTATTCCTTCTTTTATTCCTTCTTTTATTCCTTCCTCTTTCCCTTCTTTCATTCCCTCTTCTCTGGCCACCCGCCGTGTTTCCTGCACATCATATGCTTCAAAATTTGCAAATAATTCTCCCATATGCCGCTCCTTTACTTTTCCTGAAAATGCCTCTGCCTCCTCACGTGGCACATTAATCTTCACAAGCAGTATTTCCACTATCTGGGCTATGATATCCAGCAGGTATTCCGGTGACTTCGATACAATGTCATTTAAGTACTCTACGCTGACTTCTTTGCTGAGTTCTGCAAAATCAGCCGCCTTTTGTAATTTGCTGATCATCATTACGATTGACAGTTCATCTTTCTTTTTCATGATCTCTGCATTACTATAATCTTTCAGCTTCACAAGAATACATTTATAGTTTGGTATATAATCTTCAAAAACATCACTTAAATAAACTCTATTTCCCAATTCGATACCGTCATTCCAGTCAGCCGCCCCATCATAATAAACAATCGGAAGTACAGGAGGATATCTAAAATCCTTTGTTTTGCTGATACCCTTATGTTCTCTTTCCTGCTCTTTCTCATAGCTTTCCCAGATATATACCATATAACGTAACACCTGCATGATTACATTATAATCCACTTGGGATTTATGTTCAATAAGAGAAATCAAATAAAACGGTGTTTCGTTTCCTTTTAGGCGAATCTTTTTTACAACATCTGAATTTCTCTCCTCCGTGAACATATGGACATATTGCTTGGAAACATCCTCAATGTCTTCCGGCTTCACATCTTTAAGCAGTGGTATGTTCACGTACCCCTGCAGAAACTGAGAGCACAGACGAGAATCTCCAAAAATAATCTTACTGGAAGTATCTCTGATCTGGGAATTTGGTATCCGGCCGTCAATGCCTGTTTCATTTGTCTGTTTCATCGTAAACCTGCCTTTCCCGCACGGCATACGACAAAATAACTGTACCGATAAATCCTATAGAGATTTAGTTCATACCCCATGCGCCTTATAAAGTTGTTGTATTGGGATATTTTTTCTGAAACTCCAGAATTGATGAATGAATTGCTCTGAAAGAAAATATCCGATTATTGATATGTTGCCTTTTCAATATAGCACATTCTTTTCTTTCTCGCAACCAAACCCTGATATAAAATATGAAATTGTCAAGGTACCTTTTTCTTACATCTCTGCCTGCAATTCTCCCTGCACCGGCATCTCCTGATGTATCTTCTTACCCACCACCTGATAGGTCTTTACTACTTCCTTCTCCATCTGCATCTGCATATAAATCGCATCATACTCTGTCTTTCTCGCATGATACTGCGTATCCTGAAGAAGTTTCCTATTGGCCGCAATCACGTCTGCCAGAAGTCCTATCATAAATGTCAAAAAGCCTATGATAATCAGCGTACATGCCAGAATAAGAGACTGCACATGTCCGCCGGATTGTCCCATTGCCATATAAAACAAAAATCGAAAACCAATTACCAGACCGATTACCACCGGTGTGATCGCCAGATAGCTAAAAAACTTGAGCGGCTTATACATCATATACGCCCGAAGGATTGTGATCATACTTTTTTTCACATATCCCCAGATACTGTGAAAAAGTCTTGATGGCCGAAGTTCAGCGTTTGTCCTCACCGGCACACTTGTGAGCGCTATCTTCTCCCTGCCCGCCTGTACAATCGTCTCCAGCGTATAAGTATAATCATTGACCACATTGATACGCATGGCCGCTTCTCTGCTGAATGCCCTGAACCCACTGGGCGCATCAGGTATGCTCGTACTGGAAGCCTTTCGTACCACCCAGCTTCCAAAATGCTGTAATTTCTTTTTGACAAAGGAAAAGTGTTCGGTCTGGTCGATAGGCCTTTCCCCGATCACCATGTCTGCCTGCCCGTCCAAAATCGGCTGTATTAATTTCTGGATATCCTCTGCGCAATACTGGTTATCCGCATCCGTATTAACGATGATATCAGCCCCATTTCTAAGACAGCCATCCAGTCCTGCCATAAACCCTTTGGCAAGTCCTTTATTCTGCTTAAAATTGACCACATGTTGTACGCCCCATTTCCTTGCGACTTCTACAGTATTATCCTGACTGCCGTCATTGATGATCAAATATTCTATCTCATCTATTCCTTCCAATTCCTTCGGAAGATCGTTGAGTGCAATCTCCAATGTTTCCGCTTCGTTATAACAGGGAATCTGGATCAGCAGTTTCATATGTATACCTCCACTTCTCGCTTTCGGGGTAAGCCATTTTGTTATGCTGCTTTCATAGCATAACATCTCTGTTTCTTATTCCACCATAAACAGTACAAACGATTGACTTTCACTGCATTTTTTATACCTATCTTCAAGTACCTCCAGGCAGGTAAAACCTTGATCTACAACCAGAAAACCTTCTGTTGGCAAAACTCTATCCAGTTCTTTCAATGCTGCTGTTTTATCTTTATCCGTCTTATTGTCCTGTGCAATTCCGTGCTTTAGATACTCCGTATCCTGCAGGCTGACAATCTCCATTTCTCTTTCTCTCACGGCAAACTGTATCAAATCGATATGTGGAAATCCTCCTCCATACAGATAGGTGACCGGTATCTCATAATCCTCTATATATTGCGCGATCTTCAGATTATAGTAATTTGTGTCATTAAAAGATTTTGTATATTTTTCTCCCAGGTTAAGCGCCAACACCGTTTCCATCAGCACAAATACACCTAACAAATATAAGTACTTTTTAAATCGCCTTCCAGCATATATGCAAAACATCACGCCTGCCATGAGCAGCATTCCCAAGATAAAGCCTTTTGGAAACTCTGTCTTGATATCGTAGTTCCAATCATCTGACAGATAACTGATTCCAGGTGCAAAATAGCCCTGCATGACAGTCAGTCCGCTTTGCACTGCACTTTTAAAGGTGATTGCAAACATCGTTGCCGCCAGTACTGCACTTCCTGTAAATACGTACAGTTTATGCTTCATCTCGCCAAAAGAGAGGAGGCCGATTCCTATATAAACCGGCAAAATATGTTCGTTGTATCTTCCGTAAGCAAACCCGTCCAGTCTGCCGGGAGACATCATGGCAATCGCCGTGATCATAAATTGTCCTATCATAGAGAGCAGGCAGAAAAAATAAAAATAATTCTTGTTATCATCATCTTCCGACATATTTTCCTTTTGTTTCTTTGGAAAATGACCTTGCAGCATTCTCCCTGTCTTTTTGAGGCAAATGTATACAGCCGGAACAAACATTCCGAAAGATGCCATAATCAGATAGTATAATTTTCCTGCACTGCTTCTCAAAAACTCCTTCATTCCTTGAACTGTCAGCAGCGCTTTCAACATTCCCATGCGCCCTGTATAGTCGTTCACAGAAAGTAAGCCTGTATCTGCTGCCACATATACGGTATCCATAACTTGTGCTTTTATCCACAAACCGCACATACCGCCTGCCGCCAATGTTACAATTACTGCTGTCAAGCTCTTACGGGCGGAAGGCAGCTTCCATCCATACATAATAAGTGTTACAATCGCGGCGATACATATACCTGCTGTACGCATATGCACAAAATATATATATATAAGTGACAATGCCAGCTGCACTGCACTTATCATATTCGGTTTCTCAATAAACAAAAGCAGCCGATAGCAGAGGAACACATACAGAAACATAAGCAATGCTTCCGCTAATGTCATCTGCACATAGAACGACCACGGCGGATAGAAGACTGCCAATCCTACCGCCAATATAATCTGCATTTTTCTTTCCTGCAGCCCTTCTACCGGATACAGTCTTTTATAAATCCCCCACAGTATTCCAACGGCGCTGCATTGTAATAGCATATTGACTGTAATTGCTGCGCGGTATGCCATGATGCTGTCCTTAAAGAGCCACAAAATAGGCGTAAGAATGATTCCGTATCCAAAGGAATAGTATGAACCAAGCGCTGTCACAGAGGACCAGTCATATCCCAATGCCTGCGCTGCACTCGCCCAGTAACCAAATTCATCCGGATAGATGGAAAAACCGCATACTTTATAAATATGAAATTGAAAAATGCAAAAAATAAGCAGCACAAAGAGCAATAAGTACCGGAAGAAGAATCTTTTTCTTCCTCCGGTTATTGCCTGCATATCTTTAGTACTTAACGATTGCATATGCACCCTGACCACCTGTTGTATCAAAAGTGATCGTATTAGGATCGGTGTCTGTATCCTGAAGGACACTTACTGCTCCACCCGGACGTACGCAGATGACTGCATATGTTTTACCGCCCTGTGCGAAGGATTTCGGAATACCGACTTTCACAGAAATCTTTTCACCTTCCTGTGAAAGCAGACTGAACTGACCGCCAGCCTTCTTTCCAATCTCGATGTTGATGCAAGGACCTACCGTAGCGCCTACGGCTGCTGCTGCATTGTCAATCACTGCCTTTGCAAGACTGCTCTTATTCACATCCATATTGGAAAATCTTGCATAGGGAACTTCTCCTGCTGTGAGACCATAGCTTCCTGCAATCCCTGCAAGGCCACTCGTAATCGCTGTTCCGTTTACACTGGTTGCGATGTAAACACCCTGCACTGTCGATTTGACGCCTGCAACTGTATTTGTTACAGGAATCTCTGCAAAGCTGCTCACAGAAGACTCACCGCCATCACTAATGCTCTCATTAATGGACTCATTAATGATCTCAATGACTTTGTCTTCTGATTTAGAAGAGGAGCCGCCTGAGCCACCACTTGCAAGTACGCTCATGGACGGTGCTGCAACCAGAGCAACTGTCAAAGCGCTTGCAATCATTTTTTGAATGAATTTTGTTTTCATTCTTCTACCTCCTTATAATTTTCTAGAAATTTCATAAAATAAAATATATTACGAAATAGGACTTCCCGCGCCTGTTAATGCATATCAGCCATACCCCTACCAAATTTTTGACGGTCTAAAGATTCCCATTTAGCCGTTCCATCAAAATACGTTTTTGTCTGATAGATGTGTGTACATACAACTGCAATGTGATCCGTATATCGGAATGTCCCATAATCTCGCACAAACTTTTTGCATCGAATCCCAACTCTACACATCTGCTTGCGAAACAATGTCTCAAAGCATGAAAACGAAAACTTTTAAATCCATTTTCTTTCAAAAAACGTTTAAAGCGGTATTGCAGTGTACGCGGTTCACAATAAGCAACTCTTTTTCCGGGAACAACATATTCTTCCGGCGCACTCTTGTTGCATTTCAGAAAATGGACCAGATTGCTGGGTAATGGAATATCTCTTACGGCATTTCTTGTTTTGGGCTCCATAATATAGATTTTTGTCTCAGAACTTCGATTAGAATATGTTCGTATCCGCTGCATTGTCTTATTGACATGAATCATGCCGCTATCTAAGTCCACATCTTTCCAACGCAGAGCGCACAATTCTCCGATTCTGATTCCGGAATTAATGGCAATCAATATACCTGCCTGTTCCGGCACTTTTTTTATATATAGTATTTTTTCTACTTCTTTTATAGTTTCTATGGAGGGGAGTTCTTTGATCTCAGATTTGTTTTCGTATTTTCCTGTAAGCGATAGATTCGGTATCACATAATGAACGTTCTCATGTTGATTCTCATAGTATTTGAGCGCCTGCTGAAACAGTCCAAGTATATTCTTAATGTATTTAAAAGATAGGCCGTCATCTTTTTTGGTCAAGATGAATTTTTGTACCCTGTCAACGCTCAACATTTCCGGATATATGTGCGCCCAATATGGCAGCAGATGGTTTTCAACAATCTTTCGATAATTGGCATAAGTTGACGGTTTCCAGTCTCTTCTTTTCTGTTCCAGCCAGAAAGATAGGATGATTCCTATGGTGTCTCCTTTTACTCTGATATCACCATATCTTTCTATATATTTCTGCATCTTTCCCTTTACTTCGCTATAGTTTTTGCCATATACAGAATGATATTTACGTTTTTTATCCTCATCATACCCCAGGATAACCCTTCCTTCCCATCTCCCGTCTTTGCGTTTATAAATGTTTCTTCCTCTTCTTGGCACTGTAATTCCCTCCTATCAACTGTAAATTTTGAAAAAAATATTGACATAACCTGAATTTGCGTTACAATTAAAAAAGGTAAATTTCGTAATATATTTTATTTTATGAAATTTATAATTCGTTTTAAAGAACAGTGGGTTTATTCTGAATGCATATCAGATAAAAATAGTTAGATTATAAGAGTCTGAAAAAGGATCTTGGGAAAATTTCTCAAGATCCTTACCTAATTTATCAGAAATGTTTTACTTTGAATGAAGCACTATTTAGACGTCATGTCAATCAATCATTTCGTTCTGTCTGTGCAACTCTGGCGCCTCATATTGGTCCATGAAATCCTCTCCCAAAAACACTATCTCCTCAGCAAACTTAATACCGTTTGGAACCGTAAATACAGAGACCACCCGTTTGAAGCAAAGTCCGGGAATATAGTTCAGAATTTCCATGGGGAATTTACCTTGCAACACAATATGCTGTGGAAATTCCTTCTCATAATCAAGCACATCCCTGGGGTGAGGCTTGATCAGAATCTGTGCACGCCTGCCGTCAACAACACCATATTCTTCTATGATATCTGTAAAAATCTGCCGGCGCACCCCCAAATCACACAGCGGCTCCGACAATACCAACACTTTCTGTTCTGCACCCTGTGCAAGCTGCTTCATCAGTCCGTCCAGATCCTCAATAAACAGATGCACCAGAATATCTTTATCCTCCGGCGTCAGTCTGTCCACCAGCTTCGCCCGCGGCACTTCTATATACTTCTTACAAGGATACGTAAGTACACTGATATCATTCACTTCCATATCCAGACAATATTTCCCGTAACCGTTCTGGATAAAAATCAGATTCCGCGCTGCCATCCAGGCTTTCAGCCCAAAATGCCCCCGGTTGTCATAGCGCGCCGTATCATAATATTGGATACAGTTGAGTCCATCTTCCACTGCATGATAAGGGATTTTTTTATAACTTAAATAGTACCCGATCGGATCCGAATCACAAAATACATAGATGTCCTGATACTGTCTAAAATCCACCGGCACATAGGGTTCCTGCAGTTTGCCCAGAAGTTTTGTATACTTGATCCTGTCCAGCATGTTTAAGACCAGATTTCCCCGGTCTGTATGATACTTCATAAGTTCCGGAAAAAAACTATCCTCTTTCTCATCAAACATCAACACATTCTCAAAAAGGGGACATCTTTCGGCACGCTCTTTCAGATTTCCAAAAGGGTTGGACATGGTACTCATCACAAGTGTGGCATATCCCTGCTTTTCCTTCGGCAGCGCCAGTTCCTTCAGACAGGCTACATATACATGATAAAAGGTGTGACATACATAGATTCGATCTTTCATAATAAGTAATCCTCATTTCTTAGCATAACAATTTGCATCCTAACCCTACACCGCCGCGTTACATGCTATATTTATCTGGGTTCTATAGATGTCAATAATAATTTATTATAATATACCTTGTCAGAATTGTAAAACTTTGCTCTACTTACCTTGCCACCCTTTTCAAAATAGGGTAAGATGAGAGCAGTGATTTACACTTGCAATAACTTATTTTATGAGAAAGGGATTCCCCTATGACCGCACAGATACAGACACCTTATTTTGTGATAGATGAACCCATCTTACAGCGCTACTACGACATGCTCACGGATTCTCTATCCCAGAACTGGCCCAATTACTTAGTCGGCTACTCATTCAAGACCAACTCCCTGCCCTGGCTTGTCTCTTTTGTAAAAAGAAACGGCGCCTATGCGGAGGTAGTATCGGAAGACGAATATCTGCTGGCCCGGCATCTTGGATTTACAGATCGTGAAATCATATACAACGGTCCCTATAAGAGCCAAAAATCTTTCTGTAATGTGCTGCTTGCCGGCGGCTATGTCAATCTGGATTCAATGCAGGAACTAGGGTGGTTGACTGATTTAGTCAATTCTTTTCCTGATAACACATTTAAAGTCGGTATTCGTGCCAATTTTGATCTGGAAAAAATGTGTCCCGGTGAAACCACCATGGGTGAGACCAGCGGACGATTCGGCTTCTGTTATGAGACTGGACGTTTTGCCGAAGCGGTACAGATCATCCGATCCATGCCTACCGTACAGATTGCCGGTCTGCACCTTCATTCCAGCAGCAAAACGCGCAGCGTGGGTATTTTTTGTGCAATCGCACAGATGGCATGTCGTCTGCAAGCAGAATTCGACTTTTCTCTGGAATATATAGACCTGGGTGGCGGTTACTGTGGTGGCATGGAGGGTAGGCCGGAATATCCTGATTACTTTCCGGTGGTAGCGGAAAAACTGCGCCAATGCTTTTCTCCTGAACAGACTCGGCTGATCGTAGAACCCGGCATTTCCCTAATCTCAAAGTGCACCACCTTCGTGACCAGCGTGTTTGATACCAGAGATATCAAGGGCATCCGCTACCTGATGACAGACGGCAGCCGGTTTAACATCGATCCCACCATGATCAAAAGTTCCCACTTATTTCATATAGAGTACAATGAGAGCTATATGCAGGACAGACCGCTCATGGAAAGCCAGGTTGTCAGCGGCTTTACCTGTATGGAGGTTGATCGGCTTTTTACACATAAGAAGCAACCGGAACTGGTGCCCGGTGACCGCATTATTTATGAAAATGTAGGTGGTTATACCATGAGTTTAAACCCACTTTTTATTCAGTATTTTCCTGCCGTGTACGTGCAAAATGGAAGTGAGATGACGCTGGTGCGCCGGAAGTGGACACCGGAGGATTATGTGCAGGGAAGCATCCTGCCTAATGCATAAATCTTATCAAGGGAACAGCATAACAGAATCGTTATCTGGAAGGAAACCAAGCCATTATGAACATCCTAATCTTAAGCTGCGGCACCAGGACTCTGCTGGTGCGATACTTTAAAGAACCGGACAGTGGATTCGACCGGGTTATCGGTACAGACTGCAGTCCTTATGCACCTGCCTTATATGAGACGGACGCCTATTATCTGGTGCCCCGCATGACGGAACCGGACTATCTGGATACGATACTGGATATCTGCCGTAAGGAATCCGTCAACGCTGTCCTGCCCCTGCAGGAGGATGAACTGGCGTTGATTGCTTCCAAGCGCAGTCTTTTCACCAGCATCGGAGTGACGCCCGTGATATCGGCTCTTTCCGCCGTAGATTTATGCCGCGATAAATATGCTTTTTACCAGCATCTGATCCTTCATCAGCTGCCTGTTCTCACAAGCTGCGACAGCTTCCCCTCTTTTCTGCAAGAAAAAGAAGCCGGCCGCATGAATCTCCCGGTATTTCTCAAGCCCACAAGAGGCTGTGGCAGTATCGGCATTCAGAAGGTGGAACAGATGGAACTCTTAGAAGTCCTCTGCAAATACGCAGACGAAGATTATATGATCCAAACACTGGCACAAGGAGAAGAATTTGGCGCAGACATCTATGTGGACATGCTCTCACACCGCCCTGTTTCCCTGTTTGTCAAAAAGAAACTGCGGATGCGCGCCGGAGAGACCGAAAAATCTGTCTCCTATCAGGATGAATCCCTGTTTCAGTTAATTCTCAATACTGTGGCAACTCTGGATCTGTCCGGCCCCATCGACATGGATATCTTTCAGGTAGAAGGAACCTACTATATTTCTGAAATCAATCCTCGTTTTGGCGGCGGTTATCCGCATGCCCATAATTGCGGAATCTGTTTTCCGAAACTTATCGCAAACAACCTTGTCGGAAAAGAAAATACAGATACCATCGGCTCTTATGAGGACGGTATCTGCATGTTAAAGTATACGGATTTATTTATTATGAAAAATAAATAGGATATAGGCAGACTCTTTATTTCTGCAGCATTTCCCAAGCTAACGGCGTGCCTTTCTCAATATCCCGAACTGCCGTCTGTCCCATAACTTCTTCGTAGTGCATGGTATGAAGTCCCGCGTGAGGCCGGATAGATCGCACATTGTCCGGGGTGATTTTTTCACCGGCCCTGATATCCTTTACTACAAAAAGAGACCTTGATCCGCTGCGCTCCTGCTCTTGTTTCTCAGTCAGTTTATACTCTGAAATTCCAAGCGCCTTTTCGACAATTCTGATATGGTCTACCATCTCCTTAAATTCCTGTGGTTCCATGGAAAAAGCCCCATCCGGACCGCCATCTGCCCGGCGCAGCGTCAGATGCTTCTCCACCATTTTTACGCCTAACGGAATAGATGCCACTGGTACCAAACTGCCCATAGAATGATCCGAAAGCCCCACCAGACAATGATAAGTCCTAAACAGCGTAGGGATCATATTTAAGTTAATTTCTTCATACGGTGTTGGATACGCCGACACACATTTTAAGAGCATAATCTCCTCGTTGCCCTCTTCCTGACAGACCTGCAGAGCTCTCTCAATATCCTCTGCATGCGCCACCCCAGTGGCAAAGATCACTGGCTTATGTAAGGCCGCTACTTTCCGAATCAGCGGAATATCATTAATCTCATAGGATGCAATCTTATAGGCCGGCATCTTATGCGCTTCCATAAAATCCACCGCCGCATGATCAAACGGTGAAGAAAAACATATAAGCCCCAGTTTTCTGGCCACTTCCTGCAATTTGGGCTGCCAATCCCAGGGGGTACAAGCTTCCTGATACAGCTGATACTCCGTCATCCCATCCCAAAGGCCGCCATGAATCTGGAAATATTCCTTATTACTGTCCACAGACAGACTGTCCGCCGTATAGGTCTGCAGTTTGATTGCATCTGCCCCTGCCTCTTTGGCCGCATGAATAATTTCAACCGCTCTGCCATAATCTTTCAGATGGTTTCCCGACATTTCCGCCACACAAAAACAGGGGTGCGATTCCCCAATGATTCTGTTTTCTATTGCAAAAGTTTTTTTCATATCTCTATCCTATCATTTTATCCGCAAAATACGTTATACTTATTCACTTTGATTCGCTGCCGTCTCTAATATTACCTGTTCTTTGATATCATCTGCTGGTACTTTAATTCTGCAATCGCCCAGTCATCCGGGTTATCAATATCCTGGACTTCCAGTTCACTCATGACCATAGGTATCATCCGCGGAAGATCCGTTGTTCCACATTGCAGAAATGGCTCTGTACGACAGCAATAAAACTGCCCACAGTCATGATAATAAGGTTCCAGATCCTGAGACCGCGTCTTGGCATGTTCCGGCCATTTCATCCGCAATTCACCCGCTTCATTGATCACCATACAACGCTGCGGCGGAAAAGAAAAAGGTACCACCGGCATCACAGAATCAGCCTTCTCCAAAAGTTCCATCGCTGCTACCAGTTTCTGTGCCGTCACAAAAGGCGCCGTTGGATAAAGGCAGCAGAAAGAATCAAATTTCCTGCCCTGCTCCTGATACGCCATAAGCACTTCTAGAAGCACATCGTCTGTGGATGCATAGTCCCCAGCACACTCGCTGCTCCTCATAAAAGGAACCTTCGCTCCATATTGAACGGCTATCCTGGCAATCTCCTCATCATCCGTGGATACCATGACTTCTTCGAACAATCCTGCCTGCAATGCCGCCCCTATAGAATAGGCAATAACTGGTTTCCCGCAAAATAATTTGATATTTTTACGCGGAATTCGTTTGCTGCCGCCTCTGGCTGTGATAATGGCAATGGAAGCACTCATAAACATCTGATTCCTTTCCGTTCTTCTAAAAAGCTTCGTTTCTTTTCAGGCAATGCCTTTGATCATCCTGATCAACTCCTTTCATATTATACCCTGTGGCGCTTGTTTTTTCAATTATTCTGCCTGATAAAAACTTCCTGCCGCGTATACCGAGTCCGCAAACAAATCTTACAAAGTAACTTCTGCAGGATATTACTTTAAGGCCCTATGATATTTTCTTAAGCGTCTCAGAATGTGTCTGCACCGTCCTACTTACATTGGACACCATTGCAAACAATTCCGGAAGCCTGTCAGTATAGGCCTTATAACGCTCAAAGGTGGTCATATAGCATGACTCTATATTAGCTACACGAGGTACCAGATTATTCTCCAGATGCACTACCTCAATTCGTTTGATACTCCCCTGCTGCTCCTGCAGACATTTTTCTATATTGTCAAGTCTGCAATTGGTACGTTCAGAAGATTTCTCCAAATTGGCTGTCCTGCCTGTTAGGTCTATGATATTATCCTTCAGCTGCGTTACTTCCCTGGTGAGAACATCAAACTTATACTCCATATTAGTCATCCTCTTGTCCAGACCTGTTATATCATCTCTTAAATCTGCCGTTTCTGCATTGAGATTTGCTACGTTTTTCTTTAAGGCTGCCACATCTTCCTCCAGCCTTGTCACCCTCACCTTCAGTTCTGCAATATCTTTTTTAATAGGTTCTAAATGTATCTGAAGTTTTCTCTCTAATAAATCCTCTATTGATAACAGCAATGCTTCATTATCCATATTTTATCCTCCCTTGTACTATATTTTGTTCCCGCTCACCTCTCTTATATCATTATATTATACGGAATGCAAATCCTTTTTATTTAAAAACATGTAGAACTTTTACAACTCTGGTACAATGATGTATCTGTTATCTTGTGGTTTCCTGTTGATAAATCTTTGTAGTTTCCATATATATTCATACACAAACTACAAGATATGGTATTGTGCACATTGCCATAACGACAAGATATATTTGCCTTTTTATGATAATATCTATATACTAACAAATAGAAGAGGTAGTTTATTTCCAGCTTAACGAATTAAACCTTCCCGATTGCGAATTCCGCCCCGCGGGCTCGAATCAGCGATAGATTTTCTCGTCCATTAACAAGGAGACTACAGATTATGACGACAATTTATTTCAGGGTAGACGGTAACAGCGATATCGCTACGGGACATATTATGCGCTGTCTTGCGATTGCACGCGCCTGTATGCAGGCTGGCAAAGAACGGGCACATCGTGTTCAGATTTCCTTTCTTGTCTCAGACAATGAAAGCTTTTCTCTTTTAGAAAATCGATTTGAAAAACCAGATGAATTTCCCATCCATTCTCTTAACAGTGATTATCAACATTTGGAGGAAGAAGTGTCTGACCTGCTTGCCTACATCACAGCTAAGGCAGATTCTGATATATCCCCGTCCAGTGATACCATCTATGAAAAACCTTGGCTTTTTGTAGATTCCTATTTTGTATCTACCAATTATTTTCATATACTGTCCGGTCACTGTAAGATTGCTTATTTGGATGATCTTCGAAATTCTGACTGTCCGGTAGATCTGCTCATTAACTATGATACGAATCTGGATTGTCCACACTACGCCAAAGCCGCTCATAAGCTGCTAGGCATACAATATACCCCACTGCGGACGCAATTTCAGTCTCCTGACTATCAAGTTCGCCCAGAGGCCGCACATGTTTTTGTTTCCACCGGCGGCACGGATCCCTACAACATCGCAGAATATTTACTGCGCACCATTTATGACTGCAAACATTGTCTGGATATGCAGTCAACATACCATACCTATCCTTTTGAATATCCGGACATGGCCAGACTACAGTCCCTGCATTATCATATTGTCACCAGCAGAGCCAATCTCCATTATGGCAATCTGGTTACTATGGAAGCGAATAATCCGCATATTCATATCCATGAAAATGTCACCGACATGGCTTCTCTTATGGCATCCTGCGATCTGGCCATATCCGCAGGCGGCACCACGCTGTCCGAACTCTGCGCTGTGGGAGTACCGGCAATCAGTTATCTGATGGCAGACAATCAACGCACTGCCGTAGAAACCTTTGCCGCCAAAGGCATCATCCCCTGTGCCGGTGATATCCGTCCGGTGCAGATACATGATTTTGCTAATCAGAACTCAGAAATTTTAAAAATTTCCAGTTCCGGGGAGTTTCCTTCTGCCTGTGTTATAAATAATATTTTACATTTTATGACAAGTATGTCAGAAAACAAAGAAATGCGTCAAAAAAGCTCTCACGCTATGAGAGCCTTTCTGGATGGCTGCGGTGCCAGACGGATTGCCGATGCACTGCTTGCCATTTAATCATTGCAGCATTTTCATATCAGCCTTATGTTACGAGGTCAGGTTCTTCACCTGCCTTGCAGTTATCCTTTCTTCTGCGAACAGGATACCAGACACAGCCGGCAATCGTCAGTGCAGAAACCAAATTTGCAATCACAAATCCTATAACCGGACCATACCGTACATAAATCCTGTGTTCTTTCCCATCGCCCTGGGCCACAAAACGCATTCTCGCACCGTTGCCGCGTCCAATCTGTAACGCGTTACCATTTTCATCCGTGGCACGATAGCCGTGATAACTGAGTATGGGCAGTTCTATATAGCAATCTGAGGCTGTGGCCGTATAAGCCACCGCCGCCTTCGTTCCCTTTTTCTGATAATCCCTGACAGTCACATAGTTCATATCAGAAACCACCACACTAGTGACCAGCTTTTCGTCCGATGCCCCGTCAAGCCGCCATTCATGCGGATAGAACATCCCTATGTTGGTGATCAACTTGCTCTCATGTCCTTTGGACGCCACTGCCTGCGCATTATCATACGGCATATGATTATTGTCGGACGGCACAGACACGATCACCAGCAGATTTAATCCCACCAGCAGAGCAAACACATAATTGCGATAAGGCTTTAAAATCTCTGAGCGTGACAAGCCGATAGCGCCCACAAAAACAAAGCAGGCCGAAGCAGGCCCAAGAAATCTCCAAGGGAACTGCAGTATCGTTGCAATATTTTCAAACACACCGTTTTCCATCAAGGCGCGATTTGGGAAGTATCCCGTTATCATAAAGGTAAGCACAATCCCCAGCACGAGCAGATACATCAAGAAGCCTTCCTGCTCAGTCATACGGTTCCGGCGCTCATACAATAAATAAATAATCCCAATCCCGATACAGCCAAACAGTGCCAGTCCCAAGGAAAAGTACTGCTTGTTATAAAGACTCAATGTCTGCGTCAGATTGGATGGATTAATGGATTGTTCGAAATAGCCGCTCCACCGCAGCACATCCTTGGCTATATTTTCTCCAAAATAATAGTACAAAAACGGCGCCAAATACCATGCGTTAAGCAAAAGAGAAAGCCCGATCGACTTTCCAATTTCCCGATATCGGTGTTCCTTTATGATCCGCCCGCAATACATCAGCGCTGTGATCACACAGACTGCAGCCACAAACGCCGCACTTAAAATATGGCTCTGCAGCGCGCCGGAAAACCCGATCACCAGATAATACCACTTTTTACGATCACCCATAATCACATGATATAGCCCGGCGACCACGAGCGGCCAGAAGACCAACGCCAATGTCTCGCCCAGATCTCCTCTCGAAAAAATATTCGTAAATCGATACGGCATCAGTGTATATAAGATCACCGCCAGTATCACACTGCGCCGCGATTTTATCATGGATTTCATGGCCACATAGGCACAAACCGCCGACCCTAAATTCGCCAAAAATACAATTACTTTATAGGATAATGCCAATGATACCCTGCAGATACGCAAAAAAGCGCCAATATACAAGAACAGATAAGGATACATGGCATTCAGGTAGCCATTCCCCCGCAGCCCGTCCGGTTGGATATTGACAGGAATCTGCCCATCCAGAATCCCATCTTTGAGTCCCTCCAGCCTAGCAAGATGATAACACAGATCATCTCCGTTATAGAGATACGTCTGCATCATAGGGGAAGTTGCTAACAACGCCACACCCATGATGATACTATAATCCAGTAACTTCTCCTGTGTAATTGCCTTTTTACCTTTCCAAAGATATAAGTATCCCAGCCCATTTATCAATAAAAAGAGCAGCATGCAGAAATAAGTATCCGTATAGAACAAAGTATGCGGTGCTATTTCCAGACTCTTAACCGTCAGATTTCCCGTCCCGCCATAATTAATCCGCACCTGCAGCTGCTTGGCATCCTTAGAAAGCGTAAAATCCGCAGAGAACTCCCGGGCCTGCGGATCTACCTGCCAGGCGGCAATCTTATTGGCCTGTTCCCACAGTTCTACCACCGTATCTTTCTCTTCCGCAATATACTGCATCCGAACCGTATAACTGCCCTTGTTCATGACATATTGAGGCGTCTTGGCTATAACACCCGCCTTGGCCACTGATTCCTGAATCAAAAGAGATTTCTCCGAATCCACCACACCTACGGTGCGCTGCAGTTCAAATCCTGTGTAGACAATCGGCTGTCTGCCCTCATCCCCAATCCACATAAGTACGACCATAAGACAGACCATAACAACGTATATAATCTTACTTTTCAACGATATTTCCCTGATCAACGTTTTTCTTCCCCTCGGCTTTATCTCTTTTTCATTCGTAAGGATTTGCGTAGATTCCGATACGCCCATAATAGTTTATAATAGCAGATAAACTGTGCTGTGGACTTTATCTGCATTTTCACCAGTTTCTTTTCCTCCGCACCAATACGTTCCTGATAATACACATTTTTCTGAAAGTCCGGGAATGTCTCAAGCATTTCCTGTCCCAGCTTTTTGACAAAACTGCTTTTAACAGGACGTACTCCCTGCATATAAGTAAACAGCGTATTCACATAAAAGAGCGTTGCAAAACTAAATTCCAGTTCTGAACGATATTTCTCCAGATAACCGTACTCCTTTGCTTCCCGCAGCATGATCCGCCCCGCCTCCATGCGATCCTCGCAACGTTTAACACAGATAGTATGCACTGTGGAAGCGCCATGCTGATAATAATAATACAAGGGTTCTTCAATATATTCAAAATGTGTCGCCCGCAGCATCCAGGAATTGGCAAGTGCATTATCCTCATAAAAGATTCCTGTCGGAAAGCGCCCCGGATGGTCTATTACGATTTCCCTGCGATAAACCTTAACCACCAGGGAACCACTGTCCAGAATCAGGGATCGATACTTCTCCTCGTCCAAAACCCCCGTCTGCTCCGGTTTATTATTGTGCACCACCTGTCCGATCGCCATACTGTGTTCACTGGTCAGATGATAATCGCAGCCAACCATATCCGCGCCCGTCTCTTCCCCTCTGCCAATCAGCCGCGCGTAAAAATCTTCCGTAATCCAGTCATCACTGTCAATAAATCCAATCCATTCTCCTTGGGCCAGACTCATACCTATGTTCTTGGCGCCTCCCTGCTTCTGATTCACAGAAGAATGAACGGCACGGAATCTATCAGGATATTTATCCTGATATGTCTGCAGAATCTGATAAGAATCATCCGTGGAACAATCATCCACCGCAATGATTTCATAATCTTCTATGGTCTGTCTCACAAGAGAATCCAGACAATATTCCAATTTCCCATCGGCCGCCATATTGTAGACCGGCACTATGATCGACAGTTTCATTCTAGTCCTCATTTCTGTACAATTTATCTGCGATAGAATTCTACAATCTTCTTCACTGCCTCGATTACACTCTCCACGTCCGCATCACTCATCGCATAATAAAGCGGCAGTGTTATGATTTCCTCATACAATTTCTCTGCATTGGGACACAGGCCTTTCCGATATCCCAGCTTTTCATAATACGGGAAATAATAGACCGGTATATAATGCACATTGCAGCATACATTCTCCGCCCCTAATGCTTCAAAGAATTTCTTCCTGTCAATCGTCAGTTTCTCCGGCACAATACGCAGGATATACAGATGTCTTGTGGTATCGGACTCCGGAATCTCCCGCTGTACAAATACTTCCGGCATATTGGAAAAAGCCTCATTATACCTGGCCACAATCTCCTTCCTGCGCCTGACAAACATGGGCAGCTTGTCCAGCTGACTGATGATCAGTGCCGCCTGCATATCCGTCATACGGTAGTTATACCCCAGTTCCACCTGCTCATAATACCACGATCCCTCCGGTTCATGCTGCATCTGTTCCACATCCCGTGTGATTCCGTGAGACCTGAATAGCAATAACTTTTTATACAAAGCTTCCTCATTTGTGAGAATAACACCGCCCTCACCGCCGGTCACTGTCTTAACCGGGTGAAAACTGAACATGGTCATATCCGCGATCGAACCATTCATCTGCCCCTGATATTTTGTACCAATCACATGGGCGCCGTCCTCGATCAATAACAGATTATGCTCTCTGCAGATTTTCAGAAGCGGTGCCAGATCAGCCGACTGTCCTGTATAATCAACAGCTACCACAGCCTTTGTCCTTGGTGTAATCGCCTCCTCTACCTTCTTCGGATCAATATTATATGTCTCAGGATCAATATCCGCAAAAACCGGTCTTGCTCCACAGTATAATGCGCAGTTAGCCGATGCGGCAAAGGTAATCGGTGTGGTGATTACTTCATCGCCCTCTCCCACACCTGCCGCCAGCGCCGCAATATGCAAAGCCGCCGTACCATTACTACACGCCACTGCATATTTAGCTCCGGTCAGTTCACACAATTTGCGCTCCAATTCGGCAATCTTGGGACCACAGGTCAGATAATCACTCTTAAGTACATCCACCACTGCCTGAATATCATCCTCATCTATATACTGGTGTCCATAAAATATCTTTGACTCCCTGACGGGCTTTCCGCCTGCTATCGCTGGTCTCTCCATAATCTTCTCCATTCTGAAACAACAATTCCTCGTTTCCCGCAAAATCCTGCGAAAACAAAGGACACGTATCACTGCCTACATGTCCTTTCCCTGTCTTATTTCTCTAACTCCACATCCTTTAACAACTCTCTGATGTCTTCTACACTGAGCCAGTCCGTGTTATTGGCAGAACTGTAAGAGAATCCTTCCATTACCTTCTGCCCGGAAAGATCCGGCTGCTGTCTGTTATTCCAGGTCATCTGCGGATAAACAATAAAATGTTTATCGTACTCATATGTGGTCAAAGAATCTTCTGTGGTCACCATAATCTCATGTAGCTTTTCTCCCGGTCTGATACCTGTTTCCCTGATCTTACAGCCCGGCAGCATTGCCTCCGCCAGATCCGTGATTTTGAAGGAAGGAATCTTACTGATAAAAGTCTCGCCGCCGGTGGCCTCCGCCAATGCCTTGATCACCAGCTCAACACCCTGTGTCAGGCTGATCCAGAATCTTGTCATACGCAAGTCCGTGATGGGCAGTTCCTGCGCTCCCTCCTTGATCAGTTTATGAAACAGGGGAATCACCGATCCTCGGCTTCCCGCCACATTACCATAACGCACAATGGAGAAATTGATATCTTTCGCTCCCGCATATGCATTGGCCGCCACAAAGAGCTTGTCCGATACTAACTTAGTACCCCCATACAAATTCACCGGATTAACTGCCTTATCCGTTGACAAAGCCACCACTCTGCGGACACCGCTGTCCAATGCGGCATCAATCACATTCATCGCGCCATGAATATTAGTCTTGATCGCCTCATTCGGATTGTACTCGCAGGCGGGCACCTGCTTGAGCGCTGCCGCATGAACGATATAATCCACACCCTCGCATGCCCTTCTCAGACGCTCCACGTCCCTCACATCACCGATAAAGAAACGAAGTTTTTCCTCATATTCCTTAAACTCGTTCGCCATCATCCATTGCTTGAACTCATCTCGGGAATAAATGATGATCTTTCGCGGTTCATAATGCGTCAGCACATATTTTGTAAAACATTTTCCAAAGGAGCCCGTGCCCCCGGTGATTAATATTGTTTTATTCGTCAACATAGATTTTCCTCCAACATTACTGTTTTCAAGGCCTACACCGCCTCTAAGTATAGCACAGGTGCCTATGGTTTGCAATCAATCTTACTTCCTAAAGAAGACAGAAATTCATACGGCCGCCACTCTTTTCATTATCGCTTCCTACCGTAAAAATAATACACATCACAATACTTTTCTTCATATTGCAGCGCATAATCCGTCAAATACTTATTTTCTGCCAAGATCCTGTCCATCTGCGCCTGTATATCCGCACCGTCCGCCACATAAACCACCAGCGAATACGCGTTTGTAATAATAGAATCCTCTATCGGATTCTCACTTTCGGCCGCCGCAAAATATACCCCGTCATATTCCAAAAGTTCATTGGTCACATCCCAAATGCACCACGCAGCGCCCTCGTTATAAAAATATACCACCGGCGTCCCCGCCTGCGCCTGCTGACGGGCAAAGGCAATCTGTTCCTGATCCTCCGGATACAGAAACACCACCCGTCCGGACATAAGCCCAGCAATATCTATCACAAGACATAGTATGACTGCCATTGCTGCCATACAGCCCATCCAGTTCTGCCACGGCACACAGCGTACCCACATCATATAAATGATCCCAAAGAGCAGCATAACGACCATGCCGTATACGGGCAGCTGATAGCGATTGGAAGTATCCCCCAGCAGAAGTGCCGTTTTGGAAACCGTCAGAAAATATCCCGTTACCGCAAAGCAGATAATCCCCAAAGACCACCAAGGCACTGCCATATCCTGTGTCAGCAGCTGCCCCCTGCTCCGCCTGAAATACAGAAACAGAAATAATCCAATCACCATCAACAAAAAGCCAGCCAGCAGTTTCCCAAACACATACTCATCCAACAGATTCAAGAAAAACCGAAACCGCATCATGGTATTGGACATATCAAAAAAGTTCTCCGCAGCCTGGGCTCCCCGCTGCCCGCGAAACATCTGTCCCAGACAGGACGGATACGTCAGATAAGCCAGGCCAAACGCTGCTATCTGACTGATTCCATAACGCAGACAATTCCACAGATTCTTATCCCGCCATAGAAGAAAGACACAAAAGGCAGTCGCTATATAAAACAAAAAGATGAAATAATAGTATTGTGTCAAAAAGCCAAGGTAAGTAGTCACCATCAATGGTAACAAAAACCGGATAAAGGAAAGCTTTTCAACCCTTCCCCGGCTCTGGCCATCCATCTGCAGGCCATAGACTGCCTGCATGTGTAAAACGGCACAGAGTAAGACAAACATTGTCAGCAGTTCATACATTCTGATAAAAACCACACCGCTGATAGCCGCCGGCGTCAAGCCGTAAAATAATGTCACCATAAGCGCCAGTTTTTCGTTCCTGCCGCCCGCTAAATATGACAAGAATGTCAGTAATATTATATTGATCCCATGAAAAAAGAGATTGATTCCCAACCCGATCCATTTGGAAAAAACACCCGGCACAAAGGAAGCCACTGTGTGAAATATCCAATAGTAGACCGGCGGATGCACATCCCAGGACTGTACCTGTCTGACCAGGCCATATTGAAACTGCTGCCCCGGAAGCACTACAAATTCATTCCGATACGTTTCTGCATCCATCCATTTTCCATCTTCCACATAGAAGCCTGCCGTGCGGGCTGTGGAGTAGTAGGTATAATACTCATCTTCATGGAAGCCTGTCTTCTGGGTACAAAAATAGAAGGCTGCTGCCATCTGCAGCGTCCAGATTATGATAAAGTATATAAGGTATTTTCTCTTTTTAATATTTTCTTTTAAATTGTTCATTTTTCTTTTACTACCCAGCGTCCATTTCTGTTGGTGCCTTCCCCTGCGAAACTCCCCTCTTTCTGCATTTGTATCATATCTTTCTGAATTTGTTTTCTGGTCAAATCTATTTCTTCCATAAGCTGAATTTAGGTGATTGTTTTTTTGCCAAATTCACTTCAGATACCGAAGTTTCTCGAAAAGATTTAGAAAAAATAACAGGCATAAAACATATGCTATTAACCACCAAAGTAAACCAGATAAATTCCCATGAACCATTGACTGTTAGATTTGACAAACCGCCCAATATAGTAGAATAGATATTATTCATGGCATGTAGAAAAGCGACAATCCAAATATTCTCCGTGTTTATAAATACATACCCAAAAAAGACTGCCAAACTCACGCATGTGATAAGTTGTCCTGAAAAATTCAAAAGTATGTCTTGCGGAGTCGTATAAAAGAAACACAGCGGAAGATGCCAAAAACCCCAAATACACCCAAGAATAATACACCCTTTTCTTTTACCGATTTTTTCTGAAATCAGTGGTTGAAGAAAATACCGCCACCCATATTCCTCCCCGAAAAAACCTGTAAACGAGAGGAAAAACGCAAGAAAATATACGAATATATCGATTGTAAATTGAGGCTTTTTAAAAATTTCTAGCAGTTCAGGCAGCCGCCCCTGCCAAATTGCACCAAGCACACTCCTAATTATAAGTAAGGCTGCAAACATAAATATATATTTTGTCGGATGTTTGCATTTGCCAACCGTATAATTTAATCCAAAACTCTTGCGTACATCATTTCTTTCAAACGCAAGCATAGCCCATAACAAAAGGCTGCCGCCTACCGTAAGGACAGATACAACCGCTCCATCAGCTACCATTGGAAAAGGGACACTTAACAGACTGAGTATAAGCCACAAAAATGAAAGTGTCAAAAAACACATAAAATATTTTCGCGGCACCGCACTTCCCTTTCTGCTAACCATCATGGCAAGAATGGCTCCTGCTGCCGGATAGTGCATTTGTGCAAGAGAAAAGATACTTATATCATTCCCATGTAAATGACCTATCCACATAAAGATGCCTGCACCAAACGGAAGCAGGAATGCAATACTGCTAAAAATCATTATTTCTTTTTCTTGTGGGCTGCATATATGTTTACTCATGCTCCCTCTATGATCTCATATCCCATAATACGATACACCTTACTTCGTTTTTCATACATCTTCATCGCTAAATCAATTTTCGTATCAAGATAATCATAAATACAGACTTCCTTTTTTCTCATGGTATTCTCTGTGCAGACGTCCGTCATACTATTTTACCTGCTCACTCCATGAAATCGGCAAGATTAAAACTAAAGTATCCAGAATCGGATAATCCCCCTCTCCCATATATTTGCTTGTTGCAATAATCCCTTTCTTCGAATCTTTAAAAAAATTCTGAGGTTCATCCATAACTTCTTCTCTCTCCTTCTTCTTTAGCTCACCATACAGTTTGTAAAACCTGACAAATGGGAAAAGTTCCTTTTCAAGCAGTCCCTTATGCTCTTTTGGGCAAGACTTGTTTTCAGAATCTGTTCAAATCCTACTGCTGATACGTGATGACATCCATTACATATAATCTGCCCATACCCTTTGACCAGTTCGGAAACTATATTATCCCTGTATAAATTCTGACTTACCGCCACATCAAAATTATCTGAGTTACTACTTGGCACATCCAGTCTCAAAGTTTTCTCGGAATAAACTCACTTAATCCGTATCAATTCATCATGAATTAATGCTTTTGCTTCCTCAATCGTTATATTTTCCTCAAACTACCTGACATATTCGATGAAATACTCTTTTCAGTTAGGCCTCTAAACATCCTCTATCAGGTGTTTCTATGTATCTATCGCTTATGTCCTCAAAAGTTATCCATAAAGTATTTGTTCGATTAAGTCCGACACATCTGATATATCACTTGATTTTCTCATTTTGGGTCTCCCCATAATAATGCTGATATTATTATTGCTCTTGTCCGCTCTACATTTAGCCACTCAGCTACATCCTCTACTTTATACTCTATATCCTGCTGCATTCGGTTAAATTAGTTTCATTTGTTTCTCTGTTTTTTCTGTCACTTTTTACACTCGCATTATCAAACGATAGTTTTAAAATTGTTCCGCCCGATGCATATTCTTCTATTATCACTGGTGCAATCCAGCCCTGATTCTCCCAAACAGAATAAATATCCGGCACACCACTTCTTGCGCGTTCCCCAATACCAATAATCATATTTCACATCTTCATAAGAGCCTTTTGGGAGGATTAGATATGCCATCCTTTAACATCTGCTTTTCCCCGTACGTATGCTTCCAGGTTTCCCATAATAATGCTGTCAGCCTCCTTCTTAACGACAACATCGCGTGGCAGATAAAAATCTGTATTCGCAGAACAATTTGCAAGTGCTTCCCTGATTGCCTTATGCACTGGCATATCGTCAATCCCCACTGCTCCCAAACATGTTCACTCCGATACGCTATATGACGATTCCAATACACATGTATCGTTTCCCTATTAAATATATCCATCATGTCTTCCGTCCAACCACGAAGCGTGGCCTTCACTTGACGTATTTTAATAATCCTCTTCCAATTTCTTAGGAAAGGTTCTCTCAAATAGGGCATCACTGATTATTCAGGTTTCGGCTCACGTTTTCTTTTATCACAAAACAATTCCTGTTCTTTATGTAAAATCCTTTGATATTAGCATCAAACATAACCAACCCTACCCCAATCCCAAAAGTCATACTTTTCAATGGTTCAAACAAAAAATTAATTAACTTTGCTTCTTTACTCCCCACTGTTACTTCACTGAAAAAAGGTAAGCAAGATAGTCTTGCTATATTCTGTGCTTGTTTATCTGTAAGTTTTTTCTCCCATGTTTCCAGCCCAACCTGTTTTGCAAGTTCAAGTACCTGTGGCATCCTCAAAATTTGAATAATAATATATGTTACCCAAAATATTTTTTCCTCTTGTGTCAAGAAAGAATTCGTTGCATAATTTTCAGTTATAAATACTTTTGTCTCCAACTTGTATCTATATTCACTAAACATTTTCTCCAATACAGAAAAACACTTTTCCAAATAATTGGGCAAAACAATTTTTCCGTCATCTCCTGTTACCTCATATAGATAATTTTTATAACATACGGATTTAATCGGAATGGGTTTGTCTGATTGTATAGTTTTAGTTAAATCATGGCAATATATCGTATATCTTGTATGAGGTGTCTCATGACTCTTATCATTATACTCCAGCGAAAAACCTCTCAAATATACCTGCGGAATATAATGTTGTTTCTTTGCTATATTCTGTATCCTCATCACAATAACTCCACTTCCTCAAAAGATAATAATTTATCTCTATAAAATTCATATTGATTTTGTCTTGCTTCAATTTCTGCCAGAAGTCTTCTGAAAAGGTCATTATATAAAGCGTCTAACTGATCAAGGATTTCGACAATTCGTTTTTGTTCTGTAAGTTGTGGAATTGGTAACATAATTTTTGCAAGTGCTTCTCCGCTAAGATGGGGAACCCCTGCACCACGCTTCATGGTATTCAGAGTTCTGTTCCGCACCGCCACGATACATGACACCTGGAAAACATACGATTGCCGCTGTTCCATTTGTCGCAAGCCATGACAGAGAATGCATAATAAACGCTAAGTCTGCCTTAGATTTTGGCGCAAGTACTCCAGCTGAAGAAAAACGCTCATCACTAATAAGAATAGGATTACTATCGCCTTCCCATTTGATAGAATACGGTGGATTAGATACAATTGCTTCAAAGGGCTCATCATCCCAATGCAAAGGCTCCGTCAAAGTATCTCCATGACCTATACTAAATTTTTCATATCCTATATCGTGCAGAAACATATTGATACGGCAGAGATTATATGTAGTGATATTGATTTCCTGCCCAAAAAATCCCTGACGCACATTTTCTTTTCCCAATACCTTTGCAAATTTCAACAAAAGTGATCCGCTTCCGCAAGCCGGATCATAAACTTTGTTAACCTCTTTCTTGCCCAATACAGTAATTCTTGTCAAAAGTTCTGAAACTTCCTGCGGTGTATAATACTCTCCACCACTCTTTCCTGCGTTAGACGCATACATTCCCATTAAAAATTCATAAGCATCGCCAAATGCATCAATGGTATTATACTGATAGTCCCCTAACTTCATATCTGCAACCCCATTCAGGAGCTTAACTAATTTTTCATTTCTTTTAGCCACAGTACTGCCCAATTTATTACTATTTACATCTATATCATCAAACAATCCTTTAAAATCGTCCTCACTGTCATGCCCCTGTGCGGAACTTTCTATATTTCTAAATACACTTTCCAATGTTTCGTTTAAATTTTCATTGTTTGGTGCTTTCTCTTTTACATTACAAAATAGCTGGCTTGGCAAAATGAAGTATCCCTTTGACTGTACCAAGTCCTCCCTTGCTTCCTCTGCAACTTCATCAGCTAACTTTGCATAATCAAAATTGTCGTTACCTGCCTCTACCTCTCCTGCATTTACAAATTTAGCAAAATTTTCTGAAATATATCTATAAAACAGCATACCCAATACATATTGTTTGAAATCCCACCCGTCTACGCTGCCTCTAAGGTCATTCGCCATATTCCATATGGTACGGTGAAGTTCATCTCTCTCTTGTTCCTTTTTGTTGTCAATCATCGGACAATCTCCTTATAAAATTTTCAATATTACATATTTCACTGTGCTTAAGTCTTTTTTTTCCTTGTTGTCTTTTCAGTCATAAAACTATGTACAAAAAATCCTTGTCGCCGGAATAATACATTGCCAATCTTATTATGTGCACATTCAAGTTTTCGTCTTTTTTCCGAATTTTCTTCTAACTGCATGCGCTTTTCAATTTCATCATACACCTGTTTTAGTTCGTCTAGAAACCAAGCCATCTGCTTTGTCGGGCGATATAACTGTAACCGTTTAATCATATCCTTTCCTAATTCATCTTCCGATTGGATTCGTCCCTTTTCATCCCTGGTAAAAATCGTGTTATAGTCAATATCCACCGGATTGTAAAAATATGGATTACTAATTTTATCTTTAGGTATCTCTCCATCGAAAGCATCACTTTTTAACCGATTACATACCGGACAGGAATACATCAAATTGCGATAATCATTGTCCAAATCATTCCTTTTAGCATCTTCAAATTTTACCCTTGGTATAAAATGATCTATCTGAAACGGTAACGGCATAATCCAAGTATCATGCATATTACAGTATGCACAACGATTTCTAAAATCAATTTTCAAATATTCCTTATAGGAATGATAGTCTTTAAATTTCTTATCACAGCTTCTTTTTATCGTATGTTTTCTAAATTTATTTGTCATCCTATTTTATTACTCCAATAAATCTTTATATTCTTTTAGCATTTTTAGCGCATCTTCCATGTCTGACATATCATATGTTTCATCAATGCTTGTCATATCTATTGGTACATACTTGCTTAATTCGCGTTCTATATCTAATAATTCTCCATACAATTCACCATCATATCCAGATTCAGCAACCAGCTTATCCAATCTTTGATCCCTTCTGATTTCCAATTCAGATCTTTTTTTTGTATATCTCTCCAAATTACGAATAATATGGTAAACCATCTCTTTTGTCTCAGCTGCATCCGGTTTCATAAAAATTTCTTTCTCGTATACTTTATCGGGATCTGCTTTATCGTTTTCTTTACTTCTATCTGGCACGTTTGTAAGAATAATCACAGGAAATTCCGGCACCCATTCATGCATGAAGTTAACCACCTCAATACCCTCTAAAACTTCATCCATCGTATCAAGCTTATAATCAACAATTAAGCATTGAATTTTATTTTCCCGTACATCTTTCATCAATTGTTCAAAAAGTTCTTCTCTGAAATTTTCTTTTTTTTCTAATTCATATAGCTTAAATGATTCTTCTTTCAACTGTTTAGCATTATCAGCAAGAGACAACATCACCGCACTGGCCTCAGCCTTATCGTCTTCAATTATACCAACATAAAACATCTGACACCTCCATTATTTTTTCAAATAAATATCTAATCCGAATCCCTGCGCCAAGTCAGAAACCGCAATCGTTCCATCATACCGCTCTACAGTCTCTCTCATAATCCAAAGGCCAATACCGGTCCCCTCCGCCGGATTCTTACTGGTTTCACCAAGTTCAAAAATACGATTCTCTACATCCTTATATTTTTCGTCAAGTTCAGGTCCATTATTCCACAAATTCAAATGAAAATACTCCTCCTCTTCTTGTAGAATTATTTTTACCATACGTTCCGGATTTTTTGCTTTCTCTAAAAAGTATACCGAATTCAATAAAAAATTATTAAGAATTATATACAAATCAGCTTCAGCAATCATAAATTTCTTTTCAGGATCCGTCTTGTCACCCAATTCTACAAGGATGTCTTTTGAAACAAGTAGTTCTTCCCACGCTCTAATTATTTTTGCAATCTCACTCCCCAAACAAACCTGTTTCCATTGAAGTTTTTCTTTCTGAGTCCCTTCCATTGCTACTTTCAGCCACAGTGCCAACATCTCATCTGTAGATTGCATTTTTTCAATAATAATGAATGGATCATAAACAAATCCCGGTTGTAAATTTTCATTTTCAATCATATAATTTACGCGGTGTCTCAGCTGTGCGGCTCTTGATCCATAATGTGCCTGTATTCCTTTAAATTCATGAAAAAAAGTATTTAAGATTAATCCTGAAGAACTGAGTAATTGAAGAATCTGTTTAGCATCCAAAGCTTCTTTTACTTCCTGCATTAAATTATATACGGTTTTCTGATATTCTTCGTCAGTATATTTTCCTTCCTGCCTATTACTCTCTTTATAACTATCTTCTGCATTTTCCTCTTTTGTATTTTTATACTCTGAACTAAAGAAGTTTCTTTCTCCATATATTTCTATATTCGCAACAGCATCCGCCCGAATATTTGCATCCGCACCAAAAGTTTTTTCTATCTCCTTATGCCATCTCGTATATTCGCGATAAAATCCCTGTCTGTCTGTTTCAAAAATATGAATTGCTTCCTGTAGAATATCTACAAATATCTGATATTCATCATTCTGAGTCAACCCTTCCCGATTAGCCATATCATAAAGAGCCGGATTGGGTTCACGCCCAATCTGAACCTGGCCAATCAGCTGATACGCCAATACTCTCCATTCGCCACTCTCACTTCCGACACCACCTGGACTATCAGCCTGACGTTTTCCCAATTCCAACCAGTCAAAATAAGTTCCCTCATCACCATAGGGCCGTACCTTAAACTTATCCCTATAAATTTTTACTCCGGAAAATTTAGCAAGCAGTTGCTTCCTGCTCTTGGCCATAACTCTTCTGATAATTTCAGCATCACTTCCTTGATTTTTAACAAAATATAGTTCAGCTTCAAAAGGCCCTACATTTCGAATTTTTGCCGGATCATCTTTCAACACTTTTGTCATGTCTCTGTCAAAAATAATTTCCTGTTCATATTGCTCACGATGACATTTATCCTTTTGAAAATATGGTCTTGACCAAAATGTGTCCAAACTTACGGTCTTATTAAATTTTTTAAATTGAACACTTTTTTTATGTACATCAACCTCATTCCTTCCCAATTTTACAGAAAGCATCTTTTCACCATCAAATGAAATTTTTATTTTATAGTCATAGTCTTTTTCACTTATAGATATATCTCCCGTTTTGTAATCATATTCCGGATAATAAGTATTACAAACATAAACCTTAAAGGGATCTACTGTTCCAAGCGGATTAATACTCTTCAAATTAGTATTTACTTTTTCAAAAAGGCGCATGGTCCACTCTTCCCGAATTGGTGACAGGATAATTGTTGTTCCTTTCGTCCAGTCATGCTCATCAGTAAAAGCCTCTCGGAACCTATTTCCCAAAATATTTCTCACGGTTTGTATATAGGTATCTTCTGTTTGATTAAGTTCTGCCGTTATCTGATTAAGAAGCTTAGAATTTTCAAATTGCTCCCAATTAATACTCCAATCTATCAGCCTGTCTTTTTTGCACTTTGTATACATACGAGAAACTACAGATAATTTATCAAGTGCAAACCTTCCGATACCTTTTGCCCCGGTTTTTATTCTTCCTTTTTCGCTTATATAATTTACTTCCTTATCACTTGTTCCAATATACATCCATTTCGTTTTGACATCAGATAAAGACATTCCTACTCCATTGTCTGCCACAACGAGACGATTATATTTGGCAAAAATCTGACGTATTTTGTTAGTTTCCTCCTCGGTCAACTCAGATCTTTTATAGAATTCACCTTCTTTCGATTCAGAATAATACGTCAAAATCTCTTTACAATCTTCCTCTGATAAAAACTGCTGCAACTTTTGTGCCGATATCTCAGTTGGAACATATGGAAAAGGCATGTCAAACCAGACACATACACAAGATGCATCTGCATCATACGCATTCTTAACCAATTCAATCAGAGCACCGTCTCCATCTGCTATATTCTCCCTGCCTATCAATCTGGCAGCCTTTGCTCCGACTTCAAAATTAATATTTTCCATATAAATCACTCCCACTCTTCAAACGTAAACTCTGCAATATCCTTTACTGTAAGACGTCTTGATTTACCTGTTGTAAATATTCCAATCTGTTTCAAATAATCATAAAAGCATCGACTTTCCAACACTTTTTTTGCCTGCAGTAATGTATATTCACTATTTCTCGTCACAAAAAATCCTGCACAGGGAATTACATTTTCATTTTCCAGAGTTATATTTACTTTTGAAGATATAATGGATGGCATGACCAATTTCTCGTTGAGTATTTTTGTAATTGCCTGGCTTCTCCCATATTCAAACCATAATGCATTTTTATCAGCAGCCCTTTTTTCCAAAGCATCTTTATGACGCATCAAATGAATTGTTGTTTCCGGAAATTTTTCTCTAAACTCATACTCTTGATAATGACACAATTTACCCTCTTTGTGATAATAGGGAAAAATAATAGCTACCTCATGAGATTTTTCCCCTCGTTTCTTACTCACCGCTGGCTTTACAATTTCACTCTCAATCTTATCCCCATCCGGTAACAGAAAATACTTATCATTTCTATCGTATTCCTCAAGTATAAAAGCCTTATTACATAAAGTTGCAATCGTATTATTTACCTGAAAGTAATCCCCAAACCGGTATTTTCCTCTAGTAGTTTTTGTCTCCACAAATTTCCACTTCTCATCTAATAAATCCTTGTCAATTTCTGTTTCTTTGCCCGCTGCTACATCTATATAAAAAAAATGCATACTACTCCTTTTCTCCAATAATAAAATTGTTGAAGAAGTAACAGTTCCCGGAAATTTATTTTGATAAGTATAATCATATATCTTTGTTACATATGGTTTAATACATTTTCGTAAATCACTTGCAAATACATTCTTGTAAATACTATATGGAATTATGTATGCCATTTTACCATTTATTTTTAAATCCATAATACTTTTTTCTACAAATGGATAATAATAATCAAATTTGCCCTGCCTACAAACTGAAAACTTATTTTTCAAATATGTCCTGTCTTTCTCTTCAATGTCTCGATATACAATATATGGAGGATTACCAATCACAAAATAAAATCGTCTCTTAACTTTTAATCGTAAATAGTCTCCCTCTATAATATTCCAATTTACATTTTCAATTCCAAATTCCTGAGCCACTAAATCAAGATTTCTCTTACACTGGACAGCATTGATATGCTCCAATTCTATACCACAAATATCTTTCTCCAATCCCTTTTTAATCTCTTCATCTGACAATCTTATTTTGTGACAAAATATAATATATCTTCTCACTATTTCTACCAAGATTTTACCATCACCACAAGAATTTTCTAATATACTTTTGCCATATAATTTATCATTATACCCAATTATATCCAACAATTCATTTACATATTTAGTTGGAGTAAATATCCTACAATTATTCGCCATTTTGTTACCCCTGAAAATATATTATCAGCTTTAATCTCATAATTTTGCTTATTACAGTTTATACTACTCTGCAACATTCCCCAAAACTATGTTAACTATTTCTATTATATCTTTTTAATCGATTTTTTTCAATCGAATGTACACTAACGACTCCCCACCACCACCATCTTCCACCCATGCACCACCCTGACCATCTTCGGCGCAATGGTAAGCAGAAGCAAATACCCCTTATTCTTCTTCGTCAAATAAGGATTCGTCACCGTATCCCGCAGATGCCCCCGCAGATACTTCTTTACCTTCTGATAAAAGCCATTATCCCCTCTCATCTGCGATACCGGCACATGCAGCATATAATCCAGCCTCTGAAACAGACCAAACCGAACCGCATAAACATGCAAAGCAGGATACTTCCTGTCCACCAGTTCCTGTATCCTGTCCGCATTGTCCACAATATCTATAAAAACCCTCGAAAAACTGTCCTTCGTCCTCTTGCGGGTGGTACTCTCTTTTCTGCACACCACATGATATCCCTGTTCGGGAAGAATCACGATTCCCTCAATCTCCTGCAAAAGTTCCACCAGAAGTCTGAAATCCTCATTCAGTTCTCCCTCCGGAAACTGGTGTCCGTTCATAAGTTCTTTCTTTAACAGCTTCGTACAGAAGGAACAATCGCCCCGGTGCATCAGGAGTTCTCTCACAAACGTCTGCGCCTCACAAAACTGTACCTGCTCCGGCGGCATACACACGTCCGGCAGGCGTCTGCCCTCTTCATCCACTTCATCCCTGGAAATCTGCGCCACCGGACAATCCCTCTCAGTAAGCGCCTTCATCAATTTCTCATAAACATAAGGTTCAATATAGTCATCACTGTCCACAAAACCCAGATACGCACCGGAAGCCAGCTTGATGCCGACATTGCGGGCTGAGGAAGCGCCGCCGTTTTTTTTATGGTACGTACGGATACGGCAATCCTGTTTGGCCAGCTGTTCACACAATCTGTCCGTCCCATCCGTGGAGCCGTCATCGATCAGAAGGATTTCCAGATTGGAATAGGTCTGCGTACAGATAGACTTTACGCACTTTTCCAGACAATCTATGGAATTGTATACCGGTACGATGACGCTGATTTTATGAGTATCCATGACCCTGCTTCCTCTATTTTGCATCTATATTCTTTCTCATTGCCAACCTATCCAACATCCCCCTGCAGCATTGCCCGGTACATCTTTCCCGGCGCCGTCACTGGTGCTATGCTTAAGGGGCCTTCCAACTCTGGGTCTATCATCCCCCGCTGTAACCCCTCCACAAACCGCAGAAGCGCTTCCGCCGCATGTTCCGCATTCCACATATCGCGGATGGTCTCATAAGCCGCCCGGCCCATCTGCTTTCGCTTCTCCCAGTTGGCAAATAGATCCAGCACTAATTCTTCCATCTTATCATAATTATCCTGAGGATAAACCAGACCGTTTACCCCATGCCGAATCAGATAGGGCGCTGCCCCCACCTGGGCATTGACCACTTCCACACAGCCGCTGTTCATGCCCTCATTGACCACGGCTCCCCAGCCTTCCAGATAATTGCTGGTAAAAAGATGAATGTGACACTTCTCCATCACATCCCGCACCTTCTCAGGCTGTGTATAGCCATAAAATACAAAAGATTCCATGAGGCCGGCGCTTTCCACATCCCGCCGAACCACCGGCTCCAATTCTCCGTCTCCCAACATATGAATCTTATAGGCATACCCTTTTTCCCGCAGAACCCCGGCCAGCCGCACCACGTATTCCGGGTGTTTTAAGGGAATAAACCGCCCGGCCCAGACAATATGAAGCACTCCGTCCTGCGGTTTTAAGGCCGCAAATTCTTCCTCCGTATAAGTACGGAGCCTTGTGAAATAGCCCCATTTAAACAGTTTGTCCGGATAGGCGCCAATCAGGTGAAAATCCGAAGCCGCATAGGCACCGGCACAGAGCATACATACATTCTGTCTGCGGTATCTGATATGCTCCCTATATTTCGCTGCAAGTCCTCGGGGCGATACCATTTTCCACTGTCCTTCCCGATAAAGCCGTTCGCTCACCCGAAGGGTAGTCTTGCCTGAAAGCAATCTGGGTTCCACGATATCCTCCCGACCGGTCCAGCCAAAGAGCACCACATCGCTCTCCATGATCTTCTTCAGACATTCATATTCTTTCTCATAGAGGCACTCCACATAGGGAATCTCCTCCACGTTCACACTCCATCCCATTTCCACGCGCTCTTTTTCCATAGGCATGGTCTGGATAAAGGTAAATTCTTCCCGAAGCTGCGCATACAAGGCCTCGCACAACGGAATCTGATGGTGATTGATATAGTTAGATACAAAGGTAAAAGTCATTCTGACATCTCCCTGTAAATGCGCATCAGACGGTAATAGTTCTGGTCTGCATCATGATTGACACGTGCATGTTTTCTGGCATTATCGGAGAGACGTTCCACAATTGCCTCCTTGGTGAAAATCTCAATGATACTGTCAGCCAGCGCGTCCACATCCCCCGGCGGATAGAGGAAGCCATCTCCGCCATCCGTCAGAAGGTTATGTATGCCGCCCACGTTCGCCGCCACACAAGGCACCCCCAAAAGCATGGCCTCGCCCACGGAATTGGGCGAGTTCTCCAGTGCAGACGGGCAGACGAACACATGGCAGCTTAAGTACTGCTCTTTCATTTCCTCCGCACCGATGCGCCCCAGCATATGAACTTTCTCTTCCAAATGATTCTCTTTAATCAATTTCTTTAAATATTTACCATAAGCCGGAAGTTTCAGCACATCCTCCCATGTTTCCGCACGCAGGATATTGCTTCCCGCCACATAAACCTCGGCATCCGGAAACTGTTCCAAAATTTTCGGCATCGCCTTTAACAGATAATGGAAGCCTTTTAACGGATAATCTCCCTGGCTTAAGAAAATACGATAGGACTGGCAGGTGCTGCTCTTCCATCTGTCACGATAGAATACACTGCGGAGCGTCTCATTCAGGAAATGATAGACAGCGTCCGGATTAATCTTTGCCGTTTCCGCCTGGTCAAAATCTGTCCGTCCTGCAATATGCTTCACCCGCTTTATAGCCTCAATCTCATACTCACCGCGTTTCTCAAATTTCTTTTGCTGCTGACGCAGACTGTCCTTTCTGATCATATCGCGGAATGTGGTCTGTCTTTGTACCTTCATCGGCAGATCCGCCATATAAACTTTCGCACAGGCGGACACCAGCCCCTGGATTCCGATCAGCGTCCGCTCCGGCTGGTCAAAGACTTTGACCGCTGCAAGCGCATGGGGAAACTCCGTGCCAAACACATGCAGAAGGTCCGGTTTATAATCATCTATGATCAGCTTGAAAAAGGCTTCTAATTCCACATCATAATTTTCCGGTGTATTCAGATTTTCCACAAACGCATAGCAGTGGCATGAAATATTCTCTCCCAGCTGCATGACCTGGTCAAAGGCGCCTAAGGATTCATCCACCGGAAAAGCAATCCCCAGCTCAATACGATTTCTGTCCTGTTCCATGATCACTCTGTCCAACAGACCGCTAAGCCACCCTTCCCGGTTACTATAAGGCAGGTTTAAACGTTTGGCAATTACCGGCAGCATAATATTACACACCCATAAGATTTTCATATGTTCCTCCATTCTGAAGCAGCAGATTTTCTTTATCGCTTCTTTCCAGATATTCTTCTGTAGACCTCATATACCCTTCTCTTACATGTCTGATACATCCCAGCCGTCACCGGATTCCGCGCCAAATGCGTTCTCACCGGGGCGAGGGTTATCATCATAAACAAACGATATTTCATTACTTTTGAAACCGGCATGTATTTGCTTACGATTTGCCTGTGTTCCTTCGCGGATGTTCGGATATTCTCCCCTGTCTCCGAAAAACCGCCGCCCTCGTAAGAGGCCACTGTCACCGGCAAATACACAGTATGCGCCCCCGCTTTATAAAAACACCACAGAAAATGTTCATAATCGGCGCGAACCCGGTACCCGGTATCAAACCCCCGGGATGCAAAAAGCTTTCTGTCATAGAAACAGGCCTGGTGGCAGGGTACATTTCGGTAACAGCCAAAATCATCCATCTTAGGATTTGACTGCACCAGGGCACCGGTCATCCGTTCCCGGATATTACCATAAAAGAGCAGCGGTCTGCTTTCGTCACGTCCGTTCGCTTTCTGCCAGCCACGTGGACTTGTCCCTGCTTTATTTTCATATTCTTCCATCAGCCGCTTTACTTTGGAAAGCACATCATCCTGATAAAAGTAATCCCCACAATTTAAGAATAAAATGTACTCTCCGGACGCATGTTTTACCGCCTGGTTCATGGCATCATATATCCCGCTGTCCGGCTCCCGGTAAATCCTGCATCGTCCATTTTTCAGGGGCTGCTTTCCTGTTACGGATTCATCATCGGCAGTCATAGTTGTTTTTTCAGCGTTCTCATCTACAAAACTGTCGATTTTAATAAATCCTTCCATAGTGCTGTCCGTGAAACCGCCTGCCTTTACAAGTCCTTCCACCGAATCATCCGTTGAACCACCATCCTTAACAATGATCTCATAATCATCTTCCGTCTGGTTCAGGATACTCTTTACCGTCTTATGTAGTTTTTCCCCTTCATTGAGACAGACTACAATAATACTGAATGTCATGACAATTCTTTCCCCGCTTGATTATAAGTTTTCCTAAAGCAGCCCAATTCCCGGAATATATCCATTCCCTCTCTTATGACATAACGGTTAGTTCATATCCGACAAAATGTTGACCATATCGTGGAAGAAAAAACTCTTATACGGCAGGATAAGCACCCCATCGTTGGATGCTCTGCTCAGATACATAACAAAGTATAACACCGCCGCCAGAATCACTCCCAGACGAAATATCTTTCTCCACCGTCTGTCCGCAATCTGTCCAAGTAACATCGGAAGAAACAATATCTGGCTCACCGTCAGATAATAGCCGATACGGGAAATAATCGGCAAAAAGGAGCAGAATACATACAGCACCAATGCCCCCAGATTCAGATAAAAATAGAACCAGAACCGCCGGCTTTGAGACCCGCCCTGCCTTTTATTCACCAACATAACAATCCCTGCAAATGCAAGAACCGCCGCGCAGCGCAGGATATTAATATAACTCGTGCCGCCTTCCAGATATTCTGTATCTTCATAGGTAGGATAGAGAAACACCACCACCTTGAGATAAAAGTCCTGCAGAAACAAAAAGGTGGTACAAAAAAGCGCCGCCAGTGCAAGCTGCCACTTCTTCCAGGGCAGGGATGCCAAGATATAGAGCGGGATCACCACCAGAAGAGACTTATGGAAAGTGGAGCCAAGAAGCACCAGCACGATAAATCTTCCCCACTGTCTGCGAAGTACAAACTTCATGGCATAAAGCGCAATAGCCAATGCCAGATAATAGCGCACCGTACTGAACGTCTGGAAATAATAGCCCAGCGCCATGAACAGAAAGAAGGTGAGCGGGAAATCATCACTCCCTTCATACATTGCCAGCAAAAACAAAAACACCGTCACAAAGGCATAAAAGGCAAACACCAACAGGAAATTTTCAAACCCTGAAAGGCCATAGAGAATCTTCACCATCAGGTTAAATCCTATCTCCGTAGGCACATAGGAATCACAGTTGACCAGGTGCATGAATTCCACATACTTGGCATAGTCATTACCCACATTAATCCTGGCTGCAGACAAGGCAAAGAGGATAGCAAAGATAGCCGTAAGGCAGACGCGGTTGCACATCTGCTGCCTGGTCACGTTATACGGTTGTGTGGCCGGGTGATTGTTCACAAACCCCGCAAGCAGCACCGTGACGGCTGCCACCGTGATGTATAAGATCATTGTCCTTTTCCTTCTCTGATTCCCGCCCGCATCAGGGCAAACGCCTTCTGAAGCGGAATTTCCCTGCACATCTGCTGCCTGTGCACCCACAGGAAACGAAATGACAGAAGAAACGCCATCTTTCCGTACAGGAAATGATAGAGCACGCCCCTGTCCCTGAAAAATTTTTCATGGTAACCGCTAAACCAGGTAGATTCCCTCTCTATTTCTTCCCCAATACAGACCGTATGTGCATAAATCTTAAGCCCGGCCTTAAGACAATCCCTCAAGAACAGACTGTCTTCCCCGTTGCTGTATTTCGCACCGCCGCCAAACAGCACCGAATAATATACATTAGCCCGGCGGAGTGCATCCCGTTTCGCCGTGATACTGTAAGCCGGATATCGGCCATAATTGCGATAGGAAACCCTGTGGACATCTTCATTCCAATAGGTTCTGCGGGTCGGCGCGACTTTTACATTGACTAAGATCATGTCCGCGTCAGGCAGTTCCTGATAAGCCCGCAGAATTTCTTTCTCATAATCATCTGTCAGCACAATATCTTCATCAGAAAAGAGACAGATATCCCCCTTTGCGTGGAGCAGGGCTGTGTTGCGGCTAAGCCCCACCCCCCGTTCCGGCATGGAGAAGCACTTTACCGTCCCATCAGACACTGGTATTTGCGTATAGTCGTACCGGTCGCACTGGTTGACGAGCACCGCGTCCGTGTGTATATTCATTTTTGCCACAAGTTCTGCCGGATTCTGTTCCACCGCAGAAGCGAGCACTTCAATCTTCATGCCTATTCCATTTCCATTCTACTGATATCTTTCGCAGTCACAATCATGTCAACTACATCATAATCTGCCATAATATCTTCGCAAAAACTTCTCATCCACGTCCCGTATGGCTACTCCGCATACCTTACACTCCTGTGTCGTAAGCTGCTCCAATATATAAGATAAATAAACACAATGCATCGTCCCATAAGGCACAGTCAACACCACACCATCTGCCCTGCGCAGCTCTTCCAGCTTCTCACCCTGCAAAGCCGCCTTTGGCACTGCATCATAGACCAGGACATTACCCAGCCGTTCTTTGAGATACGCTAGATTATTTTCATAATCCTTTGTAAAAGCATCTACCGAAGAAGGATATCCTAAAAACGACAAGTTTGTCACTTTTCTTACATCACTGGCTGTCATGATCCGGTCATCCATCACATAATATAAACTTACAGCAAGCAATGCAAACGCTACACCAATCAATAGTCCCACAAGCACAGCCTGCGCCATCCTCGAATCTGCCACCACCAGCTTCGCCTGCGTGGTCTGGATTGTCTGAATCTGTATAAACTCTTTGGCCTGTTCCCCATAACTCTCAAGCGCCTGAACCGTGGCCGCCAAAATCGTATCTGTCCGCTCCGCATTGTGGGTAGTGATCGTCACAGTAAGCAGCCTTAAATCTGAAAGAATGGTAGCCTCCGTAGCCGCCATCACTTCTTCCTTGCTGTAATCCGCAGACAGATTTGCCATCGTCAGATCAAGAATGGGATCCGTCACCATCAGATCATTCCAGGTATACCCATTATATTCCTGATAAATCTCCCCGGTCTCATCCGCCGCAAAGTCCAGATAAATCTTGGAAAAGGCACTGTACTCCCTTTCTGATTCCGGAACCGTCCGCACCACCGTATACACAAGAGCACCTAACAGTGCACCGAGTGCAGCCGCCGCTAAAATAAGTGGTACCCTTTTGAACAGACAGAGCATATATTTTTTCAGATCCATGCCGGCATCGGCATATTGCAATTCCCTCATGTCGCTGACATTCTCCCATTTTCTATCCGAACTCGTTTCGTTTTCAGCCACGCAAATCTGCTTTTCACTGGCACACCCCGGCATCACAATCATTCACCGCCGTTATCAGGCCGCTTTACTGTCAAATCCCAGCGCCAGCATTACTTATTCGCCTCTTCACTGCTGCCATTCTTCAACGCCGTAGTCTGCGTGCTGGACACTCCCTCAGTGCTCTCCGGCTTGATCAATATTTTCAGTGTAAGCAACATCAATTTCAAATCCAGCCAGAAGGAATACTGCTCAATATAGGTCAGATCTAATTTCAGCTTATCATAAGGCGTAGTGTTATATTTTCCATAAACCTGCGCATACCCTGCAAGCCCTGCCTTCACCTTCATGCGAAACGAAAACTCCGGCATCTCCTCCATATACTGGTCGATGATCTCCGGCCGTTCCGGTCTCGGTCCGATAAAGGACATATCTCCTTTCAGGATATTGATCAGCTGCGGCAGTTCGTCAATCCTTGTCATACGGATAAACTTTCCTACCGGCGTGATACGGGAATCGTTCTTCGCCGCTAATCTGGCCACACCGTCCTTCTCCGCATCCACCTTCATACTCCTGAATTTCAGAATATAAAACTCCTTCCGATCCTGGGTACAGCGAATCTGCTTATAAAGCACCGGTCCGCCATCATATGCCTTGATCAGGATCGCCGTGATCAACATGAAAGGAGAAGCGATGATCAAAAGAAGTACCGAGCAGATCAGATCCACCGCCCGCTTCGCCATACGCTGCTCCACCTTAAGAGCATACTCCCTGGTCATATAAAGCGGGGTATCAAACAAATGCAGCTGATCGGCCCCCTTGATCAGGACATCCGATATCTTAGGCATGGTGTAAACGCGGATAGATCGGCTATAACAGTACTTTAACAGCAGATTCCTGTCCGTGGCGGAAATATCCCACAATACCACGGCACCATAATCACCAATGACTTCCCTCTTAATAGCTTCCATTCCCTCTGCAATATTGATACATTTCGCAATCTTATATTTGTCCCTTCTGGACTCAAATTTCGCAATAATATCATCAATAGGCCTCTCTCCGTGAACAATCAGGATATCCCTGGGGGGAAAAGCCTTATAATAGCAAAAGTTACAGATGAATACCCAAACGGCAGAAAAAACAGTCTGTATCAGCATCGTCCATGCAATGGGTTCCACTTTCACCACCCAGTTGGCCATCAATGATATCTGAAAATAAGAAACGATATTAACAAACAAGAGAGAGAAAAATTCTGAGATCAGGACATCAATCGGTTTCAAATATCCTACTTTAAGTGCGCCATACGTATTGGCAAAGAAAAACAGCAGCACAAAATAGATTCCCAAAATCAATACATGTCCTTTAAAGTAATATTTGAAGTTCCTGTGATACCGCAAAAACGGATAATATGCCTCAAACCAAAAATAGGCATAAATAGCCGTATGAAAGAGCAGTCCAACAAAGGAAAGCTGCAACACAATAAACCTTGTCAGTGTTTTTATCCGTAGTCTCATAACAATCCCTCTAACCCTAAATCCGTCTTACAGTCGCCCTATAGGCCCAGAATACAAAATGAAATGCACTGGCCGCTACAGACAGACCTTCCTGCTTACGGTAAAGATTCCAGATCCGTTTCACCGCCTTAAACTTATTAGACGAAAGGGACTTCGCCGGCCGGCGGTAGATTGCAAGCACCTCATCAAGCCCATATGCTGCATGCCCCTCTCTCAGGATCTGCCACCAGGTGGCTGTGTCCTCGCTGGGAACTGCAGGCATCTGAATCAGCTTATCCTGGATAATCTCCCGGTCAAGCAGCACCGTTGTGGTAAAGATAACCGTTCTGGATAACGCCTCATGATATGTCAGCTGCGGCGGCACATGGACTACCTTTCCCGTAGGCTGTCCTGCCTCATCCCCAAATTCATAGGCGCTGAATACAAACCCTGCCTGTTTCTCTTCCATAAAGGCAAGTTCCTTTGCCAGCTTGTCCGCAAACCAGATATCATCGGCATCCAGAAATGCAATATATCTGCCCGCTGCCACTGAAAGTCCTGTGTTTCTCGCCTTTGCCGCGCCTTCATTATTCCTTTTACAGATAAGAAGGATACGCCTTCTGTCATCCCATTGATATTCCTCGATTCGTTCTGCATCTTCCGGAACATCTTTTATGCTATGATGCGGGTACGCGGCAAGCGCCTCTTCAATCGCTTTCACACTCCCGTCATCGGATCTGTCGTCCACAAGCAGCAGCTCCCAGTTCTCCCAGGTCTGCTGTCTCACCATCTCAATCGTCTGTGCTATATAAAGCTGTGCTCGATACACCGGCACTATAATACTGACTAAACCGCTCATGCCGTCCTCCATATCAGAGAATCTTCTCCATCTGTTTCTCCATGTCAGAGCAGCTTCCTCAATCAATCTCCTCTTTCATCAAATAGACAGGCCTGTTCTTCACTTCCATATAGGTCTTAGATAAGTATTGCCCCACAATGCCCAGACAAAACAGCTGTACGCCACTGACCAGCAATATGATACACACCATAGACGGCCAGCCGGCAGTGGGATCGCCAAACATCAATTTTCGCACGATGATTACGAGGATCATCACAAACGCCAGAATACAAAACAGCACCCCCATCACGGAAGCTATGATCAATGGCACTGTGGAAAACGCCATGATGCCTTCCAGCGAATATAAGAACAGTTTCCAGAATGACCACTTGGTCTCTCCCTTCCTGCGCTCCACATTCTCATATTCCAGCCATTTCGTCTCATATCCTACCCAGCCAAAGATGCCCTTCGTAAAACGGTTATACTCCGTCATCGAAAGAATGGCATCCACCACCTGTCTGGTCATCAGACGATAATCCCTTGCTCCGTCCACGATCTCCGTCCTAGAAATCTTGTTCATCAGCCTATAGAACATTCTGGCAAAGAAAGAGCGGAGTATCGGCTCGCCTTTGCGCGTCACACGTCTGGTCGCAACGGAATCGTAGCCCTGTTCAATATATTCGTACATCTCCGGCAAAAGCGCAGGCGGATCCTGCAAATCCGCATCCATCAATACCGCGAAATCGCCCTTGCATTTCTGTAAGCCTGCATAGATAGCTGCCTCTTTGCCAAAATTGCGGGAAAAAGATACCAGCCGCACCCTGCTGTCCTGCTCATGCAGCTTTTTAATTTCCTGCACAGTCTTGTCCTTGGAGCCATCATCAATGTATAAAACTTCCACGTCCAATTCCTTCTGCTGGAAAAAGGCTGTATTCTTAAACAATTCATCATAAAAATCCCGGACATTTTCTTCTTCGTTATAACAGGGGACTATGACACTTAATAATTTCATATGGGCCTCCATGCTGATCTTCTATTATCTACTTTTCCTGCAAGAAGTCAGACAAACTCAAGATAATTCTATCATAAATGCAAAAAAAAAGGAAGAGACGTATCTCTTCCTTGCTTAAATCATTCTTGATATTGCAACAGCTTATTCCAAAAGACAGTGTGAACGGATTGCTCATTGCTTCTCTCCTTATATAACCCTATATAACTTTACACCCTCTATATAACTTTACACTACGCCCCGCTTTTACAGCAAATCATACTTCAATCGGATATAATCCGCTGCTGCCGCGATATACTCGCTGTTGGTCGGCCTGCTGTATTCCGGACTGTTGCAGTATCCAAAAAGTTCCTCGAACAACTCGCTGTTCCCTCTCTCCCAAGACACCTCGATCGCATTGCGGATGGCTCTCTCAATCTTCTGGTCTGTGGTCTGATATATCTTCGCCAGATCAGGATATAGCAGTTTCGTTACACTGCCCACAAGTTCCATATCCCCCACACACATCTCCACCGCGCTGCGAAGAAACTGATACCCCCGCAAATGCGCCGGTATGCCAAGTTCCAGCATAAAGTCCGAAATAATCTGCTCCAGTTCCTGCTTGCTAATCACATTTTGTTGTAACATACCCCTTCAACTCCCCTTTTATTGTATTGTTAATGTAGTTTCATCTACATAATAATCATAATATCAAAGAAGAGTATGAATGTAAATTGTAATTTACCGCCCAGATATATTGTCTCGCTATAATCTTGCGTCTTTTACATTTGCTTTAAACCAATCATAAGCAAGCTGTACGCCTTCCTCCAAATCCACCTTGTGATTCCAGCCCAAAGCATGAAGTTTGCTCACATCCGTAAGTTTGCGTGGTGTGCCGTCCGGCATATCCTTGTTCCACACAATCTCGCCTGTAAATCCAACTACTTTCTTTACCGTATCCGCCAGTTCCTTAATCGTAAGTTCCTTACCCGTACCAATATTTACATGCTGCTCTCCGCTGTAATTTTCCAGAAGGAACACGCAGGCATCCGCCATATCATCCACATATAGGAACTCACGAAGCGGTGTGCCGCTCCCCCACAGTTCCACCGAAGGCGCCTGATTGACTTTCGCCTCATGGAATTTGCGGATCATGGCCGGCATCACATGAGAACCTTCCAAATCATAATTATCCTCAGGGCCATACAGATTTGTAGGCATACAACTGATAAAATCATCCCCATACTGCCTCTTATAAAACTTACACATCTCAAGACCCGCAATTTTGGCGATGGCATAAGCCTCATTGGTCTCTTCCAGAGGCCCGGTCAGCAGCGCGTCCTCCGGAATCGGCTGCGGAGCCATTTTCGGGTAAATACAGGTGCTTCCCAGAAACAAAAGTTTTTTCACCTTATATTCGTGACAACATTGAATCACATTGCACTGAATCTGCATATTGTCATAAGCAAATTCTGCGGGCGCAGTGTTATTGGCATTGATGCCGCCCACCTTGGCTGCTGCCAGCACTACCACATCCGGCCGTTCCTTTTCAAAAAAATCCCGTACTGCCTGCTGGTTTGTAAGATCCAGTTCCCTGTGTGTCCTGCCGATGATATTCTCATATCCCTTTGCTTTCAGGTTCCGCACAATGGCACTGCCCACCAACCCTCTGTGCCCAGCCACATAAATCTTGTCTGTCTTATTCATATGGATTCTCCTTTTCATTACCATAATACTATATAATAACAGCATCGCCGAAGCAGCTAACTGTTTTTATTTTTTCGTGAATAGTCTATCATAAGACAAGTGTTTTTACAAGAAAACCTATCATGCCTCCCATAAATGACATCCGCTCAGACGGTACTGCTGAATCTTTTCTTTCATCTCCTGTGTCCGCTTCTTATTCACATCCTGTTTTTCATAAAGATCATCCAGCAAAAGATTGATATTTTTCTGCATCAGCAAATTGGTATGCACCATATTCTGCATGATATCGATGGCATTTCTGGGATTGTTCCTGATAAAGTCTTCCAGCGTGTCCTTGGTAATACGCATCAGCAGTACATCGTCAAAAGCAACCACCGTGTAGATACTTGGCTGATCGGATAGCACATGAACCTCCCCGAAACATTTTGACTTGGAATAAATCCCGACCAGATGCTCCTCCTTCTGACCATACCGGAGATAGATTGCCACAGAACCATGGACAATCTTATACATTTCCTGATAGATTTCACCCTCTTTGATGATGACTTCATCGGCGCAAAACTGCTGCATTTTTCCATCTTTCATCTGTATTTTCCTCCATTTGTACAAATTAAGCACTGTAGAATCCGTCCGCAATCCCTTCTCCCAAAAATCCAATTCGAGGAACCGCCGGTGCGGCAGGAAAGCTCTCATATCCTGTCTGATCACCCTCCACCGGCAGGTAGAAGGTTACCCCGTCTATCTCATAAGAATATGTTTCATAATTCTCATAATCTTTCTGAACCAGCCAATAATCACCGGTGTAATCCTTCACAATCTCCCTGCCAAGGGCAAGTCCCTTATACAGGAGAAAAAATGCCGCCAGCGCCACTGCTGCTCTCTGTACCGTCTGACATATCATAACCTGCCACTGTCCGGACAACAGACCGCCACCGTCCTTGGCGTCAACGCTGACTGCTCCTGCACATTTCCCCTGCTCCTTCCTGCCGACACCAAACACAGCTTCATAAATCCCGCCAAATACAACCGCCGGCGTCAGATATACATAGACGCAGCCATAACGGATCAAAGGGGAAGTGCCAAGCCAGAACACAAAGGACGCTGCCACTGCAGCCTGCACCATCAGCACATCTGTCCTCTTTTGCCACCATCCAAATGCCATACCTGCTGCGTATACCAGCAGAACCAAAACCGATACCCCCGCCAAAAGAACAAATGCCTTGTCGCTCCCACCGAGGGACCGAAACCACCCCGGCATCCATTCCTTCACAGAAATATCATACCGCGTCACATCCGTGTAACCGCGTCCCCACACCTGAATCTCCCTGGCATCATAATCTGCAATTCCTTTCGGTATCTTCCAACGGACTGCAAAGAGGTCTATCTGCGTGAAAGGATAGACCAGCCAGCCGGAAATCACCACATTTCGGATAAAATACGGCAGGACCGTCACAATCCCCAGACAAAGATAAGCCAGAATTTGCCTCCACTTTTTATCATGTATTAACAAATAGGCCGGCCAGATGGTGAGCAATAAAATCAGTGCCGCCGAAAGCTTCACTGTCATCAGAAACACACCCAGCACACATAAAAGCGCATAGGGCAGAATCTCCCTTTCCCCCTGATCCAGCAAATCCAGCCAGCGAATGACAATATAAAAGGCAATCAACACCATAAAGTAATCCGAGGCCGGTGAAATCATCTCATCAAAAATATTGACCAGATAATAAATGCCCATAACCCTTGCAAAATCACTGACACACAGCTTACCACAGCGCATGTGGTCTATCACTTCCAGACAGATCTTAGCCAAAATAAATGCCAGAAAACCGGCACAGCAGTGATATGACCTATCACCCAGAAATGCCATACTGTATAAAGCCGACAGGGCAAAAGAAGAACTGTTATAGGCCAGTCTGCAGTGCAGATTGCCCAGCCCCTTTACCACGCCGTATTCCTCTATCCAACGGATGCTCTGCGCATGATATAGACTCGTATCGTAATGGATCATGCCGCAGGAAGTGCCGTAGACGAACAACAAAAATAAAAGCAGCATCGGAACGATTCTCAGGCACACACACTTTAAGTTTTTCTTTGCCCGATTATCTTTATCAGAATTCCAAAACAGCCCCCGGATCACCTGTGTAAGCCTGGCTCGTTCAATCCAGCCTATCAAGAGACAGACTGCACATAGTATCACATTGGCTGCAAGCCCTACTTTTGCAAACAGGCTGAAAAACTGGGCGTAGACCGTGGCACATACAATCCCGCACATCAAATACGCGTCCGCATACCGCATTCGGCCTGCCGCATCCGCACTGCACCTGCCCGCTCTGCCCTGTAAATCCTTCTGTTCACCGGCATGATAAGGAATGTGCCGCGTAATCACACGCAGCACACCAAATCCAACCGTAAATGTTGTTATAAACATATAGAGCCATATCAATATCACTGAAATCATAGATATCCCGGCCTTCTCCTACTTACTCTTTTTCCCACTGTTTTTCTTCTTATAGTCGGCGCAGCTGATACCCGCAATCTCCTGCAGATCAGCATCCATCATCATGGACACCAGCCCCTTGAAATCCACATCCCGCTTCCAGCCAAGTTCCTTCTCAGCCTTCTCACAGTTGCCCCACAAAAACTCAACTTCCGCCGGACGATAGAACTCAGGATTCACATCCACAAGCAGCCTGCCTGTCTCTGCGTCATACCCTTTCTCATTAACACCGGTTCCTTCCCAGCGAATCTGGATTCCTAATTCTCCGAAGGCAGCCTCCACAAACTCCCTGACCGTATGTGTCTCGTTGGTAGCAAGTACATAATCATCCGCCTTATCCTGCTGTAACATGAGCCACATACCCTTGATATAGTCCCCGGCAAATCCCCAGTCACGTTTGGCATTCATATTGCCAAGAGACAGCTTCTCCTGCTTGCCGGCGATGATATTGGCGATAGCCAGCGTAATTTTTCTGGTGACAAAATTCTCACCCCGTCTGGGGGATTCGTGATTGAACAGGATTCCATTACAAGAATACATGTTATAGGACTCCCTGTAATTCACTGTGATCCAGTAAGAATATAATTTAGCCGCACCATACGGACTCTTTGGGTAAAAAGGTGTCTTCTCACTCTGAGGCGCCGTCTCCGGAATGCCGCCAAACAATTCCGATGTGGAAGCCTGATAAAATCTACACGTCCCACCGTTTACACGAATTGCCTCTAAAAGTTTCAGGGTGCTTACGCCCGTTGCCTCTGCCGTATATTCCGGCACCTCAAAAGACACACCCACATGAGACTGGGCCGCCAGATTATACACTTCCGTAGGGCGGATCTCCGCGATCAGCCGCATCAGATTGCTGGAATCTGTGGTATCCGCATAATGCAGGAAAAATTTAACCTTATGATAATCGGAATTAATCAAATGGTCGATTCTGGCTGTGTTTGCGATACTGTGCCGGCGGATCAGTCCATGAACCTCATATCCTTTCTCCAATAAGAACTCCGCCAGATAAGAGCCGTCCTGCCCTGTAATTCCTGTGATCAATGCTGTTTTGTTCATATAATTTATATCCTTTCTGCCTTGTGCAGCCTCTCCGGCTTCTCGCTCGATTCCGCTTTGCTCCTCTCACACGCAGTGCTCGCTCGATTCGCTTTGCTCCTCTCACACGCAGTGCTCGCTCGATTCCGCTTTACTCCTCTCACACGCAGTGCTCGCTCGATTCCGCTTTGCTCCTCTCACACGCAGTGCATGCTCGATTCCGCTTCGCTCCTCTCACACGCAGTGCTCGCTCGATTCCGCTTTGCTCCTCTCGCGCAGTGCACGCTCGATTCTGCTTCGCTTCATCTCGCTCGCGGGCTTCGCCCTATGCATCCTTTCGGGTAAATATTACGGCGAGCAAGCTCTCCTTCATATTTTCCCTCAGTCTGCGCACTGCTCACTGCCATCGCGAACATTTTCTCATAAAATCGTGTGTCTGTAAAGATATTATCACAATGTTCAGTTCACACTATTCGGAAAACGTGCCTGCAGTTATTTCAAATACTCCGCAATGGCATCATGCCAGTCCGCGAACATGAAATCCGATGTCATTTTGAACATATAATTCTCCAAGATCGAATAGGCCGGACGCTTCACTGCCGCACCATATTCTTCGGAAGTGATACCTTCCACCACCGTCTTTTTCCCAGCCAGTCTGAAAATCTCCTCTGTAAACTGCGCCCAGCTGCAATCGCCCTCACAGGTAGCGTGGAACAGGCCGTAATTTTCTGAGGGAAGCAGATAGGCGATAGCCTTTGCCAGTTCCTTCGCGCTGGTTGGCGATCCCACCTGATCGCGTACCACTCTTACCTTGTCATTGGTTTCACTAAGCCGCAGCATTGTTTTAACAAAGTTTTTGCCATCCCCATACAGCCACGCCGTGCGCAGGATAAAGTGTCTGTCACTGAATTCCCTGACAAATTCTTCCCCCGCAAGTTTAGTCCTGCCATAAGCGCCCTGCGGTCCCACCGGATCTGTCTCTTTATAGGGTCTTGTCCCATTTCCGTCAAACACATAATCCGTGGATATATGCATCAGCTTTGCGCCTGTCTCATTGGCCGCTATACTTAAGTTACGGGCGCCGATCGCATTGATGCGAAACGCCAGGTCTTCTTCCTTTTCACAAGCCTCCACCGCTGTATAAGCCGCACAGTTAACGATCGCATAAGGATTTATTTCCCGTGCAAACTTCATCACTTCATCTATCTTCGTAATATCCAGTTCTCCCACATCCGTATTGACCAACTCATATTCCGTACTGCCTGCATACTGTTGATTGACTGCTCGTCCCAGCTGACCGTTGCAGCCTGTCACGATTATTTTTTTCATAACTGTTTCATCCTTTCCCGAATATTTCCATACTGTTATTATCATACAACCAACTGGTAAATTATGCAATTCTTCTGCGCAAAAGAAGCTGTCATTCTCCGGATTCAATGCCACAAAGGCCTTGAGGAATCTTTTACTATATATATAAATATAATTTTTACACACTACTACAGTAGTGTTGACAGTCATTCCGGAATATGTTATTATACACACAATCCTCACTACTGCAGTAGTGTATATGAAAGGAGTTTCGTCATGACTGTCAAACTGTTTGATTCAGAACTAAAAATAATGGGGGTACTCTGGCGGGAGGGTGATACCACTGCCAAGCATATCTCAGATGTCCTGAAGGAAGAAGTCGGCTGGAATATGAACACCACATACACTTTGATCAAAAGGTGTATCAAGAAGGGCGCCATTGAGCGCTCTGAGCCAAATTTCATGTGCCATGCCCTGATTCCGAAAGAAGAAGTTCAGGAAGCAGAGACCAATGAACTGATCAACAAAATATATGATGGTTCCGTGGATAAGCTGTTTGCCGCCCTGGTAGGCAATAAAAAACTTTCTGCTGCACAGATAGAACATCTGAAACAGCTTGTTAATGATTTGGAATGAGGTGATAAGTTTGAGTCTCCTGCAAATGAGTTTATCCGGGGGCATCTTTATCATGGCCGTAGTATTCATCCGGGCTGTGACGATCAACAGGCTACCTAAGAAAACCTTTCTTGTGTTATGGGAACTTGTCCTGTTGAGACTGCTGATTCCGGTCTCCGTACCATCCCGTTTCAGTCTGTATACGATTCTGCCCAAAGCTTTGCAGACAAAAACACCTGTCCTGATGCCCGTGATATCTCATGAATCATTTGAAACGGCGCCGAAAGACCTTGCATTTCATCCTGCACAGCCAGTTCCTATCTGGATCATAATCTGGTGTATCGGCATGATATTTTGCTTTGTCTTTTTTGCTATTTTTTATCTGCGATGCCGGATAGAATTCCTAACGTCTTGTCCTGTACAAGATACCTATGCAATACAATGGTTACGGGAACATCCTCTTAAACGGCCGCTTGCCATCCGGGAATCTGACCGTATCTCCACACCGCTTACTTACGGTGTTTTGCGCCCTGTGATTCTGATGCCGCATCAAACGGACTGGAAAGATATATCCCGACTGCAGTACATTCTTCTGCATGAATTCGTGCACATCCGCCGTTTTGATACGGTGGTAAAGCTGATAATGACAGGCGCCCTCTGCCTGCACTGGTTCAATCCCATGGTCTGGGCTATGTATATTCTCATGAACCGGGATTTGGAACTGTCCTGTGATGAGAGCGTCATACAGCACTTTGGAGAATCCTCCAAACCTGTCTATGCACGGATACTCATTGACATGAAAGCACAAAAAGGCTGCCCGGCCCCATTGTGTAATAGTTTTAACAACAACGCAATCGAAGAAAGGATAATTGTCATTATGAAAATGAAAAGAAAAACCACTCTCTCTATACTCATTGCCTGTTTCATTATTGTAGCAGCGGCAGGCATTTTTGCCACCTCCGCAGCCGCATCCGATCCCCAAACGGAGATTGTCTTTCGCGGCAATCAAGCGGCTACAAACGATTATGCCGTCTATGCACCATTTGGCTTAACAGTAATCAGCGGGAAACTTTATTATGAAGACAAACCGGTGAGGTGCTTTGACGACCAATATCCTGCCAAAAATCTCAGCATCAAAGCCATCGGCTACTATGAGGAAACAGGTATTACCGACATCCGTGCCGTAAGAGACGAGAACAACACATTGACCGGACTGGAAGAATCATCCCCGGAAGAATTTCAGAACAGGGAAATCGTCATTTTTTCACAACAGGTTGCCGATGACCCTCAGACAGTGATCACATATTCCTCCTATTCATCGGGAAATGACGGCGCTATGTTTTCTGATTATCAGGAATATGGACTGCACTATGACGAGTCCGAAAAAGCCCTCTTTTATGACGGTAAACGTGTGAGAGTGTTCTGGGACAGTTTTAAATCTGCATCGCAGCCGGATGACAGCGAAACAGCCCTCATGGTCAGTGTAAGCAACTGGGATAATCAGGGTGAAATTGACCTGTATGCCATCAGGGACTTTAAGCAGAAGGACGATAACGGATACGGCAAACTAACCGGTCTGCGCCAGGCCACCCAGGAGGAATTTGAGAAAAATACCAAGGCATTCCAGTCACAAAGTGGGTCAGTGGAGATACCGGAATAAGCGGAGAACTTTCCTAAACCATTAAAAGCAATGCGTCCGATGACATTCAAAAGTCTCGGACGCATTATGATATCGCAGCCCCTATCACCGCAAATGTTTTTCCTTCATCCAGACACCCGCTGTTTTCCATAGATGGTTTTCTGGATTCCACGCCCCTTACTCTCAAAATTTACTGCCCGATATATAGTACTCCACCCTGCACAGTAGCGCATTGGCAAATCCGCATATTCATTTGAGATATTCATCTCTCCGGATTTTGTTCCGCAACCCCCTCAAAAATCCTCCAAACCCCAACCGCAATCAGCATAGAAACCACACAGGCGAACAATACCACCACCCATTCCATGCCCTGACAAATCTCAAACAGTACCCCATACAACGCATTTCCAAATGGCTGTGCACACATCGCTGCAGTGAAGATGAGTGCCATCACCTTACCTATTAGATGTGCCGGTGTCAGCAGCTGAAAGAAGGACAGCACCTGCACATTGAAAACAGTCGCACATACCATAACGGTAAAACATCCTATGGTCAGAACCACATAATTTATCATCCCGGACTTTACCAGAAACAGGGATGCGCCCACAGGAAGCAGACATACTGCGCTCATGACAATCAGACGCCCGGATTTTTGAATGGATAACTTCTTTGCAAAAATACCCGCACAGATTCCGCCGGCCAATCCCCCTGCGGCCAATATGCCTTGCGCAAACCCATAAAGTCGATTTGCACGGGCCGTCTCCAAATCTATCACCTCCGTCACCAAATATGGCAGCGCTACCGTAATCATGGACGTTAGAAACAGATTGATTCCACAGGCCGCTAAAACAGCTTTCCCGATGACTGGGTTATCTTTGCAGATAAACCGGAAACTTTCCGCAAAGTCTCTTCTGACAATCTGCCAAATGTTCCCCGCTGAATCCGGTTTCTGATATGGTATGTGAATAAAGATCTCCATAACAGCTGAGAACACAAAGCACCCCATACAAACCCACAGCACAGGTGCAAGTCCATAAGCGCTGTACAAGATTCCCCCAAGTACAGGCCCCATCAATCCTGCAAACGAACTGATCGTATTGACAACAGAATTAGCCTCCATAATGTATTCTGCATTCACCAGCGCAGGAATACTGGCCTGCACAGACGGCTGATAGGCACCCGCAATCCCGTATAGGATCATCAGTGTAGCTGTCAGTAAGACCACCAGATTCACGCCCTGCATGAGCAGGGAAAAGAGCAGGATGACCGCCGCCGTGAAAAAGTCCAATATGACCATGACGTTCCTCTTATTCACCCGGTCCGCGATGATACCGCCCACAGGGGATAACAAAATAGACGGAATGAAAGCGCATGCCATAACCGTACCGTAAAGGGCTGACGAGCCAGTGAGATTTAATAAATAGAGCGGCAGGGCAAACCTTACCGTGGCATTGCCAAACAGGGAAATGATCTGCCCGATGACAACCAATGTAAAATCTTTGGAAAATAGTTTTTGGTTCATACAAATGTCCTCCTTGTGCAATACATACCGACCGTTGGTATGTATTTAGCTAAAATTTTTCTGCCCATGTTACCGGGCAGAATATATGTCCTGTGTTTCTGTAATGCAAGGCCTGAAAGATGCAAAGACCGCCTGACTATTGGCTCCTATTTACTGTTCTGGTAAATCGTTGTCAGTTCCTGCATCCGCGACAGTATCTCTTCATCCACAATATCCAGACCCAGGCCCTTGAGCACCTGGTCAAACACCATGAACTTAGAATAAGTTTCTTCCACGGAATCGTCAAAGACCATAGGATTCATCCAGAGATTGGCCATCAGGGAGATCAGTTCCGCCAGCTGTTTGGGATGTTTGGCAACAATCGAACCGTCCGCCATGCCCTGTTCGATGATGGGCTGAATATAATCCGGCGCTGATATTTCTATCGTCTCATGCAAAAGGCTGAAAAGAAGCTGTGGATTATTATAAAAACTGGGCGCCACCGTAAATATATCATCCTGCACAGAGCGATTAAGGGATTCCCGAAACATTGTTTCCAGCTTCTCTTTTCCGTTCAAATCCGTGCGGTCGCAGATAACCTGGAACATCTGGTTGGACTGCTCCGTCATTTTGTCTGTGACGGCATAAAGGATATCCTCTTTTGACTTAAAATGATGATAAATCGCACCTTTGCTAAGTCCGCCCAGATGGTTGATGATATCCTGAATGGAAGTATGCTCGTATCCCTTTTCCATAAACAGACGGGAAGCAACATCCAATATCAAATTGACTGTTTCTTCCGGATGTTTGTTTCTTGCCAATTTCTCTCCGCCTTTCTCAAACATACCAATGGTATGTATTGCATATTATCATACCGTTGGTATGTTTGTCAAGTTATTATTCTGCTGCAAACATACCTCTGCAAAAACAGGCCGTATCTGCCCGCAAAGAACAGCATACCGCCTGTGCTAATCAATTATAAAATCCATCTACGCAGAACATCTTCCAGTTTCTCCACATCCACCGGCTTAGAAATATGATCATTCATGCCTGCATCCTTAGACTTCCTGATATCATCCGAAAAGGCATCCGCCGTCATTGCCACAATCGGAATATGAGTCAAATCGTCCCTGCCGGAAGAACGAATGGCTTTCGAAGCTTCATATCCGTTCATGACCGGCATCTGTATATCCATAAAGATCAGGTCATAATAGTCAGGCGCCGTTTCCAGCAAACGTTCAACGGCAAGCTGCCCGTTCATCGCCTTTTCTACCTGAATTCCCACCACATTCAAAAGTTCTTCCGCCACTTCGATATTAATCTCATTATCTTCCACCAGTAATACTCGTTTCCCCGAAAAATCCTGCTGTACAAATGTCTCAAGCGCATTGGATGTTTGTTCCTCTTCACCATGGCCAAGTACATTCAATAACACCCTGATCAGCTTGGACTTAAACATCGGTTTGCTGACAAAAGCATCCACACCAACCTCTGCTGCCTCAGCCTCAATATCTGTCCAGTCATAGGCAGACAGAATAATGATCTGAATCTCCTTGCCCACCATCCGGCGAATCTCTTTCGCTGTCTCCAGTCCGTCTTTACCCGGCATCTGCCAATCCAAGAGCACCACGGAGAAATCTGTTCCCTTTTCCCTCTTCTGGGCAATGCGCTTTACGGCGCTGTCCCCGTCAAGCACATATTCCGCCGCCATACCAATACTGCACAGAATCTCACAGACACTCTCACAGGATTCTTCCTCGTCATCCACAATCAACACCGGAAGAGATGCAAGCGCCTCCACATCCTCCTGTGTCACGTTATCAAATTTCAGGTGTACTATGACCGTAAATTTAGAACCCTTGCCCAAAGTGCTTTCTACCTTGATATCGCCATCCATCATACGGGCAATATTGACTGCGATTGACATGCCAAGTCCTGTTCCTTCAATCTTACTGCCGCTGGAATTGGCCGCCCTGGAAAACGGTTCAAAAATCGTCTTAATATACTCCTGCTCCATACCGATGCCGGTATCCTCAAAGACAAACTCATAACATCCGCTGCCGTTGATGTGGGAGGGTTTTTCTTCAATATGTATACTGATGGTGCCGCCCTGGGGCGTAAACTTGACGGCATTCCCCATGATATTCATGAATATCTGCTGTAAGTGCTGCTCGTCTCCAATCACATTCTCATGTTCCAATTTTGCAATACTTGCGTTCAGTTTCAGATCCTTGGCATCCAGCTGCGAATGGAACACTGTCAGAATATTTTCCATGGTATTGGACAGATTGAAGCTGTCCTCCGTCAGGCTGACCTTGCCGCTCTCAATCCTGCTCATATCCAAGACCTCGTTGATCAGTCCAAGCAAATGCTTACCTGAAATCGTAATCTTATCAAGAGCATCCATAACACGCTTCTTTTCATCTATGTGCATGGCCGCGACAGCCGTCATTCCCAAAATCGCATTCATGGGTGTACGGATATCATGGCTCATCCGAGACAGGAAATCACTCTTGGCGTTGCTGGCCGCCTCCGCACGTGCCACAGCCAGAGCAAGCATTTTCTTCTGCTCTTCCTCCCGCCGTATCACATCATCGATACTACGGATTGCAATCGTAAAGGCTGACAGTTTCCCATCCCATCTCTCCGCCGCAGTAATGGCAATCGAACACCATTCATACTCGTCACTTTCGCTTTGTCCACCGTCAACGTTAGCCTTGCTTCTCTTAAACTGCAACTCTACATGTTCTCTGTCGGAAAGCCTGTTAATAATATTGGCCATATCCAGAAAATCCGCCACCTGCTCGCGGTGCTCTTCTGCCACCACACCATATTTAAAGTGATTCAACACTTCCCTGTCATAATTGCTGCTGCGCTCTTTTCCATCCATATCGAGCGGATAAACGGTATTACAGGTTCCATCGTTTACATTAACATAATAAATGGCACGGCAGGCACGTGCAGTACTGTTCATAGCCTGCTGATATACAAAATATTTATTTTCCCGTTTTTCGTCACTATACTCGTGGAGTATTTGTAAAATAATCAGCACGATACCGAAAGCAGTCAACACAATACTGATATTACGGAACGTATCGTAACCAGAAAGGATCTCATCCCTTGGAATGGTCAAAATCCCTGTCCAGCCATTATCCATGTGATGGAAATACACATTGCGCACAATGCCGTCTGCTGCATTTACATTCTCCGACACATGATTTTTCCTATTACAGGAAGCTTTTTCTCTGTAACTGTCCACTAAGTTCTGAAATCTTTCACGATCATAATCCCATGAGGATTTATAATAAAGCAGCCTGCCCCCTTTATCGACCAGATAGTAAGAAGCTATCTCCGGCAGTGTCATATCCTGGCCGCCTAATTCAAAATAGGCCGGCTTAAGATCAATGGCAACAAAACTGCCCGTGTCCGGAACCACTTCACACATTGTCACCACCGGAAGTCCAGTCTGAATATCCGTGTATACAGGCGAAATGTAAATCTCCCCATTGGCTGCAACCGCTCCCTGATACCATTCCGTACCCGTGATGTCATAGTCATCCATGGCTTCCATCTCCGGACTATTCGACACCAGCTGCGCACCCTTCAATGTCTTACCATAAATCTGGATCGTATCTTTACCGTATACATCCGTCAGCCCATTCATAAAAGGATACAACCCTTCCTTCAGTTCCTCCAGGGAAATATCCGTCTTCTCACGTTCTGCAATATAACTCGTGCAGATATTCAAAATAACGCCATAGGTATCAATACTCTGCTCTTCTGCGGAAGAATAATTTTTAACCAGTGCCAAACCCATCTCATTGGTATTTTCCCACAGGACGCTGCGCAGAATGTAGGTACAGCTTACAACAATAATGACAAAAACAATCAGAATACTAATATTGCTCCGTATCCTTCTGGCCAATGGTTTTTTTCTTCTCATTGCTTCCGGCCTCTCCTTATAACATACTTACCTGTATCTATTATACCTATTCACAAATGCTGATCTTGTGTCCATTATATCATATCCATAAATGCATGAAAACGGACTTTTTTAACTCTCCCTCTTTTCCTAATGACTGAGCCGTCCCGCCTGTGGTATACTGAATATAACCAGCTTTTATAGAAAGAGAGGATTCCCTATGAAAAAACAAACTATTTTACTCATATTCACTTTGTCATCCGCTCTTTTACTATCTGGCTGTGGCAAAGAAACTAAAGAAAAAGAGGTTTCCGAACCTGTAGTCAAACAGCTGGAAACGGAGATAACAAAACCAGAGCCCACCCCGGAAGAGCCAAAAGAAGCGGAGGCAGAACCCGATGCCGATCTTCCGCCTGAAGAGGGTATGGTTCGCAGCCGAATCAGCAACGAATGGGTTATGGAAGAAGTAAACAACACCAGACCCATTACCGTGATGATTCCCAACACCAAGACAGCCACCCAATACAGCCTCTCCAAAGCGGACGTGCTCTATGAATGCAACGTGGAAGGCAGTCTCACCCGTCTGATGGCCCTGTTCCAAGACTGGGGTTCTCTTGACCGGATTGGCAATATCAGAAGCTGCAGGGATTACTTTGTGTACTGGTCCTTTGAATGGGATGCTTTTTATATCCACTGCGGCGGACCTTTTTATACCGATAATGTACTGGGACGCGTTGACACGGAACATATAGACGGATTGAGCAGCAGTAATTTCTGGCAGGCACAAGACGCTGTCAGTTCCGGAGATAATACCTTTGTAAATGCCGAAGGTATCAGGGCTGATATTGACAAACTGGATTACAATACCAAATATAGAAATGGATATTCCGATGCGAAACACTATCGTTTTGCCCCGGACAACGCCCCTAATATGTTGACACAGTACAGTAACTCCATCACTGCTAATAAGATTGATATGTCCCCCACCTATCCGGTTACCAATTGCTATTTTATCTATAATGCAGAAACCGGCCTCTATGACAGGTTCCAACATTTATCCGGTACTTCTGCGGGCCCACACATAGATCAGGCAACAGGCAAACAGCTTGCTTTCAAGAATATCCTGATACAGAACACCTACTATGAAGTACGTGACCAGAATGGCTATCTGGCCTTCCAATGCCACGATACCACCAGAGATGGGTGGTTTTTTACAAACGGCAGGGGCATACATGTGACCTGGAAGAAGACTGCAGACTACAGTGCAACCAGATATTATGATGACAACGGCAATGAGATCGAACTCAACACCGGCAAGACCATGATCTGTATTGTAGAGGACGGTGACACCTTCCTGGTAGACAATAACAAGATGTAATGTTCCGGCATCACTTTACTGTCTCCGTCTGCTTCGGTATATTCATGAGCAGACGGAATACAAAAACGCCATCGTCATTACGAAAGTCAGTCTCTCCATCATATTGTTCCGCAGTCTTGATAATACTGGACACCCCGATACCACCCGTAAATTCCGGTCGGGGTTGTCCTCTTCTGAAATCCAGTTCCATCTTGCAGGTATTACTGCAATAGATCACCAGCTTATTCTCCTTTTTCTTGACCAGCAGATGAATACAGCATTCTCTCTCTTCCATCTGGCTGCGCGCTTCCATGCAGCCGTAAATTGCATTTTCATAAGCATTCGATAGGATAGTCACCATATCCATATCCTCAATGCCGAAATTCTTATCCACTTCCGCATCGATGGTGACATTAATCCCCTCCATCTTTGCCCATCTGGTATAGGCCGACAGAATATTATTGACTGCCGTATTATCGCAAATAACAGGAACCGCGCCCGTATCCATCTTATTCTCATACTGTTTCAGATATTCTAACAGTTCATCCTCCTGTCCTCTGCGGACATACTCCGCGATTACCCTGTTATGATGTCTGATATCATGGCGGATACGCCGTCCGTTCTCCACGGATTCTTCCAAAAGTTCTAACTGCCGCTCCAAAAGTTTATGATTCATCTTCATGAGCTGGTTTTCCTTGTGATACTCCGACTCTTTACCCATATGCAGATACAGGCGCAGCGCCACCAGCTGTAAGGCACCGGTCAGGAAAAAACTAACCATCAGCTGAATCAATCGGAAACCGTTATTCTCCACATAATGCTGAATGAAAGTAATGCCGATTCCAGAGAAAAGACTGACAATCAGAACCGTCACGCTAAACGCATCCATTTCCGTCTCCAGATAATTGTCAAATCCCTTTAACGGCTTTCTCATATATTTTCTGATCCAAAAAATCATTGCCAGAATAATAACAATCCTCGCAATAATGTCCGCCCATATATTGGCACGAAAGAAAACCCTGGCTGTCTCAATCCCGCCCACAATAAACACAGCTGTCAGATAAAAAGTAAACGCAAGGTTATAGATTGTCAAAAAAATACTCTTATTACTGACAAACAGCGATACCAGCACGAAGGCTCCAAAAATGACAAAAGTTATCATTCTGATGCAGCTTTGCCAGTCTATCACATACCAGCCGCATGACACCACCAATGCAATAACACAATACACACCATAAATCACTGTCACTATCTTTTTGTTAAAACGAGGCTCATCAATCTGCAAAAACAATATGATTGTGCCTATCATACAAATCACAAACCTAATAAAGGCTATATATACCGATCCACCCAGCATCTTCCTCTGCCCTCAATCATTCCTTTTTGACTTGTCCATCCCCATCCTATACCCATCCGCAATCTGCATTTTAGTGTATTTTCTCTTTCTGAAATATACACAATATAACAATATATATATATGATATACGCGACTAGCGACTACATAAATATAACAAAAACATAAAGTTTTTTAAGATTTTTGGTATACATCGCACTTTTTAGGGTATACTTTGTCAATTTTGAGGAATCCAAATGCCCTCCTCCCCGTAAGGCTGTATCATATTCACCTCTACACTAACAGCCTCTTCCGGGAAATCTATAAGTACCGTCACGCTTCCATCCTTCTCCACACTACCTGTACGCATTGAGACCTTTGTTTCATCTTCCGATAGATTTAAAAGTGTCCGGGCTGCCGACTGTGGTGTAAACAAACTCTGATAATACCTGCCGTCAGATCTGTTGCGCAAAGCATTTTCCTGCAGTGCCTCTCCCATCCCATTGGTCAGATAGTCCATTGGTGTATTATTTATTCCTCCACCGTATGCTGCCACAAAACTGTCGCTGTCAGACAGGTTGTCCTTATAAAACATAGTACTATCCGCAACCTGATAACCTTGATCCTCCAGCTGCCAAGCCAGACATTCCTGCCACACTGTTACATGGGGATCCGATGTCCAGGCGTAATATAAGATTACCGTTTCCTGCTGCGTACACTCTATGATCCGATAATCCTTCTGTGCATCCCAGGGCCAGGGACTGGACCAGCCAAAACCATAGTTTCCCTCTTCCCCGCTCAACAACTCCTCATTCTTCAACTTTTCTCTTTTTTCTTCCGTACAAAGTTCTGCAATCCGGTTTCCGTCCCTGTCGCAGAAAGCCTGCGCCAGCGCATGACATTCTCAATCCTCATCTTCACATCTTTCTCTCCAAAAGCAAGTGGTATCCCACCCAAAACCGCCCTGTCTGCCGACAGCTTTAATAAAGATGTCGCATAATCCGCCCGGATATCCTTCTCCATCTTCTTCATGACCGCCTCATCGCAGGACATTTCCATATCCTTTCCGGACAGATAAACAGCTGCCCAGATGAGCGGGTGGAACCAGTATACCGCCAATGCCAGGAACGAAAGCATCCTTATAATATGATCGCCCCTTCTTATATGTGTCCTCTCATGTAAAATAATATACTCCCACTCCTTTTCATCCAAGGAAGACGGCAGGTAGATCACAGGCCTTATCAACCCTATCACAAGAGGTGTGGGAACATAATCAGACAGATATATGTTGTCCCGCACCTTCACTGCCCCCTTAAGCCTGCGATGAAAGAGCAGCAGACTGCCAATCCCATACAACGCCATTGTGGCTATCCCCGCCATCCAAATATTGCATGCCACCCACAAGATTGTGCGTGTACTTTTCGACAGATAAATGCCCTCATGCTCCGCACCGGGATATAACGTCTCTATACCGGACGGTGCCGCCTGGTCCATATCCGACTCTCCACCTGTCCGTGTCTCTAGTAGCTCTCCACTGCTCACCACCTGCATACGTCCGGTCCCTGCCCTGTCAAACATAACCTCCTGCCGCCGCTTATATAAGCAATATAATGAAACTCCCTGTGAAGCCCCATCTCAAAAAGTATCTTTATTCCCCTGAAAATTATATCTGCCCACTCTTTCATGGCTTCCTCCCTACACGCTGCCGCCTTCCTGCTTCTGTTAATGTGCCCTGCAGTTCTTTATCTGTCTCTATTCCTGTCGATGATCTCCTGCAGCTCCCTGACCTCTTCCTCCGACAATTTACCTCGTGAGGTAAATGCCGCCAGAAATTTCGGCAAAGACCCGCTGAATGCCTCCTCGACAAACTGCCTGCTCTGCATGGCATAAAATTCCTCTTTACCCACAAGGGATGTCACCACACCCTTTATATTTTGAAAAAGTTCCCTATCACAGACTCTGCGTAGAATTGTGTAGGTCGTTGACTTTTTCCAGTTTAATTCCTTCTCACATAACTTCGCTAACTCCCCGGATGACAATGGTTCATTCTCCCATATGAGATTGGCAAAGCGCGTTTCTATCTCTCCTAGTCTGTATTCAGCCATATTGTTTTCCCTTCCTATCGTTTCCTCTATTCTCTTTGTTCCTGTATATAATGAGTTGGAATGGAATTTTCCCTCGACAAGAACCTTTATTCTACTGTCTGTAGAATACCTATAGTCTACTACTTGTAGGCCACACTGTCAAGGCTTACAAATTCTAAAGAATATGATATACTGGAAAAATGAAATGCATGAAAGAAAATACACATACCTTCCGCAAATTATTTTGGTCTACATTTAAACTCAGCGCCTGCACCTTCGGCGGTGGGTTCGTTATCATTCCCCTGATGCGCCAAAAATTTGTGGAAGAACTGCACTGGATTGATGAACAGGAAATGATGGATTTAATCGCTATCGCCCAGTCTTCTCCCGGCCCCATCGCCGTTAATGCCGCCATTTTAATCGGCTACCGCGTAGCAGGCGCCCCCGGAGCACTGTTAACCGTCCTAGGAACCGTGCTTCCGCCGCTAGTCATCATCTCCCTCGTTTCTCTTTTTTATCAGGCCTTTCGGGATAACGCCATTGTCAATATGGCGATGATGGGAATGACCGCAGGTGTCGCCGCTGTAATCTGCGATGTTGTCCTGACGATGGGCATGACTATTTTGAAACAGAAACGAGTACTGCCCGTCTTAGTCCTTCTGACTTCCTTTGTCGCTGTCCGATTTTTGCATATCAATATTATTTTGATCATTTTACTCTGTGGGATTGTGGGCGCAGCAGACGCATTTTATCAACTGCACCATAAAGGAGGGATTCAATGATGCTCTACCTGGAATTGTTTTGGAGTTTTTTTCAGATTGGTCTTTTCAGTATCGGAGGCGGTTATGCGGCCATGCCGTTAATCCAGCATCAGGTTGTGGATGCCCATCCCTGGCTGACCATGACACAATTTGCCGACATCATGACCATTGCGGAAATGACGCCCGGTCCGATCGCCATCAATTCTGCAACTTTTGTCGGTATACGTGTTGCAGGACTGCCCGGCGCAATCATCGCCACATTGGGTTGTATCCTGCCATCCTGTATCATTGTTATGACACTCGCCTATATTTACTATCGTTTTCGCAGCCTGACAATCGTACAGGGCGCACTGGCCGGATTGCGCCCTGCAGTAGTCGCTATGATTGCGTCTGCTGGTATTTCCCTGATCATACTGTCCTTTTATGAACAGCGCACCCTACCAAAAGATTGGAGTGATGCTAATTATGTTTCCGTCATTATCTTTGGCGCAGGCCTCCTGATACTCCGAAAATGGAAATTAAATCCCATTTATGTCATGGCCGGCGCGGGTGTCTGCGGCATTTTAGTGTATTCTGTCATCTGAAAAGAAGAATCGCCCGCATCGCTAACCACTTCGGAGGCACCACTGCTTTTGTCAGGGGATTTCTCAAATATACTTGAAATTATCCGTGTATTTGCGCACTGTACTTACCCCTTGTCTGCGTTAAATCTTACTGTCTCGTCAAATCCTGCACCCATTTGTACTTTCTGAAGCGAATCATCACCCACGGTATTTTTCCCACTTCATCCAGACAAGTACAGGCATAAACCACAAGCGGCGACCAGTGCAGTACAAACGCTCCCAAGAGCGCCAGTGGAATGGCTATCATCCACATACAGACTATCAGGCTATACATATCAAATATCGTGTCGCCGCCGCCATCCAGCACTCCGTTTATTGTGACCGTATTAACACAGCGTCCGATCATATAAATAGACATGATCACCATCATCCCCGTAAGATATCCCCGTGCCTGATCCGTCAGAATGACCATCCGCACTACAAAGGGTGTCACCGCAAGCACAAGTGCGGTGGAGATAATGCCAATAACATAAGAAAGGTTCTTAAGTTTGGTTCCATATGCCTTCCCCTTATCAAGACGTCCTGCACCAAGTTCGTTTCCTACCATGATACCGGCGGCGCTGCCGATTCCATTACACATACAACAGCTCAGATCCCGAACCACTGCCGCAACTGCATTTGCCGCCGCGGCATCGCTACCCATATGCCCCATAATTGCCGTATAGGATGTAAAACCGACACCCCAGCACAGCGAGCCTCCCAAAAGAGGCAGACATTGCCTTATAAAATCAGCTTTTAACTGCTTTGGCAGATGCAGCATCCTGTTAAAAGCAGGACGAATATAGGATGCTTTGGATGATACAAAAATGCATAGCCCCAGTTCTATCACGCGGGCAATAGTCGTGGCAAGCGCTGCCCCTTTTGCCTGCATTCTCGGCGCTCCCAACAATCCAAATATGAACACTGCATTCAGACCTACATTCAAGACCACGGCGCATGAACTGATCAGCGCACCGGGTTTTACATGTTCTGATACCTTCATAATCGTCAGATAACATTGAGAAATCCCGGTAAGCAGATATGACCAGCCGGCAATGCGCAGATAGGAACTGCCTATGGCAATCAATGCGGGATCATGCGTAAAAATGTGCATCAGCAATCCTGGTACCAGTTCGCATGCCAGGAAAAACAGAATCGACAGGATACCACAAAATCGGAGCATCAGATTAAAAATATCCTCCAGAGTTTTTTTGTCCCCTTTGCCCCAATACTGCGCTCCAAGAATAGCGCCTGCTGCCGTGACAGCCCCAAGGAACATATTCTGGACAAACTGAATCTGCGTTGCCAGAGAAACGGCTGTCATCTCATTTTGGGCAACCTTTCCAAGCATCAGCGCGTCACCGGCGGCAACTGCGGCAAGCATCAGACTTTGCAGGGCAATCGGCAGAGCCAGCCTTGTCAGATTCCGGTAAAACTCTTTGTTGTTAATCAGCACTTCTTTTTGCTCTTTCAGTGAATTCATCATAATAACCTCTATAATTTAGTCAATTCCAATAAGTCATTCTACCACAAAATCTGCAATATTGTCTATGTCTCCTGTATACCGTCCTGACATGTCCTAAAATAAAAAGAAGATAACAAAAGCCCCGATAAAATCAGGGCTTTTGAGAGGCGCAGACCGGATTTGAACCGGTGGATACTGGTGTTGCAGACCATTGCCTTACCACTTGGCTACTGCGCCATATTATACTGTTATTAAGAGTAAGATGACTCCAACGGGAATCGAACCCGTGTTACCGCCGTGAAAGGGCGATGTCTTAACCGCTTGACCATGGAGCCTTGTCATTTCTTTCCGGCGCTTCTACTTTATACTATGCTGCACCTGTGTAGATGATAACCTAACGGAGATTATCTTACCATACCCCAGTGTATTTGGCAAGTGAAAAATTAACGCAACAGGCAAATTTTTACCTGTTGCGCCTCTTATGAAACGTATTATCTGTAATTTATCATATTTCTTTTGCTAAAACTGCCACAGCACGCATATCCTCCGGGATATGACACACTAATTTTCCATCTGTCACACGAACATCCGCTGCGGTATCAGAATAGATTTCTTCAATCTGATACATCCTGTCTGCCGGAAGCTGCACTTCCAGCGCCCCATCATGCTCCCCGTTAAAACTGTGGAACACCGCCATCAGTCCCTTTTTGTTCTCATGCTCTACACTGCCTTCCGTCCGCAGAAGGCACTGCCAGCCCTTAGGATGGCGATAGCTTATAATCTTCGGCCCATGCAAACTGCTGTAACCGTCCTTAATAATAGGCGCCGCCATTTTGTAAAAGGCAATCCCCCTGTCAATCACATTCCACTGTGCATCCGTCAGCCTTGTCACATCTCCAGACAGACACATCCTGCCTAAGAAGGTGTTGGCAATAGAATATGCAATCCGCTTCAGGGAATCTTCCTGACGGATTACCGCCCAAATCTGACTCTGTCTCGGCAAGATCACACGATGCAAAGATGCCGCAATAATCGGAATCTCCTCACATTCATGGGCGTCCGAGAAAGAAGCCATACTGCACTCACTCATCATCAGAGGTTCCAGTTTATGTCCGCCGGAGGAACAGTTTTCCAGAATAATGCCGGGGATTTCCTTCTTAACCTTACGGATAAAAGAAAGTGATGCCTCCATATTTTCCCGAAGTCCCTCACCCAGAGAGTCCGCCCCGTCACAGCCAACACCGATGGTGTCATTATAATCCATCTTCATATAAGAAAAATCGTATTTGCGCAGGGTACCAATGACCCTCTCCTCCAAGTACTTCTGCACCCACTCCTGCCGCATATCCCAGAATCTTCTCATGGAGGTGGTAAGCGGCGCACCGTTTCTCTTGAGCAGATGCTCTGTGTCCTGATAGGCCCTTGCTCTCTCTCCCACATTGTCAATCTCAAACCAGATGCCTGCCTTCATCCCATAAGACTTGATGGCCTCCACAGTCTTATCCAGTCCCTCCGGGAACAGCTCCTTTGACACCTGGTAATCTCCCATGGCCACATCCCAGGGAATCCCCTCCTGTTTATACCAGCCGCAGTCGATCACAAAGTAAGAAAAGCCCTTATCTTTAATGGCCTCCAGAATCCCGCTGATATTCTCATGGGAAGGACAGCCCCAGGTAGTGCAGTATTCATTGAAAATAAGGGGAAGCGGCTGCTCCGACTCAGGCCCTTTATCCACCATCTCATCCAAAGCTGCCGTCATCCTCTGGGAAATATTCTCTATCCCGCCACCCCTGCACACGGATAAAATTGCCATGGGCGACATGAAAGTCTCTCCCGGCGCCACCTGCTTCATCCAGTGACCAAAATCATAATCCGCCAGTCCGCCGGAAAGCGCAGCCTCATCCCCTCTGCGATAAACTTCCATCTGCCAGCTGGCATTGTGCATAAGCTGTGCGCCCCAAAAAATATCAGACTTCGTATCTTCCACCACCGCATAGGGAAAATATCCGTTTACCGGCATGGAACCCACCTGACCAAACCGCTCACAACGCACCGCGTGACCGCCCCAGGAAGGTTCCAGCTGTAAGTCCTCCAAAAGCTGAGATTCCACTCTGCCCTCCATGCTCCACACACTGCGAATGCGATGCAGCTTCATCAGTCCGCTCTCGTCCGCCCCCACAAAAGGTGAGATACCGCCCAGGGAAAAGCTGGAAAGCATTTCCAGATTGGCCGCCTGCCCGGAAGCGTTCTCAAACACTGTATAGGATATAAGACTCTTCTTTCCTTCTTTCCATACAAGATAATGCCGATAACGGTAACCCCGCTTATCTGAAAAAGTTGTGCAGATCACCGTCCTGTCACTTTTCCCATTTTCTTCCTGATTCTCCGACACAGGATGCGGTGCACAGATCTCACTATCCTCACACTTTATCTCCTGCCCCTCCAGCACAAGCGCCTGCACGGATGCGCTCTGCCGCATGGTTCTGCCACCCGCGTAACCGCCCGCATAAGTATCCCCGGAAAGCTTCACCTGCACCAGAGAATCTGCATAGGGCTTTTCCCGGTAGGCAACCTCATAAGCCATATCCGCCGGCAAAAGGACGAGTTCCACGCTCCCCATCTCCTCATCCTGCACATAACAGGCACGCATATCCCCAAATACATATTCGCCATATATCTTCTTCATCTTACCTGCTGTCCCTCTGTCCTTATCTGTTATTTTGCCAACGCTTCCTCCTGAAGCCGGTCAAACTCTGCCATACACTCATCCACCGTAGCGCCGTTTAACAAATCTCTCACGATCAGACAGGTGTTTCCCCACTGTTCCACATTCATACTGGCGTTTGCACCAAGCACATATACATTTTGCTGAATCCTGTCATTCAACGGTTTGAGCGCCGGGATACACTCCACTTCCACATTCTTAGATGGTGAAATTACCCGGTTAGTCTCCGCATAAACCTGCAGTGCCTCATCGGAAAGTATAACATCCATAACTTTCAGCGCATCTTCCCCATGCTCTGCATTGATACCCACACCAAAACCTGTCATGGGTATAACCGGCATCTGTCCGCGGCTGCTGGGAAATCCAATCACTGTCATCTCAAAATCCGTCTTCCCGTAGGCAGTCTCCGTATTAGCTGCGCCCCAATAAGCCATAACAATGGGTGTTTTCTGCGCAAGAAAATCCGCTCCTTCTCCCTCGATTGCCTCACTCACATAAGCCTTCTCGGCGTCCACATATCCCTTGTCGATCATCTCCTGCAAGAATTCAAATCCCGGACGCATGTAATCACTGTATTTGGTCTCACCACTGTTGAGTGCTGCTATTTCTGCCTCTGTATTTCCGCCATTATATAAATCCGCATAAGCCTGCGCCAAGACAAAAGTCTCCAACCACCATCTGTTAGCGCCCACCGGCGTTTCGATTCCATTCTCCTTGAACACTCTGCAGCATTCCAAAAACTCTTCCGGTGTCTCCGGAAGTTCCAGGCCATACTGATCAAACATACTTTTATTGATAAACAGACCGTAAGCCACGACCTCCTGCGGTATCGCAACCAGTTTGCCGTCTACCATATTGGCGGCCTTCACCACATCTCTTAAATTCTTAGCGCTATCTAAATCTGAAAGGTCTCTCAACCTGTCTTCTTCCGCCAAGATACGAATGGTATCCGGATTCAGCAGATAAATATCATCCATATCGTTACGCACCCGCTCAAGCGTCACATCATCATAGGTCTTATCCTGATAATCCTCTGCTGTGTATGTCACATATCCTACGCGCAGACCAAGTTTTTCTTCGGCCATCAGGATTGTCTTATCTGCCGCACTCCTGGCGACATTTTCCACGTTCGCCTCCGTTTTCTCCATTGGGCTGAATAAATTCACAACCCTTTCATCATTCTTCTCCACGACAATCAATTCAGTATCTAATCCACCTTTTTCTCCACACGCCACCATGGTACAAAACGCTATCCCGGCGATGCACATGATCCCTAATCTTTTGAGATTGCATTTTATCAATAAATTCATGATCTTTTCCACTTCCTAATTACAAGTATAAACTTTGCATGCATGCCCATTAACAATACATTCAGACTTATCAGTTGCTGCGTCCTACTGTTCTTTTCGAGTGTACTGTCTGATTATCTGCCGCAGCAATTCTATATCGATCGGTTTCGCAAGATGAACATTCATTCCCGCATTTAGAGCATCTTTTTCATCCTCTGCAAAAGCATTCGCCGTCATAGCAATAATCGGAATCTCTCTCGCATCCCTGCGCTCTAATGCCCTGATTGCTCTTGTAGCATCGTATCCATTCATGACCGGCATCTGCACATCCATAAGAATAGCGTCAAACTCTCCTTCCTCTGAGGCTGCAAACCTTTCTACTGCCAGCTGCCCATTTTCAACAATTTCACATCCCGCGTTCTCCAGTAACAGGATCTCCTGTAATATTTCCGCATTAATCTCATTATCTTCCGCAGCAAGGAAATGCAAACCTTCCAGGTTACTGCCCGCTTTGGTTTCCGGTTCTTCAGTCGATGCCGCCCCCGACTGCATTTCCCTTATTTTATCCTTAAATGCCGATGCAAAGAACGGTCTAAAGAGAATACCCGTATTCTCTATCTGCAAAATATCCTCCGTCCCTTCTTCATCATGCTCTGCCATAAACAGAATTGGCATCATACCTCCTGCTTCCTGTCTGATTTTACTTACCGCCTCCACACAGCCTGCATCCGCTATATTTCCCCGCAGCAAAATCACTTGGCAACTCTCCTCCTCATTACTGCACTTATGCAAAAGGGACAATGCTTCCTCCATACTATGTGCTAAGGACGACTCTACCCCCACATCCTTCATGAGAATCTGAATATTCTCGCACTCCTCCGTGTCCGCGTCAGCCACCAGAATTCGTGAAATACCTTTTTCCTCCCAGAACTGCCGGTTCGCCCGCCCCTCCGGTATCCGAAATTCCAATTCAACCCTGAACAGGCTTCCCTGATCCACTTCACTGAAAACTTCAATCATTCCGCCCATGAGCTCTATGATGTTTTTCGTGATTGCCATTCCCAGCCCTGTGCCCTGCACCTTATTCGTTGTACTGTTTTCCGCCCGCGTAAAAGCATCAAAAATTGTCTCCAGATACTCCTTTGTCATACCGTATCCGTTATCCTGCACTTCAATCCTGATACTCTCATACTGGCCGGAACGTTGTTTTAACCCTATAATGCGCAGCCAGATATTTCCTCCCGTCTGTGTATACTTTACCGCATTGGACAGGAGATTAATCAAAACCTGATTGACGCGTGTCTCATCCCCCATCAGACATTCATGTTTAATCCCTGTCACTTCAAGCAAGAATTTCTGCTCTTTCGCCTCCGCCATGGGACGAATAATCGCATCCACAGAAGATACTAAGTCACTTAGGGTAAATTCTTCCACATTCAAAACAACTTTGCCGCTCTCAATTTTAGACACATCAAGAATATCATTGATCAGGCTGAGCAGATGCTGTCCTGACGCCATAATCTTCTTCGTATATTCCCGCACTTTATCCGGATTATCCGCATCCTTGGCCAACAATGTTGTAAAGCCCAAGACCGCATTCATCGGCGTGCGGATATCATGGGACATGTTAGAAAGAAACATCGTTTTTGAGTTGCTCGCAATCTGTGCCGCCTGCAGAGCTTCCGCCAGTCTGCGGTTACTGATTTCTCTCTCCGCTTCCCGCTCTTTTCTTATCTTACCCTGCTGTCTTTGATTAAAATAATATAAAATACAACACAGGAGAAATGCTATCAGCATAGCTGCAACAACAATAAAAATATGTTGAGTTACAGTCCGGCCTTCCTGCTGTATCGCTTCTATCGGCACATAACCAATCAAATATAGGGTTCCATCATTCACGGACCACATATAGTTCAGAGAATTCTTATTCCTGATATCATGATAAAACATGATATTCTGATTCTCTCTCAGGCACACTTCCACCTGCTCTCGCAGACCATCTTCCCGGATATCATTTGCACGGTAATAATCCGTCAAATTTAAGTGACCTGCACTCCGTTCGCCCATCCCCTTGGGCTTTAACACGAACCGTTCCGTTTCCCTATCCATAATATAAAGCATGGCCTTATTATTATAAAAGCCCTCGGGAAGAGATTTATCAAAAGAATCATAAATATACTCTACATAAAGCGTTGCAACCTCCCGCTCATCTTTTACAACAGGACACTTGATACAGTAAGCCCAGGTTCCCATATAATTCAGATAGGATTGTGATACCGGTAATCCATCAATCGTACCTCCCGCAGAAAAGTCCATTTCCTCCTCCGTAAATACCTCCCCGGTGCTGGATATTCCTTCTATCTCTCCTGCCCGTATCAGAGCAATCCTCACCATTGTCTCGCTTTTTGTAAAACTTCGGACATACTCCTCCGGTTCCTCCATTGCAGCCACTCCCTGAGCCATCAGCCGTTGATACTCTGCCTCTTTGTTCAACATGGCTTCCAGCGTACATTCTATCAGGTTAAGACTCTCATTCAGATTCTGCGTTGCTGAATCCGCCATCTCCTTGGTAATTTTATGCGATAACGAGAACACAATAATCCCTAAAATGAAAAAGACCAAAATAATAGAAACAAGCAGTGAAATTCCTCTATCTTTCTTACCTTCCTCATGCTTCTTTCTCATTTTGGATCTCCGTTTCGTTCTTATAACCAACTGATTCAGTATTCCTTATGCCTCTGCAGGGAATCAGCTTCTTGCCTATATAATAATTTCTTCTTTATTATATTCCCTTTTATACATAAAGTCAGTACGCAAAATAATTTTTTGATATTCTGCACATAAAAAGGGTGGGAGAACAGTGTGTATTTATCACTGTTCTCCAGCATTCATCTTATATGCAATTCCTCAACCGCGCCTCAAACCAGAGATGTTCTGCCGCCCTGTCCAAGATTGCCTTTTTGATGAATTCCTATAATATCTATGTAGCTTTACAAATAACTCTCTACGATCTCCTGCATCTGCGCCCATTTGTCCTCCATGTCTTTCACCATGGCAAACTGTGTCCGGCAGCGATCCAGATTGTGTTCCGGACGATGAATCTTGTAATAATGATCCCCTTCCAGATAATCTGTCAAAAACCGGATCCCACATTCCAGCGTCATCAGCTTTGCACCCATAGGAAGCATCCTGATCTCCTTCTCTGTCAATGAGCCTTCACAACCTTCGATAAACCCTTTGGTATACAGTGAAAACAATTCCAGGTCACAGGATATTTTGGACAGATCTTTCTCATCCTCTTCCCCTGTATTCGCCCCGAACCGAATGGAATCCCCATAATCGTACAGGGCAGAACCGGGCATAACTGTATCCAAGTCAATAACACAGATTCCCTTACCCGTCTCATGATCCAGCATAATATTATTGAGCTTCGTATCATTGTGGCTGACCCGTAGCGGAATCTCACCGGATGCCAGCATATCACAAAGTATGTGACAATCCTCCTCGCGTTCCATCGCAAACCGGATCTCGTCCTCCACCTCAGCCGCACGATGCATGGAATCAGCCTTCACCGCCTCTTTAAACTTATCCATACGGTCAATGGTATTATGGAAATCCGGGATTGTTTCATGCAGACTTTCCGCCGGATATTCCTCCAAAAGCTTTTGGAAATGGCCAAAGGCTACAGCGCTTTCATAAAAATCTTCCGGACGTTTCACCACGTCAAAGCTGTCGGCGCCTTCCACAAACAGATATACCCTCCAGAACGTACCGTCCTCTTCCTTCCAATAGGAACCGCCTCCCCGAATCGGAATTACATTCAGCGCCTCCCTTTCAGGATCCCCGCCGTTTTCCCTGATCTTTTGTTGGAGAAAGCTTGTTACTCCCATAACATTCTCCATCAGGCCATCAGGATCCTTAAACACTTCATGGTTCATTCTCTGCAGAATATATCTACGCACCCTCTCCGGCGTCACCCGGCAAGTCAGGAGAAATGTATCATTGATATGTCCATTACCATGAGCATTAATGCTTTCCAGTTCTCCCTCAATCTCAAATTGTTCTGCAATCCTTATTAATTCCGACTTCTCTCTACCCATTCAGGCACCTCCCAGTCTTTCATACCGCATGTTACACCCCGCTTCCAACCACCCACCGGCAGCACGATCATAGTCACCGAAGCACTGCTCCCGGTCATTAGCACACCAAAAACCAGCTTGCCTCCCTGCGTATTTACATAAGCAGCTTGTTTTTGATTACTTTTCAAAACTTTCCGCTCTTATTTTTCAAATTATAATAATTATTATAAAGGAATTTGTCTTATAAACGCAAGACATATTCCTTTTTGCAGCTGCGCCAATTATTTCTTTATGTAATGGTAAAGATTTAAGCCATATAAAAAAGAACCCGCAAACATATATGTTTACGGGCTCTCCGTTTCCCCAAGCAGGGCTTGAACCTACAACTCCTCGGTTAACAGCTGCGCGCTCTGCCAATGATGCAGTTGCATATTGTAATATTTATTGATAAAGTTGCCAGTATACAAAATTAACTTTGTAATTCCTGTATAATCTCCCACTGTTAACGGTGGGCACAGCCCATTTACTTGCCGTTTACTGGCTCGGCCGGATTTGCTATTTATCAATTCTTCGTAACAGAATACTACACATACCAGTAGCTAACGCAAAGAGCAGGAGTAGTGGCAAAAAGTTTTCAAACTTGAAAACTCTTTCTGCCATTAGTTGATATCCCCATGTAGCCGGAAATAATTTTCCTATTGTTTTAAACGCTTTTGGAAGTAGTTCAATCGGAAACATAATCCCAGAAAGCATGACTGACGGTAAAAAAACAATAATAGAAAACATAGAGGTTTTTGCTTGGTCTTTTACTGCCAGACCGATTATGCTGGCAATACTAAGTGATACTGCAATAAAAATAGCAAGGCTGATGAAGTACATACTCGGATTTTCTGGTATTTCAGCATGAAAGACCAGTGGTGCAGCAATATACAAAATAATGCTCATAATGAACAAATGAATATACGCTGAAACGTTGGTTAAGGCAAGACCGAGATATAGTGGAACACCATTCGCTTTATAGACCTTTTTGATATCACTGTTATATATTTCAACAAGAGACGGCGGCAGACCAATCAACGCCCCCATTGTCACGCCAAATACAGTCATTGACTGAATAAGCGTATATCTCGCTTCCGGCATAACTGACGTAAATATGCCGCCCATAATTGCAAAGAATAGAAGGGGAACGATATAACAGGTTATAAGTAATGTTTTGCTCCTTATATCTAATTTCCATTGTAAAGAAACTCCATATAGAAATGCTCCCATTGTTACGCCCCCTTTGCAATTTTTATAAAGTGTTGTTCCAGTGAACCCCGGTCTATCTGAATATCTGCTATGGTTTCTCCTTTTTCTTTATACTGCATAAGCAACGCAAGTAAAGAGTCTCCAATATTTTCAGATTCATATTTTTCCATTCCACTTTCTGTTTGGATTGTGATATTATAATGCTTTCCGATTGTTTGGCCTAACTGTTCGACAGTCCCAATAAAGGCAATCTTACCGCCGGAAAGAATAGCAATCCGGTCGCATAGATTTTCCACTTCTGTCATATCGTGGCTCGCTAATATAATTGTCTTTCCGATTGCTTTTAGCTGCCGGATTTGCTCATGTAAGGATAATCGTCCCTCAACATCAAGTCCTGCGGTTGGTTCATCAAGAAACAGAATATCCGGATTTCGTGTTAAAGCAAGCGCTAAATGAAGCCGCCGCTTTTGCCCTGTTGATAATTGATAATACTGTTTTTGGGCAAATTCATAAATACCGAGAGCGTCAAGTGTCTCTTTATCAAGAGGTGTCTTATTCCATTTAGCAAACAGCCTGACAGCTTCCAGTGGTCTAATATGCTCCGGCAAAGAAGCTGACTGTAATTGAATACCCATGATTCCATTTATGGTAATGCTTCCGCTGTCATATTTTCGTAAACCCTCAATGCATTCAAGAGATGTGGTTTTTCCTGCACCATTTACACCGAGCAGAGCAAAAATTTCTCCTTGTTGTACACAAAAATCTAAGCCATTCAGCACAACGTGAGTTCCGTAGCTCTTTGTTAGATTGCTGATTTTTATAGCTTCACTCATTCTGTTTCCTCCTTAAATGGGTCAACGCCTAAATGTGAAAAATAGAAGTCCAATGCTTGCCCAACATATATGTTGGCGATTTCCTGCTTTTCTTTCCATTCATGGTCTATATTTTGAAATTGTCCTAATTCAATAAGTTTGGGAAGTATACTCATATCTCCGCCCGTAAAATCTGTTATCATATCCCAATAGGCTTTTGCAAAAGTTTGTCCCTCATCACTGTCAGCGGGAACACCTGCATTTTGAAGCCTTATTGCTTCGTCTTGAAGCTGCATGAAAGTGTTCATAAAAGCCATTCCGCTATCTTTATCAAAACGGCTGCGAATATGGTCAAGCATTTGGTCATCAAAATATTTAATCAGCCAATAGAAATCGTTCTTCATCTGCAAATTGACAATAATGTCTGCATATTTTTTGAAATCAACTGACTGCATTTGCAGGACTTCTTCCCGCAACACTTCCAATTCCCTCAACGATTCAGACAGGCTTTCTATTTTCCGTTTGACAGCGGCTGCCTGCTCCATTAGAGCATCAGCAATTTCATCCGGTGTATCAAGTGGAATCAGTCGATTTTTTATGTCGTCCAAAGAAAATCCTAAATGTTTGAGCGATAAAATCTGATAAAGTTTTACTATGTCTTTACCTGTATATAACCTACGCCCTCCTTCACTCATGGAAGAAGGGGAAAGTAAGCCCTCTCTATCGTAATGTTGTAATGTCCGTACAGTAACGTCCATTTTTTTGGCGACTTCACCAACGGTCATATAACCTTGTGGTATAGCTTTATGTTTATTCATGTCATACCTCCTGTTGCTTTATAGTATATCTTATTACGTTACGTCACAAGCAAGTGTTTTTGCAAAGATATTTAAACTTTATTTTTGAGGAGAAAAGAAGAATACAGAAAAACCTGTAAACAAAGATGTTTACAGGTTTTCATATCCGACTATTCAGTTCAAC
>CAMXIF010000003.1 GCA_947243845.1 uncultured bacterium
GTTGTTTCCCATTTCAGAAAGATAATCTTATCAAACATATTGAAGTGGCTCATTTCAAAATCCGGGAAAATGGATTTGATTTTATTCAAGTTCACTTATACCCCACCTTTATAACTTTATGAATTTGATTATATCACTCCTCCACTCCATTTTCCACAAAAATATAGGGCATAGCAACCGCTATTCCGCATATTTCTTATCATTCCGGCAACTTCTCAATCTTCCATTTCTGTCCCTTCAAGTCATTCTGTTTCTCATACAAATTATTTTTCTCTCTACATAACTCTTTCATGCGCTCAAACTGCGCCCGCACTCCCTCCCGGCAATCCGGTTCAATTTTTTATATTCCCCGGTCAGATTGCGGATTATATTATTGTTAGTCTTTATCTGCTCCGACAGGCATACCCAGCCTATCAGATAGCGAACTTCCTTATCTGTTTCGTAAATTTGTAGCAGAAAGTTCCGATACTTCCTGCCGGATCGCTTCGCCCTCTTTCCGTATCCGCTCCGTTTCCCGTCCTGCCGCTATCCGCTGATGAAGAATAGACGATAATTCTTCCTTACTGCCGGAAATTGTCTGCCCGTCCATATGCAAGAGGCTTGAAAATACAAACAGGCCCGGATTACTTTATGAAACTGTTCCATAATCTCACATAAAATATCTTTCGCCAACTGCCCCTCATTGCTCTGCACGCTCATATCGTCCTTATTGCCGATTTGGAAGATTACCTTATAAAATAATTTTTCCTGCTTGCCCCGGCTACGCTCCTTATCTACGTTCTTTGCGCTAAGGCTCTCGTATTGTGATTGACTGAACCTTTTCCCACCATGCCGCTAATTGTCCTTTCCAATAGGCATATCCTCCATATTCTATAGTCTGATTTTACTGCGCCAACTAAGACGCAAAGCGAAGTTTATTCGCTTCGGCTTTATCAAAAGTGCCTTTGCGCCCTCTGGGGGGGCAAGATGTCCGGCCGTGTTTTATGCCACGTTTCAACATGCCTATGACTTTTCTCGCTTTTTGCTCAATCTCTTTAGCGGTATGCTCACTTGTTAACATCAGATGATTTCCGGCGATTGTGTATTCTCGCTCTATGTATTCTTCCGTTATCGGGAACATATCCTGTATCAGAAATGCGCTCTCTCGGCTGTCATCTAGTTTAACAATATGGAGAATATCGCAAGGTTTCCCGGCTTTTTCTTTTTTCTCCATAATTCGTTTGTATTTGTCAGTGCGGCTGGACAATGGTATCATCCAGTATAATTCTGGTACTTGTATCTTCAAAACAGTAATAATGCAGTCTGTTTCCCGCCTTATTTCCTTTGAGACACGAATTGGGCATATCTTCAAAGAATTTGTCTTTGATAATATAAAAGCCTGTTTTCTTCATTTGCCTGTCCTCATTACGGAAAAGTCCTCCGCCTTACGGCGAAGGACTACACTTTCGACCCAACCATTTATATACCGCATATCGGTCAGCGGTAAACTTTCAACCCGACCATATATACCACATATCGGTCAGTGGTAAACTTTCCTTGTGCTTTTATTCTAGAAGCGTAAGGAGGAAAGTCAATAGAGCTTTCAAGTAAAATTCAATGCAAATATTTGCTAATTATTCATATTCCGTTATTCGAATTCAATCGTCCCAGGCGGCTTACTCGTCAGATCATACACCACCCGGTTAACCCCCTTCACCTCATTGATAATCCTGTTCATAACCCCCTGCAGCACCGCCCACGGAATCTCCGCGCTCTCCGCCGTCATAAAGTCGATCGTCTTCACTGCCCGCAGCGCCACCGCATAGTCATAAGTCCGCTCATCCCCCATCACGCCCACACTGCGCATATTGGTAAGCGCCGCAAAATACTGGTTAATCTCCCGGTCAAGCCCTGCCTTCGCAATCTCCTCCCGGTAAATTGCATCCGCATCCTGAACGATTCTTACCTTCTCTGCCGTCACTTCACCGACAATCCGAACCCCCAGTCCCGGACCGGGGAACGGCTGTCTATACACCAGATACTCCGGAATCCCAAGTTCCAAACCAACTTTACGCACTTCATCCTTAAAAAGATCTCGAAGGGGTTCAATAATCTCCTTAAAATCCACATAATCAGGGAGTCCGCCAACATTGTGGTGGGATTTGATAACGGCGCTCTCGCCGCCCAGACCGCTCTCTACCACATCAGGATAAATGGTTCCCTGTACGAGAAAATCCACAGCGCCGATTTTCTTAGCCTCCTCTTCAAACACACGGATAAACTCTTCCCCGATTATCTTTCTCTTCTGCTCCGGCTCCTCCACGCCGGCCAACTGCTGATAGAAACGCTCCTGCGCATTGACACGGACAAAGTTAAGATCATAATTTCCTGTAGGCCCAAAAACAGCCTCCACCTCGTCTCCTTCGTTTTTACGTAGAAGACCATGATCCACAAAAACACAGGTCAACTGACTGCCGATTGCCTTGGAGAGAAGCACTGCTGCCACAGAAGAATCCACACCACCGGAGAGGGCGCAGAGAACTTTGCCATCTCCCACTTTATTGCGAATGGCCTCAATCGATTGCTGAACGAAAGAATCCATTTTCCAATCGCCTTTACAACCACACACCTGATAGACAAAATTGGACAGCATTTTCGTGCCCTCCACCGTGTGAAGGACTTCCGGATGAAATTGAATCGCATATAAGCTTTTGGCCGGATTCTGTGCCGCCGCCACGGGACAGTCTGCTGTATGGGCGCAGATGGTAAAGCCCGGCGCCGTTTTTGAAATATAATCATTATGGCTCATCCAACAGATTGTCTGCTGGGATACACTTTGAAAAAGAGCGCTGTCGTTGTCCACCGTAACTCTTATCTTCCCATACTCTCTGACCGGCGCCTTCTCAACTTTACCACCCAGCACCTGCATCATGAGCTGTGCGCCATAGCAAAGACCCAACACAGGAATCCCCAGTTCAAAAAGTTCCGATGAACATGTTGCCGCTCCCGGCTCATAGCAGCTGTTAGGACCTCCTGTCAAAATAATGCCCTTCGGATTCATCTCCCGTATTTTTGCCAAATCCGTTTTATAAGAATAAATCTCACAGTAAACATTGCACTCTCTGACGCGGCGCGCTACCAACTGATTATATTGCCCACCGAAATCAATTACTATGACGGTTTCTCTGTTCATGCTGTCAACCATGCCTTTCCCTCTGTCTGTAAATTGCTTATCCTGCCCATAAAGTATACTATTAACCAATAAGTATTTCAACCCTGCTTCCCGACCGCTTCCCTCTTTTGCATAATCGTCTCCCACTTACTGCCTCGATAACGTAGAGTGTAGCAGATTGCCCGAAACGACCAATCAATGGTCATAGCAATCCATATCCCCATCAGCCCCAAATGAAATATATAGCTGAAAATATATGCCGTGATAATCCGAAAAGTCCACATGGACAGAATCGCTATGACCATCGTCCACACCACATCTCCCGCCGCTCGCAGGGTATTTGGCAGAGAAAAAGATGGCACCCAGGAAATCATACACATAACCGCATGGAATCGGATAACTTGCATCGCCAGTGTAGTGGTCTCAGGCGTCAAATGATAAATTTTTAGGAAAAGCGGTGCACCCACTATCATGATTACTGACACGCCGCTCATACAAAGCCATGTAAGGCGCATCATCTTGCGGGTATAATATCTGACTTGTCCGATCTCTCCCGCCCCGATGCAGACACTGCATACCGAAAGAATAGCCATCCCAATAGCCATCCCGGGCAGAATATTAAAATTCGTGATGGTGCCGCAGACTGCATTCGCGGCAATCGCAGAAGTGCCAAAGGTGGACACCAAACTTAATAGCAGGATTTTTCCTAACTGAAATAAGCTGTTTTCCAGTCCATTAGGTATGCCGATAAAGAGGATTCTTTTAACCCGTGAAAAATCCATCCGCAACGTAAGACGCCCTCTGAAATGAATATCTCTTTTGTCATCAAGCATCAATCTGAAAATGAGAACCGCAGACACCGTTCTCGCCACAAGCGTGGCGATTGCCGCCCCTGAGACTCCCATACCAAAAACAAAGATAAGGATTGCATTTCCCACCAGATTGATGAGATTCATCAGCAGGGAAATATACATAGTTGTACGTGAATTTCCCATGGCTCTGAAAAGCGCGGCACAGCCATTATAAAGCGCCAGCGGACAGATAGAAAGCCCCGTAATGATCAGATACGTAGTCGCACTGCTCATCACCGCCTCTTCCACCTGCCCGAACACAGCCCGCAGAATAACCTTATGCGCACCCAAAAGGAGTATCGTTGTGGCAAAGGATGCATAAAGCAAGAAAAGCACCATCTGCCACGCCGACTTGCCTGCCTGTTCCTTATTTTTCTGTCCCAGAGCATGCCCCGCCACAACGGCACCGCCCGTAGCCAGTGCCGCAAAAATATTGATCACCAGGATATTGACACTGTCCACCAAGGATACGCCGGACACCGCTGCCTCTCCTACACCGGAAATCATGACCGTATCCAGCATTCCCACTAAAATGGCGAGAAGCTGCTCCATAATCAATGGCAGGATCAGTCTTCTCAGATCCGCGTTGCTATATAAAAATCCCTGTGTCTCTTCTCTCATGATATCCTGTGTTTTCATCACTGCATTCCCTGTTAAAATTAAGCCTGATTTTCAATTTAAGAATACTGAGAATATTCTATGCTCATTTCATGGGAATGTAAAGTTAGTTCATATGCTGATGAAGATATTTTTCTCTGGTTGCCAATCCACCGCGAATATGCCGTTCTGATTTATTGACATCCAGCACTTTCCTTGCTTCCGCTGCAAGACTTGGGTTGAGCTGAGCGAGACGATCGGTTACGTCTTTATGTATAGTTGTGTGTATTTAGAGCGGTATCGTTCACAGTTCCGCTACCCTCAATCAATACGGTTTCCTCCAAGCCCAAGTCGCCAAGCAAGCTCAAGAAAATTTCTACGTTTCCCTCCTTGTCTACTTCAATCTTCTGAATGATACGCTTGAGCTGAGTATTAGTCATTTCACGGACATCCGTAATGTCTTCTATTTCCTTGAATGTGTGATTTAGCACACTTTCAAGCTGCTCTCCTTTCGTCAAATGATAAGATACCATTTTCAACTCGTTTTCCAATCGTTCTATCTCTTTTCTGGACCCGCCGATTTTATCATTCAGTTCCTGTCTGGAAATCAAATCATCGGCATACATATCCATGTATTTCTGTCTGGATTTCGTCAATTTGTTTAGCTGACTTTTCAGTTCCTTTTCATATTCCAGATTTTCATCTTTTGCCTTGTATGTGCGTTGAAATTCTCCCACTACATACTGAATCACCTTCTTTTTCTGGCTGAGAATATGATTAAAATACTCTTGCAAAACATCAATCAACTCATCTTCATCAACCGTGACAGCATTAGGGCAACTGTCTGCTCCTTTTCCGTTATGCCCTGAACATACCCAACGGACATACGTATTTTTGTAGGTGCGCACTGTCCTACGGAAAGACCATCCACATTCCTTACAACGGATCAAAGTGGAAAAAAGATGTTTATTACTCTGACGCTCTCTGTTCATGTTAAAAGAAGCATGTCTGCCATGCAGAATTTCCTGTACCTTTTCAAAATCCGCTGGTTCAATTATTTTCAAATCAGGGCGTTCCACAACCATCCATTCCATTTCATCCTTGGCTTTCCGCTTCCCGGTAAGGAAGTCTTCCACCTCTTGTTTGCCATTGATGATCTTGCCGGTGTAAAGTTCGTTCGTTAAAATCCGGCAGACCGCATTCTGGCTCCATTTGCAATTTCGTTTTGTCTTTAATCCTCTTTCATTTAGCATATTTGCGATCTTGGCAGCACCATAACCTTCCTGCAGATACCATTGGTAAACCTGCTTGATTACTTCCTCTTCCGATTTATTGATTTCCAAATTGAAATAATCACCTATGGTTTTATCGTAACCATAAACAATGTTTGGGACACGTCCCTTTTCTGCATTCATCTTTTTACCGAACTTCACACGCTTAGAAGTATTGGCGCTTTCCTCCTGTGCCAAAGCACCAAAGATAGTTAGCACAAATTCACTGTTTCCCATGCTTGTCATATTAGCGGTGAGAAACTGAGTTTCAATACCTAGAGATTTTAATTTGCGAACATTTTGGAGTAAATCCACTGTATTTCTTGCAAAACGGGAAATATCCTTTACCACTACCATGTCAAATAGACCGTGTTCTGCATCAGACATCATACGCAAGAATTCCTTGCGGTTTTTAATTTTGGTGCCAGATATACCTTCGTCAGCATAAAGGCGCACAAGATTGTCCCCTGTGCGCTGGGTGTATTCGGAAAAGAAAGCTTTTTGGGCTTCCAAGCTGTTTAATTGGTCAGCTTTGTCGGTGGAGACGCGGCAGTAAGCGGCGATGTTCATAGTGAGAACCTTTCTGTTAATTTGATAAATTTCAGTTACTACTATAATACAAGAATTTATATACGACAACAAATATAAAAAGAAACCGTCTCATTTCATTGAAGACAGTTTCTTTTTGCGCACTCTATCTTTCGCGTTTTTTTACATCTTCTGCATATTTTGAGATGATGCTTCCATCATCTAATTCATGCATTTTAAGACAATTATAAATAAAGGCATCCTCTAGATTATATAAATCATACTCCTTTAATTCTTTGAAAAAACCTATAATATTATTTCTCAACAACATTAATTTTTTCTTACGCATAATCTTTACATCATGTGTAAAATCTGCATCATATGCCAAATACAGAGTTGGAATAACCATAACTATGTATACTTTTGCATCTAAATACTCCTTTTCAAACCAGCCACAATGATTATTCATTTGTCCTGCCTCAGATTTATAAATATCTTTTCTCCCTTGCGACACTTCACTTTTGCATTCAATCATCACAAAAGAATTATTCCCCAATCCCCAAAGATTATCTGGTCCCTTTTTTATAGTCTTATCCGGACGTTGGCTTATATATCCCAATAGATCTCCTATGCTTTTCATTGCTGCTTCAAATTTATCTGCTTCTGTACCAAAACTCAAAAGTTCACATAATTTATTAATCTCCAACATTAATTCTTCATATGATGGAAATTGCTGAATATATTTAATGATATTTTGAGTTCTATTTAGATTAATATTCTCAATCTTTTTATATGCTAATCCCTCTTTGGGTTTTAATAACTCAAAATTTTTTTCAAAAGCACTCCTCTGCAATTTTTGTGAGTCAAGTTTACTACCATAATATCTGCAATGCGCTACTCTTTGCAAATACCATCCAATTTCACTCTCATCCTTTTGCGTCAAATCAATAATTTTTTGATATTCCTCAGCCGCATCATCATACCTTTTACTAAAAAACAACTTTTCTGCTCTTTGTTCCATTGATAATATTTCTAATTCATGATCTCTGACCTTTTCCTCCACAACAATACTATTCATCTCACTTTCATAATACTCCTTCCAGCCCCTGTCTCTTTTTAAACATTGATTAATCAGCGAAAACAAATCATTTAAGGTAACTTCTTTGTTCCCTTCTTTAGACCATTCAACCATTTGTAACCCAATTTCAATCTGTTTTTGAGTTTGATCAGAAAATAATTCTCTAGTTGATACACTTCTAATAAATCAGACTAATTCCGCTCCTATAACTATAATGCAACTATAATCTTTTTCCCCCCTCACGCTTCGTCCTAATCCTTGTTCAATCTTTTGAGCAATTTTCTTTTGAATTAATCCACTCTCTCTTCTTGCTTTCTCTTCATATTTATCGCTCATATTCGTAAAAAAAGGAAGCGAATCCAAAATCAATATACGACATGCATTATCTGGTAAATCTATACCATCATATCTATTTGTTAATACTCTGAGTTTTTCAAATTTTCCTTGCTGTAAGCCGCTAATTTCAGAAAATATATTGTCTTTATCAATTAATATGCATCCAAAATCTTTATAAGCATCTTGCTTTTTCCATGTAGGAGTCAATGATACTGCTCCAAATTTATAAGTTATATTGCTAAAGCTTTCTATCATAGAGTCTCTTGTAAAACCGTCAGATATCAGCTCTGGAATTAATATCATTTTCTCCCCAGACCATTTCATCTTTTCGTTAACAATAGGGGTTTTAATTGCATCTACTGATATACCTAATGTCTTTACAAAAAAACTATCGTCCTGCGTTGTTGCCGACATCAATACTCTATGTTTTGCCTTTGCAAAACTTCCAAACATATCAATAGGCGCAACCAATGGCATTATTTGCAATTCCCCTCCATTAATAAATGCCTGACACTTATCCAAATTATCCTTAATTAATGGCCACACAAAAGTTATACATTTATTCTGTTCATTAGATGCCAAAATTTTTAATACTTGAGATTTTTTATCTATCCATGCCCAATACGGAATCATCATCAAGTTTTCATAATCTTCATTATTTTGAATATCCCAAAAAGTTCCTTCACCTTGTTCCACTAAGTCATCTTCGAATATCTTCAATAATTCTGAATACAATTCTTTATCGGAATTTCTTTTAACACTAATCACAAAAGATTCTCGTATTGCATCCAGACATGCGTGTGCATCATCAAGGACAACCGCTCCAACTTGTTCTGACGAATTCCCTGTTCCAAATATAGTTCTTCCATTAAACATTTTCTGCACATGAGTAACTAGAATTCTATTCCCTGCCAAAAAATCATTCGGTAATTGATTATTTTCACCAATTGTGCAAATTGGTATTCCAAATTTAGTAGCTTCTTTACAAACCTGCTGCACTAAATATTTATTGGGGCAAATATAAATACAAGGTCCCTCTCCCTTATTCATTTTTGTCATTAGTATTAATAAGCCTATTAATGTTTTTCCTTCTCCAGTATGCAACTTAATAATAACGTCCTGCTCTCCAATTTTTTCATCATACCATTTCGACAATACCATTTCTTGAGATGCCCTTAGTGGTCCAGCTACACTTGTTCTGTCTAATCCATTATAAATATCTATTGGATTATCACTTTTTGTTACTAAAGTTCTTTTCATTTTCTTTGAAAAATCAATCATAATTTTTCCCTTCCTTTGCACTTAATTATCATAGATTTTATTGTAATTCCTCCGGCAAATACCTCGCCAATTCCTCCACCAACTCATACACCTTAGTCCCCGGCGCTATGTCCGACGGTGTCTTTCCTTTATTCTCCTCTATAATTCTTTTTGCATATCGTATCGCCAGCTTGGGATTCCCCTTCTCCATCAGAATATGAAATATATCTTTCATATTCTTTTGATACTTCCCGACCCCCAACTCTCTAAATTTATCATTGAGAAACTTGACATACTCTGATCTATGATTGTTTGAAGTATAGTAAGCAAAATGCAAAACAAACCAAAACTCAATACACTCATTGCTCCACGCCGCATGATACTGTAACTCTGGATTTTCAAAATTCAGCTTGTCCACTCGTTCTGTGACACCATTAAAATCCTTTGCTGGAAAACTGTCTTTATCATACACACACCAAATCTGCCCTCTGTCAATCCCATTTTTATGGACATATCGTTCTGCCATGCCAATTACCCGCATCGTCTCTGCAGCGCAGGGCTCAATTTCAATCAAGACCATATCCCTATAAATCGGGTTATCCTCTATTATCCGCTTAAAACCTTCAAAATAAAGCGGTTCCGTTTGCTCACCCTCACAGAAAATATAATAGCGATATTCCTTTTTCTCCAGATATTCTTTGCGTCTTTGTTTCCTCCACTGTGCCGTTCCAACCTTCTTAGGCATTGACATCACTCCAATCTATAATCTTTTTCAGATATGGATCTGCGCCATACTTGCCCTCTAAATATTGCTTGTCATATTTTGCATCCATACGGACAGATTCGCCCTTCGTATTCTTAAATTCTACCAAAGAATAAAGTTTAGAGTTCTGCTCCTTTCCCTTTGCCACAAACCAGATTTCATCCCGGCGAAATATATCATTATTCATGGTTGACAAATCATGTGAAGTGAAAATGAGTTGCGCACCATTCTTGTTAATCTCCATATTATTGAATAACATGATTACATATCGCAGCAATATCGGATGAATTTTTGCATCCAACTCGTCAATCACTAAGGTTGTTCCAACAACAAGACTTCTTGCAATAAAAGGCAATAGTCCAAACAGTTTCCTTGTTCCGCTAGATTCCTCTGCCAAAGTTAATTCCGTATTATATCCATTTACAGTATGCTTTGTATATACTTCAATATAGTTTTCTTCCTTCTCTTCAATCCGAAAGTCCTCAATATCCAAATCCATCTCGCGAATCATATCAAGCACAAGTTTTTTTACCTCATCTGTCTTAGCTATGGCTGTTCGCAATTCCTGCCTCGGATTTCCATAATTCAAAAAGTCAATGGACTCCTCAAACCATTCAATCACATCAGAAATTACTTCATTCTTTTTATAGGTAATTCCCAAATAGGATAACAACGGCAGCGTCTCTGAAATCTCTTCACTGATTTTAATTTTTCCGAACACTCCCTTTAATTCGATTACATTCCCATTTCTTACAAAAAGTGCCGAACGTCTTCCGGTATCTAATTTAATCCGGTCCAAACTCTCATAAACAACAACATCCTGCTTCACATGAAGGATATAACGGTATTCTGCAATATCAGTCCTGAAAAACATTTCAAACTCCGTTGGCTTCTTTCTCGTTTCTTCTGAAAAAGCAAAAGGCTCTACTGGAATCTTCCTTGCTTTGTATTCGCACTCCGTCTTATCACAAGTTGCACACAAAGGTCTTAACACTTTTGCATCCAATGTATGCAGTGCTTCCAATACATTAGATTTACCGCCGCCATTCGGACCGTAAATCACTGATACCGGCAAAAAATTTTCGCGGTCCTTCGTTTGGATAATTCTATCTCTGTGTTCCATGATTGCTGTTGCCTGCATATCAAACGTCATCTCTTCACGGATACTTTTGTAATTCTTCACGGTAAACTGACACAACATATCTTCTACCTCCATCTTTTATCTATTATTATACACAGAATCTTTCTTTTGTAAACAACATTTGAGATTTTTTCTCAAATATCTTCCAATAATTTTCCATTTTCCTTAATACACTAAGGCCGCAGAAATCATATGATTCCAGCGACCTTAATCTATTCTTTCTTTACTTCGCCCGCTTCCTCACTCTCCGACAGTTCTATAAGTTTCCTCTCCACCTTTCCCGCATTAGCTTGAATACATATCTCCAGCAATACTTTCGCTGTTTCTTCCACTGTATTGGGATTATGTACAATATAATTTAGCTTTCTTACTTTTCCATCCGTAAAATTTTTCATGGTGGGAAACACCTCCCAGCCCTCATGGTCTTTGTCCATTCTATGAAAATCGATCTAAATTTATTAAACATTCTGAGATAAATTTTCACAATTTCTTTCCTCATTTCCTGTCAGCAAATTTTCACAAACACGAAAAGGACAGCCCAGACCGGTTCCCTACGGTCTGTGACTGCCCTTACGCTGTGTTGGATAAAAACATCCAAAATCCCTGATTATTCTGCAAACAGTTGGGGAAGATTGCAGTATCATTTACAGGATTATATATTCTACTTTTATATTTTTTATTTCTAACCTATCCAGCAGCTATTTACAAACAGGTATCAATAAAATTTCTGTCTTTCATCTTCTGTCTAACTTATAATATTATTGTAAATGGCAAAGAGGCAAAAATCTTCCTATTTTGAAAAGAGTTTTTAACAAATTTATATTAAAATACTCATGCAATTTTTACACAATATTTCGGTCTATACTATATAATCCTCAATCTTCCTGCGGCAGATTAAAGCAGTACAGCAAGCACTACCTGTGTCATGACACAAGGCAAAATAGCAAGCATTGCTTGCGTATATACTCAAATTCATTTTTCAAAACACCCCTGCTGAAACTTTTGAAACTCTTTCTGCTTTTACTTACTAAGGTACACTTCCCTAATCCTTGAAAAAACATGATTAAGTCATAATAAAATGTACCGCATTGGAAAATTCTGTCCACTGCGATACACTTTAATGTTCTGAAAACACATCTTATAAAATGCACCTTTATATCCGTCAATCAATTAACGAAGCAATCTCCGGCATAAGAACATTCTTAAACTCATCAATCATCAGCGTCCTGAATCTAAACTTAGGCAAGGCATCTTCCTTTTCTTCTTTATAAACCGCATAATCTGCACTGTCCTTCAATTTATTTTCATTTGCAAGTTCGCCGTCCCTGAATTGAAAAACTTCATACTTCACATCTTCAAAATCCAGATACCATTTTTCAGCATACTTCTTGATTTCCGTATCAATAACAGCATAACGCATCTGATTGATAATAACGGAAATATCTTGTCCCAGAAATTTCTCTTTATCCTTTTCAATTTCTTCCACAACCTGCATAAGAAGCGCACTTAATTTCGGATTATCGCCCGCAAATTCTGCTATAATCTCTTTGATAGTCCTTATTCTAGTCTCAAATTCAGCCTCGTTAAAATCATTTTGTGACTGGTCTAAGGACTCCACAACTCCCCGCAACAATTCTACAATATACTCAAAGTCAATCCTTAGTTTGCTGTAGGCTACCAGATCATAGTCATCCCATACAGGTTCTTCATCCGAGTTTGAGTCATCACTCGACTTTTTCAGTTCCTCCATCACATTCTTATACATTGCCGCATAATTTTCATATTCATCTTCCGAAAAACCGAACTCATCTAGCACATGCGGTTCATATACAGAAAATGATTTTAAGTGTGCAAAATCGTGATCTAAATCCCTGAAAAGTTGGACAAATGCCTTCTTCTGCTTTCGGGACAGCCCTGCTATGTCTTCGGGTTTATGTGCCAGATTGCGGATTGTTTTAAGGGATATGGAAAAAGATGTTTTCACATCATCCCAATCCTCCGCAATGGGATTGCCATCACCTCCACGCGAATACAGCTTGAGTGCCTTATTAATTGCGTTTTTATACTCTTTGGGCGCCTGAAATGTCACAATCTGACCGTACTGCTTTGCATAATCAAAAAGCCTGTTAGTACGGGAAAATGCCTGAATGATATTCTGCGGAGCCATAGGCTGTCTGTCAATAAATAAAGTAGACAGACAAGGTGCATCAAACCCGGTTAAAAGCCGATCGACCACAATCACCAAATCAAGCTGCTGACTTCGATCCAGATACTTTTTCTCTTTTCTTGCCAAACGTTCATTGAGGTTATTATTGTAGGCATTTATGGCATCTATCTGATAATTGCTGCCAAACATTTCCTGATAATCTTTTAACGCTTCCTTCATTTTATCTTGGTTAATCGTAGAAGTCTCTTCATTTTCCGACAGCGAATAGGTTATGGCAAACTTCGGGAAATCGGGCAGTGCCTTATGTACGGTATCGCTGATTTTCAACTCGTCTTGTCCCGCTTTTACCTTTTTCAGCAAGTCATAATATTTTTGTGCCCTCTCAATCGAACTGGTTGTCAATATCGCTTCATAGGTTCTGCCTTTATTATTGTTCATGCCAAATTTGTCATAGGACTGGTTCAAAATGACATTCAGAACTTTCCGCATATGTTCTTCCGTTTCATATACCTTTTTGGCCTCATCGTCATTTAAATCCTTTGCTCCAAGATTTTCAACCATGAATCCCAAAACTGCCTCATCATGGATAGCCTCTTTGATGGTATAACTATGCAGGCATTCACCATACATCTGTTCTGTAGTCTGTGGTAAATCACCTTTCTGTTCATATTTATTTTCCTCAAAAATGGGCGTACCCGTAAAACCATACCACAACGAATTAGCAAAAAATTTCTCCAGTTCTCTTTTGGTATGCGGTGTTATAGCCCTGTGGCATTCATCAACAACAAAAGCGACTTTTAAGGATTTAATTTTTTCATATCGCTTTGTTCCTTCCTTCAATCGCCGATTTACCATGATCTGCATTTTCTGTCTGGTGGTAACTATCATCTGGCGGTTGTCATCCGCTATCTTTTCTATGAGTGAATCAACATAATCCGTATCATCCACGTCAATCGTATCGTTATCCGCATAGGACTGAAAAGCCATTTTGGTCTGCATATCAAGGTCTTTTCTGTCAATGAGGAATACCGTTTTCTCAATTGCTGGAATGTCCATCAGCAGATTTCTGGTAGCCTTGTAGGAAGTCATCGTCTTCCCGGATCCTGTCGTATGCCAGATAAATCCTGATTTTCCCAGCTTCGATGCTGCCCGCATTACTTCAATCGCATGAATCTGATAGGGACGCAGTATTAAAAGTTTCCTTTTATCGTTGTCAAGAACCGTATATCTGGTAATCATCTCATGCGCTTCCGGTATTTTAAGGACTGCCTTAGCAAACTCAATATAATCACAGACAGGCTGATTTTCTTCGTCAAGCCATCCTGTGATAAATTTTTTGTTTAGTTCCGTATCCCTCGCGGCAGAAAAATACTTTGTATCTACGGCATTGCTCACCACAAACATCTGCACATTGGAAAAAATGCCGTGGAACTTCCCCTCTGTAATATATTTCTTGATCTGACGGTAGGCATCCATATAGGAATGTTCTTTGTTCTTAAGTTCAATATGGATCAAAGGAATTCCATTAATAAGGAGCGTTACGTCAAAGCGTCTGTCCCTGTCTCCCTCTGCATCTTCTGGCTTAAAAGCTTGATATTGATTGATGACCTCGTACACACTTGTCCCACCAGCCACATGCTCATTATTCATCACCATAAGATGCAGAGTTTCATTTCCACGCTGGACATGAACATATACCTTGCCGTTTTCACCTACCAGCCATTCCCCCGCATCATAGAATGATGCGTGAGACAAATCATTCTTAATCTTTGCAAATTCAGAATCGCTGAGAGAAACATCATTAAGTTTCGCTTTATTATTCTGTTCCAAGATATATTTAAAATTATTCCATAGCTGTTCCTCTGTTCTGATATCAGGTCTGTATGTCCATTGAGACTCATCACAGCAAAGCTGGTCTATCAATCTCTTTTCCATTACGGATTCTAATTCTGCCATAAGCTATCCTTTCTGTGGAAACATATTCTGTAGCATAAACTTCTTTACTTCTTTTAACTCATCACACTTACGCTGGTGAAGGGTGATAAGGTGGTCGAGAGCTTCAAAATAACATCCAATCCGTTGTTGTTCTTCTAATGATGGCACATCGATTTTAAACTCTCTAATATCGTTCAAACTCAAATGTGGCACCGCAGTTTCCGTTTTATTCATTGCAATATAGTTTAGAAAATCTCTCTGTATTGTTTGATACATAAAATTTGAATCTGCAATTTTTCTTTTAGTCCTTGCTCTAGTCACGCGTTGAACCAAAAGCGCCGGAAGCTGCGATTCCTCAATTTTTGCATAGCTTTTTCCAATAAGGGCACCATCCATTTGAATCAATATATCATTACTTTCAAGTAAAAAATTCTCCAATCCCTCTGAAGAGCTCCATCTCATACAAATTTCATCGGCAAAATCTAAATATCCTCTTTTCACATTCATTCCACGAACTAATTTTATTCCTTGCTCTGCAAATTTCTCACTCTCAAAAGGATATCCTGTTATCAATTCATTACAGTCACCAAACTTACACTGTTCCCAAGCATCAGTAAATCCTGCAAATCGAATTTCCGGATTTTTCTTACCATTCCGGGGGAACATTTTTTGCAACATATATCTCTTCAGTTCTTTTGTCTCATCACACTTATGCTGGTGAAAGGTGATGAGGTGGTCGAGAGCTTCAATATAATCACCAATTCTCTTCTGTTCTTCAAAACTCGGATACGGAATTTCGACACTTTTCATTCCTTCTACATCAATGCTTTTCCCATCACGAATACCATATATATGTGGCACCAATTTTTTCTTAATAAATTCATATGACCGAAAGAATGCATAATAGAATCTTGCATCAGCCGATACACCATGAAATGTATGATATGCAGGGCTTATGATGCCATCACAAGTCGCTTTTTCCAATCCACCCTCAAACGAACGCAAGTGCAAAATAAAGTCATCTTTTCGCACTAATTTATATCCTGTCAGACTAGCCTTATCATACATAATATTTCTGTCTGATTCGTCCCTTCTGACAGTTCCGCCACCTTGAATTATTGTAAGTGCAGGCAACTCTGGATGATTCTTTTCTACATACTCTTCAAATACTTCCCCCAGCTTACGTTGTTCCCAAGCATCCACAAATCCCTTAAATCTTATCTTCGGTGTATCTGCCACAATCACACCTCCTTAAGAACACTGATAAATTCTTCCACAGCATCCTTCGTTTCAGTATTTGTAAAAGTCAATTCCCCAAGCATTTCCAACAAAGCGCCATTTCCCTCTTTGATTGCCCTGTTTGTCTCCCTTATAGATACGGAAAGCTGCCGGATATCTACTTCTGGTTCTTCTTCACTGGTATCTACATATCTTGGAATGTTCAGATTATAGTCGTTTGCCTTGATATCCTCAAATGATGCAAGATAAGCCACCTTATCGACTGGTTTTCTGTCCGTATACAATTCCATCACTCTGTCAATATGTTCCTCGCGCATGACATTCTGTTTCTTTTCCCTTTCATACAGCTTGGAAGCATCAATAAACAATACATCTCGTCTTTCCCTGTGCTTTTTTAATACTACAATGCAGGTTGGAATAGAAGTATTATAAAACATATTTGACGGAAGCCCAATAATAGCATAAATCGACCCATTCATGAGGAGTATTTCCCTGATTGCCCCTTCTGCCGCTCCCCTGAATAGAACACCGTGGGGAAGAACAATTGCCATCGTTCCCTTCTGCTTTAAATGATAGAACCCATGTAATAAAAATGCGTAATCCGCTTTTGACTTAGGAGCCAATTTACCCCCATAATCCATAAACCGCTCATCCTGTTTGAATCCCTCTGCGGCAGACCAATTCGCCGAATAGGGAGGATTCATCGTTACAACATCAAACTCTGTCTCTTCATCTGTTGGCCAATCAGCATCAAGAGTATCCCCATTACGCAGGTGCTGGTTTTCAGGCAGGACTCCATGCAGGAACATATTCATGCGTGCCAGATTATAGGTTGATGGCATAAGTTCCTGTCCATAGAATTTAATGTAATCCGGCTCTTTTGAGTAATTTCTACAGCTAAGCATCAATGAGCCGGACCCCATACACGGATCATATACCTGTAATCCCTTTTTCCCTTCCTGGCCAGATATGGCAATCCTGCAAAGGATCTGCGCGGGGCCATGTGGCGTATAAAATTCTCCAGCCTTTTTACCTGTCTCAGACGCAAACTGGCCAATCAGATACTCATATGCGTTACCAAGGACATCTCCTTCCGTATGGATAATGTCCACGCCATCCAATACCTTGATGACTTCCGCAATTGTGGCACTCTGCTTCTGGTCACCGGTGCCAAGTCGGTTTGAATATAAATCTACATCCGCAAATAGGCCGTTGAATAATTCATCAGATTCCTCTATACGGTTAAAAGCCGCCTGCAGTTTTTCTCTATTAAAAGAATTATTTTTAGCAGCATTTAACATACTTATATATGTCATGTCAGGATCAAGCGTATAATGCTTTGATTCTTTTATTTCACTCAGTAATTCTTCGGCATCATCTGATTTCATCGCATCCTCATACACGTACTGTGCTTCTTCAAGACTATCTGGATTTTTGTCCTTAATGAGGTCATAAACTTTTGCTAAATATGAGTCTGATAGATATTTATAGAAAACCAATCCCAAAAGATACGTTTTGTACTCATTTGCATCCATTTTCCCTCTAAGTACATCCGCACCGCTCCACAATACCTGTAATAAATCTTTCCCTTCAGCCATAGCTAATCTTCCTCCATCCTGCGTATCAAGGTCATTGTAAATTTTCTTACATCCTCTGCCTGCTTTATCATTAAATCATTTTGTATAATTGACTGTCTGTATAAATTTCCTATTGTCCTTTGTTTTTCTATATCCGGTAAAATAATTTTTAATTCTCCGATAGTTTTTATATTCAGTTTCTTGACACTCAAGGTTGTCCCCTGATGGTACATTTCTATCTGTTGTTCAAAACCTTTTCCCTCGTTAAATTGATAACAAAAATACCAAGGATAGATTTTTTCAGTATCAAAATCACATCTTAGAAAATTTGATGTAATACACTTTGCTTCTGTCTGTTCCGATATCGGAGAACATTTGGATTTTATCAAATTTATGATACAACCCATCCCCTCTTTCGTTGAATGAATGCAGTGCAAATCATTCTCAAAATCCTCCGGGGTATATAATTCATCAGCCTGCTCTCTTATTCGTGTAGGATTTTTACCTAATGTAAATTGTATAATCTCATTTAATGGTATAGATTCCATCGAGTCTCCTTATTGTAATTTAATTAAATTACATTATGACAATAACTCTTTTTAGCTATTTTGTCAATAAGTAATTTAATTAAATTACAAAATTATGCTTTACTTCTATATTGCCTCATTTTTTACTTCTTTACAAAACTTTTCAAAATTCTGCATGGCACGCAAAAAGCGCCATCTACGGCGCTCCTCCGCAAACAGCGTTTCTCCATTCCCCCTATTCGATTACCCAAATTACTCCATTTTTATACAGCTCTATTTTGTTACGACCATATGTACCGTAGATTTACTAATCCCAAACTCCTTCGCCGTCTGTCTCACCGTAGCATTATTCTCAATGATATAATTGGCAATCTGAATTGCACGTTCCTCAATATAATCTTTCAAAAGGAAACCCCTCAGAACACTTTTTTACATTGTATGAAGTGATGTGAGGGGTTATGACTTCTGAAAAATAGTATTTCATAGTTATTTTTGAGGTAGTAATTCTTTTAGGCCCCGCATTGATACAACGCCCATCAACCACCTTACCATTCTCAATTCTTCTAACATGTTTTCCTTAATCGATAATATCTGAATTTATTCAGTTACAATAAATATATTCCACATTTCATATAAGTATAGAATTCTTTGTGCATCTAACGGATGATTCCTCATTCCAATTCTCTCATCATCATAATAATTCTGAGGCAACTTATTATTATAATATTCCAACGAATTTTGTATTTGTATTCTTTCTTATCTTCGTAACCACATAACCTTGCATCAACATGTCCACAGAAAATATAAGCATATTCATGAAATACTATAAAATACAATCTATACTCTATCACGGCATCAAAATATTCCGCTCTCCATTTCGTTTCAGGCATAAAACGCCACACTAAACTTTCCAGATAAGATTCCTGTTCTTCAATAACTCCCTCATTGATAAAGATACAAAATTCATCATTTATTATTGTCACTGACGCCTCTATGGTCTGACCATCCAACAGTTGCAAATGACAACGTGGAATTAATATGATTCCACACCGTATATCCCGTTTTCCTATCCTTTTTTGCCACGATAATATTTTTATACTCAAAACTATCCAATACTCTGGGCGACTGAGTTACCATAATCACCTTTGGCAAAAGCTCCGGCGGCTGTAAAAACAATGTCGCCAAGGCAATAAACCGTTATCTATCATCCGAAAAATGCTCCGGTCCTAACACATATTTACTATTCCTCTTTTCAATCCATTGGGAATTTAAAGCTTCCGAAAAGGTTTTGTGAAACTGAAAGGTTTTACAGCCAGATAAGATTAGCCGAGCAGCCCGTTCACTTGCACTAGATGCTTCATCCGTAAGCAAAAAACTCTCTTTTTGTCCACTGCTTAGTTCATATCCATTTTTCCGTCAGTAACTGCATCTTCTGCAAAAATCAAGGTATCATTTACTGCTTTCACAAGTGAAAACTCATATACTTTCTTGATTACCTCTTCATGCTCACTATATTGAATAATGAAAAACAAATAAATAACTAATCACTCCCGCTATTTGTGCAAGCAAACATATTGTTCCAACTAATTTTCTATAAACATACTACTCTACACATACCAATCAATAATAGCAGAATAGACCTTAGAATTTTATATCTAACATGCTTTCCACTATTTTCTTTCCCCAATCTAAAACTTTTCAGTTCAACATACTTTTTCCCACAAATAATATAAGATAATATATGCTCCTTCCAGTCAAACATTCTGCATTCTATTTCCGTTCTCTTTTCATGATTTAATATCATTGGCAGCATAATGTTTTCTTCTACGATCAGTGTATCTAAAAGGTTATAGTCCTGAAATACAAACTCAGGATTTTTCTGCCAAAAGTCGGATTTAAGATTGTGCTTTTTCCAGAGCCGTGAACTCCCATAATACCGATAAATTTATCTTGATCAACATAAATGTTGGCATAATCAATCGCTCTTACTCTCACTTTTCTTGTATCATAATTCTTTACAAGACTATTCACTTCGATATAATAATGCTCTATCATAGAACGTTACCGTTCCTTCCTTTAGAGAGGCTGCTTGTGTTGATTTCGGAGCAATACGGAGTAAGACCAATACACCCCTGCACAAAAAATCATGACGAATGTACAAGCGCCCACAAATACCATGTATAATACATTGTCGCGCATTATTTCAGCTTCACTCAGAAGATACATTGTCTCCCATGTGACTCTGATATTACAGGCAAAATACATTTCACCGACACCCACAGCCACCAGACATACTATAATACCCGCCAGCAGCACTTTTTTCATATTTCTAAATTCATCCAACAGCTCTCTTCTCACATCTTCTGAAAGCAACAGTTCCTTATCCCTGAAATTTCTATAAGGATTTTGTTTTAAAATAACGTAAAATACAATCGCAAGCAGTGCTATAATTGACACCGCGCCAAGAAGTGGCTGTACTGTCAGTTCATAAAAACCGGGCTCCGTTGAAGAATAGGAAACTCCGTTACAGCCTATCATGAGTCCGCAGGCCGCCGCTATCCATAAAAACTTCTTTCTATAATAAAGCAGGAATCCATTCGCCGTTTCTCGGTTTACATAATATTCATTCTCTTCTGTTCTTTTGTCACTACACCTGCTTTCCAAATCTCTACCTGTACTATCACTCTCTACAGCCATCTCCCGCTCTTCCATAAGCAGATCATCCAGTGTTATTTGAAATATCTTACTAATCAAAATAATTTTCTCTGTTTCGGGATAGCCATTATCATTCTCCCACTTGCTGATTGCCTGTCTGCTGGTATGCAGTTTTTCTGCCAATGCTTCCTGTGAAAGTCCCTGTGCCTTTCTCAATTGATACAGCTTTTCTCCAAATGTCATATTATTTATCCTTTCTGTGCTTCTTTATTATTTGCTTCATCATAGCAAAAATACCGGGAATGTCTATCATTTTGTTGTGGCAATTCCGCAACTTTGCGTTGCAACAGCAAGACAGCTAATTCCTAACACCCCAAAACCATCCAACCTTACACAATTGTAAGTTACAGCACATAAATTGTAAGTTAAATCGATGGATACAGAGCATCTCATTTGATATCCTTATTTCAGATAAAGAAAACACCTCGCGGTAATACAAAGAAAAGGAGCTATCAACACATGAAAAAATTAATTATTCCAGCAGCTTTCATAGTAGCCATTATTGCAGTACGTATGGTATTATCAGTCGCCTTCAACGAACAGGCAGCTGAAGTATTTGGCAGAGTATCCGTTAGCTTTTTGTTCTTTTATTATATCTGTCAATTATCCAAAAACAAATGTAAGAGCGCCCAGAGTCACTGAGCGCTCACAAATCCATCTCTAATCAAAACGAAAATTTCCACTTCCCGATAAAGCACTGGACACCCAACTGTTTGCCTGCGCCAATGAGATTGGATTCTCTGAGGTAAACACAGCCCTGAAATGATTTCCCACTTTATCTGTGGGCGTTACCGATACAAGACTTATACCGTTTGGCAGCTGGCTTCTGACCAGATCATAGACCTGATTCCTGCCGCCTGTATAGGTAAACGCAGTGGAAGTCCTTCTATGATTGTTTCCATTACAAACACACGCTAATTCAAGTCTTGCCGCCTGCATCCTTGCCAGAACCTGATCACAGGCTGCCTTATCCTGGGCCAGCTGTAAGTTCGTCAGTTCGCTGATCTTACTGGTAATCTCTTTCATACGGTCATTCATCAGCTTTACTATATTTTCCAGCTTATTGAAATTCTCGATATAATCTTCATCATCTATATCCAATTCCATCTGCTTCTGACCCAGCTTTTCAATCGTTTTACGGTATCTCTGTTTCTGATCCTCATACACCTGAAGATCGTTTAATGCAGACTGCTGCTTCCCTTCCTGAATAGAATAGCATACCTTGAAAACAAAGATGGTCTGTATAATCGATTCATTAGTAAAAAACTTTTTAGTGGAAAAAGCATTATTTTCTACACCGATAAACAGGGTCATTCCCGGTGCAATCGGTTTTGCATCCGATTTTTTCTCCACAGAAGTACTGGTGGAACTGCTGAAACTCCCCACGATTGCCTGCACAACTGCAAATGCCTCATTGGCAATATAACGTTCCCTTTCTTTCAGAGCAAGGATGGACTCGCTGGTAGGTTTATCCACCTCTTCCACTTTACTTCCCTCCGGCGCCTTCTTCGTTCCCAGAAGGGCCTTGCTGCAACTGTCAATGATTGCACTGACAGAATTCAAAGACCATTCACTGACCGTTGTCAGATGGCTGTATCTGCCTTCGACCAACAGTTTCTTATCAGAAATGTTTTCATAATGCTTCTGTTCCATTTCCTCAAGTTCCTGTTGCAGCGCCTGCTGTCTTCGATCCATATCGCTGTTCATCTTAGTTACATACTCCTGAAACTCTGTGTTCTGTAATTCCTGTTTCTGGATTGAATTTGATTTTCCCATTTGTTTTCCTCTCCTTTAATTGTTTTGGGTTTACAGGTAACTATGTACTAAGTATATAGGATGAATAAGCATATAAAATGCTTAGTGGCGATTTATCGCCGCTAAGCATTTGTCAATGGTAATTTTTACAACAGATAACTGCGTAACGGGATGAAAGATTACAATGCCATGCAAACTATCAAAAACGTGGCATGATCAAAATCATGCCACGCCCCAAAATACCATAAATATAATCTTAATCGCGATTCATCTCCGCAAGCATAGCATCCATTTGCTCTTGCGTGATACCACCGCCAAAACTCATTGCACCGCGCAGCGGCATGTACTTGACCATCGCCATATTCATTTCTTCGCTGACAGCCTCTTTCGCTGCATCCGTAGAATCATCGGATCCGGAAGAGAATGCTTTCTTCATCTCATCCAGCATAGGCTTGATTACCTGAGCCGCCTTGGGATCTTCCAGAATATCCATATAGATGGAGTCCATTGTGTAATGCTTCTTCAGTTTCACAGTAGAATTTACGGTAACTGTGCCGCAAACCTCAAGATCACGTGAGGACTGTCCGACCTCAACAGTAAATTCGCCCGTCTCCACGTGCCAATCTCCCAGTTCGGTGTTCCAGTAAGCGAAAGCACGCTTATCCAATACGAAACTGATATCCTTGCCTTCTCCAGGTGCAAGTTCTACCTTCTCAAAGCCTTTCAGTTCACGCACAGGGCGCAGCACTGTGCTGACTTTATCGCCCACATACAGCTGAACCACTGTCTTACCGGCGCAGGAACCGGTGTTGGTTACAGTAACTGTCGCAGTCAATGTCTCCTGATCCGTAATCTCTGATGCACTCAGGCGCAGATTGGAACATGCAAAAGTGGTGTAACTCAGACCATAGCCGAAGGGGAAGAGAACCTCCATATCCTTCTTGTCATAATAGCGGTAACCCACAAAAATGCCTTCCCTATAGTCCGCCTCGTTACCTTCTCCGCCATAGTACAGATAGGATGGATTATCGGACAGTTTTACGGGGAATGTCTCCGGCAAACGACCGGAAGGATTCACATCGCCAAACAAAACCTTAACGACAGCCTGACCGACAGCCTGACCGCCCAGGTATGCTTCCAGGACACCTTTCACTTGATCAAGCCAAGGCATCTCCACCGGAGAACCGTTGTGCAGTACCACAACCGTATTGGGATTAGCAGCCGCCACAGCCTCGATCAGTTTGTTCTGGCAGGCAGGCATCGCCATATGGGTGCGATCGTAGCCCTCGGATTCATAAGCATCAGGAAGTCCTGCAAAAACTACCGCTACTTTGGCTGCCTTAGCCGCTGCCACAGCTTCTGCAATCATCTCATCGGTGGCCTCATCTTTATCCACGCTGTAGCCCTGCGCATAGGTAACTTTCAAGCCGTCAATCGCCTCCATTGCGGAAGTGGTCTTGAAGCAGTTGATATGAGAGGAACCGCCACCCTGGAATCTGGGCCTCTTAGCAAATTCGCCAATAAACGCAACATCATCCTCTTTGCACAGAGGAAGCACACCCTCATTCTTGAGGAGAACCATACACTCTGCCGCAATCTGTGCAGAGAACTCATGATCAGCCTCTTTATCCCAGGGTGTCTCCGGCTTCGCATTGTCAAGATATCTGTAATTGATCTTGAGAATCCGCTCCACAGCCTGATCGACAAGGGCTTCATCCAGCTTACCTGCCCGGACAGCCTCTACAATCTTCTTATCATTAATGCCGCCTGATGCAGGCATTTCCAGATCCAGACCTGCCGCCACACCGGCAACTCGGTCGGACACTGCACCCCAGTCAGACATCACATAACCTTCAAAGCCCCATTCTTTGCGTAGCACATCCGTAAGCAGCCAGGGATGCTCGGAAGCATAGGTACCGTTTAAACGGTTATACGAGCACATCACCGTCCAGGGCTGTGCCTTTTTCACAGAAATCTCAAACGCCGGGAAATAGATTTCACGCAAGGTACGTTCATCTATATTGGAACTTGAACTCATACGGCGATGTTCCTGATTGTTGGCAGCAAAATGTTTGATGGATGTGCCTACATTGCGGCTCTGTACACCGTTGATATAGGAAGCTGACATTTCACCTGCCAGATAGGGATCCTCTGAAAAATACTCAAAATTTCTGCCGCACAGGGGAGAACGTTTAATATTTACAGCAGGGCCAAGGACCACGCTGAGTTTCTCATGCTGGCAGCTATCTCCAATAGCCTCTCCCATATGTCCGATCAATTCCCTGTCAAAGGAAGCTGCGGTGGCACATGCGGCAGGCATGCAGACAGCCTTAATGCTGTCATTGATACCAAGATGATCCGACTCCTCATCCTGTTTGCGCAGACCGTGAGGGCCGTCAGAAACCATGACTGCAGGCACGCCCAGCCGCTCCACAGGTTTTGTGTGCCAGAAATCCAGGCCGGAACACAACCCTGCCTTTTCTTCCAGAGTCATCTTGGAAATAAGTTCTTTGATATCCATAAATCACACTCCTTTTTCTAATAATAAGAAACAAGTGGTAAATAGCATTATTTTGTTTCAGTCAGCAGATCCACCGTGGACAGATCCCACTCCTCATGAATCTTAGGAACATCACTGATCAAACGCTTGGTGTATGCCGCTTTAGGCTCCAGAATGACCTCGTCAGCTTTACCGTACTCTACAAACTTACCGTGTTCCATAATATACACGGTATCGGATATGTAATAAGCCAGACCGATATCATGGGTGATAAAGATAACCGTCATGCCGATCTCATCGCGAAGATTCAACAGCATATCCAAAATTGTTGCCCTGGAACAGGCATCCACCATGGATGTAGGCTCATCTGCCAACAGAATCTTTGGCTTCATCAGGAAGATTCTGGCAATCATCAGACGCTGCATCTGACCACCGGAAAGTTCGAAGGGATATTTGTTGGTAAGTTCTGCAAACTTCAGATTCACGAAGCTGCAGGCTTCCGTCATCATAGCCACCTTCTCTTCCTTGGAAAGATTCTTGCCGCCGCGCATATTGATACAGTCAAGCAGCACGGAATCAATTTTGTGAAATGTATTGAAAGAAGAGAACGGATCCTGGAAAATAGCCTGGATTCCCTTCCAGTATTCTTTCTTCTTTTTACCGCTTGAAATATCTCTGGGTTTCCCCTGAAACAGGATCTCCCCCTCGGTAGCGTTCATCAAACCCAGCAGCATCTTGGAGAGCGTGGTCTTCCCGGAACCGGATTCACCAACAATAGAGACAAACTCTCCTACATGAAAATCAAAATCTACATGATCGACAGCCACTGTCTTTTTGTCGCCCATACCAAATATTTTGGTGACGCCACGGCCGGACAGACACAGCGGCTTATCAGTAAAATCCTTCTGCTCCATCGCTTTTTCATTCATGGCTATACACCTCCTTTAATTTATCCACACCCATCAGGCAGCGATACATGCGGTTGTCATCAAAAGTTCTTTCAGGAATATTGGTATATCGGCAGTCTGCGGTCGCATACTTGCAACGCTCCGCAAAACGGCAACCCTCCGGAGGCTTCTTTAAGTTAGGCGGTGTGCCGGGAATGGCCGTCAGTTTGTTGCCCCTGGTTCCTTCTTCGGGAACCAGAATAGAGTTCATCAGACCATGAGAGTAAGGATGTACAGGGTCAAAGACCATCTCCTTAGCGCTTCCTTTCTCCACAATCTGGCCTGCATACATGACCATGATATCGTCCGTCACATTATACAGAAGCGGCAGTTCATGCGTAATAAACAGCATGGACTTGATATAGCCCTTCTCCATCAGTTCACGCATCATCTTGATGACCATCTTCTGGCTGGTAACGTCCAGTGCCGAAGACGGCTCGTCAGCGATGAGCACCTTGGGATTCAGGATCGTGGACACCGCAATAACTGTTCTCTGCTTCATACCGCCCGATAACTCTACGGCATGCTTATCCAGTACGGAAGGCGGCAGACCAAGTTCTGCAAAACGTGATTCAGCCATCTCCCTGATAGATTTTTTATCCTTCTTGGGATCGTGGGCATGAACCACATCCTCCATAAAGCGGATAATCTTCTGGGTAGGATTTAAAGCATTCATGGCCGCCTGAGGAATGTAAGCAATCTCACTACCCAAAATGGTCTTGCGGACATCGTCCGGCTTCATTCCTGAGATATTGGTTCCGTCTATGATAATGTCACCGCTCATGTAGTGTAACGGCGGGAAGTAGTAGCCCATCATAGAGAGGGCCAGGGTTGATTTACCGCAGCCGGACTCACCGGCGATACCAAGAGACTTTCCCTCCTCAATAGTAAAGGAAACGCCGTCCACCGCATACACATCCTCATGAAAGCGGGTAATGTATTTTGTCTTGAGGTTTCTAACCTCCAACATAACTTTTCCCATAATGACCTCCTTAATCTCTCAGTGTTGGGTTAAATACCTGATCCAGACCTGTATTCATCAGGTTCAAGGAGAACGAGATGAGCGCAATGGTCAGAATAACAGGGAAGTATGCCCACCAGGACCCATTCGTGTGTGCCGAGTAAAGCATTGCCCAGTTCATCATCAGACCCAACGTAGGCACTTCGGTCATCTTAGGGCCAAGACCCAGCATACTGATCTGTGCCTCAGCGAGAATACCGGAAGATACCTGTAAAATGAAAGCCATCACCACATAGGATGCTATGTAAGGCAGAATATCCGTCAATATAATACGAGGTAAGCTGTGACCGGAGAGTTTACTCAGGTTCACATGATCACGGTTACGCAGGGAAATTACCTGGGAACGGACACTTCTGGTCGTCCATGTCCAGCTGGTCAACCCAATAACCGTAGCCACCACAGCGGCGCCGCGCTGATCCTGGCTGATTGAATAAGTGATCAAAATCAAAAGTACAAAACTGGGGATGACGGTGAAAACATTGGTAACAAACATGATAATGTCATCCACGATGCCGCCCACATATCCGGACAGCAAGCCTAAGGTAAGACCAATGAGCGTTGCCACACAGCCCGCCAGCAGACCGATCATGATAGATGTACCTATCGCGCTGACCAGTTCCTTCAGCACATCACGGCCAAAGTTGTCAGTACCTAATGGCAGGAATTTGACATTTACCACACTGTTGACATTGACATAGTCCGTTTTATTCACCTGGCCGGTCTCTTCCAACTCGCCGGTCTCCTCATTCGTATCGGCAAGAACAATGATATCTGCACTCTGCAGCTCCTGTATGGAATTGTTCAGACGCCTGAAATAGTTGACCTTAGCCTTAGTCATTCCCTTGACCTTGAATGCTGGGTCATAATTGTCGTTCCACAGTTCCAGCAGAGCATCCGTATCTTCCATATCCAGATTAGAAATATCAACACTTGCAAGGTCAAACCACTCTATCATTGCCACCCGGTCCTCAGCACTCAAGTAGGCATCCAGACGCTTATCATCCGCATCAGTAAGACGCATGGGCTCATATTTGGCCTTGGTAGCATCATACAGGGAAACATAGGTGCCCGGTTTGGCAAAGGTATTGACACCTATCATCTCCAACGGATCGCCGGGATTGATCAAAGGATATATGATCATTAAAAGCAATATTGCAACAAAGATCACAAAGCCTCCCACAAATTTGGGAGAATGGAAAATTTGACGTAATGTATTTTTCATCTTCGCTCCCTCCCCTAATCAACTTGTGCGGCCTTGACTCTGGGATCAATAAAGCCGTAAATAATATCCAACACAAAATTAGCCAGCAGGACCATGATTGTAATGATCAGTGTTGTCGCAGAAATCAGAGGATAATCTGCTGCAGTTACCGCCGAATACATGGTACTGCCTAATCCAGGATAGGAGAAAATAATCTCAGCCACCAATGCGCCGCCGATCATAGTACCTATGCTGAGAGCCAGACCAGTTACCTGAGGCAGCATGGCATTGCGGAACACATAACCCACAATCTTGCGATCCTTGATACCGAGGAACCGAGAATATTTTACATAATCAGCATTTAACTCATAAATAGACATAGAACGCATACCAACAGCCTGACCGCCAATGGAAATCAGCACGATGGACCAGAAAGGCAGCTGATAATGTGTAATCACAGATTTAATGAAATCCCAACTTAAATGGGGAATCATATCAAAGGCGTAACCGCCCGCAGTAGGCGCTATATTCAGATAGACGCCAAACACCACCAACAGGATTACTGCCATACCGAAGGCAGGAATGTTACTGATAAATAAAAATGTCGGAAGCAGTACTTTGTCAAATCCCTTGCGGATATAGGCGGCAAGGGCGCCCAGAATATTTCCCAGCAGCCAGCCGACTAAGATTGCCGGAAGCTGCAGCGCTATCGTCCAGCCAATGGCACTGCCAATAATATCGCTGACAGGGCGGGGATACTGGCTGAAAGATAAGCCGAAGTTGCCCCGAAGCGCATTCTTACAAAATATAAAGAACTGTTGGTACATGGGCTTGTTGGTTCCGAATTCCTCCTGATAGCGCTCATAGACCTGCTGCACCGCAGCAGCATCGCTGGTGCCGGACATCAACTTACCGGTAATAGCAGCCACAGGATCTGACGGCATGAGCCGGGGCAGAACGAAATTCAGGATAACAGCCGCAATAAAAGTGATAATAAACCAGATAATTTTTTTTCCGAAGTATTTGCGGTAACCTTTCAAGCTATATTCCTCCTCCCAAGAAAATGTATGGGGACCATGCTCTATTGGAGCATGGCCCCCACCATATTTTAAATTACTGTACTAACTCGAGCTCATACAGAGCGGCAATACCATAACCGTCTGTACAGTCAGCAGGAGGAATATTACGTCCATCATCTCCAGAAGGGTAATTGGTCCATACGGACTCATTTACTGCGTGGAATACGGAAGGACGATACATCAATGAGAAGCTGGGAACTTCTGTCAGATAAATCTTGGTCAATTCCGTATACAGCTTCTTCAGTTCAGTCTGATCTGTGGTCAACGGAATCTGCTTGATCAAAGCATCAGCTTCTTCGTTCTTATACTGTCCCCAGTTACCGGACCAGTTGTTCTGAACACCTACATAATCCATACCCATAAACTGGTTTACACGAGTCCAGGGATTGGAAGGAGATGCAGCCTCAGGAGACCACATAAAGATTGCATATTCAGTCTGGTTAGGATCGGTAAATACGGTCTGATAAATATCATACTCAGGATAGAAAGTAGTAATCTCAACACCGATCTTCTCACCGGCTGCTGCCACGTCAACCATGGAAGCCTGCCAGTCAGACCAACCGTTCGGGCATACAGCGTTCAGGGAGATCTTCTCACCGTTCCACTCGCGGTAGCCGTCACCATCGTTATCAACGATACCTGCCTCATCCAACAGTGCGATAGCGCCATCCACATCATTGCCTTCCCACTGCAGGTCGGCAACTTCACTCTTATTGTACAGAGCCTGCTCACCATCGGTAGGATTCATCACGGAACGAGGAACATCCTTGAAGGTAGGAGACTGGTTCGTCATAGCTGCGGAAATAATGTGATCATAATCAACTGCCATTGCGATAGCCTTACGCAGAGCAGGATTCTCAGCCAATACAGGCATGTTCATGTTGTACCACGCGGTAGGCATGGTCAGGCATACGCCGTAAGGAGCTTCTTCATAATATGTAGAAATGGGAAGCCCATCATTCAGCCACAGATCCTGGATATTACCAATGAACTGCTGGCAGACATCAACTTCACCGGCTTTCAGAGCAACTTCACCGGCTGCATTATCAGCATAAATTGTATGTGCGATATACTTCGGAACAGGCAGGGATCCCCACATGGAAGCATCCTGTCCCCAGTAGTTATCGTCACGTACCAGAACGACACGCTGATCATCCGAATGATATTTGGTGTAAGGACCGGACCATACAACATCTTCACCGGGATCATTCAAGATTGCCGTAGCATCGCCGCCGCAACGATCATAAAGAGTATCAATCCATGCCGCCTGTGCGATAGGAGCGCCGGTCAGGAAATCCAGAACCTTTAACGGATTCACGGGCTGTCCTGCGTCATTCATCTTAGAATTAATGGTAACGGTATTGCCGTCAGCATCGATGGATTCAATGTAAGCACCGTAAGTAGAACCAGTTCCGTTTCCGATCTCAACACTGACATCCCAAGTGCGTTTTACATCATCAGCCGTAATGGGAGTTCCATCGGACCACTTAGCAGCATCTTTGATTTTTACTGTCAGCTGAGTCATGTCATCGTTCCACGCATAATCACCGTCCGCCAACAGACCAATCATTTCACCGTTCATAAAGTTGTACATGTACAAGGTCTCAAACATCAGGGTACGATATCCGGAAGGTGTACCGGCAATCGTCATTGCGTTATTCTGGTTAGTACCCATTATGTTCCAGCTATTGACAGCGCCCCACTGTTGTCCTGCGAAGTACAGAGTCTCTTCCCTGGGCAGCACATTGACGTCATCGGTTCCGGAAGCAGCAGGCTCCTCAGCTGCAGGTTCTTCAGCCTCAGGCGCTTCAGCCTCAGCCCCCCCCCCAGAAGTTTCGGTGCCGGTATCCTGAGCAGGGGTGTTTCCACTGTCGGGAGTGCCAGCATTGTTGCCGCATGCCACAAGACCAATCGTCATGGCCGCAACAAGCAACATTGCAGTAAGCTTTTTCATTGTAATACCTCCTTTTTTTTTAGTTATGACTTGTCAGCCATACTTACAACATGAAAATGCCGGGCTTTTACCGCCCTAATAGCAATCTGCACAATAAGTTTACTTAAACCTTTGAGCAGTTGATATTTTTATTGTAATTAATTTCTGATTTTTTGTCAATAACAGATATTTTCCTGTGCATTTTTCCCAACACCTCTATGTGCACAAATGACAAAAATCGTTTGTTACTGGTTACTCTTTACCATAGCTGCCTCTTAATCGTATTCACAGCTGCCCTATATACGGCATAAATGAAGCCGCCGATCAGGCCAATGATACACAGGCATATTCCCATAGCCGCCCACTCTGTCATGACCATCCTGCCGTCATTAGCATACAATATCATGGCAAACAACAGGAACATGGCAAACATGCCCACCAGGGAAGGCACTTTGAAGACGTTGTTACACTGGCTGCGCACTTCTTTATCCAGAAAAGCCGGCGATGCCCCCAGTTTCTTTAAATCATCAAAGATATAGCGGTTATTCAACGCAATACTCTGACAACGTGTATAGCACACCACCATCGCCGTAATCATACACACGATAAAGATAAAGAGGAACATCATAAACATCACAGCCATATTCCGCAGGTAATCGTTCTGATTCAGGATCCTAAAATCCGGCTGATACACCCAAAAAGATCTGAATGCAAAGGAATCAGCCGATTCATAACTGATGATCACATAGTCATCCGTATCCCCCCAATACTCTTGACCTTCCTCGTTCTCCCTGATCTTCTGAACCCGGTCATAGTAAGCAGTCCGTTCACAGGTCTCATCAAAGGACGACACAAAAAGATGGTAAAAGGCATTGGCAAAGGAATAAGAATCCTTTCCGTCCACATTAAACGCTGCGAAGCGCCCTCTCCAGTCATCCGTCAGACCCTCAGAAATCTGGGCATAATCCCCATTGTCAAGAACACAGCATGTGGTATCCGCCGTTGCCAGAAGATCATAGTGCAAGTATCCGGCAAACTCCGTACGCAGCTGCCTTCGTGTCACCATATTGGTAAATTCCTTTGCCGATTCGTTCGTACCCAGCGCGGTTTCTTCCTGATTCGTAAGATTTAAATAGGTTCCAGGTTTCACATCAACCTCCAGCCCGGTAATTACCCTGTAGGCATCTTCAGAAAGCACCTTGGCTTCACTTTGCATGGGCACATATTCGATATGATAACGCTGTTCGTCCTCCTCAATCATATCGTTCCCGCCTATGCCCAAAGTGACATAGCCGCACTCCTTCCACTCCTGAAACGACAGACCGTATTCCCTGCCAAGCGCTTCCACCTCCTCCCTGCCGGGCACATCCTGATCTGCCTGATAATTATAGAAATAATCATAGGGCTGTGATGCGTAGCGAAACATGGCTGAAATACCATTGGTAGGCAGATAAAAGATTGCAAAGCATCCCCCTGCAATCAGCAGAGTGATCACCAGCATATTATTGACTGTCTGTTTTCCCTGAAACTTCATCATGCTTCTGGAAATAATATTCTTATAGGGATTTTTCTTACGGCTCTTCCAGCCATGCACCACAGTATGCAGCATGACCATATAAAGTCCCACAAAAACCGGCGCATAAAGCACGCTCATCCATGCCGGCGGATAGATATGGAACCATCTATGACACGCCACCGGCGCTCCATATCCCAGCACAGCGCCTGCAAGAAGCGCCAGAAATCCCACCGGGCCGCACCATCTGCCCAATTCTTTCACAGACTCGTTGATATGTTCTTCCCGAATCACTTCCATAATATTGGTTCTCTTCAAATACCGCCACGCCGTCAGACAGGCAAATCCCACCACCATCAGCAGAAACAGCAGGGAAATAAACAGGCATCTAAAATCAAAAGTAAGTACCATATCTGAACTATCCACTAAAAGCAGCCGAAAAGCATGCCAGATCATCCACACAAAGGGAAAACCGGCAATCGTACCCGCAACAGCAGACACACCGCTTAAAACGATTACTTCCCGAAACAATCCCGGCGCCAGCCGCCTTCTGGAAGCGCCAAGCGCCATCAGAATGCCAAGCTGTCCGGACTTATGTCTAAAAAACAAACCAAGGGCGTATATGGTAAAGACCACGCACCCCATCAGGGTCATCACAAAAATCATATACATCTGTTTTCGACTGTCTCCGCCCTCCGGGAACACCCTCTGCACCGTGGGCGAAAGCATCAGCGCAGAATACGCCGATATGATCATCAACGCCATAAAATTACAAAACAGATAAAGCCGCGACTGTTTCCAGTCAGCCCTCTGCAGCTTCTCTTCCATTTGTTTCATATTCTTTATCTGACTCATCTTTATGCCTCCTTTATTCTCTACAACTTCTTACACACTGCTCATTTCCTTAATCGCATCCAACAACTGATCCTGGAACACGCTGCGGTTTTCCCATTTTTCCAATTGACGATATATCGCCCCGTCTTTTAACAGAATCACTCTGTCACAAAAAGACGCCGCAAAACTGTCGTGTGTGACCATAAAAATGGTTGCGTTCATCTGCGTCTTTGCATTGTTGAAGGTCTCGATCACGGCCCAGCTGGATTTGGAATCCAGATTACCGGTAGGCTCGTCTGCCAAAATGATCAGCGGATTGTTGATCAGACTACGGGCCACTGCCGCGCGCTGTTTCTCACCGCCGGATATTTCCGCCGGATATTTATCCAAGATATGTCCGATACCAAACATGGATGCCAACTGCTCTGCCTGCTTCTCAGCCTCCCTTTCTACCTTTCCCTGCACGATGCGGGGCACCAGAATGTTCTCCCGTATGGTAAGTCCGTCCAGAAGCATGAAATCCTGAAATACAAAACCAATCTTCGTGTTTCTGACACTGGCAAGTGCATCCTCATTTAAACCCGCCAGCTCCATACCGCCCAGCCTGATATTTCCTTTATCAAAAGGAACATAACAGGAAATACAATTTAACAGGGTAGTCTTGCCGGAACCGGAAGGGCCCATGACCGCCACAAACTCTCCCTGCGCCACATGAAAATCAATTCCCTTTAATACTTCATACTTGTTCTTACCTGATTCATAAGATTTGTAAAGTTCTTTTACATATAACACGTCTGCTTCCTCCTTTTAATGCCGGAATAAGAACCTGTTGTCCATTCCGTTTCTTCTTTATATCTGATCTGCTATGACCATAACATAAAATCTTTTTCCCAAAAGAAAGGCTGTCATTTCTGACAGTCTGCATGTAATGTTTGGATGGCTTCTACGTGAAATGTAAAATTTGACCGGATGGAATGTAATGTTTGACATGACGGCATGAGATTGTGCCTTAAACAGCACACTAAAATATGATAAAATAATTTGGAAGCACACATAAGGAAAAGGAGACTTCCCGCATGTTACGAATCGCAATCTGTGATGATGAAATGGAGGCAAGAGACGCCCTGCGCATCCAACTTGAAAAATTGATGATTGAGGACTCCGAGGAAATTATCTACGAATTTTCTTCCGGCACCAACGCTGCCTCATGGCTCAGTAAGCATCCGGGCGAGATAGATCTGCTTTTTCTGGATGTGGAAATGAAAGGTTTGAACGGCATGGAAACTGCCGAGAAGATCAGAACCTTTGACGACCAGCTGAACATTGTCTTTGTGACCGGCTATTCTGATCATGTCTTTGACGGCTATCATGTAGGAGCCCTGGATTATCTGATAAAACCTGCCACGGAAGAAAAACTGCGGTCATTGCTTGGACGGGTGCGCACTAAAACAGCCCGCGAGGAAGCCCGGACTTATACGATCAAAACCATAGAAGGCACATGGCGTTTCCCTCTGTCTGACATTCTCTATTTCTATTCTGACAAGCGCAAAGTGTCTCTGGTAACCTCCAGGGGACAATCTGCATTCTATGCCAGACTGGACGAGATAGAGGCACAGCTGTCTCCCCATTTTATAAGGATTCATCAGCGCTATCTGATCAATCCGGCTCACGTTGATTATCTGGGCAGCGATTCTGTCACCATTCATGGACAGGCGCTTCCCTGCAGCAGAAAGTACAGAGAAACCGCTTCTCACAAAATCGCCAGATCTATGATGGGAGGTAACCTTACATGATAACTGCATTAAAATTCCTTCATGCCGCCGCAATCCTTTCTTCTGCCTGGCTGCTTATGCATACAATGTCATACCTGATTAAAATTTCCCCGAAAAAACCCGGACGTCTTCTGATGTTTGGCGGATGCGGTCTGCTCTGCAGCATGATAATTTTTATTGGAGATCCTATTAATATCCTGAGCACCACACCGGTTTTTCTGATTGTTGTCCTGCTTACATGCGAAGGAAGTTTCTGGAAAAGAGTAACGATCGGACTCATGTTTTCCAGCACCATCCTTTCTTTCAATGCCCTGCGGGACAATTATATACACGATCTCCTTCCTCAGACACTCTGTCAGGTAGAACACGGATTCACCGTTTCCTGCCTGTTCAGTCTGCCATTTGCGATCATACTATATCTTTGTACCAGAAAACTTGCCCCTGAAAGGGATTATACCCTTTCGGACAGCATGTGGCGTCTGCTGTTTCTCCTTACCATAACGCCGCTGGGTATTGTATTAAATGTAGTTTCTTTATTTCAACTTTCCGGCCAAAAAAGCATTAACATTCAGTCTCACCGGGAATATGCCGTTTTACTCCTCATCGCTCTGCTTGCCTTCATCAGTCTGCTCTGGTGTGTCACCGTATTAGCCAGACAGCAGGAACTGGAACAGCAAAGCCTGTTTGCAGAAATCAACCGCAAATATTACGAAGCCATGGAACAACAGCATTTTGAAATCCGGCGGCTGAAACATGACCTTGCCAACCACATTCAGGTACTATCCTCCCTGCCTGAAGACAAGCAGAGGTCTTATGCCCAGGAACTTGCTGGCAATACTGCGTTTACACAGTCTTTCTCTTACTGCGAAGATCCCACGGTCAATGCCGTGCTGACAGTCAAAAGAAGCATCATGGAACGGTGTCACATCTGCTCGAAAATAGACATAGAAATCCCCGCCCAGCTTCCCTATCATAAAACCGATCTCTGCGCCCTGTACGCCAATGCTCTGGACAATGCCATAGACGCCTGCATGAAATTGGAGGAAGCAAGGCGGGAAATTTCCCTGAAAAGCAAAGCCGGCAAGGGCGTGTTCTGTCTGGAAATCAGTAATCCGGCACCGGATGCTGTCACAACATCCGATAAGTCATCAGGATCCTTCCTGCTTTTTCCCACCTCCAAGCCGGACAAAACAAATCATGGTTTCGGGCTGAAAAGTATTCAGGAAATTGTAAAGCGCTATCACGGCCATATGGAGATCAAGACCGAAAATCAGGTTTTTGACCTGTTTCTCTATCTTCCGCTGGCAGAGTAACCAGGGGAAGATTCCTTGCATTTACCCTCATATACGATTCTGTTGCGGCCGCTGTTTTTGCCCTCATACAACTTCTCATCCGCATCCCGGATCATATGTTCAATTTTACCATCATTGCCGTCTGTGATACCAAAGGTCATCGTGATACTAAGGGTTGTATCTCCGTATGTAATGGGGTGGGTACAGATATCTTCCCGCAGTTCTTCCATACAGCCAGCTGCCTTTTCCAACTGCATATTTTCATATACCACCAGCAGTTCTTCGCCGCCCCACCTGGCTGCAAAGCCTTTGCCTTTCATATGCTCTTTTACCCGTGCAGAAATCTCTATCAAGGCCACGTCTCCACATTCATGGCCATACGTATCATTCACTCTCTTAAAATGGTCTATGTCTCCCAACGCAACACAGAAGGGAATCCCTTCTCCACGATATTTTTCGCTTGTCCTTCGCAGCAGATTCTCCCCGCTCCTTCGATTGTATAATCCGGTGAGAATGTCCTGTTCCACCAGATTTTGAAGTGACTTCTGCATCCTGATCAGATAGCGGCTCATATCCCCCAGTTCATCTTTCCTGTTTAGAACATCGTCATCAAATCCCGTGTGCAGTTCTCCTTTGGCAATGTTAGCCACAAACGACTCTATTGTACGGATTGCAGTAACAAGTTTATTGGAAAATTGAATCGTCACAACGCACACGACAAGCATTGTAAGAATGCCGAATATAATGATTGGATTTAATGAATCAAAAACCAGTTTTTCCACTTCTGCGGATGGTTTCCCCAGGAAGATCATACCGATACATGTGCCGTCAGATGCATAAAGCGGCTCATAATAAGAAAAATACTGGACACCTTCCACGATTGTACTTGTATAAAATTGCGGATGACCACCCTTTAATACATCGTCAATCACTGTATCGTTTGCCTTTGTCCCAATCGCCCTGACATAATCACCCGTTCGAATCGTAGTAATCACACGGGTATCCCGACAAAAAATAGTAATATCAATGCCAGTCTTTTCCTTAATGGAATCTACGATCGTATAATCACCATTCAGCACTTGTTCCCCTTTCATCATGTAGACTGTACCGTCCTGATCCTCTACATGATAATCTCCCTGATAGGCAGTATCATATAAGGTAATGACCGTCTGGCACATATTCACCAGACCGTCCTTGACTTCCACACTCATGGATGTGGCAAATCGAGCCGCGCTGAATGTCGTAATGATCAATGTTAATATAATAACCGGCAGCATATTCATTTTGAGCAAAACCCGGAAAAAACCATTCTTTCTTAATTTCGCTTTCATGTGTATTCTCCCAAGACTAAAAATCCAAAGATGTGTATTTGCCCGCAATATAACGCTATACAACGTATTTATTATACATGAAAGGAATTAAAATTGTAACCCTGAGAATACATCGCACTTTTTAAGGTATATTTTGTGTTTTTTCTTCCACGGGCATAAAATTATCTGCCTCTGTTTGTGATAATAATCTGTTAAATATGTCTCTTGCCTTGACTTTTGCCTGCTGCATAGAACACATCCCCTCCATGACTGCCCCTCTGTTAATCTGCAATGACTCAGAGCGGATATTTCCCATGACAATTGCTGATGTATCAAGAACCGCTGCCCCGCTTACCGTAATATCTCCCTTAACAGCGCCTGCATTCACAATGTTTTCAGCAGAAACATTTCCAATGATAATTGAGTTTTCCTCAATTTTAATATTTCCTTCACTCTTTACTTCTCCTGTAATCTTCGCAGATTCTGTATAAATTTCCTTGGCAAACAGATCCCCGTCAATACAGCCTCCCACAATAATCTTTCCCTGGATTGCCATATTCCCAATAATATTCCCACGCATTTCAATATTTCCGTCACATATCACATCCCCATTAATCGTCATACTATCCGTAATGACAGCCATATCCGGTATCTCTGGCAAAACGCCTTCATAGTCTTTCATTTTTCATTCTCCTTTAACGTATATGAATCTTTCTCACAACGTGCAATCCTTATCACAGCAAGAATCACTCCTGCACGAAATCATACCCCCGTTGACGCAAAAGCATCTTTTCATTAGAATAAACAATGTATTATGCGGACAGACGAGGGTTCGTGCATTGAATACTGTATCGAATAAAACCATCAAAAACCGTCATTTGCGCAAAATGCAGTCCAAAGTACGTGAGCAGCATTCCCATATATGAAATTACATCGAATATTTGCTTTTCTACTGACCACTATGCTGGTCATGTTATATAGTCTCCCAATAACAGTCGTATATGCAGGTACTCTGCCAGAAATGTCGAAAGGGCATTCTGCTGTATCTGAAGATAAATCTGACCCATCGGACAATAATCACGACTGCCAAAGTACTGACTGGTATAAAAGGCGGCAAAATAGCAAAGAAAAAACCTTAAATATGCTATGTTACACAACACAAGAATCCGGCAGTTAAACTGCCGGATTCTTGATACTCTGGGGAAAATGCATTATAAACGTTGTGCCCTCACCCATAACAGACCGAACTCCTATGGTGCCGCCTATTTCTTTCACGATACTCTGTACTATATACAATCCCAGACCGGTACCGTTTCCTCTGTTATTGCTTCCTACATAAAACCGCCGAAAGATAAGCGGCAGCTCCTCCTCCGGGATACCACAGCCGGTATCTGCTGCAGTCATACATATTTCTCCATTCTCTATTCGGGCGGCCACTGTGATACTCCCTTCAGGAGGTGTCACTCGCAGGGCATTATAGATAAGGTTTTCAAATAGCATATTGAGTTTTTCCGGCTGTGCCATCAGGAACCCGTCCTGTTCAGGGAGTTCCACTCTGAAATACACGGAATGAACTGCGGCCTCTTCATGATAGACGGCGTCAAGTTCCATAAGCAATTCCCGGATGGATACTCTCGTCCTTTCCTCCTCTATTTTATCAAACGCATTAAGGGTAGAAAGCCCCTGAAGACGTCTTGCCATTTCCTGCTGCTTGGCTTCCGCCTGATCCAGGTAACCCTGCAGTTCCGCATCCACGCCAATCCCGCTCCCGCGAATAGCCTCGATAAAGGACTGGGTGGCAAACACCGGCGCCTTTAAATCATGTGCCAGATCAGAGAAAAAGGCCTTTCGTTCCTCCAACAGCCTGGTAACTTCCTCTGTGCGCCTTTGTACCTGTTCTTCCAGATGATTGGTGAGCGCATCATTTTCCTGAAGAATGCGGCGGTTGCGTATTACCATCATAGTACCAAACAGCCTTACCAGCAAAAGACCGCACCATTCAAACTGCCAGTAAAAGTATATGGGTTCAAAGCGGTTAGAAGGCAAAATATTGGAGACCAGCCCTGCCCCAAATATGAGACAGCCCGCCAGCGCATACCTGTTTTCCCATCCCTTCGATCCAACGCTCTTAATCACCAAAAAGACGGTACAGGCAAACGTATAGATATAATAAACATCAGTTAAGCCGCTATGGACAAAGACCGCCCAGGATACGGTGGGCATGAGCAGGCATAACAGCAGCAGGAATACCGACAGAGCCACCAATATTCTGCGCATCCACCGCCACGCCACATTGTCAGCCGCACCGGCAGCCAAAGCCGTAATCTGCACCACACAAAAGCACAGACCATACAATGCAAGACTCTGTGGTATAAACCAGCCGGAAGCAATGGGCAGGGAGAACAGAAACACAAAATAGCGGAACATATAGAGCGCATAGCAGCAGCATAACAGTGCAAAAAACCGACTGATTCTTCCGCCTGTCCGCCACAAAAACAGCGTAAACATTGCCAGCGCAAGAGGAAGAAGAAAGGCCAGTGCATAGGCAAATCCCTGCGCGTTTCTCACCCGTGAGAGCGTCTGCTCCGTACCCAGAGCCGGCGGAAAATACATGCCGCTATAATACCCCTGTTCTGAGAAGGTATCCACACACAGCGCATGGTCTCCTTCTGTCAACAAAAAGGTAATCTTCGCATTTCCTAATCCTTTTGTCAGGCAGGTCTCGTCCACATAAATAGCATACCATGAAGAAATCTGGGGGAAGTCTATCGACACAATCTGGGGCGCTCCCTCATAACGAAGTGTCATCTTGTAGTGTGCCTGTCCGTGAGGCGGCACGCTGGGATCGCCTCTCTGCAGATTGGAATATTCGCCTATGTATGTCGGTTTATCTGTCACACGTGCATCTGTAAGCATCCATCCGTCTATCATATAAATGGGCGTGCTGCGCGACAGCGTTTCCTCATTCAGGGATAAAATACCCGACCTTCCATAAGGCGGAGGTGTTTGGTATTTATTGTCCCAATAAAAAAGAGCGAGGTAAAAGATGGTCAGCGCAGTCAGGACAGCCAGCGGCTGCCGCCATATGATATGCCGCTTCATATACCCCTCCTTCTTATGTAGCATCAACTGTTAACCGGAACAAAACGATACCCCTGTCCCCAGACGGACTCGATAAAATGATGTCCATCCCATGCTCTTTCCAACTTCCGGCGAAGCTTGGATATATGCGTCTGCACCATCTGCCCGCCGTCCCAAAGCTGGCCGCCCCAAATCCTGTCAAATATTTCCTTTGGCGTATGAATGTGCTCTGTCTGTTCCGATAAATACCATAAAATATCAAACTCAACCGGTGTAAGATTCAGTTCTTCCTCATACATCAGTACCCGGCGTCTTGTCAGATCCAGCAGAAGCGGACCGAAGCACAACTGTGTACGCTCCGATCCTGCAAGTTTCATGCGAGTCTCCATCTTGGCCCAGAAAAGTGAAACCGGCGTGTCTTTGGTGATATAATCTATACCACCGGCCGTAAAGCCTTTAGTCTGGCTGTCCGCATCCGTCAGACAGCTTAAAAAGATAACCGGCACATCTGCTGCTTTGTGGATTTTTTCACAGAGAGAAAAGCCGTCCTCGCCCGGAATCAGTACATCCAACAGCACGCAGTCATAAGTTTCCTCTCCCATCAGCTGTAACGCTTCGAAGCCATTTTGTGCCATCTGCACCACGCAGCCATGATTTTGCAGGATTTTGGCCCATAAAGCATGTTCCGCCAAATCATCATCTACCAGTAAAATCCTCCAGGGCGCCTCCGGCCCTTTCATCGTTCTGACTGTTTTCTCCGCACTATATGCATCAGCCATCTCCTCTGCACGATGCATAAAACTCATATAAGTCTCCCGTACCTGCTTGCGGCGCGGTCGTGATACCGGTATGCGGTGTCCGCTCCTGGTCACAACAAAATTTGCATCAATAGACCTGACACAGCCTAAATTGACAAGATAGGCTCTATGGGTCTTGACAAAATCCGTCCTGTCTGAAAATTTCTCCTCAAAATCTGTCAGGGAACCACTGACCTCATGGATGACACCATCTGTCAAATAGAAAAAAACAGTTTTGTTAATGACTTCCACATACTCAAGGTTTGTGTAAACAATCTTAAAAACACCCTCCCGGTTTCTCAAAAGAAACCCCTGCTCTTCCTGTACCGTCAATTCATCTTCCACTTTATCCAGCAGTTGAAACAGTAAATTCGAATCCGCAGGCTTGAGCAGATTATGATATGCTCCCACATTGTAACTCTCAACGGCAAATTCCGGTGTGGACGATAACAGGATAATCCTCACATTTTGATCCCGTTCCCTCAATTCCCGCGCAACCTGTATTCCATTAATCCCCGGCATGAGAATGTCCAGCAAAACAAGATCATACTCTCCGCCCCGCATCTCGCACAAAAAATCTGTGCCATTGCTATACACACACCAGTCGACACTTCCCCTGCGGTCTGACTGATACATTGTAAGCAAATCTGAAAGATGGTGCAGTTCTCTCTCATCATCATCACAAATTGCTATCCGCATGGTTTACCTCCAACTGTAAATATATAAAAAATAAAACTCTAAAATTTTGTCAGGTTATAGTATATCTGTTTCCCTTATGAAAAGCAATTTCTATTATAAGCACTACTATAACAGCCGTCACTCCGCCACTTATCTTTGCACCGATCAAAGCGCCCAGAAGCTGCGGGTTTGTGCTAAAAGTAAATCCCATATGAGCAGCCAGCATACTGGCCGCACTTACCAGGAAAGCGGCATTGACCACCTTTCCTTCATCATCCATCTCCTGATACATGGAAAGGGCAGGAATAACGCTGACCGCTCCCACCAATAATCCCGTCACACTGGCAGCATTGATTCCTACTTTTCTTCCCAGCAGCCAAAAAGGCTTCTTCAAAAGCCGCTGCAAGCATTCCGTGACAGGAAGACTTCCCAACATCACAATTCCAATCCCTGCTACCACTTCCATGGCCTCCGTAAGGGGTGTCATGCCCTTGATCACCTGCAAGCCGCACAGATATTCCACCGCCCCCAGCACCAAACCAATGGTGATAAGAATCCGTATACCTTTTGCAAAGACACAAAAGCCCCGAATCATTCCCTCCGGTATCTTCCACAATCCCAACAGCAAAAGCGCAGACAGTACAAACACCGGGATATTCTGCCAGAGACATACCGGCACGGTAAGTCCGGCGAGCACACCGCCCACCAGCAGCCCTACAGGCATTGTGACAAGCCCCAGCATGATGCCTCTGGCAAAGCATTCCCTGTCCTCTTCCCGCACCATGCCCATGCCTACCGGAATCGTGAACACCACCGTACAGCCAAAGATGGAAGCCGACACAATCCCTGCATAACTGCCAATCTGCGCATCTACCGCCAGCTCCTTTGCAAGCTGGTAGCCTCCCATATCAATTGCCAGCAGGCTGCCGAACATACCCGGATCCACACCAATCATACGATAGAAAGGAACCACTGCCTTTCCCAGAACATCAGCGAACACCGGTGCCAGACATATCATCCCTGCCATGGACAAGGCCGTACTGCCAAGCAGCTGAAATCCTTCCTCAAACTTTGCGCCATATCCCCAGCGATTCCCCCGGATTCGGTCAAAACCACCGATTATGGCTCCTGCTGCCATAATTATCATAAGTGCCTGATTCATTTACTTATATCCCTTCTGCATAGCAGCTTCATTTTACTCATTTTTTCTGGAGGTGTCAAATAAACTCCATCTTTTGCCTTGCGAATCTGTTGAGGCAGACATATAATAAAAGTAATTTGCTTTGCAAATTACTTTACGAGATCCGCTTCGCGGACTCGGATATGCGAAAAGTTTATTTTGCTTTGCAAATTACTTTACGAGATCCGCTTCGCACAATTAAGAAATCCAATTCGCGGATAAGGAGAAACATGCAAAAGAATAAAAAGGTTCTGATATTGCTGGTATTGGCAGCAAGTTTGGTACTGCTTGTCATGCTGGGATATCCTGCATTGGACGAACATATACACAGAAAACACAGAGATGATATCTTTCTGGAACAGGCGCTTGAAATCAGTTCCCCCAATCCTGCCGCCTCACCTGTCAGTTCGGATAGTCAGGCGTTTGACACAGACCCCGGAGAACCGCTTCCGGAGATTATCCTTTCTTTCGAAAATGGGACTGCAGAATTTCAGGTCACCTTATGGCAGAGCAATGAAGGCACCTGCTATTTTTTTCTGCCCGGATTTGCCCGGAATATGGGCCTTACCCTGAAGGACAACAGTCATAACAATATCTATATTAATGACGTACAGATTGCGGAAACGGATATCTTACGGGATATTTCCGATGAAAAAACCTACGACCTCTCTGTGGTGAATCCGGAGGGTAATCCCATCCTGCATAAATCTGTTATTTTTATGTACTCCTCTTCCCTGCCTGTGATGTCGCTTACCACCAGGTCTGGAACCATGGATTATATCAATGCGGACAAGAGCAACGAGGAGGCCGGTTCCACGGCCCTGTTTGATGCAAATGGCCAGTCTCTGTATACAGGTAATGTAAAAGCAATCCGCGGGCGGGGCAATTCCACCTGGGGGCTCTCCAAAAAACCATATCAGATAAGACTGAATGAAGCAACTGATTTCTTTGGATTTGGTTCAGCCAGTTCATGGAATCTCATCGCCAACGGCTATGACCAGACCAAACTCCGCAATCAGATTGTTACCGAACTGGCTGCAGCGCTTGACATGGATTATGTGCCCCAGGGGCAGATGATAGATTTATATATCAACCATACCTATTACGGAAATTATTACCTGACGGAGAAAGTCCGGGTAGCCAAAGAAGGTGTGGCCATCAGAGATATGGACAACTATGTGAATGATGCCTACGATTCCCGGGAATTAGATAAACTGAATCGTCATGAAAATGCAGATGGCAGCAGAAAATGGGTTGCAACCGATATTGCACTGGAGGACATCAGCGGCGGTTATCTTCTGGAGCGGGAACTGACCGATCGATTTAATATGGAAATCAGCGGTTTCATCACCAGCCAGGGAGATTGTTACACCTTGAAAAGTCCGGCCTATGCCTCAGAAGAGCAGGTGAATTATATAGCCGACCTGATGCAGGAATTTCAGGATGCTGTGGCTGCTGCGGACGGCATCCATCCGACCACCGGCAGGCACTATTCAGAATACATAGATTTGGATTCCTTTGCACAGAAGTATCTGGTGGAAGAAATTTCCAAAAATTATGACGGTGGTGTCACAAGCAGTTTTTTCTATAAACCGGACGACAGCGTGAGCGAAAAGATTTTTGCCGGCCCCATTTGGGATTACGATGTAGCTTTCGGAAACTGCAATCTGGACAGGATTGCCAGCAATCCCATCGGCATCTCCAGACTTCAGGATCATGTATTTGCTACGGAACTATTTGCGCAGCTCTATGCCCAGGATGATTTTTATGATCATATGGTAACCATGTACAGAGAGCAGGCCCTTCCCTACCTCAACGACCTGCTGGATCACAAGTTAGACGAACTGGTTGCTCAAAGCCGCGATTCCATCGCCATGGATCAGGCCAGATGGGAGGCCCCCGAAAACCGTTACCAGTATTACAAAGAATATGACAACAGCATTAGATTCTTAAGATATTTTATTGAACAACGGCGGGATTTTTTGAATGAAGTCTGGTTAGATGGAGCCAACTACCACAATCTGTCTTTTGTGGTGGACGATGAGATATGGCAGCGCTACTGCATCAAGGACGGGGAGCTTCCAGGTGATGAACCGGTACCTGTCCGCTATACTTCCAGTTCACTATTTCTGGGATGGATCACTGAAAACGGCGTCCCCTATGATATGTATAAGCCCATCTACGAAGATGCGACTTTCTATGCCATCTGGCAGGAATTGGCTCCAGAAACAGTTTATCCTGCTGAATCTATGGAGGAAAACGGCAGTGCAAATTAATGCACTGCCGCTTTATTTATCCTTTTATGCCTGATATTTAAATCTACCCACCAGTTCCTTCAGCAGGTCTGCCTGACTTGACAATTCTTCGGAAGCCGCTGCACTCTCCTGAGATGTTGCTGAGTTGGACTCCACAACGCCGGCAATCTGATTGATGCCCTCCGTAATCTGTCCTGTTGCCTCCGCCTGCGTGTCAGACGCTTCTGCGATCTCAGCAACCGCCTCACTCACTACCTTTGCATTATCCACTACCAGCAACAGGGATTCTGCTGTGGAATTTGCCAGTTTGGTTCCATCCTCCACGGCCGTAATTGCATTTTGTATCAGGTTCTTTGTATTCTTGGCTGCCTCACTGCTCTGCTCTGAGAGAATACCCACCTGTGTAGCAACCACTGCAAATCCTTTACCTGCTTCACCCGCCCTGGCTGCCTCGATAGATGCATTTAAGGCGAGCAGATTGGTCTGGGACGCAATTTCCTCAATACTGCTGATAATCTCTGCGATCTTATCGGAAGCTTCTCTAATCCTTGACATCGCCTCCGTGCTCTGCTTCATCTGCTCATTGCTCTCAATAACCTGATTATTCATACCGGATACGATTACCCGGACTTTCTCAGCGTTTTCTGCATTGACCTGAATCTTTTCGGAAATATCCGTCATAGTCGCCGTCAGTTCCTGAATCGCGCTGGCCTGATCGGTTGCGCCTTCCGCCAATACCTGGGATGCTCCCGCAAGATCCATTGCACCCTTGCGGACGCTCTCCGCATTGTTATCAATATCCCGCATGGCAATGCTGAGCGCCTCGACAATGCCCCTGAAAGATTCGCTGATCTGGATAAAGTCTCCTTTATAGTTCTCATCCACATTAATCAGGAAATTGCCATCCGCCAGTTCTGCCATATTATTGCTGATATCTATGATGACCATGTTCAAATCATGAATCGTTTCTGACAGACAGTTCATCAAAATTGCCGTCTCGTCATTCTCCGTAGGAGCAGGCACTTCCGAATGAATATCTCCTGCCGCCAGAAGTTTCAGCCTGTCTACCGTTTTAATGAGCGGCTCCGCAACTGCCTTACCAAGCTTAACGCCACTTCTGATTCCAACAAATGTAAAGATAACGACAAAGACAATAGTAAGTACAAGTGCAATAAAAAACATCACCAAAAATTCATTTCTTACCGCGGCAACACCTATACTCCATCCATCCGTTTCCGGAACCGGAGAATAAGCAACCACTTTCGTCTTACCATTATAACTATATGTACCCGTGCCGTTCTCTCCCGCAACCATACGCTCACAGATCTGACTGTACTTCTTCAACTTTCGATTTGTCTTGCCAAGAGCCAGACTGTCCTCAACCCCGACAAGCGATGAATCTATATCCGCAATCGTGATGCCGTTCTTGTCTAACATGAAAGCCGTGCCACCTTCTCCCACCTTGATGGAGCGCATGACATTATTTAAGAACTCACCATTGGGAACATACGCGATAACGCCAACCGGTGTCGTACCGGGAATGCCGCCCTCCCATAAAGGCGCCGACACAACATATGATACTTTCTGGGTCACTTCACTGTATGTCGGCGTTGAAATATAAGTGCTGCCTTTCATACCCGCTTTAAAGTATTCCCGGTCGGAAAGATTCGCCCCCGAAATGATATCCACTCCGCTGCTGTCAATTATATATCCGCCGTCAAAATCATGATCCTTGATCCTCTGGTTTAATATATCTGCCTTTTCCTCTACAGTCCGCTCCGGATCTGCCAACCGCGCAATGCTCCCGGTCTCATAAGCAATGGCGACATATTCCTGCAGAGCTGCCGAAACATAATTCGCTGCTACATCTGAAGTATTATTAATCGTCTCCGATACTGCGCTGATAGATGAGATATAACTCAGAACAGAAGAGATAATGCCCAATATGATACAACAAAACATGACAATCTGTCCAAATCGCCATGAAATTTTTTTCTCAATACTAACAAATTCCCCCTCTTTTTGCTTCCCAAAAAATTTACCTTTCCCGGTCTTTTCCTTTTGCATAGAACATCCCCCATTCCCACACTAAATTAAAGCTTGGATTTAATAAAATAGACATAGTGACAAAAAATCGAATACTAAAGAGCATTAGAAAATTAGAGAAAAAACGATTTCAAAATGGCACAAAAAAATCATCTAAATTATTAAAAAACAACGTTTACTTTATTATTGTATCACAAGATAACTCTTTTTACCATAAATTTGTCATATTTTATTAGATAAAATTACCAATGGGGATGTATAATTGCTGTAAATTGTGTGATTATTCTACAAATTACTATGTCTTTCGTTTACTCTCCTGCGAAAATAATTGCCCAGATTTGTAAGGCATACAAGCGTTGTTACCAGAAAAATCCCCGGTATCATGATCATCCACCAGGCGCGTTGTGCCAGGGCCTGCTCCGCCAATGACAGCATACTACCCCAAGAGATTGTTTCCACCGACAGACCGATTCCCATAAAACTTAGGGTGGATTCAGACACGATCGCAGTACGGACACTCATAATCACCATAAACATAACAGAGGATATAAAGTTCGGAGCCAGATGGTGCCACAAAATATGAAAAAATCTACCGCCCATACACCGGGAGGCTGTCACATACCCACTGTTCCTAATCTGCCGCACCTCTGTGCGAATCACTTTAGACATACTCATCCATCCGGTAACCCCGATGACAAGGGCAATGCTTAAGACACCGGCCTTCCCCAGGACAGCCTGCAGTAAGATCACCACCAAAAGGCTGGGCACACTGAGCAGAATATCCACCGCCCGCATGATCACACCGTCCATTCTCCTGGAAGCACAGCCACTGACAGCGCCCAGAACTACCGCCATAGCTGTTGCAATGAACGTGGACACAAGTCCAATCCACAAAGAAATCCTGCCGCCATACCAGATCATGGAGAAAATGTCCCGTCCCATGGTATCCGTGCCGAACACAAATTCACGGTTCGGAGCTACACTGCTATGCGCAAGATCCAGATAGGTTGGATCTCTTTGTACAAAAATATCACAGGTCAGGCATCCCACTACAAGCAGCAAAAGAACCAGAACAGATATGACCGGTTTCCCCTGCCGCCGGCTGCCGGAAGCAGGAACCGGCGGCTTAACCGTCTGACGTATACCCACTACCTGGAAACCGTCCCTCATGATCTGTCCACCTCCTCATATCTTCTACGGTCATCCATGCGGAGCCGCGGATCGATCCGTTCGCTGACCGTCCGGGCCAACATATTACAGGAAATCACTATCATTCCGGTAAGCAGACTCAACAGCATCAGCAGGTTATAATCCTGATATCTGGCACTTTCATAAGTGAGTGTTCCAATTCCCGGATAGGAAAAGACTGTCTCCACAATATAGGTACCTCCCAGCACATGGGGGACCGACAGCGCCATAAGACTGAAATAGGCGGGCATCACATTGCGCAGACAATGTCCAAGTAATACCTGTCGTTTACACAATCCTTTCATTCTGGCAAGCAGCACATACTCCGCCCGCACTTCTTCCAGCAGTTTATTACGAATCATATAGGCATAATACCAAAGGTGGCTGATAACCACTACAGACAGCGGAAGGATCAAGTGCCGAACCCTATCCGCCAGATTATTTTCTTTGCCGATAGAATAAGCCCCGGAACTGGGAAGCCACCGAAGCGCTGCGGCAAAAATAAGAATTAATGCCAATGACAGCCAAAATTCGGGAATACAGCTCGTAATGGTCCCCACCTTACATATCATCCGGTCTGCCAGCTTATCTTCCTGCCATGCGCACAGGACACCAAGCGCCAACGCCAACACAAAAATAAGGATAAATCCAATACCACCGAGAATAAGTGTATTACCGATCCTGCCGCCAATCACCTCTGTCACGTCCATCTTATACTTATAAGAGATACCAAACTCCCCCCGAAAGGCATTCTGCAGCCAGCGGATATACTGCACATGAATAGAATCCTTAAGACCCAGCTTATTCTCCGCCCACTCCCGTTCTTCGGCACTCATCTTCTCAGCCCGTTCTCCATAATAGGACACCAAGGGATCCCCTGGCGCAAGACGGGATACATAGAAGACCAGAACTGATAAAACAAACACGCTGCCAAGAAAAAACAATACTTTTTGTATCAGAACCTCAATGTGCCTTTTGTTGATCATCTGCCCCGCCTCCTTTCTTGACCAATCCGGTCAAAATCCAGAGTCGGTATCGATTCCACCAGTCTCCGGGTATAGGGATGTTTCGGATGACGGAAAAGTTCCTTCACAGACGAAATCTCTACCAGCTTTCCCCTGTGCATCACACCCACCCGGTCGCAGAGAAACCGAACCATAGCCAAATCATGTGCAATAAAGAGAAGGGAAAAACCGAGTTCTTCCTGCAGCTGCTTGAAAAGATTCACCATCTGTGCCTGCATGGACACATCCAGAGAAGCAACAGGCTCATCTGCCACCAGAAACGCCGGCTTCATGGAAAGGGCGCGGGCAATGGCCACCCGCTGTCTCTGACCGCCGGAGAGCACACAGGGATACTGATCCAGATACGCCGTATCCATTCCCACGCGTTGCAGCCAAAATGCCGCTTCGGCGCGCACGGTTCCCCTGCGCGGCTTCACACGGTGCAGCTTCATGGGTTCTGCAATGATATCACAAATCTTTTTGCGTGGATTGAGACTGGCATCGGCATCCTGAAAAATAATCTGTCCGGAAGACTGCAATAACTTTTTATGGGTGCGAAATGCCTTCGTATCGCAGACATCTATGCCCTGATTAATGATCTTACCACTAACAGGCCGGTATACATTCATGATACATCTCGCCACCGTGGATTTGCCCGAACCGGATTCTCCGATCAGACCCAAAATTTCGCCTCTGTGAACCTGAAAAGAAACATCGTCCACCGCTGTCAGTGTCTCCTTTTTAGACAATGGGAATATATGTGTCAGATGCTGTACATCCAATATAATGTCCGATTCCACAGGCTCGTCTGTCCGCTTCAGCAATCTGCTTCCCGATTCCACAGACTCATCTGTCTGCTTCACCAATCTGCTTCCCGATTCCGCAGACTCGTCTGTCTGCTTCACCAGTCTGCTTCCTAACTCCGCCGCAGGCTTTGCGCCCGTCTCTCCTGCATCCCGCCAGCCAAAGTCCGGTGCTTTGATTTCAAGCCCCTTGGCCCTCTCATCCAACAGCCATGTGGCCGCAAAATGAGTATCTGTCACCGGAAACATGGGCGGCTGTTCCTCATAGTCTATGTCCAGCGCATATTCATTACGACAGGCAAAGGCATCTCCCTTCGGCGGATTGATCAATGTGGGCGGCATTCCCGGAATCGAGTACAGCCGTCTGCATCCGCCGGACAATATCGGCAAAGCCCGCATAAGTCCCCAAGTATAGGGATGCCTGGGATCCAGAAAAATCTCCTCCACCCTGCCAATCTCCACAATCCTGCCGGCATACATCACCGCCACCCGATCAGCCGCCATCGCCGCCACACTCAAATCGTGGGTAACAAAAATCGAAGCCATATGAAGTTTGGCCTGTACTTCCCTGAACAGATCCAATATCTGCGCCTGAATCGTCACATCCAGCGCTGTCGTAGGCTCATCCGCAAACAAAAGCGCCGGTTCCGCCGCCAGGGCAATAGCCAGCACACACCTCTGCCGCATACCGCCCGACAAATGTCCGGGATATTGCCTGCTCCGCTCCTCTGGATGGTCTATTTTCACCATACGTAACAGTTCCAGCACTCTTTGATCCACGGCCTGTCCGGACATTCCGGGTCTATGTATCTTTATCGCCTCCGCTATCTGCGCTCCCACGGACAGGGAGGGATTCAGAACCGTCATCGGATTCTGGAATACCATGGCAAAAAACCGCCCTCGCAGTCCGCACATATCACGCTCCCGATAATCCGTGATATCCGCACCGTTTAACCAGATCCGCCCTGCCTTAATCCTGGCAATATCCGGTAAAAGCCGTAGAATGCTCTTGCACAGTACACTCTTACCACAGCCGGTCTCACCCACAATCGCCAGCACTTCCCCCGCTTTAACCGTAAAACTCACATCCCGCACGGCTTGTATCTCCCCTGCCGGCGTATCAAAGCTGACTGACAGATTCCTTACTTCCAATAATTCCGACATTTATAAACCTCATTTTACTGTTTCATCTGTTTCTGTCCGGGCGCCGTCTGTACGTCCTCCGGACATCTTCTACTCCTCTATTGTCCAATCGACAATATTCCAGAAAATCCCCACGCCATGGTGTCCCATAACGGTATCCGGGGAAATCCCCCGAATCGAAGCATCCGCCACATAATCGGCGTCTATATAGCAGATAAACGCATAGGGCGGATCCCCAGCCAGCGCTTCCTGGAACCGGTCATAATTCTCGACCCGAATGGATGAATCGTCAGACTGGCGAGCCTTTATCAGATACTGGTCCACCAACGCATTGGAATAACCGCTGTAATTGGCTCCCTTATCTGTACCAAATACCTTATAGGTGTGGTCATCCGCATCAAACGGACTGCCCCAGCCGATCAGATAGGCCATCTGTCCGCCCCAGTCCACACGAGTGGGAATCTCCACACGGCAGTCAATTCCCACTTCCCGAATCTGCTGTGCCGCCGCCTGGGCAATATCCAGACGCACCTGGTCACCCGCGCCTACGCTGATCACAAAGGAAAGCCTTTCCCCATCCCTTGTATAGATACCGTCTTCTCCCAATACACAGCCCAGATTTTCCAGCACAGCCCTGGCTTTAGCCGGATCATAGTCATAATGTTCCACCGCTTCATTGTTATAAATATTGCGCTGTAACGGCCCATAGGCCGGAACTCCCTGTCCAAGCAGAACCGCGTCAATGATTGCCTGTCTGTCAATGGCATAACAGACTGCCGGAATAATATCCCTGTTTTTCTGCCAGAATGGATTATGAAAGTTAAAAAGAATCCCCCGATAATCCGAAGTCCTCATGTCATAACAGACATACCCTTCTCTATCGGCAAAGTTCCTGGCATCCTTCGGTGTCAGGCGCGCAAGGTCAAGCTCTCCTGACTCCATCTGGATTGCCCTGACATTATCGTCCGGAACAATTTTAAAAATAATCTTTTTTATTTCCGGCCGTCCCTGAAAATATGCTTCATTTCTGGCCAAAACAATGGCCTGCCCCTCATCCCAGCTCTCCAATCGATAAGGGCCAGTGCCGATCGGATGCCGAAAGAAAGCTGACTCCTGCATATCCTCCCCCTGCAATAAATGCGCCGGAAGCACCGCCATGGTCATATAGTCGAGAAATGCCACATTAGGCGCCGCCAGCCGGAAAGAGATGGTCTGCTCATCCACCACCATGATTTCTTCCACATCCTCATAATTAGGAGCATTCTCTGATCCGTTATTGGGATCCATAATAGCTTCTATCGTAAATTTCACATCCGCTGCCGTAAACGGTTCTCCGTCATGCCATGTTACACCTTCTTCCAGATAGAAAGTATAGGTGCAGGAAGCCTCATCATACTCCCAGCGCTTCGCCAGACCCGGCACCACCTCATTATCACCATTGTGGGCTGTCAGTCCGTTAAAGAGAAGGAGATTGATTTCTCCATGCTCATCCATGGCCGGATTGATCCGCGTATAGTCACCGCTGCCATAGACCAAGGTATCCATCTGTTTCGTATTACTGCCACATGCCGTCAGCATAGATACCGCCACGATCAACGCAGCTGACATCCAAATCCTTATATTCATTCGCAAAACAGGCCTCAACTCTCTATTATTTTAAGGGGATATGCTGACAAAGATCACTCTACTTTTCAGCTTCTTGGCAAAGATGCCTGCACTTCTCCCACAGAAATGCCCCTCTCTCTTGCAATGCGCGCAAGATCCTCATACTCATACTTTTCCCTGGTCACCCCATATCCACTGCAAACCTTCCTTCGAACTTCACCATACTGTGTCTGCACCTTTTCTATGGAGCGGTCAAGCGTATATCTTCTGGAAATATTTTCCCGGATACCAATGGTAGTCGTATGTCTGAAAATCAACCGCACCATTTCATCTTTCATGGACTCCTTGCACATCACATTGAGTACGATACCCGGACGTGATTTCTTCATACCCACAGAAGTTGTATAAACCTCCAATGCACCTGCCGCCAGAAATGTCTCCGTGGCAAACCCAATAGCCTCCGCCGTCATATCATCCACATTACAGCACAGTTCTGCCACCGTATCCCCGGCGCTTTCCGTCTCACCCAGAAGGGCACGCACACAGTTGGCCGCCGGAAAATCTTTTTGTCCCATGCCGTAACCGATGGCTGTGGTGCGCATCACCGGCATGACACCGAAATGATCCGCATAATATTTCAACAGAGCAGCCCCGGTAGGCGTACACAATTCTCCCCTTATCTCTCCTGCGTAAATCGGCACATCCCGGAGAATATATGCTGTTGCCGGCGCCGGCACAGGCAAGACCCCATGGGCACACTTTACCTGTCCGCTGCCCACATGAACTGGTGATACAATGACCTGATCCGGTGCAAGTCTGTCCATCAGCATACACACAGCCGTAATATCCGCCACCGCATCCATGGTTCCGACCTCATGGAAATGAATCTCTGTGACAGGCATCCCGTGTACATGACTCTCCGCCTCCGCAATCAGGCCAAAAACTGCCAGAATGTCTTTCTTAACATGCTCCGCTACAGCCAGTTTCTCTACAATATGTTCTATTTCATGCAGTCCGCTGTGATGGTGATGCGGGTGGTCATGATGATGCTCGTCTATCTGTTCGTGACTGTGATTGTGTGTATGGTCGTGTGCATGCTCGTGTGTATGCTCATGTGCATGTTCATGTGTGTGCTCATGTGCTTGCTCGTGTATATTTTCGTGTGCGTACTCATGTGCTTGCTCGTGTGTGTGCCCATGTGCTTGCTCGTGTATGTGCTCATGTGTATGCTCGTGCTGTGAATGTTCATGCTCGTGGACCGGCTGAAATTCATACATATCCTCAAGCTCTTCCTCTCCATGAACCCGCACCGCAATATGCGTACCGCCGATGCCGCATTTACTTGCCGCTTCCGCCTTCACCTTCACACCCGGAATCCCCAGATTGTTTAATTCTTCTAATATCTCCTCCCGCTCCGGCAGAAGTTCCAACAATGCCGCCGTCAGCATATCACCTGCAGCGCCCATGCCGCAATCCAGATATAATGTCTTCATCCCCAACCTCCGATTTGTCTGTTATTAACTCTTTGCCTCCATATGATTGATCCGGCTGGCCAGATAACCGGCCCCGTAACCGTTATCAATATTTACCACCGAAACACCGCTGGCACAGGAATTTAACATGGACAACAGGGCTGATACCCCCTGAAAAGAGGCCCCGTACCCCACGCTTGTGGGCACCGCGATTACCGGACAGTCCGCCAGGCCGCCGATCACACTGGCTAATGCCCCTTCCATACCGGCGATGGCAATGATCACCGAAGCGCCCATAATATCATCCATACAGGCCAGCAGTCTGTGCAGTCCTGCCACTCCCACATCATAGAGCCGTACCACTTCATTGCCGTGCACCTGCGCAGTGAGCGCCGCTTCTTCCGCCACCGGGATATCCGAAGTACCGCCCGTGGCTACCACGATTTTACCAATACCGTCAGGTTCCGGTATTTTACCGATTATGCCAATCCTTGCCTGTTCATGATACTCCATCTCATGTTCCTGCTCCACAATCCGGGCAGATTCCGGCGACAGCCGCGTGATCAGGATAGTTTCCTGCCCGTTCTTTTTCATGGCAGACACAATGCCGATGATCTGTTCCGGTGTCTTGCCCGCACCATATATGACTTCCGCCGCTCCCTGCCGGATGCCCCGGTGCATATCCACCCTGGCATAGCCGATATCCTCAAACGGCTGTTTCTTGATGGTAAGCAGCGCTTCCTCCACCGTAAGTTCCCCGTCCCGCACATGTTCCAAAATCTTCTTGATATCGCTGTTCATTCTCTCACCTCCAAATCCAGCAGAACCATCTTATAATACCGTTTCAATACCGCAAGAATCTCTTCCCGCTTCAAAAGCACTTTTCCAAGCTGTTCTGCCGGAACTTGCAGTCTGGCATCGTCCCCCATCCTACGCACCCTGAAGTCCGTAAACCCTATGGAGAACAGATACTCCTCCGCCGCCTCCGTGGCCAGAAGCTTCTCCCGGGTAATGAGTTCTCCTGTGGGAATCCTTGTAGCCAGACATGCATAGGCCGGCTTATCCCAGGTAAACAGACCCGCTTCCTTAGATAAACTGCGTATTCTCTCCTTGGTAAGCCCACACTCCCGCAGCGGCGAACGCACCTCAAGTTCTCTAAGCGCCCGCATACCCGGCCGGTCACCTTCCTCATCGGATGCGTTGGTTCCATCCAGCAGCAGCTGATAGCCATCCCCGGACGCAGCCTGTGCAATGGCTGAAAATATCATCTTCTTGCAGTGGTAACACCGATCACATGGATTCTCAGCAATCGTTTGGCAGGCAAGCACATCCACCTCCAAAACCCGCAGTTCGACTGACAACTGTTCTGCCAGGCGTCTGGCATCCTCCAGTTCAAACTGTGGCTGAAAAGCGCTTTTCACATAATATGCCCGCACATCCGTCCCAAAATGCCTGGCCGCATAAAGTAAATAGGCCGAATCCACACCACCGGAAAAAGCCAGCGCTACTTTGGGATTTTCCCCAAAAAAATCATTAAGTTTCATCTCATACCTCTTTTGCGCAAAAAAAGTACACAATCCTTCTTGGAAGGATCGTATACCCTCTTGTGTATACATTATTCATCTATATATGATATTATTCCTGTTTCCCCAGCCGGCTTCCTGCCAGCAATTACTGATATCTTATCTTGGAATCTAATGAAAAGTCAAGCCCTTTATTTCGCCTGCGCCTTTTGTCTGTCGACCTTTGACTTCTCCGTCACACAATCCGCCGCACCGTAATAATGTTGCGATAGGTGGCCGCCGTAATCTTGATGCCTGTCCGTTCCGTACTGGCATGCACAATCTTTCCGTCTCCTATGTAAATACCCACATGACCGCCGTAATAGATCACATCACCCGGCTTGGCATCCGAATAAGACACTTCCTTGCCATAGGTGGACTGTGCGTAGGAACTTCTGGGAAGGGAAATCCCATATTCTTTAAAGACCGACATCACGAACCCGGAACAATCCGCTCCATTGGTCAGGCTGGTACCTCCCGCCACATAAGGATTGCCAATAAACTGACAGGCAAAATCCGCTATCTGTTGTCCTTTCCCGCCGCCAGAGGATGAAGGTTTGGGCTTTTCCTCTTTATGGCTTTCGGAAGAATCGCTTTCATCATCGTCATCCTGATTCTGGGCCTGCATGGATTCCTGTTCCTGACGCTGTCTTTCCTCTTCTTCCCTGCGTTTGCGTTCTTCCTCTTCCTTACGTCTGCGCTCTTCTTCCTCCCTGCGCTTCCGCTCTTCCTCTTCCAGTTTCCTGATCTGGGCAGTCTCCTGCTTAATCTTGGCAGTATAAGTCGCAGCTTCCTGCTTGGCCTTAGCAAGCACATGGCCATAATTCTCATACTCTTCCTTTTTCTGAGCCATCATTTCTTCCATGTAGGCCTGCCCTTCCTCTAATTCAATCTTGGAAGTCTCCAACTCCGATTTATCTTCTTCCAGTCTGTCCTGAAGGGCCGCCACCAGCTGTACTGTCTCCTCATACTCGGCCAACAGTCTGCGGTCATACTTATAAAGTTCCTCCACATAGTTCGCCTTATTAACCATGTCGCCCATGCTCTCGGAGCCAAAAAACATTTGCAGATAGGATATCTCTCCTTTTTCATACATAAACTGAATCCGTATCTTCATGGATTCATACTGTTCATCCTTATCCGCCACTGCCGCCTCATATTCTACCTGTGTAGCCGCAATCTCCTCTTCTTTATCTTCGATCGCATCCTCGATCAAGTTGATATCTGTTAAAATCGCCACCATTTCGGCATCCAGATCGGCAATCTCTTCCTCCACACCCTCCTGGGCATCCTGAGCATCAGAAATCTTGTCTTTGGCTTTATCCAGCTGGGCCTGGTTTTTCTTAACATCCTCCTGCAAATCGGAAATAGTGGTAGCCGATATCGGTTCTACCACTAACAGGCACAATATGAAAGATAACAGGAAATACATCCCTCTCGTATATCTTCTCTTCATCGCCGTCTTCCGTCCGCTGCCGGATTTTATCCTGATTACAGTTCGCAGTTATTTACCGTTCTGGGGAAAGGCACCACATCGCGAATATTTCCCATGCCGGTCAGGTACATGACACACCTCTCAAAGCCCAAGCCAAAGCCCGCATGTCTCACAGAACCGTATTTTCTGAGATCTAAGTAGAACTGATAATCTTCCTTATTCAGCCCCATTTCTTCCATCCTGCGCTCCAAAAGTTCCAGGCTGTCCTCTCTCTGGCTGCCGCCGATGATCTCTCCGATACCCGGCACCAGACAATCCATGGCGGCTACCGTTTTGTCATCCTCATTCAATTTCATATAGAAGGCTTTGATCTCCTTCGGATAATCCGTCACAAAAACAGGGCGCTTGAACTCCTGCTCCGTCAGATAGCGCTCATGCTCTGTCTGCAGATCACAGCCCCAGGACACTTTATACTCAAACTCATCATTATGCTTCTCTAAAATATGGATCGCATCGGTGTAGGTCACATGGGCAAAATCAGAATTTAACACATGATTGAGCCGCTCGATCAATCCCTTGTCTACGAACTGGTTAAAGAAATTCATCTCCTCCGGCGCATTTTCCAGCACATAGCGGATCACATGCTTTAACATAGCCTCCGCTACCATCATATCATCCGTCAGATCCGCAAAGGCCATCTCCGGCTCAATCATCCAGAATTCCGCCGCATGTCTTGTGGTATTGGAATTCTCTGCCCGGAAAGTGGGGCCAAACGTATATACGTTTTTGAACGCAAATGCATACGTTTCCACATTAAGCTGTCCGCTCACTGTCAGGTTGGTGGGCTTGCCGAAGAAATCCTGACTATAATCCACTTCCCCCTCTGCGGTCATGGGCAGATTCTTCATATCCATGGTAGTCACCTGGAACATTTCGCCTGCACCCTCACAGTCACTGCCCGTGATGATCGGCGTATGCACATATACAAACCCTCTCTCCTGGAAAAAGGTATGAATCGCATAAGCAATCAGAGAGCGTACACGGAAAACTGCCTGAAATGTGTTCGTTCTGGGACGCAGATGAGAAATCGTGCGCAGATATTCGAAACTGTGTCTCTTTTTCTGTAGCGGATAATCCGCCGTGGAAGGTCCCTCCACCAGAATCTCGACCGCCTGCATCTCAAATGCCTGCTTCGCCTGAGGCGTTGCCACAATCTTGCCTTTGGCAATGATGGCAGAACCCACATTCAGTTTCGATATGGCTTCAAAATTAGCAAGGCTGTCCCCATATACAATCTGCAATGGTTCAAAAAAGGTACCGTCATTGATCACGATAAACCCAAATGTCTTAGAGTCCCTGATACTCCTAACCCAGCCGCCGACTGTCACTTCCTTATCAATATATGCTTCGCTGTTACGATATAACGCTTTAATATCTGTCAAATCCATTACCATACTCCTGCCTTTCTCTTCTTAATCTTTAATTTATATCCGTCCCTGTCTGCTGAATATTGCCGTTCTCCATCAGGAACGCCACCACGTTCTTGCGCATCAGATCCTCACCGAGATTTTCCTTGCTTTCCTGCTGTAAAAGTTCCTCCTCTGAAGCAAAACCGTAAACCGTCACCAAACTGTCAATCTCCTGCTCTACCTCCTCCTCTGTGGGCATAAGTCCCTCGATATCAGCAATGGCCTGATACATGATATAACGCTGCGCCATCTCAACTGCCGCCTTGTCAAACTCCGCCCGGTATCCTGTCTCGTCAAGCCCTGTGGTTGCCAGCATATACTGTGCCAGCGTCATTCCGTTGCTGGCGGCCTTACTGTTCTCTGACTTCTCGATACTTGTCTTGTACCGCTCCACCAATCCGGCCGGAGGCTCCTTCTTAAAAGTGGATCCCGCCATGATCGTGCTGGACATGATCATCTCAATCTCATTCTCGTAAGCGGCCACCTCATTCTGATAATAGAGATCATAAATCGCATCTTCCAACTGCTGTGCTGTCTGGCAGCCGCCAATCCCCAGAGACTGTACAAACTCATCTGTCAATTCCGGCAGGATACCATTGACCGTCACATCAAACACCACCGGCGCACCGGACAAATCCGGATTGTGCAAATAAGGATCGGGAAATGACAAATCGAGGCTTACCTGCTCTCCGATCTCCACACCGATCAGCCCTTCCTCAAACCCTTCGATAAATTGTCTGGAACCAATGGTCAGATTGTATCCCTGTCCTGTGCCGCCTTCAAAAGCCACACCATCCTGATAACCCACAAAATCAATATTTACGATGTCTCCTTTAGCAATGGCCCTGCCGGCCTCTTCTTTCGTCAGCATATTTGGTGTCAGATATTGCTGCTGTATGAAATAGTCCACCTGCCCGTCAGGCACAGAAGGCGCTTTTGCAGAGGCCTCAATCCCCATATAGTTACCCAGTGTAATATAATCACTGGCTTTGATATCCTTCAAAAACTGTTTATCCTTATCGCCGCAGCCCGTCAGAAGCACCGCTGACACAAGCAGCGCTGCGATTATGCCCTTTTTCATTTTCAATCTTCTCTCCTTAATAATTCTGCTCCAAATTCTGTTCCATGCGCGAACCCATACTATATATTTATATCACAAATCCCCGCTTCTTAAAAGGGGTTCTTACACAACTTTTTATTGGCTGTAAAGAGTTTCTTCGGAAATTCTTGCGCAATACCCAAATCAATGATAAAATATCCAATACGTGGAGCAAGTGATTTCGGAGGTAAAATAATGAGCACACTTACTATTGTCCTGTTAGTGATCCTGGCAATTCTGATCGTTGCCGTAGTTGTATTATATTTTCTGGGAAAGAGAGCTCAGAAGAAACAAAGCGAACAGCAGGCACAGATCGATGCCATGAAGCAGACCGTGTCCATGCTGGTCATTGATAAGAAACGTATGAAACTAAAAGACGCCGGACTGCCGGCAATCGTGTTAGAACAAACCCCCAAGTGGCTTCGCGGTTCCAAACTCCCGGTGGTAAAAGCCAAAGTCGGCCCTCAGATTATGTCTTTGATCTGTGAGGAAAAAATATTTGATTCTGTTCCGGTTAAGAAAGAGGTAAAGGCAGTTGTCAGCGGCATCTACATCACCGATGTAAAAGGCCTGCATGGCAAACAGCCTGTTGTGGAGCAGAAGAAAAAGAGTAAATTCAAACAACTGGTGGAGAAAGCGCAGGAAAAAGCAGGCGCAAAACCTATTAAATAGTTTTTGACAGGGACTTTAGGATAATAACGAAAAGTCCCTGTTTTCTTTGGAGCAGATGTCTATTTTGATGTGACAATCGGAAAAAAACTCATAATTGATGTCCAATGCATAGTCCACATCCACTATGATATTATCTTCCTGTTCGTTAATCTGTATTTTCTTGGTATCAATGCCTACCAGAATTTGGCCAAAAGGCGTGTTGTAATTGGACATGTTCTTTTTGTTTTCCTGAAAGACCATGTGCACATTTACCAGACCGTTGCGCGTCAATTCCAGCATATGTTCGCTGAATTTGAGCCGGTTTTTGGTAGGCTGGCTGAATCCTTCCGTAATCTCCTCATAGATCACATAATGTTTATCATTCTTTTTATAATAATCGCCGATCATGACCATCTCAATCTTATCGGCATCCTCTTCCCGCTGATCAAACTGCAGCCCCTGCAGTGTCAGCAGCACTTCCTTTGTCATAGCAATACTCTCCATTTCTTACTGAACTTTATTCCCGCAGACACGTGCCAAATGGCTGCTGGCAGACATTTGACGGCTATCGGGAAGATCAAAATTCGTCAATATTGATGACCTTGGCCGAAAGAATGCCATAGGTCAGGATGGAATTGGCAAACCGCTGGAACTTATCCGCCGCATCACTGACAAAAAACCGGTACAGCTCTGTGCCGAGTCCGGGACGGTGTTCACTCTCAAGCCCCTTTTCCAAAAGCATCTCCTTCAACTCCCTGGCTGTCTCGTATGCCGGATTGACCAGTGTCACCTGCTTCCCCATAATCCTGCCCACAGTAGAACGGATCATCGGATAGTGGGTGCAGCCCAGTATCAGAGTATCAATATCGCTGTCTATCAGCTCTGTCAGATACCGTCTGGCGATCTCGTCTGTCACCGGATCCTCCCATAGCCCCTCCTCTACCAAAGGCACAAAAAGAGGACAGGCCTTACCCATTATCTTGATACTTCTGTCGTTTTGTTGTATGTATCGGTTATAGATACCGCTATTGATCGTAGCTTCCGTGGCAATCACACCAATCTTGCCGTTCTTCGTAGCCTCGATTGCCGCTTTGGCGCCGGGCCTCACCACCCCGATGATTGGAACATCCACCTCATGTTCCAATTCATCCAGCGCATAAGCGCTGGCCGTGTTACAAGCCACCACAATGGCTTTCACCTGCTGCGTCATCAGGAAATTTACAATCTGTCTGGAATATTTCATCACGGTTTCCTTTGACTTACTGCCGTAAGGCACCCGCGCCGTATCCCCAAAATATACAATCCTCTCGTTGGGAAGCTGCCGCATGATCTCCCGCGCCACCGTAAGTCCCCCGACTCCCGAATCAAACACCCCGATCGGGCTGTTATGCCATTCTTCCTGTCCGTTCATTCTATTCTTTGCCTTTCCCTGTCATTTTCTCTTCCATCCATTCCAGAAATCTGCTCCTGATTACAATCTCGTCTCCCGAAGCCTCCAACAGATGCTCATAGATTTCCTGTTCCGTCATCTCCTGACATTCCTCCGCTACAAATATCTGCTCAAAGGTCTCTTCCGTAAAGCACAGCTCCGGATATAAAATCCCCCACCAAGCCACCGCAAAAGCCGTGACCGCAAGGTTTCTCAGTTTATTCCACATATGATACACTCCCATCTGCCAGCATTCGCTGACATTAAGAGTGTACCCGCCAGACAGCTTCCTATTCAGATTCTATCTATCTGTTTCTTTCTGTTTTTACTGCTTCTTATTATTTTTTACTTTATCTTTTACTGTCTCTTATCCTTTTTCTTTAGCTGCTGTTCCCGCTCTAAATGAATCTGCCTGATAATTGATTTTTCCTGATTGTCAATATGCAGTTTGGCCGCTTCCGCCGCCTTCTTCTTATCGCCCTGCAGAATACTTTCATATATCATCCTATGCTCATTTACCAGGTTATCATGCCCCTTCTCATCCTTGATGTATTCAAAGCGATACCGGTACATCTGCTCCGACAGGTTATTGATCAGCTGAATCAGACGCTGGTTGCCCGTAGCCCGCACGATAATGTCATGCAGGGCCACATCCGCACCCGCGATCGTAGTCACATCACCGGTTCTCGTTGCCTCTTCAAATTCGTCACAAGCCCTTTTCAGCGCTTCCTTTTCTTCGAACGTAATGCGGTCACAGGCCAGTTCCACACAGAGTGCATCCAATGCCCGCCGTACCTCCAGGACATCCTGCAGACTCTTCTCCGTAATCTGTGCCACTTCTGCGCCCCGCCTGGGGATCATGGTGACCAGTCCTTCCAGTTCCAGTTTCCGGATTGCCTCCCTGATCGGCGTCCTGCTGACGCCCAGCCGGTTAGCCAGATGAATCTCCATCAACCTCTCACCCGGCTTCAGTTCTCCTGTTAAGATTGCCCGGCGCAGCGTGTTAAATACCACATCCCGCAACGGGAGAAATTCGTCCATGTTCACTGTAAAGTTGTCGCCCATATAGCCACGCCTTTCTTAATGCCAAACCGTCAGTTGCTCTTTGTATCATAAAAGTTTGTCACAAATATCTGTCCCGCGAGCCCTTTTTCCAAAATAGCTGCTGCCGTCAATTCTGCCTGTTTCTTATCCGCAAACATCCCAAACACCGTAGGACCGCTGCCGCTCATCAGAGCGTTTAACGCCCCCATTTGCCGCATCAGACCCTTTATTTGTTCTATAACCGGATATTCGGGCACTGTCACGGTCTCCAGCACATTACCCATTCTGTCACAGATACCCTGCAGACTCCCCTCCGAAAGCGCCTGTACCATTCCATCAATATCCGGATGATACTGCAGCCGATCCACATGCAGATTCCCATAGACAAAGGCAGTGGAAACATTGATATCCGGCTTCGCCACCACCAGATATGCGCTTGGCGGTGCAGGAAGTGGTGTCAATACCTCTCCAATCCCTTCAGACAACATGGTGCCTCCCACAATACAATACGGAATGTCCGCCCCCAGCTTCACACCGAGGCGCTGCAGTTGTTCCACCTCGTATCCCATATCAAAAAGTACATTTAAGCCCCGCATGGCCGCCGCCGCATCGGAACTTCCCCCTGCCATGCCGGCGGCAATGGGAATCCGTTTGGTAAGGCTAATCTTAACACCTTCCGTGATTTTCTTTTCATTTAATAAAAGGGCTGCCGCCCGGCAGATCAGATTATCCTGATTGGTGGGCAATTCTTCATTATCAGTCTGTAGATATATGCCCGGCTTTGATGTCCGTTCCAGAAGCAGATCATCATAAATGTCTACTGTCTGCATGATCATCTTAACCTCATGATAACCGTCCGGCCGGCGGCGCAGGACATCCAGCCCGATATTGATCTTGGCATAGGCTCTCTCTTGGATTTGCTGCATCTTTATCTCCTCGAATCGTTTCAGTTGAGAATGTTACTTGTAATTGCATTTTGTATACAAAAGATTGTACTTAATTCTATACAATTTGGACGTTTTTGTCAATATAACCGTATCTTTTGGGTCAAACCTGTAAGACCAGAGAAAAATTAAGTCCCATAGCCATGGCCCCTCATTTACCGCTTCTACATTCACTCCACGTCATGAACGGTCAATTTCTTGTTGTAAAAAGTAAAAAATATCACATTTGACTTCTAATTAATCTGGGAAAATGGTACGATATAATATATAAATAGTGGGGATTGCCCTGGGAATCTCTGCTTGTTATGATACAACATAAACCAATCACAAACATTTCCAAGGAGGGATACCGATGAGCGTAAATGGAATTACCAGTACAACCAGTACTTACGATCCTTATCAGACAACACAGCCCAGCACAAAGCCTGCGGAAGAGACAGGCGCAGCTTCCGGCTCTACATCTACAAAGGATGAAAGCGGCGTTGTCTATGAGCCTTCAAAAGAAAACACTACAACTTCAGCAAAGACATATACGCAGAATACTGAATTAGTAAACAAGCTGAAGGCTGATGCTGAGTCACACACCAAACAGCTGCAGAACATCGTACAGCAGTTGATGACCAAGCAGGGTCAGACTTATAACAATGCCAATGATATGTGGCGTTTCCTTGCAAGCGGCAAGTTCGAAGTGGACGAGGCAACCAAACTGCAGGCACAAAAGGATATCGCTGAGGACGGTTACTGGGGTGTTAACCAGACTTCTGACAGGATTATTGATTTTGCCAAGGCTCTGACAGGCGGCGATCCGAGTAAGATCGAGGATATGCGCGATGCCTTCAAGAAGGGCTATGAGCAGGCTGAGAAGACCTGGGGCGGCGAACTGCCTGAGATCTCCAAACAGACTTATGACGCAGTTATGGAGAAATTTGATAAGATGGCTGAGGAAGCAGGACAGACAACGGCTGCTACTACCACCAACTAATAACTTATACTGTTAACAAGAAGGAACCAGAGTATTATCTCTGGTTCCTTTTTTGTGCCAAATCAGATATAATTGAAAATAAGAATAAAGACGCTGCACTCCAGCGCAGAGAGAGGTATCTATGATTGAAAATGCAAAAATAAAGAAAATCCCCTACGGCGGAGACTATAACCCGGAGCAATGGCCTGAGGATACATGGGATGAAGACATGAGGCTTTTTAAACTGGCCCATATCGATATCGTCACCCTCAATGTTTTCAGCTGGGCATCCCTACAGTCCGATGATGATACCTACCATTTTGATAAACTGGACAAGATCATGGAACTGGTGGACCGGCATGGTCTCAAAGTATGTCTGGCTACCTCCACCGGCGCCCATCCGGCCTGGATAGCCAGAAAACACCCTGACATCCTGCGCGTAGAAAATAACGGCATGAAACGGAAATTTGGCGGCCGGCACAACTCCTGCCCCAATAGCCCGACCTACCGGAAATATGCCCCGGCGCTGGCTGCAAAGCTGGCCGAGCGCTACAAAGGATATGACAACATCGTCTCCTGGCATATCTCCAACGAATACGGCGGGGAATGTTACTGTGAAAACTGTGAGAAAAAGTTCCGGGAATGGCTGAAAAACAAATACCAAACCATTGAGGAAGTAAACCGTGTCTGGGATACTGCCTTCTGGGGTCACACTTTCTATGATTTTGAGGATATTGTGGTTCCCAATCAGTTGTCCGAGCATTTTGACAAGGATCGCACCATGTTCCAGGGCATCTCTCTGGATTACAGGCGTTTTAATTCGGAAAGCATCTTAAATGCCTACCGCCTGGAGTATGACGCCATCCATACCATTACACCGGACATCCCCATCACCACCAACCTGATGGGAACCTATCAGCCTCTGGATTATCAGATGTGGGCCAGATACATGGATTTCGTCTCCTGGGACAATTATCCTGCCAACGATACCCCGCCGGAAGAAACTGCCATGCGGCATGACCTGATGCGCGGCTTAAAGCAAGGCAAACCCTTCGCTCTGATGGAGCAGACTCCCTCCGTGACCAACTGGCTGCCTTACAACATGCTCAAGCGTCCCGGTGTCATGCGGCTCTTAAGTTATCAGGCCGTGGCCCACGGTGCAGACACAGTCATGTTTTTTCAGATGAAAAGAAGCATTGGCGCCTGCGAGAAATACCATGGCGCTGTGATAGACCATGCGGGACACGAAAACACCCGCGTATTCAGGGAAATCAGTGAATTGGGCGCAGAACTTGATCGGCTGGGTTCTAAGACCCTGGGCGCAAGATGCGATGCAAAAGCCGCCATCGTCTTTGACTGGGATAATTGGTGGGCCATCTCCTATTCCGCCGGTCCTTCCGTCTATCTGGACTATTGCAAGGAAATAGTCCGCTATTATAAGGCGCTCCACAACCAGAATATTCCCGTGGACATGATCGGCGTGGAAGATGATTTGTCCGCTTATTCCCTGGTGATTGCACCCGTACTCTATATGGTCAAGACCGGCTATGACGAGAAAATACGCTCCTATGTGCAAAACGGCGGCCGGTTCCTGACCACCTTTTTCAGTGGTTACGTGGATGAACATGATCTGGTGACCATCGGCGGCTATCCCGGAAGACTGCGGGACATCCTTGGCATTTGGGTGGAAGAAGAAGACGCCCTGCCGGAGGATATGTGCAACCTCTTTACCTATAAGGGAAAAGCCTATCCTGCAGCCATGCTTTGCGACCTGCTGCACCCGGAAGGCGCCGAGGTTCTTTGTACCTATGAAAAAGATTTCTACGCCGGTATGCCGGTACTGACAAAACATGCCTTTGGCAAAGGCTTCGGTTACTATGTAGCCACACAGTCAAATGAAGAATTTTATCAGGATTATCTGAGCGAAATCTGTGAAGAAGCCGGTATTGCACCGATCATGGATACACCGGACAGTGTCGAATTGACCAGAAGAGTCAACAGCGAGGGAACATTTATATTTATACTTAATCATGGAGAATCCGCCTATGAGGGGACACTGCCTTTTGCGGGAACTGATCTTCTGAGCGGCCAAATATATGCCGCCGGTGACAGGATTGTGCTCGGCGGAAAAGACGTGGCTATCTTATTGCTTGCCTAAACCTGAATTCCGCTTCGCCACTACCACAAACCGTCCATCCTGTACATGATAGGCGCATGTGGATAAAGTCAGGAAAGTATCTCCAAACTGCGCCTCTACACCTGTATCATAAAGAGAGAGTTCCTTGATATTGCTGTAAAAATCATCGAACTCTTCCTGGGTGTCGGCCTCATAAAACTGATAGTATTTGAACACATCATCATCCGCATCGTAAACCTGCGACCGGAAGACTGCTATGATATCATAAGTGCGTTCCTCATAAAGCGTGTCAAAGGAAATCCTGGAATGCTCCTTATAAAAGCTCTCCTTCTGGTACAGATCCAAATCCCCGAACATGGAACCGTCTTTCATGTTGTGTCCATATATGACGAAATTGGTTCCTGCTTGCAGGTCGGCGTGGTTTTTCACATAGAGACACCCGTATTTACTGTTGCCTCCATAAAAATCATGGTGCAGATAGTATTCGTTATCCGCATTCTGCAGGATAGGATAGTCAATCTTCATGCCATCTATGGAAAGCCATCCTACCAAATCCTTGTTTTCATGATACAGCTTCACATACTTGTCCAGCATGACGGCCTCGCCACCGTCTACAGCCATACCGTTATCTGTCTGTGCAGCGGAAATATCTTCCGCATCATTCTCTCCCGTCTGTGCTGCAGAAGCGTCTTTCTCCGTGTCCGCCCCGGTCTGCAATGCAGCTCTGTCCGCCTGCAGCGAACTGTCATCTTGCAGGACAGAAATGATACCCGTCTCCGGGGCCTCCCCTTCCGCAACATATTCCACGGGCACCTCCGTCATCTTCCGCAGGGCCTCCTGCTGCGCTTTACTCTGCATGGATTCGCGGCATGCCTGACCAATAGGAATCAGGCATGCCACAAATACTGCAAGACAAAGAATCTTTATTATCTTCCTTATCTGTTTACTCTTCATAAACCTCTTTCCACTCCACAGCCGTCTGTTTACCGATACTGTGATAATACACTAACAGAGCAAATATTGCAATCAGGGCAATCCATCTGCGTATCCTGCCGCCGCGTTTCGCCCAGCCGATCATCCTTGAGACAAGTTCCTTCTTCGTCTCCTCACTCATCCCGTGCTTACGGTCTGTAAAGTACAGCATTAGATAGGTCAAACCGGAGATCATCGCAAGCGTTGCACACAGTTCTATCGGTGTATTGTCCTGCGTCTTAGGTTCATTATCCCTTGTCTGTGACGTTTTGCCGGCCGCCGTGCTGACAACAGCTGTACCACCCGTCTTTGCAACATCTTTATAGATGATAGCATACGTAGAGAAGCAATCCGTGGCAATAGAGATAGTATCCGCACCGGTATCCAGGTCATCGAGGATCTCAGCCTTTCCGTCATGTACCCGGATAATGGCAAATACTCTCGTCTTGCTATCGTCCGTATTCCGCAGTCTTTCGGGCACGGCAATCGTCACAATAATCTTGTCGGAAGTCCTGGCGATATCAGTACGTTGTGTCCCCACCAGCTTATACAGGCTAATGTCCAGATACTGTCCAAGGCTGAAACTCGGCAGGGATTTGCTCAATGTTCTTTCTACTACGCTCTTATCTTCACTGCTTACGCTGTCAGCGGCATCCTTCACGTCAAGGACAAGTCTTATGTCTACACCGCCGCCTACCAGCTGTTTCTCCGTATCTGTCAGAAGGATATCCGACAGTTCCGCCAGAGGTGTTGCTATGATCGTATCAAAGGTATCTTCCGCCTTGACATGCACTTCCTTGCGAAGGAATCCCTGATTCTCACTTTTCACTCTGGTCTCTGCAGAGGCAACGGTGTTCGAGCTGCTGCTTCCTCCGTCATCCAGCCGGCAAACTGATACCCTTCCCGAGTCGGATCTGCTGGTTTTATGAGCTCCGCCTCTCCGTCCAGGGCATAATCAACCCTATATTTCTCTCCATCATTGATAAATGTCACCGCATAAAAGGAGCGGCGTTCAAATGTCTGATCTTCCCCTTTATATACAGTATAATCCGCTATCTGTTCCTGATTTCTATATACATAAACACGTGTCGACCACCGTGAATCCTCTTCCTGGGTCAGGAACTCATCCACAGTGCCGCTAAGTGTTATCTCCGTATAGCCATCCCTGTCCTCAATCTCCGTTGTGCAGGACATCGTCCCGTCCTCATTCATCAGTTCCAGTGTCCCAAACGCATCCACATCATATCCATACACTTGAAACGTGATACTTACTGCCGCTTCCTCTTCGGAAGCATCTGTCGATCCTGACGGATTCTTTTCTTCCTCCTCTGGCAGCGGATCCGCTAATTCTCCTCCCGGCAAATTATCACCAGGCGTTTCTACGATATCCTCCTCCGGAGGCTCTATCGACTCCCCTGTTTCATTCCCATCCGAGGTCTCTGTCTGCTCTCCTGTCACATCCCCGTCCGGGTTCTGCGTCTGACTTCCTGTCACATCTCCATCCGGGGTCTCTGTCTGATTCCCCGTTTCATCTCCATCCGCAGGCTCTGTCTGCTCTTCCGTTTCATCCACATCCGTTGTCTCTTGCTGCCCTTCAACGTTTTCCTGCGCAAACACATGCATCGGCACTGCATTGGCTGTCATTCCGATTACCAATACAGCTGAAAGCATCATAGCTATGGCGCGCTGTAACAAACTGCCCTTTTGCCTTTTCACTTTCTCTTCCTCCATTTCGTCATCGCTCATTAATCCTTTTTGGTGCAGTGCTTTGTCAGCAGTTCTAATTGAGATATCTCAACGCATCTCGTTTCTTATCCTGCTGTTACAAAAAGATATTTCAGTATAACAAAAGGAGACTGAAAAAACCGCAAATGGCATATTCTGTCTTTTTTCGGGTGTAAAATGTAAAAAGGGTGCAAAAAGGCGTGAATCTCGCCTTACAAACTTAGTAAGACAAGGCTCACGCCTCTCCCGTTATCCATTCCAAACAAATTTCCTTTACTTACAGCAGGCTGTCAAGCACTCCCTGAATCCCCTGCTCCTCATAAAGCGTTTTATAAACCGCCACCTCGCCCTGGATCAGTTCATCGATCACCCGCATTCCCAGAAGTTCCACCGGCGCCTGATCATCCGTCATGATACGCCCTCCTGCCTGATAAACGGTCAGATTATCCGACACTGCTCCCATCATCGCATAGAGCCCCTCATCTGTAATCTCCTCCCTGTGCACCCGCAGATTTTCCAGCATCTGCGGATTATTGGAAGCAAACAATTCCCTGTTGGTAGAACCCTTTACATCTACCGTATATACCTCACCAAATACACTGCTGATGGTATCCGCCAGATAGGCGTTGATACTGTCCTCTCCGCTCCCCCGCATATTCATATTCACCACCATCACACCGTCCTCTGAAAGGTGCTCCTTCACCAGGGTAAAAAACTCTTTCGAGGACATCTGAAAAGGAATGGTGATATCCTGATAGGCATCCACCATGATCACATCATACCTATCCTCGATTGCGTTCAGATAGGCCCGTCCATCGTAGGTGGTAACTTTCACCTCCTCCGGCAGTTCAAAATATTCTCTTGCCAGATCAGTGATTTTCTCATCAATCTCCACACCTTCCACTGGCATATCTCCATAATATTTGCGGCACTGGTTAGCGTAAGTGCCGGTTCCCATACCAAGAATCAGTGTTTTGCAGTCCGCCGGATCTTCCCGGCCAGTCATCAGGGGCGCCGCCATGGCATAATCGTAATACATACCGGTAAGCCCTTCCCCTTTCATAAGAATAGACTGCACACCAAACAACACATTTGTAGATAATATGACACTTCTGTCGTTTTCTTTAACCTGCAGATAATTATAGACGGACTCTCCCTCATAGGTCAGATCCCTCTCCCAAAAAGCAAAACTGTTGGAGGTGCCAAACGCACAGCATAAGATAAAGAGCACTGCCGCAGCCACGCATTTACGCAGTCCCTTTTGAATACTGATAAAATAGATCAGGCTTAATACAAATAATATCCCCGCAAAAATGAGAAAGGTAATGGAAGTACCCACTGCCGGGATGGAGATAAAGGTAGGTACAAAAGTGCCGATAATACTGCCGATGGTATTAAATGCACCCAGCGTTCCCACAATCCTGCCGCTGTCATCCAGGCTGTCCACAGAGTATTTGGCTAAAGAAGGCGTCACCGTCCCCAGCAAAAAGAGCGGAAATACAAAGATTATCATGCAGGCCGCAAAGGCAGCCCAGATCAGAAAGTTCGTATCAACCGCAAAAATCAACAGCGCTGAGATTCCAAGCACAATATACTTACCTGCCACCGGTATTGCAGCAATCCAGACTGCTGCAATCAGAATCCGTACATAGAGCTTGTCCGGATTGGGGTTCTTATCTGCACTTCGGCCGCCGTAAATGTTCCCCAGAGCCATCGCAATCATAATCGTACCGATAATGATCGTCCACACAATCTGCGATGAACTGAAGTATGGAGCCAAAAGCCTGCTGGCTCCCAGTTCCACTGCCATGACAGACATTCCTGCAAAAAATTCTGTAATATATAAGAAAACTTTGTTTTTTAAAATAGAAGAACCGCTCATCCCTCTCTCCATTCCGAAGTATTTCTCAACACTCCAAGTTATCATTATCCAGTATACACCCCGCCCCTATCCAGCGCAATTCCAAACACATTAAATTTTCCTAAACTGTCTCCGCTTCCCCTGCGCAGACCGGTCTCCACAATCTCTGCCCGCAATCACCGCAAATAGGCGAAGGAATATCCTGTAATATCAAAGGACAGCACTTTTTCCTTACGGCAAAAATGCTGTCCTTTTTGGGGACGATATAATCGACAACCAACAATGTCATATTGCCAGAATCTAGATCCCGCCCTTCACCACCAGGATCCTGTCCCCGGTATTGATTTCCTCAGTAGGTAATTCATTCACTTCCTTAAGCTGTGCCACCGGTACATAATAGCGCTTACCGATATCCCACAGGGTTTCTCCCGGACCCGCGATATAGATTACCATTCCCGGCAGTTCGCTCAGTTTGTTCAGATCCAAATCTTCCACCTTGATATCTGTCACCAGATTATGAATCTTTTGTGCAAATACAATGACCTTAAACTGCAAAGCAGCCTTCACATCCAGTTCATCGCTGTCAAGCATGGTCACCGTCAACTGCTCGATACTGGAATGTAACTTATAAATACAGTCATCAGTGATATTATCCACCTCGATCACATACTGGAACGGCAGGTCATTCTTTGTGGAATAAATCGTCCTGGCGCCTCCCGCACTCAGATATAGCGTAGTCACGATCAAAGTGCCGGTGACGGCAATGCCGTTCTCCACAATTGTCCTCTCATCAATCCGGATTTCTCCTTCGGAATGAATCAACTGATACATCGGCATTTCTGAATTTTGGATTCTTACATGATCAGCTATCTTGCACTTTCCAACGCCTGCCAGCAAGAGACTCTTGAGCGGCACCTGCGTTGCCAACGCCCCAATCTCCTTATCCACCCCGTAAACATCCGAAAGTACCTCCAGGTTTTCCTCTTCATATAAGTGAATATCCAGATCCAATACCGGTTCCACGCAGAAGACTCTCTCCTCCCCATCAAAATCCGGCCGTACTTCCACATTGCACTGTCCTAAACTGTACTGGATATCCGGTATCATATTTTCACGACAGCCGTGACATTCAATGATACCGCTGAAAGGCACTGTGTTCTCATACCATAAAGTCCTGTCATTATCACCCTCTCCCTCATACAGGAAAAAGGCCCTCATCTCCCCTTGAATGGATATCTTTTCGTCCAGTGCCTTAAATTCCACATGGTCAAAGCAGATATGATGCCATATCGTCTGAAAGACATTGGGCAGGTTTCCGGTCAGTTCCATTTCCTCTTTCAGACGGAAGATATCTTTCTTATGTAACACCAATTCAACCACCGGGTAAATACATTTGCGATACTCCACCGGTTCCTCATGATAGAGATCTACTGCCGCCTCGCACTCCACCTGCTCCTCTTTCTCAAGCACAAAGGACACCACTGCCTGCACACTCAGTTTCCGGGAATTGATAAGTCCCACTGTCAGATCCTCAATGGTCCATTCTGCCAAGATCGTATCCCCGTTACAGACACCCTCCATGTTCACTTTTTCCTCAAAGGGAATCATCGCCTCCATGCTGGCGCACATCCCCTCCATGTCCGTCAGATACAGTATGGACACCACCAGCTTACCTTTCAGATTCACCACATTTTCACAGGCGCGGACTTCCTCCATAATAATCTCTCCCTTACTGCTCAGAAGATAATTCGCGTCCGGTTTGTTATCTGAAATATTCACATCTTCTTCCAATACCATCTGGGTGCCGGCCTTTCCACCGATCCGGTCCATATGTATTTTCTTCTTCACTAATTCCACAAGAAAACCTCCATGCGTATACTTGCTATAAGTCTATGCGGCAGCATAGATGGATATGCCATGTCATGTAAAAACCTTTTATGTCATTAATGCAACCGTACAGACATGTTTGCATCATGGAAAACATTTCTTTTGCCGAAAATATTATTATATCTATGCAAAACAAGTTCAAAACAACACACTTAGGAGGAATCCGCCATGTTATCCATCGCAGTCTGTGATGATATCGTATTAGAATGTTCACAACTGGCCAGACAGATCCGGCACATTGCCAGCCAGGCAGACCACGAAATCATACTCCGGGAATTTTATACAGGCAAAGAACTCCTACAGTCTCCTGAAACCTTTGACATACTTTTTCTGGACATTAAAATGCCCGGACTGGACGGCATGGAACTGGCTCGTCTGCTGCGGCGCAGAGAAGAGACCTGTCTGCTAATCTTTGTCACTGCGGTCTCCGAATATGTCTTTGAAGCCTATGAGGTAGAGGCTTTTGCCTATCTTGTAAAACCCGTCACCAACGAACAGCTTACGAAAGTCATCACCCGTGGAGTTGAAAAATTGCGCAGAGAATCCACAGAATCCCTTCTAGTCTCTGCGCGGCGCCTTGTCAGAAAAATCCCCTTAAAAGATATCGTATATATGGAAGCCCGTGGAAGGCTCCTTATCATCCATACCCCGCAGGATGTGATAGAAACGTATGAGCAGATCGGCCAGATGGAAAAGCGGCTTGAGGGCAAAAACTTTTTCCGATGCCACAAGGGGTATCTGGTCAACCTAAAATATGTAGATACCTATGATAAGACGGAGATTTACCTGGAAACAAAAGATACAGTCCTGTTAGCCAAGCGCCGCTATGACGATTTTACCAGGGCATTGATGCATTACCTGAAACAAGAAGGAGGACTCGCATGACATTACGGATGATAATTATAGCCGGCATCGGACTATGCCTTCAGGCAGGCATAATTTACCGGCTGCAGGAAAACTTCTTTTCCCCGCAAAGAAACAGATATCTTGGCTTAGCATCCTGCATGCTGCTCTATCTGCTGATCAGCCTGACTGCCTCCTATACCTTCAGCCAACAGGGCTGGTATATTCTCTACAGCATCCTGCGACAGGGTTCTTTGATGCTGCTTATGACCCTGTTCTTCCGGGGCGACCTGTGGCACAGGGCATCCCTGGCGGCTATCCTATGCGTTTCCTCGGAGTTTGCCGTTAACACTCTGAGCGAAACGCTGTCTCTTATCAGTATGCTTTTTCCGGCACAGCAATCCACATGTTCCGAACTTTTTGTCAGTCTTTCCTATCCTATCTCTGCCGCAATTCTATGGTTTATTTTCCGGCATATAAAACTGCGTCCGGATCTTTTTTCCGAACAGATCTGCCGGTTTCTATTCTTTATTATGTGCGGGCTGATTCTATTGACTGATACAGTCTATCACGGCATCACACACGGTGTAATCATGATCTCCCATACCGACTGGCCGGAGGTTTTCAATCCCTATACCAGCGAAGTTTTAACCCATATACAATGTATCATCCTGGCGCTTTTAAGCCTTTCCATGTCCTTAAGTCTGCCTGCTGCCCTGAACAGAATCGTGCAGCAAGCCCTATCGGAACAGATGCAGCGCACTCAGATTGCCCATTACCAGACCCTTTTAGAAGAACATCACAGACAGATGAATCTCCGCCACGACCTGAAAAACCACCTGCTTGTCCTGGAGCGCCTGACAGAACAGGGCGAACTTGACAAGATAAACGGATATCTCAAATCCATGTATCACGAAGCATACAAAGCCACAGGAAATATCCATACCGGCAGCCTGACTGCGGACGCCCTCATCGACATCAAGGAACAGGCCGCTCTGGCAGAGAACATCTCCTTTACCTGTGAACTGCAATTTCCGAAACAACTGCCCCTGCAGGACTTTGACCTGTGTATCGTGTTGGGAAATCTGCTGGATAACGCCATTCAGGCTGCAGCCGGCGTGACTGATGGGCAGGAACGCCTTATCATCCTGCAAGCCAGAACAGTAAAACGGAATCTTCTGTTGGAAATCAAAAATACTATGCCGAATAAACCAGGCTTTATACCGTTCGGAACAGAGCAATACGGAACCGGTCTGCACAACGTTAAAAACATCATAGAGAAATACAATGGCATGATGGATATTTCCCTTGAAGATTCCTGGTTTTGTGTGTCGATTCTACTGCCGGCTGTATGATACCGCATTGCTTGGGGTATCAGCGATCGATAGTGCCATATTTGCATAGAAATCTGCCGTATATAACACCTGGCGAGCCGTTTGATACATATCGCCAATGTTTCCTTTCCTTATGCCGAAAACCTATATGAGACAGCTATCTTTCGCGGAAATCTACACATGGTCTCTCGATACCAGATGTATCTGACTGCAAACCACATTACAAAAAGGAGGCACACTATGAAGGCAGGAACAATGGAAGGTTTGATCGGCGCAGGTCTTAACATGAAATTGATGGATACTCCCATGCGCGTCTATAAAGAGGCAAGGCGGAAAGGCGATCTTGGCGCCATGGAACGCGCTATGGGCTATGCCACTGAATTTCAGGATACTGCTTACGAATATAAGGAGAAAGCCGAAGAAGAATTGCGCAGGGAAATGCAGGAAAACAGGGAAGAACAGCAGCGTGAACGGGAAGAAGCCCTGGAAGAACGCAGAGAAGCTGCGAAGGAAACACAGAAAGAGACTGCAGAAAAGCTGGCGGAGAAAGCCGCTGAGAGTCGGGAAGAAACAAATGTCACAATAGAGCATGCGAAAGCGCCATCTGCCGACAATCTGGTCATCAGCGAGGAAGGGCACAAACTCCTTCAGGAAAACCGTCCGGCACCTGACATGGAAGCGCCCGCTATAGAGGCACCTGCTATTCCCTCAAGTACGGACAACAAATCGGAAGTGAAATTTTATTCCAGTGCAGGCACCGCTGTGGAAGCACCGCCTGTGGGAATGAATGTGTCGGTAAATGTATAACCCTTACAAACTGATTGGGGCGTTTATTCCACCGCCCCAATCAAATCTGTTACCTTTTCAATCCCATATCGCTTCATATACTGCTCAATCCCCTCAACAACCTCCACAGTCGTATAAGGATTGACAAAATTCATAGCTCCGACCGCCACGGCGCTGGCTCCCGCCAGCAGAAATTCTATGGCATCCTCCGCGTTACTGATGCCGCCCATGCCAATGATCGGAATCTTCACTGCCTGAGCCGCCTGATAGACCATACGCACCGCCACCGGCTTGATCGCCGGGCCGGACATGCCGCCCGTCTTATTGGCCAGCACAAACTTTTTCCTGTGAATATCAATCTTCATGCCCGTGATTGTATTGATCATAGAAAGTACATCCGCCCCTGCCGCCTCGGCCGCCCGCGACATCTCCGCAATATCCGTCACATTGGGACTCAGTTTCATAATCACCGGCTGTTTCGCCTTTTTCTTAATCTGGGATGTAATATCATAGAGACTTTCCGGTTTCTGCCCGAAAGCAATCGCTCCCTCCTTCACATTGGGACAGGATACATTAATCTCCAGCATGTCCACCGGCTCATCACCCAGCCGCTCCACCACTTCCAGATAATCCTCCACCGTCTTGCCGCAGACGTTGACGATAATCTTCGTATCATATTTTTGCAGGAAAGGAATGTCTCTCTTCACAAACACATCAATACCCGGATTCTGCAGACCAATGGCATTTAACATGCCTCCATATACTTCCGCCACCCTCGGTGTGGGATTGCCCTCCCAGGGAACATTGGCCACTCCCTTGGTCACCACTGCACCCAATTTATTTAAATCTACAAAGTCACTGTACTCCATGCCGGAACCAAAAGTGCCGGATGCCGTCATAACAGGATTTTGAAAAGTCACACCGGCAATCGTTACCTGTGTATTCATCAGATATCCACCTCCTTCGCCTCAAAAACCGGCCCGTCCGTACAGATGCGGGCGTTATGCACATGAGAATGGGAATCTACGCTGGTTGTCTTACATACACATCCCAGACAAGCTCCCACGCCGCAGGCCATCCGTTCTTCTAAAGAGATATAGGCCTCAATTCCTTTTTCCTCGGCATATTTCTTAATCGCACGCAGCATGGGCATAGGGCCGCAAGCCATGATCACATCCGCCGTAAGGCCATGGGCATTAATGATATCCATCACATTCCCTTTTGTGCCCGCACTGCCATCCTCGGTAGCCACATAAACATCGCCATACCGTGCCAGATCTTCCTGTAAAAATAAATCGTTATCCCGATATCCCAATAGAATCCGTTTCTGGCAGTCAAGCTGCTTCGCCAGTTCCAGCATAGGCGGAATCCCAATGCCGCCGCCCATTAAAAATACCTGTTTGCCCTTTGCCTTTTCAACCGGAAACCCATTGCCGAGCACACCCAGTATCTCCAAGGTATCCCCTGCGTCATAAGTCGCAAACTCTGCCGTTCCTTTACCGGCCACACGGTACACCAGCCGCAGTCTGCGCTTGTCCTCACTGACCTCACAGATACTGATGGGCCTGGGAAGCAATGTGCTCTCATGATTAGGATACACCGCCACAAACTGTCCCGGATGCGCATTCTTTGCAAGTTTGGTCTCCAGCCAGAGATCATAAATCTGATCTGCTATCTTCTTTTGTGACACTATTGTCGCTTTTATCTTTTTCTTCTGGGCCATCTCCTGTTCCTTTCTGTTGTGTTATGCTGGAGTTTGCAGGGTTTTTAATGCTTCATATATCTGTTCTGTGTCATGAAATCCCATTTCACCAGCAATCGCCGAGATTTTTTCAACCAATACTGTCTCTTCCTCTAATTCTTCCGCTATCGTAGCTGCATCTTTTCCCTTTTGAAGCAGTCTGCACACTAACTGAATTAGTTTACGGTTTTCTCCCTCTGTCCTGCCATCTTCAAACCCTTCTTCATAGCTTACCTCCAGTGCGTCATCCATATTAAACTGGGTAAAGAGCATATTTATCGCCTCCGATCCATATTCCCTGACGAAATCCGCCATGATTCCCTCACACTCACAATCTTCCACTGCCTGGATAATCGCAGTATCTCTGTCCTTTCCCGATGCCAGATATTCTTTAATCCTCTGAACGAACCAGGAATATTCATATAATGATTTGCACTTGTTCAAAATTTCGTGATTAACCAGCAGATTAATGTTAATCACTTTCACGTTTAATTCTAGCATAGGTGTCACTGTTTTATCAAGATAGGCGTCCGATAAACTCATTGTTTTTTCCGCCGGGAAAATCTCATTCCCATTATAAAACACATAGAACTCCGGTGTAGGAACCAAAATTTGTTTTCGCCTATATAATGCCTTTGCATCTATCAGCTTCTCCATGGTGCGCCCATAATAAATCACATCCCGTAGAGGCATGTTCAGGTTCACCGTGGATTGATGCTCGCTGATTACCAATACACGATTTTGTACAGTAAAAGCCATATCATTTTTTCGTGCCACAAACAAAACTCCTTCCAGTGTAGTATAAACAATATCTTCTGGCAATACCGGCACACCTTCCAATGCAGAATACAATTCTGCCGCGTTTTCCGCTTTTCCAAAATAGGCAGTAAAAGCGCTGGATTTCACCTCCCTGTTTGTGATATCTTTTGTATCTTTCTGCTCCATAAGCATATTCCTCCATATGCAATTATTTTCTCTGAGAAAAACCGCCGAACCGCGGAATAGATCTACCATATACTGGCTATAGATTTTTTGATTCATCAGATTACTTACATATATACCACATATCTAGTTTAAAAAGCAAGCTTTTTATTAAGTATTTTATTATAAATCCCTGTACAATAAAACAGGCCGAAACCATCTAGGATTCCAGCCCGTTTTTCTATTTACTAATCCATCTGTCAGACTATCTGAAAAATTCACTCCTTCAACTTTTTTTATGGAATCATCACATGCCTTCACTCTGATAAACCATCTTCCCCCCACAAATCGTATAAGAAATCACCCCCGGCATACACTCCCCAACAAAAGGAGAATTACATGCTTTGGATGCAAACTTGTCCACTGTCCAATTCTTTTTGGGATCAAATACCAAAAGATCTGCGGGCCCGCCGACTTTAATATAGCCAGCATCCAAATGATATAATTTCGCCGGCCCATAACTCATCCTGCATATTAACTCCATCATTGTCAGATATCCCTTCTGTACCAATTCCCGGATACCAAGGGACAGGGCCGTCTCCAGACCAATAATACCACTTGGCGCCTCGGTAAGAGGACGCGCTTTCTCTTCTGTGCTGTGAGGCGCATGATCGGTAGCAATCATGTCTATGGTGCCGTCCCGCAACCCTTCAATAATCGCCATCCTGTCTTCTTCCTCCCGAAGCGGGGGATTCATCTTGGCCAGGGTACCGTGTCGGATAACCGCTTCCTCAGTCAGCGTGAAGTGATGCGGCGCTGCCTCCGCATGGATATGACTGCTCTTCCGCTTTGCCTGCCGCACCAGTTCCACTGCTTCTTTGGTGCTGATATGTTGAATGGACAGATCCGCCCCTTCCTCAAGCGCTATCTTGAGATCGCGTTCCACCATAGAAATCTCTGCCGCCCTGGGAGAACCTTTGATACCATAATGAGCCGCCGCGTTCCCAGCATTTATCCCATTGTTAGCAATCAGCGCCGGGTTCTCCTCATGAAGGCTGACCGGACGATTCAGTCCTGCTGCCCGGCGCAGCGCTTCTCTGAGTATTTCCTCATCCATGAGCGGAATACCATCATCCGTAAAGCCTGTCGCTCCCCTGGCAGTCAAAGTCTCCATATCCGTTAATTCTTCTCCCTTCATGCCCATGGTCACATTGGCACAGGAATGAATATGAATGCCGGTCTTTTTTCCTTTTTCAAGTACATAGTGCAAAGTCTCCACTGTATCCACCGAAGGCTTCGTATTTGCCATCAGAACCACTGAGGTAAAACCACCTTTCGCAGCCGCCTTCGCTCCCGAATCGATATCCTCCTTATAGGTGAAGCCGGGATCCCTGAAATGCACATGCACATCCACCAATCCCGGCGCCACAATTTGACCGCACAAGTCAATGATTTCTGTTTCCTTTGTCAGTGCGCTTCCGTGCTCTGTTTCTCTCTGCCAAATCTGCTCTATTTTTCCGCTCTCCTGATTGATCAGTATATCCCTGTATCCTTCCGTTCCCGAAGCCGGATCAATCATATAACCGTTCTTTAAAAGTACCATTCGTTCCTCCATCCTTTCTTCCCGTATTATACCCCGAAACCCGCCGTGCGGGCAAACGTTTTCTCTTCCCTGACTAATCAAACACCACCGGTTTTTCAATAAATTCTGTCTTCACTACCACATAAGGATAACTTTCCACCGGATTGCTCTTCTCCTCCGGATTCGGCCCGATTAAATTAGTGTCAATATAGACCGCATTGGCCGTCTCATACAATTCGTTCACAGCAATACTGTAACCGCCTGTATTCTGTGTTCCATAGCCCACACAGATATAGAGAAAGCCCTGATCCTCAAAGGTCATCTTGAAAGCATCCTCCTTTTTATCCTCAATCTTTTCCAAAAGTTCCTCCGGTATATTTTCCTCCGCCAGGACCGTACATTCAAGGTCTTTAATCTTTGCCATGGTATCCTGCTTCTGACCGCAAGCATACACTCCCATACACATCAAACAGATCAGACAGACGCTTAAAAATCTCTTCTGATATTCACACAAAACATTTATCATAAGATTGACTCCGTAAGTTTAGTCTTATTACCTAATGTATTATGCATATGGACTCTCTATTCCTTATTCTTCCTTATTGGCATTGTGTATATTTGTTTTGACATTTTACAGGCAGCCATACAATAAACTCTCAGCTCCCCTGCCCCCAAAGCGACAATCATCCATTATTGTATATTGATTGCCATAGATTATTTGTATATAATATGTTAGATACCCCGCTATATAAAACGGGGTGAATTATTTTCTATTACAATATAAAAATGAGGTACATACCATGGTTCGTTTGGTTCTGGTAGCTTTGTTTGTTGTTTTATTCCTGATATTGAGTATTCCCCTTCTGATCATCGAATATTTTATAGGCAAATTTAATATGGATGTCAAAAACCGTTCCTCCCTGGCAATCGTCAACTGGGCATTTCGCCGCGTATTGTTCTTGTCGGGAGTATCTGTCACTGTCATTGGTGAAGAAAATGTTCCCAAAGATAAACCGGTACTTTATATTGGTAATCACCGGAGCGATTTTGATACACTCCTGACCTATGTCCGCGTCCCACGTCCCACCGGTTATGTTGCCAAAATAGAACTGTTAAAGATTCCTCTGCTCTCCAGCTGGATGAAATATCTGCACTGCCTTTTCATTGACAGGAGCGATATCAAGCAGAGCATGAAGACAATCCTGGAAGCGATCGACAAAATCAACGCTGGTATTTCCATCTGTATTTTCCCGGAAGGCACCCGCAATCCCGTTCCTGATACTTTTTTAAAGTTCCACAGCGCAAGTTTTAAGATTGCCGAAAAGACGGGATGTGCCATCATTCCCATGAGCATTAACAATGCGGGCGCAATCTTTGAAGATCATCTGCCTAAGATTAAAAAGACGCACGTGATCATCGAATATGGCAAACCCATATACACGAAAGATCTTGACAAGGATTCCCGGCGCCATATCGGAGACACTGTACAGACAGTAATCAAGGAAATGTATTTTAAAAATAAGGAACTGGTATAACACCAGTTCCTTCCTTATTCTTCTCCCACTACCATTTCATCATCCATGACCGCACTCAACAATAACACCAGTTCAGCATTTAAATCTACCTGTTTCATAACTCCCAAACTCACATCAATATCCCTGTAATTGCGCTCCCCCACTCCATCCAGATAAGAGATGGCCTGCAGATTACGCCCCAGCATGTAGTGCATGTGGTTTTCCAGTACCGTGGCGTACTCATGGTTGGTAATGATATGATCCACCACAGCAAGTCTCGACATGTCCTTCAGCAGCGCAGCATTATAGCCCTGCTTTTGATCTGTATTCACTAAAAGCTTGGATTCCTTGGAGGCATAAGATATCTGCTCTCCTTTCTGCATCAATATCTGGATGACCGAACCGCTGAGCGCTACATCCACCTTCTGCTTCGTGGCCAGATAAGTCACACAGCCCCAGAAAACAAAGTCATTTTCCATATCCGGTTCCGGATTCTGGATCAGATAATTTTTGATCACATTATGATACCTTTTATTACCCGTTGCCCGGTAAAGTTCTGTCGCTGCGTGGAAATATTCCTCCATAGATACATCCGCCAGATACTTCTCTGCATACCGATATGCCCTGTCCGCTGCTTTGAGACACTGCGTTGCAAATTCCCTGTCATAATTTTGATAAATATAACTGAATCTGGCCATAGTCGCCGCAAACTGAATGGTAGCACTCATGGTAACCCCATCAATATAGAGAATATAGCCTGCCGTCTTATTATCCACACTATTGACCGAAGCATACACAGCCCCGCTGGTAGCATCCTGCATCTTGAGCAGCCAGTCAATCTCATACTTCACCTCGTCCAGCAGATCCGGAATCCCATTGCCGCTTTCGGGCAGCCTCAGATTTTCCTCAAAAATATCCGGATAAAGTTCATAGGATAACAAAAGATAATTGACCGTCTGACATCCCTTCACCACATCCCGCGTACCCATCTCGTCAACGTGCCAGCCCCCTGCCACATCCCGTTTGATCGAAGCTTCTTCCTTCATCTGTGCTTCTCTGGAATGACAGGCATTATGGGCTTTCGGCCCGGCAAGTTCCGTAGAAAGCGTCAGTCCGCACCGGTTAAAATAATACTGTTTCAACACGGCATTAAAAATTTCTTCGTAGGGTTCCTCTGAAATCTCAAAGGGATACGACTGTCCAATCATCGCCGCTTCTATGTAATACCTGCCCGGTGTATTAAAGTCCGAAAAATCACCATAGCTAATATAGTTTCCGATTGTCGCATCATAGCCTTTCTGTTCAATCTTCCCTGCATAGACTTCCTGGCCGCTCTCCGCCTCCAGGATTGTAAAATTATCCGGCGGCAGTTCTCCCCTTATCACAGCAATCTTGTTGCTGCCCAGAGCATATCCCACCTGATCCACCAGTATATTGGGCAGGCTTTCCGGCACTTCATAATCAAAAGCCGGCGTCAGCCCCAGCGTTGCCGGCCCCTCCGCCTCACTGTTGTTTTGTAATGTCTCCACAGAAAAATCTGATACAAATCCACAACCGGTCAACAGACCCATAGAAAGGATAATACATATGATTTTTTTAGTAATTGATTTATTGCGCATATAGAATCACTCTCTATCTAAATTCTTGGGATGCAGACTGCTGCGTCTACTGTATCGTATGCACCGATGCTGTAAACCTTCGCAGTCTGCGTCCATTTTAACATAAAATCCCGCTTTCTTCATCATAATATACAATTTTTCCTTCAATAACAGTACAAAAAGCCCTGGTAAATACTTCCAATGGACTGCCTCCAAAAATTGCGACATCCCCGTCTTTGCCCACGGCAAGGCTTCCAACCCGCTCTTCCACACCGCAGATTTTGGCCGCATTGATCGTAATAGAGCGCAATCCCTCTTCTTTGGGCATACCTGCCTTGACAGCCAATCCCGCACATATAGGCAAAAACTGGATCTTAGAAACCGGATGATCCGTGGTAACTGCGGTAAGAATACCATTTTCTGCTAACAGCCCCACTGTCTTAAATGCCATATTTTGTACCTCAATCTTATTACGACTGGCCATATCCGGGCCCACAATTGCCGGAAAACCCGCTTCCTGCAATTCTTCCATGATCAGATGCCCTTCACTGCAATGGTCTAACGTCATCCTGAGCCCAAATTCTTTAACGATCCGCACCGCCGTCAGAATATCATCTGCCCTGTGGGCATGGGCCTTCAGCGGAATCTCGCCTCGAAGTACCGGAAGCCAGCACTCATATCGAAAGTCCACCTCCATCTTAGGATCCTGTTCTCTCTTTTTCTGATATGCCTTAGCCTTGGTGAGTTCTTCCCGCAACATGGCCGCAATCGCCATACGGGTAGAAGGCGAGGTACCCTGTCCCGAATAATTTACTTTGGGATTTTCCCCAAACGCCACTTTCATAGCGGCAGGCGCTTTCACAACCATATGATCAATACACCGTCCATGCGTTTTAACGAACGCAAACTGACCTCCCACCACATTAGAACTGCCCGGCCCGATCATAGCTGATGTAATCCCTGCCTGTAACGCATCATTAAAAGCCGCATCCATTGGATTGATCGCATCAATAGCGCGCAGATAAGGGGTGATTGGATTTACATTTTCATTACAGTCATCCCCTTCCATGCCCTTCTTCTCCTCCGTGATCCCCATATGACAATGCGCCTCAATAATCCCCGGCATTACCAGATTACCCCTGGCATCCAGAATCTCTTCATTACTGTCTTGCTTTACCAACTCCCAGGGGCACTCTCCCATATCCCCAATGGCTGCAATCTTACCATCTACAATACGGATAAATCCATCCCCAAAATCTCTCTCCGCCATCGTCTTAATATTACCATGTATGATAAGCATTCTGTTTTCCTCCTCAATATTATGTAAACTAATCTCGGACTTATTTCGCAGGGCTCTTGAACTTTTCAAACAATACCTACATCCCCAAATATAGAATCACAGTTACAGGTATTCCACAGAACAGGAAAGCGCCCGGCATTTCATAAGCAGACTCTTAATTTGCGAAGCGAAAGCGCATCTGCGTTGAAATGCCGGGCACTTTCCGTCCGTGCAGCCACAACCCAATTTCTCTAATATTCTAATGCTTATAATACTCCTAATATCTCTGACATCCCGCACCACAATTTGCAGATCACTGCAGCTTACTCATAGGATTCACCGGTGCCCCATCCTTCGTCAGCTTAAAGTAAACATTCGTACCCTCAATACTATAATACTTAGTCGGAGGCGCCACCGTCCCGATTCCATCACCTACATTCACATAACTGCCCTCAGACACCGTAATGTTTTCCAGCTGTCCATAAGTCAATTCATACCCGTTTCCCAGATCCATCACCACTGTGTTTCCGATTGCCGGATCGTAAGTTACGGATGTCACCCGTCCATCTGCCGCCGCTGAAATCATCTCTCCCTGTGTAGCTGCAATCACGATAGCCGGATTATATTTATACTGTTCCAAGGTAGGAAAATAAATTGTCCGATCCATACTGTAATTAATCAGTACATCTCCCACAATAGGCCACACCAGTCCATCTTCCTCCTGAAAATCAAGATTGGGCTGTACTGTGGTAGAGACCGCCTCAGCCTGTACGTCACCGCTCATGGCAGTATCAACTGTCTCATCAAACATACCTGCTTCCTGGTCCTCCTGTTTCTTTTCGGAAGACTCTGTCTCACTCTTCTTACTCTGACTCGGCTTGTCCTCACTCTTTCCCTTCTTAGCCGACTCCGTCTTCTTGTCAGTCTCATCTTTCTCGACTTCCTCATCATCCTCTTTATCCTGGGAAATCTTGGTTCTTAAGCCTTTCTCTTCTCCTGTATTCTCCACATGCTGGGAATTCGCCTCCTGAAAGCTTGGATCGTAATCCAGATCGTCAGTCCCCACTTCCGCAAAGAGTGTGTCAAGTTCCTCTGCCGGCATCATATTATTCGCTGTATCCGTACTGCTTTTTTCAATTGCCTCAAAATCCAGCACGTAATTATCCCGTTCTGCCCTGTTATTGTTTCTTACATAAACACCGGTTATCGTCAGCGCCGCCAGAACGAACACCGAAGATGCCAACATAATAATCCGCTCTTTCCTGATACTGTTTCTATTTCTTCTCGCCATGAAACTATGCCTCCTGTTTTTCATATAGGTTTCATGGTGTTAGTGTTACCCATTTCTGACATCTTATTCAATTTTTACTAATTCTGTATCCCTGAAAAAGGCTTTTAAAATCTGCTCGTATTTTTTCCCATTGATCGCCATACAATTAGCGCCGTACTGGCTCATACCAAAACCATGTCCTGCACCGAATACATGAAAAGTGATACTGTCCTGCTGTCTTTCTATTTCAATGGCGGCAGAGTTCAGCCCAAACAAATGTCTGAAATCTTCCCCCTCAATCCTAACCTCCTCTTTACCTTCTTCCACATAGAATGCTTCCGTCAAATATCCTGCACTGTCAAAGGATAAAAGTCCCCCCTGCCACAATGTATCCTCTCCATAATCCTCTCCCGCAAACGTCCGAAGTTTTTCTATGTAACGCTCCTTCTCCACCGTGACCACACTGCTGTATTCAGTGGACGTCTTATCCTGTTCACAGGACACGCCTGCGAGATAAGGACACCTGTCTGTATGCCACACCTCACCGGCATCCCTCGTATGCCCGTTACTGATCTTAAAATATGACGCCTGGATGGGTTCCCCCCGATAAACCAGATAAAACCCTCTCGTCTCCTCCACTGCCTTCCTGCACTCCGACAGGATGTCCTCTTTCTGTTTCTTCCCATAAAAACAGGCAAGCCCATTCTCATCCACCTGCAGCATCGTGCTCTCCGCCTCCCGGTAAGAAGACATCAGTTCCGTACGAAGCAGCACTGCCTGGGCCTTCATGGCCTCCGCCTCGTATGCTTCCGGCATCACAATCGCCAGACGATAGACCAGATACTCTTCCATGGGCAGTTCCCAGACACCCCAGTCCATGACAACCGCCACCTGATAGTCCGTCTGCTCCTTCTCTACTTGTTCAGATATAATCTGCCCCGTTTCTTCTCCCACATGTCCCCACAGGCAGGCACACACATAGGGCAGCAAAAAAACAAACAAAAGAAAGTTTCCTGCCTCTCTTTTGTTTGTTTTATTTAAGACGATTCTATTCATTTTCATGAGACACCCCACATGTACTATTATTATGTGGATGCCTCCTCCTTTATACCGCAAGGTTAAACCTTCACGCTCTTATCTACATACAGACAATTATTGCCGCAAACTTATCTCGCCAGATCCAGATGCTGGACCGTTGATACCGTGCCATTCTCGTATAAAAAGATACCTGTCTTACGAATCATGGCATTGGTCTCATTATCCTTTTGTGAGTTCAGGGCAAACTGTGTATTGACATTCCCAAGTCCGATAGCCCCCACACCCAGGTCTGAAAGATGATAAAGCTTATCCTTTCCATCCTCATCCTTTGTCCAGATAAGTAGTTTTTCCCAGATGGGATCGTTCTCATCAATCCATCCATTGCCGTCCGCGTCATGTTTGGCCAAATCCGCAAAGCCGTTGCCCGACTTGCTGCCAAACAGTTCGCTGCCATCATTGATGACCCCGTCACCGTTTAAATCAAGCGCCAGAAAACCGCTGCCCGCCTGCAGACTGGATATTTCTTCCTCTTCTCCATCACAGTCCAGATCAAAGAAAAACTTCTGGTCGGAAACCTGTGCAACATTGGTATCCAGATTGATCACCAGCGGATCGCGGAAGGTCTTTACGGATGTCACATAGTTTTCCTCATAATACTGTTCAAACCTCCGGCTCATGCTCAATTCCAGATTAAAGGATAATTCCCTTCCATCCGCAGTCTTCACCGTACCTACTGTGGAAAAGGTGGTATTCTCTTCCTCCATATGATAGTAACGGGACTGATAGCCGTTTACAATATAGGAAGAAGAACCTCCGCCCCACGCGCCGCTGTCCAAAGAATACCTCTCTCCGTGGAAACGGAAAAGTAACTCCATCAGAAACTCCACGCACTGCTGCTTGATGCTGCGTACTGCTTCCAGTGTCTCATCCCTCTGATTCACTTGTCGTCCGCCAGACACATTTTGCATATGCATCGAGAGGTCTTCCAGATTAGCCGCCTGTTTTCCTTCGCCTGTCGCATTTTCTCCGGTACCCAGTTGATCATCAAAAAAGGCGTTAATTCCACCGCCCGCGTATGTGCCGCGTACCCCTATCCGGCTTCTCTTCGTCACCGACTGATAGGTTCTGGTGGATTGCATTCCTATGGTACTGGAATCAATCTTCAATATTCCCTCCTTTTGTATGAGCCCGCTCCTATGCCCGTCTGTGTCACCCGACTGTACCTTCCCTGATACATGGCAATAGAAAGGACGGCACTTTTACGGAAATTCCTTTTCCCTCAAAATACCGTCCATGGTCTCAACATCATTCAGATTCAGAAAAGACTACCCTGGCCAAGAGCATCCTTTCCTGTACTTTATATATCGGAACTTTCTGCCAAATCTTTACACTCTGTTATAATTGATCAAACAGCCTTTCAGGATAATCTGTCTCTCCTCATCTGTCAACTCACCAAGTTTCAGGGTAAACGGCACCAGTTTTTCATCCTCCACAGACACCTTATAAGCCTCAATGGTCTCTGCCTTCTCCTCCACAGCCTTACGGAGGCCCGGGAAGAATAAATAATCCAGATTCCGGAACGGCAACTCGCCTGCCTCAATCAAAAACGGCAGCATACCCCAGTTGATCAGATTGGAACGATACCGCTTAGTGGCATACTCGTTGGCAATGTTAGCCCAGCCGCCCAGTACCTTCTGACAGCTCGCCGCCTGTTCCCTGGCAGAGCCATCGCCCGGCTTCACTGCAAAAATGGTGGAACCAAATCCTGTATTTTCATGGGAAGCATCCTCAAAGGTCTTCTTCACCACATTCATTACCGGCTTCACATCGGGATGCGCCTGACAGGGATGTTCGCCCGCCATCCTGGCTTTCTCCGCCCGCTGAATATCTTTGGCCCGTCCCACATATTCGGGATCCTTTCTGGACAAGGTAAACTCTGCAAGTCCCAGAGGATTGGAGCGATAGGAAGAAGTCTCGCCGGAAGGAATCAACTCATCCGTAGTAGTCACCGGATCGTGAATCTCAGACACAACCCGCAGCACCAGATTCTCCGGCAGGGCGCCCATAGCCGGCCAATCCTTGATATTGGGCCCGAACTGAATCTGCACACTCTCGTCCGCAGCACCCTTGGAATCAAAGACACGATTCGCATAAATATTCGCATCAAAATGATATTTATATTTTCCAATCTCACCGTCAAACTCTGTCGCCGGCGTAAGCACTCCCTTGTTGGCCGCAGTTGCAGCGATAGAGCGCGCATCCATCAGCGCCACAGAAGAAATCTGACCGTTCTGCAGCTTAGATCCCTCCCTGTTGGGGAAGTTTCTGGTGGAATGTCTGATGCTGAACGCATTGTTGGCCGGGGTATCTCCCGCACCGAAACAAGGTCCACAGAACGCTGTCTTTAACACGGCACCTGTCTCTAATATAGCCGCTGCACAGCCATTTTTGATCAGTTCCATATAAACCGGCATGGAAGCAGGATATACACTTAAGGTAAAACCGTCCGCACCGATATAAGAACCCCGCAGAATATCCGCCGCTGCACAGATATTCTCAAAGCCACCGCCGGCACAGCCTGCGATGATTCCCTGATCCACCATAAACTTGCCATCAACCACCTTATCCTGCAAGGAATAGGGGACTGCACCATCCAAACTTACTTTGGCCCGCTCTTCCACATCGTGAAGCACATCCTGCAAGTTCACATTGACCTCGTCAATCGTATAGGTATTGCTGGGATGGAAAGGCATTGCAATCATTGGTCTGATCTTTGACAGGTCAACCATGATCATCCCGTCATAATATGCCACTTCCCCAGGGGTTAATTCCTTATATTCCTCTGTCCTGCCGTGAATCTCATAGAATTCTCTGATTTCATCATCCGTCTGCCAAATGGAAGACAGGCAGGTGGTCTCCGTGGTCATCACATCGATGCCAATCCGGAAATCCGCACTCAGGGAAGCCACTCCCGGTCCTACGAACTCCATCACCTTATTCTTCACATAGCCATTGCCAAACACCGCACCGATAATGGCCAATGCCACATCCTGCGGCCCTACCCCTTTTACGGGCTCACCCGTCAGATAAACACCTACCACGCCGGGCATATTGATGTCATAGGTCTGGGATAAAAGCTGTTTCACCAGTTCCGGACCACCCTCACCCATGGCCATAGTACCGAGTGCTCCATACCTGGTATGGGAATCAGAACCTAAGATCATCTTCCCGCCGCCGGCAAGCATCTCCCTTGCGTACTGATGGATGACTGCCTGATGGGGCGGTACATAAACACCTCCATAACGCTTCGCACAGGTTAGGCCAAACATGTGGTCATCCTCATTGATCGTACCGCCCACTGCACATAAAGAGTTATGACAGTTGGTGAGCACATAGGGGATGGGGAATTTCGTCAGTCCCGAAGCCCTCGCTGTCTGGATGATTCCCACGAAGGTGATATCATGGGAAGTCAGTTTATCGAATTTAATCTTTAATTTGTCCATGTTGCCGGAAGTATTGTGCTCCGCCAGGATTCCATAGGCCATCGTATTTTTCGCAGCCTCCTGTTTCGTTACCTCCTGCCCTGTCATGCTCTTGATCTGCGCTGCTGCCTCAGCACTTTCCAAAACAACTTCCGTTCCGCGTACCAGATACGCGCCGCCCTGTGATAATGTAATCATATTCTCTCCTCATTTCTGCGCTGCTTTTCTCTAATTTGCTTCACAAGATTAACAAATTAACAAATCGAGCAAGCTCGATTGCGAGAACCGCTTCACGGCCTCAGATCAGCATAGGTCCTTCCTATACCATAAAAAGTCTGCATCAGGCAGCACACAGATACAAACTCTAATAAGCCTGTCCTTTTTTAGAACCAGCCTTTTATCCTGTTCATCAACTTACGCTCTGCCAGCTCTCCCAGATACCTGTCGCATCTGTCAAGAAGCAGTCTCCTGACTTCTCCGATCAGCAGACATCCTGCCAGAATAACGGCCACCATCCCCGCCAACATCATAAAGCCCCAAATGCCATCGGCGCCATGAAAACCGCTGTCCCCAAGTACTTTCATGATGATCAGCACCAACGTATCATTCAGCGCAAATACCGCAAAGACATTTGACGCCGCCCTGTTGATAAAACCCGACTGGAAAGTAAACTCCTTAAACAGATAGAATAAGATAACAGCCATCGTAAGGTTTGTAATGCTGTTATCCTTACACAAATGATGATAAATCCCGCCAATCTGGATGGGAATTTCATGAGATATCCCGTTTATAATCCAGAGGGCAAGAAAAAGCGCCACTGTTTTCCTGGATATCCTCACATCTTTATACATCCGTATGTATCTGCCGATCATATAGATCATGATCATATGAACAAGTCCTTTTCCATTGTCAGGAATCAGTTCAAAGTAAAAAAAGGTCGGCAGAACGCTGAATAAGACTAACATCAGACAGAGTAGTCTCTCCAACTCTTCCTTTTTCAAATGTTCGATAAATTTCTGAATATATCCGCTGAAAAAAAGCAGACATATATAGCAGGAGTAAAACCAGTGCTTTCTGGTAATAAATGGCAAAAAGGACTTTGCCAGCTGCTCTAATAACGCCGCCCCCTGCATCTGCTGCGGCACCATGATACACAGAAGAACCGTTTCTGCCAGGGAATAGGTTATCATCATACATTCCATCCTGACAAATTTACCCAGGCTAAATTTCATGCCATAGTAACCTGAGATCAGCATAAAGCAGGTCACACCGATATTGCAGATACCATTTACCATACCATTAAAAAAAACTGCGCTGCTTCCGTAAACAAACTGAAACAGATACATGTTGGCATGAATAAAAACAATCATGAACATTGCAAGAATACGCAGTAATTCATAATTAGAATTTCTGGCAGGTTTTATTGCCATCTTTTGTTCCAAAGTCTGTTTCCCTCTCCGTTTGTTTTATCTTTTGACGTATGCATTTTATTATATAAGATATCCGGTTCCCTTGCAAGCGTTCTGTAGACTGCAGCCACATCTCATCCAACATCTACCATCCCATATAAAATATCTATTCATTTATATAAAATGTAACTTCCCAGCGCTGCCTTCCTGAACACAGTTCTTCTTTTGCAAGAACGTGATATCCATAATCAATTACTTCTTGTTCCGCCAACTTATAGTCGCCAACAGAAGTAAGCACAATGCAGCTATAAGATTGATTCTTTATTTTATTTCGTATTTCTACATCATTATAATGAATACTTTTTTCCAGCAATGCTTCTGCATAATCAACCAGAAAAAAGTTTGTCCACAGTTTACTATTCCTATAATTTTCCAAAGTTGACGGCACATTACATTGCGCATGACCATAATCTGCCGTTTCAATATCGTTCTCAAGACAATAATTTGATAACAGCATGGGAACGAGCATATCCCCCTTTTGAGAATATTCTTCCAAAATGCTGTAAGAATAATTCCATGCGCCCTTTTCCTCATCCGTCAAAAATTGACATTTAAACCAAGGCACTGCCCGAAATACCTGATAAAATGAAAAAGCAAATAGCATACAATATATTCCGAAACACAGTACCTTGATTTTCGGATGACCCAAAGAAGATATATAACCCGCAATAATAGCTGCCGATGTCATACAACACACAATAATATATGGATACCAAAGCTGCAGCCAATATGTATAGCTCGTTCCCTTGTTTTGTGCTAAATATGTTACAATCGGAAACAGAAGAGTAAGTTGACACAATTCATAAGAAAAAACTATTTTCAGATTTCTCTTTTTTATCATACTATATAGAGATACAAGAACATTTAGTATGCCCAGAATTATGATACCTTTATAAACTTCATTTAACACTTTGACCTGATTCAAGGAATAACTCAAATCAGACACTGCTCCCACTTGTTCCTGCATGATTGCCAAAGCCTCAGAAAAATATAACGGAAAGAAATAATCGACCAGGACAATTGATATTACCCCTCCCCCTATACCATATAGCGCAAGCAAACCGAAGTCCTTCTTAGAACGTATAAAAATATATACACACAGACCAATCACAGTAAACACAAAATATTGCTTAATATAAAACAATGCAATAATCATGGCGGCATACATTCCCGGACGGTAGTGAGCCTTAAATTCATCCTGACATACAGTTGCCATTAGTATAATAGATAGAGTTAATCCCCACTGATCTGGAAATGCACCTCCAAATCCATCGTATCTCCAATAACAATAGTAAAAAAAGATCATACCGATGGCAGATAACAACCGATTGGAAGTCTTTCGATAAAGCAACCGATAGAAAAAGAGTGCACCAATTACCTCAACGCAAAGAGTGACAGCTTCACATATCTGCAATGCGTTGAGCGGAGTGAACAAAAGTATTCGTACAAATGGGGCAAGAATCAGCGGAACCAGGATTCCATATACAGATGTTGGCGCAGGAATTGCATTGTCCAGAACAGACGCAGCATACAAATTTTCTCCCTGCGCAAAATGATATGCAAATACTACCGTATTCATTTCCCTGATTTCCTTTGGCGTATTGTATGCTATAATTGTAAAACCCTTTTGAATAACAATACCCAGAAATAATATCCATACTATACAACAGCAGCACAAATATAACTTGGATTTCTTTTCATGCAACGTTTTTAGAATTTTATCGCTAATTGACATTTCAATTTCTCCTATTTCTATTCTTATTGATAACAAATACCCTTAAATATAAATTCAAATAATAAATTATTTAGGCTCTGCTGTCATCCTATATCTGCTGTAGTACTCATAATCTTCCTGCCTACAATTCACCCGCATCCGTACACCCTCCTCCATATATGCAGTCTCAAAAACCACGCCATGTTCATTCAGATAAGACACTGCCCTGCCATCCGTATATGGAATCAGCAGTGTACACTCCCGGTAACCGCCGGAAAGCTTCTGCTCAATCAGTCCGATCAATTCTTCCAGCCCAATCCGCTTCTTCGCAGACATGTAGATACTGTTCTGCGTCTGCGACACCACCGGCAGAGATTTCAATAGCTGGTCTGACTCTATACCTGCCAGCCCCGGCAACGCCTCCGGCTCCACCAAATCTGCTTTATTGTACACATAGAGCATGGGGATCCCGTCCGCGCCCAGCTTTTGCAAGGTCTGATTGGTGACCGCAATCTGCTCTCTATAGTGCTCGTCACTATAATCCACCACCTGCAGAAGAATGTCCGCCTCCTTGGCTTCCTCCAGCGTGGACTGAAACGCCTCCACCAGATTGTGAGGCAGTTTATGAATGAAACCTACCGTATCCGATAGGAGGAAGGCATGGTGATCTTCCGGTGCGATCTTACGGACTGTGGTATCCAGCGTGGCAAAGAGCATATCCTTTTCCATCACCTTCTTATCTTCCACCTTCACCTCATCCGTACCGTAAAGATCCAGCATGGCGTTCAGCAGTGTAGACTTTCCGGCATTGGTGTACCCCACCAGCGCCACCCTGGGCATCCCCGTTTTCATCCGCTGCTTTCTCTGCGTCTCCCGTTCCTGCCCAACCTCTTTCAGTTCCCGTCTAAGTTGTGAAAGCCGTTTCTCCAACACACGCCTGTCCAGTTCCAGCTTCTTCTCACCGGCACCCCTGTTACTCATAGAACCGCTGGCGCCGCCCTGCCTGGAAAGCGCCGCATGAAGCCCAACCAGCCTGGGCAGCATATACTGTAATCTGGCCACCTCCACCTGCAGCTTGGCCTCTCTGGATCTGGCTCTTCTTGCAAAGATATCCAGAATCAGTGTACTTCTGTCCAGGATTGGTTTATCCAGTCTCTCCTGAAGATTTCGCATCTGCATGGGAGAAAGAGAATTGTCGAATATTATGACATCTGCGTCACATTCTATCGCAAGTTCCTTGACTTCTTCCACCTTACCTGTACCGATATAAAAGGCCTTATGCACCTGTTCCAGGGTCTGCTCTGCGGTGGCAATCACCTCCATATCACAGGCCTCGGCCAGGGCACCCAATTCTTCCAGGGAAGCCAGATAGTCCTCCCCGTCATTTAAATTCACGCCTACCAATAGCGCTCGTTCCATCAAAACTCCTCCAACTCTTTAAGAAACTCCCGGAATGCCTCCTTCGCCCGCTCTATCTCCCCAGGTTCATAAGAATTAAGAGCCTGCTCATACTTATGAAGTTCCCCCTCTATCAACTGTCTCTTGTCTCCGATGCTCTCCTCATACATTCTTTCCCCCAACAGCAGAAGATATTTATTCTCCTCCCTGTCCCTCGGATGAATCTTCAAATAGGACAGCGTATTAAAACGCTCTGCAATCTCCTCCGGCGTCATATCCAGATCCTTACCGCCAAAGACCTGCTTTAACTGTTTCCCGGTGGACACCACCTTTACCTCCACTTCCAGAATGGAGTTGATATCATATGTGTAAGTCACATCCACAGCCTCATCTCCTGCCGGGGCTTTGGGAACCTCGATGGTCATCTCACCCAGGGATAGATTATTCCTGGCAAACCGGCTCTCTCCCTGCAGCACATTTACCCGAATCTTGGTCTGGCCGTCATGGGCTGTATAGAGTCTTTCCGTGCGGCTCGCCGGGATGATCGTGTTGCGCTCGATGATCGGGCAGAAAATCCCGTTCTCAAAAATACCCTTCTCCCACTCCCTGACCACTTCCGTTCCCAGAGTAAAAGGGCAGACATCCGTCAGAATCACTTCCTTGATGGCATCCCTGCGCTCCTTCATGGCACCCTGGATTGCCGCCCCTAATGCCACTGCTTCATCGGGATTGATATTGGTATCCGGAATCGCCCGGAACAGTTTGCTCACGAACCGGCGAATCACCGGACTCTTGGTAGCGCCGCCAACCAACACTACTTTATCAATATCAGAAAGCCTGATGTGGGCATCCGAAAGGCTTCGTCTCACAGGCTGTCTGATCTTGTCTAACAGTTCTTCACAGGCTTTCTCATACTCCGAAAGATCCACCGTAAGGGCATAGAGTTCCTCCCCAATCTTACACTCCATCACGGATTTCTTATCCTCGGAGAATCCCATCTTACAAAGGTCTGCCTGTTTGTGGATATGGCGCAGAGTCTTTGTGTCCATCGTCAGTCTGTCAAACTGCGGATATTTCTCGAAGAACATCTCCTCCAATACCACTGTAAAATCCTCACCGCCCAGGAAGTTATCTCCAGCCACGGCGCGTACTTCCAGTATACTGTCAATCCGTTCCAGCACGGACACGTCAAAGGTACCGCCGCCTAAGTCAAACACCAGGAATCGCATGTGCCCCTGACTCTGATACAGGCCATAGGCAATGGCCGCCGCCGTAGGTTCACTGATGATCCGCTCCACCTTAAGGCCTGCCAGTTCCCCCGCCCGCTTGGTGGCGCGTCTTCTCTCATCATTAAAATAGGCCGGCACACTGATCACCGCCTCTTCCACCGGCTCACCGAGAAAGGTTTCGGCATCCTCCTTCAGGGACCGCAGCACGAAAGAAGACAGTTCCTCCGCCGTAAAGGACTTATGAAGAAGCTGGAACTTCCTGCCGCTTCCCATATCCCGCTTGAAGACAGATGCCGTACTGCCCGGATAGAGAAGACCTCTCTCCACCGCCAGATCACCCACATATATCTGTTCCTCCTCGTCCATGCTCACCACGGAAGGTGTAAGCCTTCTGCCAAGTCTGTTTGGTATAAGTTTTGGCCCTTCTTCCGTAAAATATGCCGCCAGACTATTTGTTGTTCCCAAGTCGATTCCTATGATCATTTTACAGCTATGCTCCCTTCTCGGTATCCCAAACCGCATCCTGGCGCACTGTATCCGGCGCTCCAATCTGCAATGAAAAACAATATCATCATATGATATCCTGTTCTACACCTGCTCTGATTCTCTCCAACTTCTCCAGCATAAACTTAGCTGACAGCGTATCAAAATCTCTCTTAAGCGTCTCCTCCATCAGCGCTCCAACCTTGTCATATTCTTTCTCGCAGAAATAGTAATAGCCAAGCCACAAAGAGGATTCAAAACATTTATGATACTTACAGCTGGCGCAGGGCGGCAGTTTCTCCATATCCTCAAAACACTTTTTCGCCTTCTCCTTATCTCCCAGCCCCATATAGATCCACCCCATCCAGCCTGTGCGGACCGGCATATATCCCGGCCACGACATATAGTCCTCCGGGGTCGTATTCCTCATGGCGATGCATTCCAACGCTCTCCTGGCATGATATTTGGCCATCTTCTGATTTCCCAGCAGACAATAGTTTTGCACCAAGTAACACTCATAATCAAATCTTTCCCAGTAATCCTTTTTATGCAGCAAAGCTATGGCTTTTGTAAACATATCTACTGCCTTTTGGCTTTCAATCAGGCTCTCGTAGCGGTAACCCACTTTTTCATAAAATTCCACTAATTCTTTCTTATTTGCGGAGCGCGCCAGCATTTCGCTCTTACACTTATCATAAATATCGACACTCTCCTGCACCTTCCCCATCTTTAACAAAAGGAATGATACGTTGTGATAATAGTCCAGATCCTTGCCGCCATGCATCCTGCGCTCTTTCTCCACCCGCATGGCTTCCTTGAAACGGTCTGTCTCCTCATAGCTGTCCGACAGATACTGCCACAGCTTCTCATTATCCGGAAATACCTGTAACCCTTCCCGACAGCAGGCAATGGTCCGCTCATAGTCCCGCAGTTTAAAACAGCACTCCGCCATGCCCCGATATCCCTTGTCTGAGGCATCTTTGGGCTCCATACATTCCACAGCCCTCCTATAATATTCATATCCTTTCTCAAACTGTCTGCCCTGTTTATAGGCATACCCGATATTCTCTAAGATGATATGGCGGTCCTTTTCGTCCACTTTTGTGAGGGCTTCCTCATAATCTGCAATGGCAAGCGCCGTCTCCATGGCCTCATCGTACAAATACGCCCTGTCCCAGAGGCGATATCCCGAGTTGTTCGTAAGTTCCAGTTCTTTCGTGATATGGTAGAGCGCCGCCTCATAATCTGACTTTCGATACTCCCTGCGGTATCTGGGCATATAACACCAATACAACCTGCGGTTGACTTCACGGTAAACAGGATCTCTTTCTATGACTTTATTATAGTATTCAATGGCCTGCGTATGCTCTTCCAGCATCTCCAGACAGAATCCCATCCCATAGTAAAACTCTGTATGACGATACTCTTCCTCCACGGATTTGTACTGTGCAAGCGCCTTTTTGTACTGTTCCGTATCCCGGTAGAAATTACCAAGCACCAGGCGGTATCTCGCCGTCTCGGGACTCATCTCAATACTCTTCTTAATGGTGGCTTCCGCCTGTTCATTATCCTTGTTATCCCAGAACAGAATACCCTTTTCAAACACAATCTCCGAAACGTCCTCGATATTGCTCTTTTCCTCTTCCGCTTCCTGTATCAACGCTTCCAGAATTTCCCTGGGTTTCTCTCTATCCTCATTGTTCTGGGCAGTCATCCGCAGAATCTTAGCCTCCTCAAAGCGCAGTTTGGCCGTAAACTCCACCTGGTTCTCTCTGGCCCTTTCAATCACTCCCCAGGCATCCTGATACTGGTCATAATCATAGAATATCCTTGCCGCAAATACATAAGGCCCGTCATAACCGGCATAAATCCCAATCGCTTTATAATAATCATCTACCACCTGCTGGGCCCTGCGCATATGATAACAGGCTTCCTGACGGATCAGATAAGCAGGATAGTACCCCTCGGATTCCTCCAGAATTTCGTCACATACCTCCGTGGCCTTCTCATACTCTTTGAAGGACAGATATTTACCCGCCAAATACCGTTTGATATCCAGACGGCTCCTTACATCCTGCGTCAGTTCCAGGGTTTTGCGCAGTTCCTGCTCTCCCTCCTGCCGCATATCCAGTTTGTACAGACAATCTGCCAGACACCAGCCGGCCTGAGCCGCCTTGGATATCTTCTCATCATCCTCCTGCTCACTGGTCATGACCATTTCCATATACTGCCTGTACAGAGGCATTGCCTCCTCATACTTTTTCAGTCTGAAAAGCGTCCAGGACTTCAACTCAAGCAGATCCTCCTCATTATCAGCGGACATCTCCCTGTCTTTAACGAGTGCAAGCGCTTCCTCATACCTCTCTAAGTTAAACAGGCGCCACCCCAGATAAATCACCAGTCTGTCTCCTGAAAGATCCTCATAATCCCTGCCCTCGGCAAGCGCTTCCTGCAGTTCGGGCAGCAGTTTCTCATCCATCTCTTTCCCAAGACTCAGAAGCTCTTCATCCCCTCTGCTGGCCTTCAGAAGTTCTACCACATACTTTCTGGCCTGATAACACTTACCCTGCTCGATCAGATAATCGATGGAAAAATACTTGGGCATATCATAATACGGATACTCCTCCAGAAGCGTCTGCCACATCCCATAGCCCCGTTCTTTCTCCCCTGCATCATAGAAAACTTTGGCCGCCCAGTTTCGCACATAAAATTCATTCGGATATTTGGCCAGCAGTTCTTCCGCCAGCGTCTTTCCCTCCTCACAGGTCTCCTGTCTGATATGAAGCCTGAGCCATTCCACATCTTCATAGGGATGATGCAGTCCGAACCGCCTGATATCTAACAGCATCTGAGTAACACCCTCAGGTTCATCCGCCTCAAGTTTATCCTTTATCTTAAAATATTCTCTGATGTAATTGTCCGTGTCATCCTCATCCTGCGGCTCATAACCGCTTTCCGTCTCTTCAAAGAGTCCATAATCTAAGAAATCCTCGTTCTCCACATGGTAAACAATATGATCCAGGAAATTGACATGAAACTCTTCTTTCAGAGACTCATAATCATCCATTATATGAAACACCTGATCCATCAGCTTCCACACCGTCTGCGGCAGGAAAGGATGATAGGAAATATAAGAAAGGAGCTGTCCCCTCGCCTCTAAGAACGTATCAAAACTTTCACATACCGGATCAGCAAACACGTCCGACCAGGCATCTACATCCCGGCGCAGAAAGATATCTTTATAAATCTTCTCCACACGCTTCATCCAAAGCGCAACCTCACCCTGCGGTTCTTCCTCCTCCCCCGCTTCCTGCACTTTAGACAGACGCACTGCCTCCTCATATGCCTCCCGGAGACGCTTAAACCCTTCCGGATCATCCTCCGGATTCGTATCCTTTAACAGAGTCAGATAACGTTCCCTGATAAGGCTCTCCTCTTTTGTCTCTGGAATCCCCAGAATCTGAAATACCAGTTTTTTCTCCATACCCTTAACCCCTCTTTTAGAAAATCCGAGCCCTCTGGCCCGGATTTTCCATTGCTTACCCTAATATACATTTTCCATTTATTTCTTTCTGGAAGCCATGCTCACGGAAGATTGTTTGGGAATCACCACCTTGTCAAGTTTCCAGATCTCATCCACATACTCCTGAATGGTTCTGTCAGAAGTAAACTTGCCGGAGCAGGCCACATTTATGATAGCGCTTCTCGCCCAACCGCTCTCATTTCTGTATGCCGCTTCTACCTTTCTTTGTGCCTCGGCATAAGCCTTGAAATCCTTTAAGATAAAATAGGTGTCAGCCTTGGCAGTACTCTGTGTATTTAAGAGAGAGTTATACAGCGATCTGAACATATCCGGATCGCCCGGCGCATAAGTGCCGTTAATCAACTGCATCAATACTTTTCTCACATCAGGATCATTGTTAAAGATCTCTGTAGGATCATAACCGCCATAATTCTCATAACGGATGACTTCATCGGAACTCAGACCGAAGATAAAGGCGTTCTCCTCGCCCACTTCCTCCACGATCTCCACATTCGCACCGTCCATTGTACCGATGGTGAGAGCGCCGTTCAACATGAACTTCATGTTACCCGTACCGGAAGCCTCTTTGCTGGCTGTGGAAATCTGCTCGGACACATCCGCTGCCGCAAAGATAATCTCCGCATTGGAAACACGGTAGTTCTCGATAAATACCACTTTAATCTTACCATTGATCGCCGGATCGTTATTGACCACATCCGCCACGGAATTAATCAGCTTAATCGTCAGTTTCGCATTCCTATAACCTGCTGCCGCCTTTGCGCCAAAGATGAAGGTGCGAGGATAGAAATCCATATCCGGATGCTCTTTCAACTCATTGTACAGATACATCACATGCAGGATATTCAGCAGCTGACGCTTGTACTCATGCAGTCTCTTAACCTGCACATCAAAGATGGAGCGGGGATTTACCTCCACACCGTTATGCTCCAGAATATACTCCGCCAGACGCACCTTATTCTGATATTTAATGTTCATGAACTCCTGCTGCGCCTTCTCGTCATCCGCATAAATCTTTAATTTATTGATCATCGGCAGATCAGTAATCCAGTCATTACCTACATGTGCCGTCACCCAGTCCGCCAGAAGCGGGTTCGCATGCAAAAGGAATCGTCTCTGGGTTATGCCGTTGGTCTTATTGTTAAACTTCTCCGGCATCATCTCATAGAAGTCTCTCAACTCCTGATGTTTCAGAATCTCCGTATGTAATCTTGCCACACCATTGACAGAATATCCTGCCACAATGGCAAGATGCGCCATCTTCACCTGACCGTCATAAATAATCGCCATCTTACGGATCTTCTCATGATTGCCCGGATATCTCTGTTCAATCTGCGCAATAAATCTGCGGTTGATCTCCTCCACGATCTGATAAATACGGGGCAGTAATCTGGAGAACAGCTCGATCGGCCATTTCTCCAAAGCCTCTGACATAATTGTATGGTTTGTGTAAGCGCAGGTCTTGGTAGTCACTTCCCACGCCTCGTCCCAAGTCAGATAATGCTCATCCATCAGGATACGCATCAACTCAGCGATCGCCACCGTAGGATGGGTATCATTCAGCTGGAAGGTCACCTTCTCATAAAGCTTCCTCACGTCATCATGTTTTCTCATGTATTTCGCCACTGCTTCCTGCACCGAAGCAGAGATAAAGAAGTATTGCTGTTTTAAGCGCAGTTCCTTACCTGCATAGTGGTTATCATTGGGATAAAGCACCTCTACAATATTTCTGGCAAGATTTTCCTGCTCCACCGCTTTCTGATAATCTCCCTTGTCAAAGGAATCCAGCTGAAAACAGTTCACCGGCTCCGCATCCCAGATTCTTAAGGTATTGACAATACCATTGCCATAACCTACCACCGGCAGATCGTAAGGAATTGCCGTCACCGCCTGATAGCCTTCCAGACGGAAATTGCTTCTGCCATTGCCATCTACATACACATTGACATAGCCGCCGAAACGGACTTCTTTTGTATACTCCGGCCTTCTCAGTTCAAAAGGATTGCCGTCACGCAGCCAGTTATCCGGCACCTCTACCTGATAGCCATCCCGAATCTCCTGCTTGAACATGCCGTAACGATACCTGATACCGCAGCCATATGCCGCATAACCAAGGGTGGCAAGGGAATCCAGGAAACATGCTGCCAGACGGCCAAGACCGCCATTCCCCAATGCTGCATCGGGTTCCTGATCTTCTACCACATTAATATCAATGCCCAGTTCATCCAGCGCTTTCTCCACTGCCTTATAAGCCTGTAAGTTGATAATATTATTGCCCAGGGCACGTCCCATCAAAAACTCCATGGACAGGTAATATACCATCTTGGGATCCTGCTTATCATACTCTTTCTGCGTGGTCAGCCACTGATCCACGATTGCGTCCTTGATCGCATAGGACACTGCCTGAAAAATCTGCTGATCGGTAGCTTCCTCAAGTGTCTTTCTGTAAAGCGTCTTGACATTGTAAAGTACACTTCTCTTAAAAAGCTCTGTATCAAAAGTCGTTGTTACAGCTTTCTTTACCATCTTCGTTCCTCCTCGTTTACTCTTAGCTGTGAAAACAGTTGCTGTCTCAATTACATTTTATTATATATCGTATTCCTGCTTTTGACCATATGTAATATGCGAAATATTCATCAATATTCGTAGAGCCTGCGAATCTTCCCGCTCACCAGGTCTTTGCAATAACACACGCTCCTGCCCCGCTCATATCCGTCCCGCCAGCCGAGACTGTAATGGGTACTGTAAGTCAGATCCGTCACCGTAAAAAACAACTTCCCCTCAAGATATTCGATTCCTTCCACCTGCTGAACCGTTCTGCTGTCTTTCTTCGTTGCTATGGCAAGTTCTTCACTCTCCTCCACGGTAAGCAGGACATAACAGACTCCGGAAGTATCCGGATAAATCACGATGGAATCCGTTGGATTCTCATACAGGTACACCCGCGGTTCATCATATGGTACAAATCCTTCCCACGGAACGATACCTTTCTGTGTTTTTCCAAACAGTCGAATCTGATGTACTGAATTTTCTCCCGGCAAAGAATCATACTTCTCTGCACGCGGGGTACAATACAGTGACCTGCTTTGCCCGTCATCGTACAAATAGAAATACTCATAGTAGGAAGTGGACAAGAGTTTACACCTGCTGCCGTCTTTTCTCATGCCGTAAATCAGACCGCCGGAATATATGTGTGCCGTTCCATTGGTAGTTCCCACCGAAAAATAAAGGTCATCGCCCACTATCTGAAAAGAGGGAATGAAGAGCGGCGAAGGGGCTATATTCTCTATATACTCTCTTTCTTTACCTTTATGGGAGTCTTTATATTCCTGCATGGTGACTGTCGTCAATTCTTTCTCATTCCCCTGATAATCCACAGAATATAAATGCAGGTCATCGGACTCCGTCTCCTCGTTCTCCACAAGCTGGTAATAAAACACCTCTTCTTCCGTTGCCCCCAAATAATTCGGATACGTTTTAGATACCAGAACATGCTCGCGCCCGTCCTTGGCATCAATCCAGGAAATCCCATCATACTTCCAGCTGCAGATAATCCTGCTTCCTGCAACATCGAGTACCTGATCAGAGGCATATTCTTTCACATCGCTGCCGTCCAGCGCACAGGAATAGACTACCGAAACTTCAGACGTTCCCTGCCTCTTCCACTTCTGGGAATAAATCCTGCCTTCAGCAATATACATCCCGTCACAGCCGTAATCCACTCCCACCTGCATCACGCTTCCATCGCGCTCCATACACATGAGTTCTTTTTCCGCGCCCGTAATCGGTGAAAAGTACCCCCACAGGCCGCCTTCTTCCATATCCTCATCAGAATACTGCCTGTAGTAAATCCTGCCCTCCCACGCGGCATACAGCTTATTTTTCATAGGCGAAAGATTGGCCAGATCATAAGATACGGGACCGAAGTTATACTGTACGCTATTTGATTCCTGCTGTTTCTCTGTATGGCTGTCTGTCCCAAAGCCTGTAAGCAGACCGGCCGCAGAGACTGCGGCCGCTGTCAAACAGACTTTCCGGAACATTCTGTGTATTGTTTTCATGGTATTACACTTTTTCCACACCAATCGTCACTTTCTCCCCATTGACATTCCACTCTTTAGAGACAGCAAATTCCTCTTCCGTCACGATTGCTTCCGCCAGGACTTTGCCTGCAATCATTTCCTCATTCCTGGCCGCAATCTGCGCAACCTTCTCATTACCGTTCAGAGCAACTTTGATGTGATCCATGACCTCAAAGTCCGCTTCTTTTCTCATGGTCTGAATCTTGCTGATGATCTCATACACAAAGCCTTCCTCGATCAGTTCTTCCGTCAGATTTGTGTCAAGCACCACCGTCATATAATTGTCAGCCTCCGCAACAAAGCCTTCTTTCTGCGCCATATCAATCAGCAGATCCTCCTCCGCCAGGGATACCTCTGTACCATCCACCGCAAAGGTGAGCGCACCATTTGTCTTTAAAGTCTCCATAGCCGCACTGCCGTCCAGATCAGACAGATACGCCTTGATGCCGCCAAGCTGTTTGCCATACTTAGGCCCTACGGTCTTAAGCTGGGGTTTGAAACTATAGGTAGTGAACGCAGACACATCATCAGAGAATACAATCTGCTTCACGTTCAATTCATCTCTGATAATATCCTGATAAAAGTCGTCCAACACCTTCTCAGCCTTCACATACATGGTTCCGATGGGCTGACGGTTCTTGATACTGGCCGTATTGCGGGCCGCACGTCCCATGACCACAATCTTCAGGACTTCCTCCATAGATTCTTCCAGTTTCTGATCGATCATCCCCTCATCCGCCACAGGGAAGTCACACAGATGGATACTTTCCGGTGCATCCTGATCCGTACTGCACACCAGATTTCTGTAGATTTCCTCCGTCATAAAGGGAACCATGGGCGCTGCACACTTACAGATGGTAACAAGCGCCGTATAGAGAGTCATGTAAGCATTGATCTTATCCTGCTCCATGCCCTTGGCCCAGAAACGTTCACGGCTTCTTCTCACATACCAGTTGCTCATCTCATCCACAAAGTTATCCAAGACTCTTGCAGCCTCCGGAATCCTGTACTGATCCAGGTGATTATCCACTTCCTTGACTGCCGTATTTAATTTGGACAACAGCCATTTATCCATGACCGGAAGTTTATCATATTCCAGACTGTATTTGGTCGCGTCAAACTGATCGATATTGGCATAGAGCACAAAGAAAACATAAGTGTTCCACAAAGTGCCCAGGAATTTCCTCTGGCCCTCCTGCACGGCCTTCCCATGGAACCGGTTGGGCAGCCAGGGTGCGGAATTAATGTAGAAGTACCAGCGGATAGCATCCGCCCCATACGTCTCCAATGCCTCAAAAGGATCTACGGAATTACCTTTGGATTTACTCATCTTCTGCCCGTTCTCATCTTGCACATGGCCCAAGACAATGACATTCTCAAAAGGTGATTTATTAAAAAGCAGGGTAGATTCTGCCAGAAGGGAATAGAACCAGCCTCTGGTCTGATCCACCGCCTCAGAGATAAACTGCGCCGGGAACTGTTTCTCAAACAAATCCTGATTCTCAAAGGGATAATGATGCTGCGCAAAAGGCATAGCCCCGGAATCGAACCAGCAGTCGATCACCTCAGGCACACGCTTCATGGTCTTACCACATTTCGGACAGGTGCAGGTGATCTCATCAATATACGGTCTGTGCAGTTCCACCGTCTGTGCCGCCGGATTGCCACTCATCTTCTCCAGTTCATCCCTGGAACCGATGGACTCCATATGGCCGCAGTCCTCACATTCCCATACATTTAAAGGGGTTCCCCAATATCGGTTCCTGGAAATACCCCAATCCTGGATATTCTCAAGCCAGTTGCCGAAACGTCCCTCACCGATGGACTCCGGAATCCAGTTGACTGTCTTATTGTTAGCCACCAGATCATCCCGCACCGCCGTCATCTTGATAAACCAGGACTCTCTTGCATAGTAGATCAGCGGGGTATCACAGCGCCAGCAGAAGGGATAATCATGCTCAAACTTGGGCGCATCAAACAGCTTGCCCTCTTTATCCAGATCTTTGATAATCTCCGGATCCGCATCTTTTACAAAGGTTCCTGCATAAGCAGTCTCTTCAGTCATATTACCTTTGCCGTCCACAAATTGCACGAAGGGCAGATCATACTTGCGTCCCACCTGGGCATCGTCTTCACCGAAAGCCGGTGCAATGTGAACGATACCGGTACCATCCGTCATGGTTACGTAATTATCGCAGGTCACATAATGGGCTTTCTTCTTCTGTCTTTCCGCTTCCTTGCCGGCACAGGCAAAGAGAGGCTCGTACGCTTTATATTCCAGATCCGTGCCCACATAAGTCTCCAGAATCTCATAGGCCGGAGTATCATCTGCCGCCAGTTTGCCAAGTACCGTATCCAACAGGGCCTGGGCCATATAATAAGTATAACCGTCCGCCGCCTTCACCTTCACATAAGCCTCATCAGGATTCACACAGAGCGCCACATTGGAGGGCAGTGTCCAGGGTGTGGTGGTCCATGCCAGGAAATAAGCATCCTCTCCCACTACCTTAAATCTTGCCACGGCAGAGCGCTCCTTCACCGCCTTGTAGCCCTGCGCCACCTCGTGGGAGGACAAAGGCGTACCGCAGCGCGGGCAGTAAGGCACGATCTTAAAGCCCTTATAGAGAAGCCCTTTGTCCCAGATCTGCTTCAGCGCCCACCACTCGGACTCGATAAAGTTATCGTGATAGGTCACATAGGGATCATCCATATCCGCCCAGAAACCCACTGTCTGGGAAAAATCTTCCCACATGCCCTTATACTGCCACACAGACTCCTTACATTTACCGATAAAGGGATCCAGACCATACTCTTCTATCTGTTCCTTGCCGTCCAGACCCAGAAGTTTCTCCACTTCCAATTCCACCGGCAGTCCATGGGTATCCCATCCTGCCTTACGGGGCACCATACACCCCTTCATGGTACGGTATCTGGGAATCATATCCTTAATAACACGTGTAAGCACATGTCCAATGTGCGGCTTGCCATTAGCTGTCGGCGGGCCGTCATAAAAAGTATAAGTGGGTCCTTCTTTTCTTGCCTCCATGCTCTTTCTGAAAATATCATTGTCTTTCCAGAACTGGCACACTTCTTTCTCTCTGTCCACAAAATTTAAGTTCGCGTCAACTTTCTGGTACATACTTTTCTTCCTTTCTCTAAATTGGGTTGGGACAAATAAGCAGACTCGAAAGATTTCATCTTTCTAATTCTCGTTGCTCGTCATAAGTCCTCCGTTACAGGCGCTCATGCAAGCATGGCACCTGTAGCGGCTGCCTTCTGACTCTGCTTATTCGCGCAAAAAGCCCCGTCCCAGTAAAAGGACGAGGCCAATTCTCGTTATACCACCTGTTACTCCCGTACCGACCGCCTTTCGAATATAAAGCGCTCTATACGTCATCCCATAACGGAGGATATCCGGCGGCACTTACTGCTCTGCATCTTCATCCATGCAGCAGGTTCAGCCCGCGACTCGGAAGTGATTTTCCCTGATCTTCTACTCATACCGGTCTTGCACCCTCACCGGCTCGCTGTGACTTTGAAAGATCAGCTACTGTCTTCTTCAACGTCTTTGATGATGACATTATAATTCCCGTAAATCAGAATTGTCAAGAAATAAATTCCCTGAAGTAAATTCCTTCGGAATTAACTTCCGAATTAACTTCGGAATCAACTTCTATTCTTCTGTTTGTCAGTTTTTAAAATATTTCCCAAACTCTCCCTCATCCGCATCAAAGAAGCAGAAACCTACAATCCCCCGCCCGGTGTGAGCGCCAATGGCACAGCCTACGGTTCCCACCATAACGGCTTTGGGATGAATCTCTGCCTCGATCAGCGAAAGCATATAATCCCGCCCTTCCTCATCTTCCCCATGGCAGAGGGCAACGTTCTGTTCTTCCAGACGATAGCCGTTCTCCTTCGCATACTCCAACAGGAACCGCAGGGACTTCTTCCGCCCCCGCACTGTCTTAATCACAGACAGCGCCCCGTTTTCATCCACGATCAGAACCGGCTTCATATCCAGTGTCTCCGCTAACGTCCCCTTAAACTTAGTCAGCCTGCCTCCCTTGATCAGATAAGCCAGTGTATGCACTGTGAACACATGCCGGACATGGGAAATAAAATAATCTGCCGCCTCAATAATCTCTTCTTTGGAAGCGCCCTTTTCCAACATCGTAATCAGTTTAGACACCACCAGACCAAACCCGATGGACGCACACTTGGAATCAATGATCGTCAGGTCAAAATCCGGGTAATCTTCCAGCACATTAGCCTTTGCCACATTAGCGGCATTATAGGTGCCGGCAATACCGGTGGAAAAGCACAGATATATAATGGTATCTCCCGCTTGGGCATAGGGCAGGAACGCATCTGTAAACATCGCCGGATTAATGTGATACGTCTTAACATCTCTCTTAATATCATCCAGTATCTCATAAAATTCTTTCGTCTGAATCGTAGCCCCATCGAAATAATCCACATCATCGATCACCACTGGCGTAGGAATCACATGCAGTTGATGTTCTTCGATATATTCCCGAGGCAGATCCGAAGCCGAATCCGTAATGATTTTAAGCATAAAAATGCACTCCTTCACAATGTTAGCGTTCCCTACATTCTAACATCTTAAAGGAGTACATTCAATGTCCTGATATAATTTTATTTAAACATATCCACGATATCCTTAATCTCTTCCACATTCGACTGATTCTGATCTGCAATCTGAATAATGGAATCAGCAATCTTTATCGTCATGTCATTTTTGGTAACGATCTCACTAATACCCTGCTCATTATCATCAGATGCCATCTTTACCGTATTGATCTGATTCCGGATATTCGTGGCGCTTTCCGAAAATACGCCCGTCTTGTCATGGATATTATGAATGACTTCCCGGATATCGTTGACCACAGTTCCATACTGAGTGGCCATAGCCGCAAATTCCTGGAATTTGCCGGATACATCTGTTTCCATAAACGCTATGATGTCTTCAAAACACTCCTGAACGCTTTCAATACTCTTGTTCGCATCCTTACAGATTGCCTGAATCTGGTTAGCCGTCTCAGATGAATTTTCCGCCAGGCTGCCAATCTCTCCGGCAACGACTGCAAATCCCTTTCCTGCCTCGCCTGCCCTTGCCGCCTCTATAGAGGCATTCAATGAAAGCAGATTCGTCTGACTCGTAATATCCAGGATTTTGGTCGCCATCTCATTAATCTTCATGAGGGACTGAAGATTTTTCATCGCCTCATCAATATCCTTCTTTGTTTCCTCAACCTTTTTCGTATTGTTCTCCAAAGTATCGGCAACCGTTTCACTCATCGAGTTAGCCGTCCGGATTAACGCCTCACTCTTTTCACTTCCATCCTGGATACGGTCCGTAATATCTCCCACGATATCATGAATTTTCTCAACTTCCCCCGTAACTACCTCGATTGAAGAGTTGGTGTTAAGGATGCTGGACGACAATTCCTCCGTGGTCGCTAAATTATCCTCTGCGCTCTCCATTAAATCCTTCGATGCCGTCCGCATCGTCTCCGAACTTCCAACTAAGGATCCCGAACACTGATTCAATGTATCCAGCATCTTGCGGAAGGTATCTGTAAGAGAATCCACCGCAGTAGCCAGCTTGCCGACTTCACTCTTGCGCCCGATATAACCTTTTATCATATTATCCTCGCTCAGGTCGAGGGATCCAACCTTTTCAATCTTACCGATCACCTTTTTGAGCGGCTGCAAATTGACGGTTATCATCGCCCATGACATGGCTGTAATCAAAAGAAAGGCCAGCGCGCAGACAATCCCCAAAACATAGCGGCTCCTGTATACCGGTTGATACAGCTCGTCCTTATCATTCCTGATCACGAGCGCCCATGCCCTCTCCGGAATCGATTTAAAGACCGAAAAATATTCCACGCCGTCTCCGCCATTATAAGTGATCTGACCCGTTTCCTTCCCGCCAGCAATCATGGAAATGACATCAAGCAGGACTGCGTCCTGAATCTCTGTCAGAATCAGGTCTGTATTATCATCAAATATATATTGTTTTGTCCTCACATTGATAAGCGAGTAGGTTGTATTCTCAATACCATGTGTGGAAACGGCATCCATCTGTTGTACAAGGCCGTCCGTCTGGATTGCGCCTCCGACAAATCCAAGCGGTGTATCTCCATCATAGATCGGGACATACATGGATATGATGAGCTGTCCCGATGCCGGTGATTTCAGGATACCTGTATTAAATATCCCGCCCTTTGCCGCCGTGAGATTATCATGCAGCTGCTTGAGCGAATCGCCCTCGCGCAGCACCATTCCTACCGCAGATGTATTGGAGTGAGTCAGCGTCTCGGTCTCCCAGCTGCACACATACAGTCCCTCCCAGCCTTCCAGCGCCGCAAAGTACTCCGAATTATATGTCTGCAATGTTTCCCGTTTCGCCGCATCATCAGTATTTCTTAAAAAATCTATGATATCCGGTCCTTTTGAAAAGGATATAAGCTGCCCCTCCGCATTCAAAATATACTCATCAATCAACTTTGTTTTGGCATCCAGGGATGTCTGCATATTATTTTCCACATCGTTGATAAGTAACGATGTAATATTACTATTGGAAATATAAAATACCACTCCCATCGACAACGCCGATATAATAGCCACAATTGACGCGATTACAACTCCCATTTTACAATTCTTCAACATATCCCCTATTCCCCCTGTCTGAAACATCCTTCTGCTTTTGCCCTCCAAAAACTTATGTGTTCGTTTTATACCAATATAACCTTAACACAATACCAATTCTATAACAAGGACTTTTCAGATAAATCCGGGATTTTATGGGAATTTTCTTACATTTTTATCGAAGCAACTGGCAATCTTGCCTTTTGCTGCACTTTGCTATAGAATAAAATATCATATTATAATGAGAACGGTGAGAATATCCATGACAAACTTTCCAACCTGATACAGAAATTACAAAAGGCAGATAAGAACAGTCCATGTTAGCAGCATGGCTTTTTGTGGTTTCTGAATTTGGAAAGGAAGGTTTGAGATGTTAAAGAAAAATATATATTTGATGTATGCCATCTCCTGCCTGCAGGGAATGGTGTTTTATGGGCCGATCGCAACATTGTACCGGCAGATGCAGGGCGTCACTGTTTTTGAGATCACACTGATAGAAAGCATTTCACTCGCACTTTGTCTTTTGCTGGAACTTCCGCGGGGCATCATAGCAGACAGGATCGGATATAAGAGAACAATGATGATGTGCTGTCTGCTGTATTTTATCTCCAAGATCATATTCTGGAGGGCAGACAATTTTGTTCTGTTTCTGTTGGAACGTATCCTGCTCAGCGTGGTGATCGCCGGGCTGTCCGGTGTGGATACAAGTATTTTATATCTGTCTTCCCGTAAAGGCGACAGTCAGAAAGTATTTGGCATTTATAACGGTTTGAGCACCGCCGGACTTCTGGCTGCTGCTTTTATTTATTCTGCATTAATCGGTGATCATTTCCGGCTGGCCGGCTTCATGACAGTCATAAGTTATGGCATTGCTGCCGTATTGTCGCTGTTTATTACAGAAGTGATAGAAGATGCGTCAGAACGAACCAACGCCAAACACTTCTATACCTGTCTGTGTCAGACACTTTCCGACAAATACTTAATTTTATTATTGCTCGGAATCGCTTTTCTAAATGAGACACATCAGACAGTGACCGTGTTTCTGAATCAGCTCGTATATATCAAAGTCGGAATTTCAAATATGGTTATCGGATATCTCTATATAATCGTCACAATCGTAGGCATGTGCGGTGTCTTTTCTTCCGCAATCACACGCAAAACAGGAAAAACCGCACTGATAAGAATCTGCTTCCTGTCCGCCTCCGCCGCATGTGTGCTTCTTGCGCTGACTGACAGTATCCCCGGCGCAGTCTTGGGTATCCTCATCCTCCGAGCCGCATTCAGCCTGTTCTCCCCATTGCAGACACAGATACAGAATGAACAGATTTCCACGCCAAACCGCGCCTCCGCCCTGAGTATTAATGCGGTCATTATCGATAGTGCAGGCATTGGAACCAATCTCATCTTCGGATCATTGGCAGAAAGAAATCTGATGTGGTCTCTTTTGTTCGGCGCCCTTTTGTGCTTCTGCGGATTGATTCTTTTGGAACTGTGGAGGCACCGGATGAAATAATGCAAAAAGATTATTTAAAAACAGATGGGCTCCACATCCTCACTGAGAGGTTTCATTTCATACTCCGGCAGGCTGTCCAGGAGTTCTTCCAGACAAAGTCCCGTACTGCCGACTACATCATGGGCAAGCAGGATGACCTTCTTACGACCAAATGTGGTAGATACCCCATTGGCGATCAGCTTCTTGGGATTGGGATTTTGGACCGCATCTTCCAGACTCGCGTTCCAGTCATAATATATGTATCCCCGGGCTGTCATCTCCTGAATGATAGCCTGTCCTGTCTTCTGGTTATAGGCATTGATACTGCCGCCCGGAAAACGGAAGAGATTCGTCTCCACCCCCGTCACCTCATACACGGTCTGCCTGGCCTTTTCAAAATCCGCCACATAACTGTCCACACTCGCGTACAGGGTATCATAGTCATGATTATCGCAGTGGATACCAATGGTGTGTCCCTCCGCCACGATCTTGCGCGCCATTTCCGGATAGTTTCTCACACTCTCTCCCACCAGAAAGAATGTGGCCTTGATATTCCTGTCCCGCAATATGTCAAGCACCTTCTGGGTATTCTCCTCGGAAGGGCCGTCATCAAAGGTCAGATACATGGTCTTTGGATGAAAATAATAGACAACGCCCTGCACGATACCGTCCGCAATCTGCTGCTGGTATTCTGCAAGACCAAGTTTCATGCGTTCCGCTGCATTGGAGAGGAATCCCGTCTCAATCAGGCAGGCGGGCATGGATGTGCTTCCCGTCACATGGAAATCAGCATCACCGCGCAATTCCCGTTCCATAGCTCCTGTACTCCTTATAGTCTGCTGCTGGATCAACTGTGCCAGTCTCTTGCTGTCACGCCTGGAATCGTCCTCCTCGTACCATACTTCCATCCCGCTCACGCCGGCGCCCTCGTCCGTGGCATTCTGATGGATGCTGATATAAATATCCGCCCCGGCCTGATTGGCCTCATTTACCCGGTCTTCCTTCGCCACATAGGTGTCTGTCTCCCTGGACATAATCACCTGATATCCCTGCGCTTTCAACTCGTCCCTTACAAGCAGTGCAATGGCCAGATTCAAATCTTTCTCCCGGACGCCGTTTCTGGCGCATCCTTCATCCGTCCCGCCATGCCCCGGATCCAGATAAACTGTGGGAATGTGTTCCATCCCTGCCATCGTCTGAGCCATATCGTCCACACAGGAAACTGCTATCTGCGCTGCCATGGTGGACTGTTCTATCATGACATTAAACGGCGCTTCACTTGCTATTCCCTCACCATTCACCAATAAGCTTTCTGTCTCCGCCGTCCCCGCACCGTCCATCAGCAGACTTTCTGTACCTGTCATCGCTGCGATTCCCAATTTTCCTGTCAGCACACGATGGCCGCCTGCCTCTATAAACCTCATCGATACCACAGCCGTCAGGCAGACCGCACACAACACGGCTGTCAGCGCATATGCCCTCCTGAACAGGCGCCTCTTCCTCTGCTCCCTCGTCTCATAACCGCAGACATATTCCCAAGTAAACGATGATCCTCCGTACATATCCTGATGCTCCTCTCAAAACTCTTTTGTATGCTTTCCATACATCAAGCATACCGACAGGCTGCATCAGAATTTCATCTAAGTTGCATCAAAGTACCATCTTTTTTGCATCAAAGTTGCATCATTTACTGCGGGATTTATTTTTAGGTCAGGCACAGTCCCTGTTCCCGTGCGCTGGCATCAATATTCTGCTCTGTCACTCCACCGTGAATCTGCAGCGCCCGAAGTCCCATGACGCAGGCGCCTACCACCGGCTCATATTCCGCCATCACCACAGACGCCTCCGGTTCCCGCTCTTTTATCTTTTCCAAAATCCGCCTGGTAAGATAATTATCCGCCCCTTTCAGCACACTTCCTGCCAGTACAATCTTTTCCTGGCTCGGAGAAATATTCATCTTACGGAATCCGGCAAAGATAAAGTCCACCGTCCGCGCCGCAAATTCCTCCAGCATAAGGCAGGTCTCCCGGTCATGTTTCCCTGCAATCCGGATAATCTCAGGCATCAGGAATCGTATCTCTTCCGAAAATCCTTCTTTTGTCATATACGCATGAAGCAGCTGATCCACCGTGTCCACCCCCGCATGTTGCAGAAATAAATCTGTCAATGCCGTACTTTCGCACAATCCCATCTGGGCATCAAAGACCTTGCGGATGGCCCTCTGCGCCAGGGCGCTGCCGCCCTGCATGGCATCTTCCATATAATCTCCGTAGACAAACTGCCGCCCGGTTTCATCAATAATCGCACCGTTCATCCCTGTTCCTGCACATAAGACCATCCCATGGGAAATCCCCCCTACCGTATACAGGGCATTGATCATATCGTTACAGGCTGTCACCCGTTCCAAACACATTCTCTGACGCAGGGCATCCTCCATAAGCTTATCTTCTCCCGGCCAGTCGATACCGGTAACGCCCGCCACAGCAAGAGAGAGGTCTTCCCAATGAATACCCGCATGCTTCAGCGCCAACTCCGCCGCCTCTTCCATACGATCCAAAGCCAGCGGCATTCCATGTTTCGGATAATAAGCGCCTTTGGTCACCGCCGTGCCGATAATCATTCCATCCTCACGCATGATGGCTGCTGCCGTCTTGGTTCCCCCCTGATCGATCCCTAAAATATATCTCATATTTTCCTCCTGTTTTTCATTTGTTTATCGATTCACATTTTTCATTATATTATCCTACTTCTATATTTTTTGTCAATTGATTTTTATTAATAATCACGCAACTTTATAATTTTTATATTTCGTATTGACTTTTTGACACATTATGTTACACTTTATGTGTAAACTTTGAAACATTGGTAAAACTCAAAAAGTTCCAGACATACTATTTCCGGAAACATAATCCAGAAATTTAATTTACTACCGGAATTATCCTCACACAACACAATTAACCCAACACAGGGAGGTAGCCATGGCGACTATATCCGAGATAGCAAAAGAAGCGAACGTTTCCAGAACCCTGGTCTCCAGAGTCCTTAACAATAAATCCGGTGTCAGTCCCGATAACCGGCAGAAGATCCTGGATGTCATGAGAAAACACAACTATGTGCCAAACGGTCTGGCACGGGCACTGGTACTGCAAAAGACCATGACCATAGGGGTTGTCATGGACGATCTTTGCAATGATTTTTTCTTCGACTTAATCTCCGGTCTGCAGGATGCCGGGGAAGAACACGATTACAATATGTTATTTTGCAGCGGCCGGAAGGACATTGCCACAAGGATTAAATATGTAGACTATTTTGCCCAGGGACGTACAGACGGCATTATCGCCTACGGCAGCAATCGGGAGGACGAAGAACTCTTCCGCAGCATTGCCGACAAATCCGTCAACTGTGTCTTGATCGAAGGCAGTCTGGACGGCTGTAAGATCAATCAAATCCTGCTTGATAATTTTCACGGCGCTTATGCCGCAACCGAACATCTGATCAAGCAGGGACATCGCAATATCATTCATATTACCAATGATATGAATTACGATGTGTCGCTGGAACGCCTGAACGGTTTTGTACAGGCCATGCACGACTATCGGATTCCCCTGGGGCCTGACTCCATCGTCTATGCGGACTGCTTTGAACAGACTGCCTGTCAGCAGATGCGGCGTCTGCTGGCAGAGGGCAAGAAACCGGACGCCTGCTTCGTTGGAGCCGACAAACCTGCCTATGGCGTACTGCGCGCCGCCATGGAAGCCGGATTATCCATTCCGGGGGACTTGGCCGTCATCGGCTTTGACGATGATACTCCCGAATCCAGAGATATGGTTTTTCCGGGCCTTTCTACCATGCGCCAGCCCCTCTATGAGATGGGTAAAGCCGGTGTGGAACTGCTGCTCGATGCAATCGCAAATCCCGGCAGAGAAGTACAAACCCGAACTTTTGAGGCGGAACTGATCTTACGGGATACCTGCCGTTAATTCAATATAACAGATAACAAAAGGAGGACATATCATGACTAAAAGAGGATTAAAAATCGCAACCATAGGCGGAGGTTCCAGCTACACACCGGAACTGATCGAAGGCTTCATCAAACGTCTTGCGAGCCTTCCCGTGAAGGACATCTATCTGGTGGATATTGACGCCGGATCGGAAAAGTTACAGATTGTTGCCGCCCTCGCCCAGAGAATGGCCGCCAAAAGCGGTTCTGACCTACAGATTCACGCAACAACCGACAGACGGGAAGCACTAAAGGATGCCGACTTTGTGACCACGCAGTTTCGGGTAGGGCTTTTGGATGCCCGCATCCGCGATGAACGGATTCCGCTGCGCTATCAGAAAATCGGACAGGAGACCACCGGCGCCGGCGGTTTTGCCAAGGCTCTGCGCTCCATTCCCGTTATCTTGGACATCTGCCATGATATGGAAGAACTATGCCCGGATGCCTGGCTGATCAATTTCGCCAACCCTTCTGGCATCCTGACGGAGGCCGTGTTAAATCACACTTCCATCAAAGCAATCGGACTGTGTAACTGTCCCATCAATATGATCAATGATATGGCGGAAAAGTTCGACTGCCCTGTGGACGATGTATTCTGTGATTTTGTGGGCATCAATCATCTGATCTGGGCGCAGAAAGTCCTGGTGCGCGGCCGCGATGTGACTGCGGAAGCCATCGACAAGATCTGCTCCGACTCCGCCAAAGAGATTATGGCTAATATTCCGGAAATCCACTATGATCCCGTCTTTTTAAAATCCCTGGGGATGGTGCCGGTGAGTTACATGAAATATTATTATATGCAGCCGGAAATGCTGGCGGAATGTATCGCCGCCGCAGAAGGGGACGGCTGCCGGGGCGAAGTGATCAAGAAAGTTGAAAAGGAACTGTTTGACCTATACCGGAATCCCGAACTGGACACAAAGCCTGCCCAGCTTGCCTCCAGGGGCGGCGCCCGCTATTCTGACGCAGCCTGCTCCCTGATTGATTCCATTTATAATAACAAAAAGGACATCCAGACCGTGAATGTCCTAAACCGCGGCGCTAATGCAGACCTGCCATACCATGCCGTAATCGAGCGCAACTGCGTTATCGATGCCAACGGAGCTCATCCTTTGCATATCGGTCATACGCCGCTCAAGATCCGGGGCCTTTTGCAGACTGTAAAAGCTTACGAGCAGCTCACCATCGAAGCTGCGGTCACCGGCAATTACGATGCCGCCCTGCAGGCGCTGACCATTCATCCTCTGGTCAACTCCGCGACTGTGGCACGCAGCATCCTGGATGATATTGTAGCAGAAAATAAGGAATATCTGCCGCAGTTTAATCGATAAATTACCGGGAAACCTTTAAAAACAACTCATTGATTCCCTCATAGAACCCCAGTGTCACCACTGTCTGGCCATTCCCCATGCCCGTAAACACATATTTGCGGAAATAGGGAGTGGTCTCTAAGAGGGGATTATCCGATTCATAAGGCGCAGGTTCACTCAAGCCCATATATTCCGCCCAGGCTGTCACCAGGGCGTCTGCATCAATCTCTTCCCACAAAAGAGGCGTTCTCACATAAAATTCATAAATCTTTCCATCATCCGCATCAATATAGGCATCCATCAGGCGATTCGCCTTATCCGCATTTTTTTGAGAATTGGAAAGGCTCATCTTCCAGACCGCTATATTATTGCGCGGTTCCAGTACATCGATTGCCGAGTAGAGCGTGACATCATAAGAAGACACGTCCACCTGCCTCACCTGCTCTGGCAGGATTCCCTTTTCCTTCAGCAGATCCAGCCCTTCATTACAGGTGGCATAAATCTGCTCATCTGTGATCTCCTTACCTGATGGCCCTCTGCGGTTCACCACGAAAGCATAAGAACCTTCCAGTTCCTGATACTCCACTCCCGTATCCGCCTCATGCGCCATAGCGCTTATCTCACTCTCCGGAAGCGTCTGACTGCTCAGACAGCAGGAAAGCAGGTAAAGTTTCTCATTACTGTTCATCTGGTAACGGTAGCCTTCCCCGGCGGTTTCCACATTTTCCGTATGGGGTTTGTCCAGGATACCCTGATCCTTATACTGCGCCAGCGCTTCAGGCCCCCATATGGAAATGTACATCGCAAAAGCCGCCAGTAATGGAAAGGCCAGATAGTATATCTTACTCTTCATAGGTTCCTCTGTTCTCCACAGGAAGGATAAAGCTGAAACAAGAACCCTCCCCTTCTTTGCTCTCAATCTGTAATTCGCTGTGATGTATCTTTAAAATCTCCGCACACAGGGCAAGGCCGAGTCCTGCTCCGTTCTTGCTTCTGGCTCTGGACTTGTCCACCATATAGAAGGCCTTGACAATCTTATGCTGTTCCGCCTCCGGTATCCCGATCCCGTAGTCTCTTACAGCAATCCGATAGCCTTCATCAACTGCCTGGCCAGTCACCTCGATCACGCCGGTCATATCAGAAGCCTCACCATCCGCTACAGTCCTACTGCCCGCCTCCGATTCAGCGCCGCTACGCTCCGAAGCCTTACAGGCATTATCAATCAGATTGACCAGCACCGTCTTGATCAGATTCGCTTCCACCCATACCGCTGCCTCCTCATGCCGGAAACGGATATCCATCTCCCGCTTCTCCGCAAACATCTCCCGCAGGTACTCAAACAACTCTCCCACCGATGTTTCCTGCAGATCCGCTTCCTCCTGTTTGGCCACGATGATGTCCAGCAGACGGAAAGACATAGCTTCTAAGCGTTTGCCCTCCGTATAGATATAGTTGGCCGACATGATACTCTTTTCCTCGTCCATCTTGTGGGATCGCAGCATATCCGCATAACCGATAATAGCCGTCAAAGGCGTTTTCAGTTCGTGGGCAAAGGCGCCCATGAACTCCTCCCTGGCCTCAATCTCCTCCTCAAGCATGCAGATATTTTCCTCCAGCGCATTGGCCATCCTGTTGAAATCTCTGGTAAGCTGCCCCAGTTCATCCCGGCTGATCTGTCTGGCCCGGTATGTATAATCTCCCGCCGCCATCCGCTTGGTCGCTTTAGTCAGCAGTCGAATTGGCTTCGTCAGCAAAGAGGCAATGAAAAGCATAATGACCATACCAGTCAACAGCATGACTATTGTCACCTTGCGATACAGAGAAAATCCCAGCGCCCGCTCCGTGAAAACCTCCGTCACGCTCTTCATGGTCTCCAGATACAGGATACGGTCCAGCGCATTGATGGATACACAGGTATGCACGTAATAGTCATCCTGCGCATAAATCACCCGATAAGACTTGGTGTGCTGATCCGTCTGCGGAAGCAAACCCTCATCAGCGGTAAACCCATCGCTGGTATACAATATGTTCTTCTCTTCATCCGCAATCCGCAGCAGACGGCCGCCGCTCTGGCCGCCCATTTCCAGCCTGGAAGCGATCTCCTCCACCACGCTGTCAGGCAGGACGCTGTACTTGAGCGGCACATTCAAAGCCGCTGTCTCAAAGGCAAAACCGAGAATACTGCTCTCATCAAGCGCCTGTCCCACATCTCTTTCCAGAGAAGTCTCAAACACATAGTTTACAAAATAGAAGCCGCTGAATCCCAGTGCCAATGCCAGCACGATCATCGTAGACAGCACCAATTTGATTGAAAATTTCATTCCTGCACCTCTAAACGGTAGCCCACCTTATACACCGCCACCAGATTATGCTCCCATCCAAGTTTTTTCCGCAGGCGCTGTACATGCAGATCCAGCGTACGGCTGTCTGCAAAATACTCCCCTTCCCACACCTTTTCATATAAGGTCTCCCGAAACAAGGCAACATTCTTGTTTTTCATGAATAATAACAAAAGGCCAAATTCCTTATTGGTCAGTTCCACAGGCCGCCCTGCCCTGGTCACCCTGCGCGCGTCCACATCCACCGTCACATCGCCGGCCACAAGACGCTGTTCCGCCTTGTTATAGCGCCGCAGCACCGCCTCAACCCTGGCCACCAGTTCCACCACATCAAAGGGCTTTACCAGATAATCGTCAGCGCCCAATTTTAAGCCCTTAACCCGCTGCTTGACTTCATGCTTGGCGGTGATAAAAATCACCGGAATCCCCAGCGGCCGTATGTACTCCATCACATCATAGCCGTCCGCTCCCGGCAGCATGATATCCAGAAGCACCAAATCAAACTCTTCTTTCTCGATCAGATCAATCGCCTGCAGACCGTCCTGTACCGCCGTACAATAATATCCTGCGGAAGAGAGATTCAAATCTATCAAATCACAAATCGGTTTTTCATCATCTACAATCAGAATCTTAATCATTTGTGGACTGCCACCCCCAATAAGCCCGTGCTTTCTCTACCAGTATCTCCATCGTGTCCTCATCACTGCAGCGATAGGTATCCCTAATCTCCGTATCAGGCATAAATCCGCCGGTACGCTGATAATAAATCCGGTAATCACTCTCAACGAGCAGCTCCCCGCCCTCGCCCTCATAGCTGTACCTGGCCAGAATCACAATATCTTTCAGGCCGTCTCCATCAATATCCCGACAGGTAACTCCCTTGAGCGCATAGAGATTGTCATACTCCCCCATAGGCTGCAAGATGGATACAATATCTCCCTGCTCGTTCACCAGATAGATCATAAAGACGTCATAGTCCGCAATCCGGTATGTTCCCGGCGTTACCTGTAATTTACCCAGCTTGCCAAAAGTCCTGAAATAACACTGTTCCGGAATGATGCGGAAGTTATTTCTCTGCAATTCCCGCAGCGTAGATGCCGTGTACAGAAATTCCGTGGAATTTCCATCCCTGACAAAGGCTATGATGGTCTCCGCGCTTTTGTTCATGCCAAAGCGATTGAGTTTATCCGAAATCCGATAATCTCTGTAAAAACCGTCCCCTGCCCTGTTCTGAAAAAGCACATCCCCTACCTTGTAGGTCTTGCCCGCATACATCCCGCTCTCATTGACACAGGAAGTAATAAGGATAATATCCATTCTGCCGTCCCGGTTTAAATCCTGAAAAGAAACTGCCGCAATGGACTGTATTGGCTGCCTCATACGCCCCTTGACACAGTAATTGGTTTCCAGCTGCTCCGTCCGATAGAGAATCTGTCCATCCACATCCACCACGAACACCGCCAGCCGATTATACTGTTCATCAAAAGCCGGCACCATCAAAGCACTGTTCTCATCATCCGGATCCAAAGCAAAAATCTGGTCTTCTACCACCCGAAAACCGCCGTCAGCTATCCCGCTCCGGTCTTCTATTGACATCAGGCGGTCATAATATGCCTCATATTCTGCAAGCACAGCCCCGTCTTCCGGCTCTGTCGGCGCTGCCTGCGCGGTACCGGACAGCAACAGGCAACAGACCAACATTACAGGCAGTACTAATGTGGTTCTAAATCTATCCCTGCTCATTCACCATACCCCTGGTTATATTTACAGTTACATCCATGTTCACAAAGTGAACCTCCTAAAGTAAATTCCAAATCTGGTTTCTTTATGATTGACTCATCTGGTCAAGAAGCTGTATCTTGATATCATAAAGCCGGCTGGACAAATCCACATACACCTTATGCGGATTCACCAGACGCCTCGTCTCATCCCAGAGCGTCTCCTGCTCCTGCTTACAGTATTCCCGGATATCCATAACTTTCGGGGAAGTATAACAGCACTCTCCGCCCTTGAACACCTGTACCATCAAATCCCTCATCTGATAGCTGCCCGGCGCCAGCTTGGTCTTCTTCCAAGGTTCCATGGGATCAAACAGGAGAAGGGACTCATTTTCGTCAAACACCTCATCCACCAGACAGATCAGATCCGCCTTAATCTTCCCGCTCTCCTTATCATACACACGATACACCGTCTTATTACCGGGATTCGTCACTTTCTCCGAATTTTCTGAAAGCTTAATCTTCGGAATAAACTTGCCGTCCTTGCCCATGATTGCCGCCAGCTTGTACACACCGCCGAATGACGGGCAGTCCTTGGACGTGATCAGATGCGTACCCACACCCCAGGATGTAATCTTGGCGCCCTGGTCCTTCAGACTCTGGATCAGGAACTCGTCCAGATCGTTCGATGCAGAGATCACTGCATCCGGGAAGCCAGCCTCATCCAACATCTTCCTCGCCTTTTTGGACAGATAAGCCAGATCACCGCTGTCCAGCCGGATTCCATAAAAGGTAAGCGGCACACCAGCCTCTCTCATCTCTTTGAAAACACGAATCGCATTAGGCACACCGGATTTTAAAGTATCATACGTATCCACCAACAGAATACAGGCCGAAGGATACATGTCCGCATACGTCTTAAAGGCCGTATACTCATCCGGGAAACTCATAATCCAGCTGTGAGCATGGGTTCCCTTCACCGGCACATCAAAGAGCTGACCACAGAGTACGTTCGAAGTTCCCACGCATCCGCCGATCACCGCCGCCCGTGCGCCGTATGTCCCTGCATCCGGCCCCTGGGCCCGGCGCAGACCAAACTCCATGATTCCGTCACCCTGCGCCGCATAACAGACCCTGGCCGCCTTCGTAGCGATCAGGCTCTGATGATTGACGATATTTAAAATGGCCGTCTCCACCAACTGTGCCTGCATGATCGGCGCGATCACCTTCACCAACGGCTCTCTGGGAAATACCACCGTTCCTTCCGGAATTGCATAAATATCCCCCGTAAACCGGAAGCTCTCCAGATACTCCAGAAAGTCCCGGTCAAAAATACCAAGACTCGCCAGATAGGCAATATCTTCTTTGTCAAAATGCAGTTCCTTAATATACTGAATCAGCTGCTCTAAGCCCGCCGCAATGGCAAATCCGCCATCACAGGGATTGTTGCGGTAAAAGGCGTCAAAAATGACGGTCTCATTCTGATCCTTATTCTTAAAATATCCCTGCATCATCGTAAGTTCATACAGGTCGGTAAGCAGTGTCAGATTCTGTCTGTCCATGGTCTCTCCCTCCATCACCGGGTATGGTGTTTTCAATTATGGTTTCTATAAGGAATTTGTTTTTTTAATCATACACCCTTTTACGGAAATAGAAAAGAGTTTAAAGGTGCAATTAATATCCCTTCCTTTTTGCTAAAGGAGAAAAAAGCACTGCCAGACATTTTCTTTTAGAACTTTATCGCAAGGGCCGCAGTAGAAATTCTGATAAAAAGGAGTTTCAATACATGAATAAAATGCGGAGAACCTCCCAAACTCATCCGGTTCTCCGCATATTCGTCTTTCCCTCACTGTTCCATCTGTCTTCCCAGAAATCCTGCCGCTGATTGAATCAGCTTCTGCTCCACCTCTCCCATCTTGGACTTGTGATCCGTCTCCAGCAGAATCACCGACCCGATCACGTCTCCTTCGCAAATAATGGGACTGATCGCCTCATGTTGAAACTCATCCGCATCGGTGCTGACCTGAATAAAATTCCGGTCGCCCTTTGCCGCCACCAGGCTTTCCCGGTGATTGATCTTTTCCTCCAGTTCCCTGCTGATGGATTTGCCCAGCAGATTCTTCATGCCGCCGGATACCGCGATGAACTGATCCCTGTCAGAAATCATCGCAATATGTCCCGAAACCTGTGCCATACTCTCCGCATACTGTTTTGCGAAAGTGCCCATCTCGCCTATGGGAGAATATTTCTTAAGAATGATTTCCCCTTCCCTGTCGGTAAAAATTTCCAGCGGATCTGATTCCCTGATGCGGAGTGTCCTGCGAATCTCCTTTGGAATCACGATTCGTCCCAGATCATCTATTCGTCTGACTATACCAGTTGCTTTCATATTATATAACCTCCATCTGCCAATCATAATCGTAGTGTAGTTTTGCATTTTCTTTTATCTCTACGTTTTTACTATTATTTGTAAAGCAGGAAATTATATACATATAAAAAAAGTAAATTTACTTCGTATATGGACTTCTATTTTACAGACGGCTTAACAAAAATCGGCAAATTATCACATCCTCATCCATTCCCAGATGCCTTCCTTTTCTTTATAATATAGTCAGAGGGAGTTTTAAACATATCAGAAGCGGGCAAACGCTTCGGAACGGGGGAGTATTATGAAATATGGACATTTTGATGACCAAAACAGGGAATACGTGATTGACAGGGTTGACCTGCCCTGCTCATGGACGAACTATCTGGGTGTGGAGGATATGGCGGCAGTCGTCAATCATACAGCCGGCGGTTATCTGTTCTACAAGACACCGGAGTACCATCGGATCAGCCGTTTCAGGGGTAACGCTGTACCTATGGACAGACCAGGTTTTTACGTTTACATTAGAGATAACGACAGAAACGATTACTGGTCCGTTTCCTGGCAGCCTGTGGGCAAGCCGCTTGACGCTGCCAGATACAGCTGCCGCCACGGAATGTCCTACACCGTGTACGAATGTGAGTATCAAGATATCAGCGCTTCCCAGACCATGGTCATCCCCAGAGGGGAAGCCGTACAGCTCTGGGATGTGAAGGTCAAAAATACGGGCGATACACCCAGGCAGTTAAGCCTATTCTCCTACCTGGAATTTTCCTTCCACCACATTATGATCGACAACCAGAATTATCAGATGAGTCTCTACTGCGCCGGTTCCTCTTACGAAGACGGCATCATCGAGGAAGATTTGTTCTATGAGGAAGAAGGATATCAGTATTTTACCATGAATCTGGCGCCTGACGGGTTCGACTGTATGCGTGACCGCTTCATCGGCACCTACAATACCGAAACAAATCCTGTGGCTGTCTCTGCCGGCAAATGCTCTTCTTCTTATGAAAAGGGCGGCAATCACTGCGGCAGCCTGCAAAAGGATCTGACACTGCAGCCGGGCGAAGAGGCAAGAATCATCTTTATGCTGGGGGAAGGCCGGCGCGCCGAAGGCAGACGCATCCGCACCAAATACGAGAACCCGGAGACGGTGGATCAGGTCTATGCCGATTTAAGACAATACTGGGAAGATAAATTCTCCAAGCTGCAGATTCAGACACCAAGCACTGCCATGAATACCATGATCAATACCTGGACGCTGTACCAGTCGGAAATCAACGTCATGTTCTCCCGCTTTGCCTCCTTCATCGAAGTGGGCGGCCGGGTAGGACTCGGTTATCGGGATACAGCCCAGGATGCCATGACGGTTCCCCACTCCAATCCGGGCAAGTGCAGGGAGCGCATTGAACAGCTTCTGCGTGGGCTGACCAGTGACGGTTATGGTCTGCATCTCTTCCAGCCGGAATGGTTTATGGAAAATACCGGGGTAAAACCGTTCAAATCACCCACCGTCATTCCGGAACCTGACAAAGACAGCATCATCCACGGCCTGAAAGACGCCTGCTCCGATGACGCGCTCTGGCTGGTGGGTTCTGTCGTGGAATACATCAAAGAGACCGGCGATATCGCTTTTGCTGACAAGCAGCTGCCCTATGCGGATACCTTCCTCTCCGGCAGCAAAGAGACCGAGACCGTCTACGAGCATCTGAAAAGGATCCTGGACTTTTCCACCAGGCAGGTGGGACTGACAGGCATCTGCAAGGGGCTGCGGGCAGACTGGAACGACTGTCTGAATCTGGGAGGCGGTGAGAGCGCCATGGTCAGCTTCCTGCACTACTGGGCGCTGCAGCATTTCATCAGTCTGGCTTCCTATCTGGACAGACCGGAGGATGTGTCTTACTATACGCAGGTTGCAGACCGGGTTAAAGAAGTCTGTAACAGAGAACTCTGGGACGGCGAATGGTTTATCCGGGGTATTACAGCCAAGGGCAGAAAAATAGGCACCAAAAAAGATATGGAAGGGAAGGTGCACCTGGAGTCCAACGCCTGGGCAGTGCTCTCCGGCGCCGCCGATGAGGAGAAAGCGGATCTGGCCCTGAAAGCCATTGACGAATATCTCTATACATCCTACGGCCTGCTTTTAAACACGCCCTCCTATACTGTACCCGATGACGACATCGGCTTTGTCACCAGAGTATATCCGGGTCTGAAAGAAAACGGAGCAGTGTTCTCCCACCCCAATCCCTGGGCCTGGGCGGCTGCCTGCACCAGGGGAAGAGGCGACCTGGCCATGAAATTCTATGATGCGCTCTGTCCTTGCCTGCAAAACGACAGGATTGAGACAAGGGAAGCAGAACCCTATTCCTACTGCCAATTCATCGCCGGCAAAGACCACAGCGCCTTTGGCAGAGCCAGACATCCCTTTATGACCGGTTCCGGAGGCTGGGCATACTTTGCAGCCACCCGATACATACTGGGCATCCGACCGGATTACGACAGCCTCACGATCGATCCCTGTATTCCGGCAGATTGGAAAGAGTTTCGTGCCACACGCATATTCCGGGGCGCCAGATACAACATCCGAGTGAGCAATCCGGAAGGCATCATGAAAGGAATCCGGGAAATCCGCGTAAACGGACAGCTGACAAATAAGATTCCGGTGATGCCGGCAGGCAGTGAACATACGGTTGACGTGATCCTGGGCAATATATAGTCAGTTTCCGCCGTCAAACAATGATAAGTCTTTCTTTAATGGAAATGAAATCCTGCAAACTCAACAGACTTTTTACAAGATTTGTGTCTGTGTGCTGCTTGCCACAAACTTGTAATCTCTGCATGGATCGGAGCAGCAAAGCAGCGCAGAAACGGAGAAAATTATGATACAATTTGGGACAGGCGGCTGGAGAGCCGTAATCGGTGACGGATTTACAAGAGAAAATATCCAGATTCTATCCAGGGCCATTTGTGATAAAATGAGAGAGGAAAATGTGGCTGACAAAGGCATTGTCCTGGGCTACGACAGACGCTTTCTCTCCAAAGAGGCAATGCAGTGGGCAGCACAGGTCTTTGCTAAGGAAGGCATCAAGGCTTACCTGATCAACAAATCAGCGCCCACACCCCTGGTCATGTTTTATGTGATGAAACACGAATTTCACTACGGTATGATGATTACAGCAAGCCACAATCCCGCCATTTATAACGGCATCAAGGTCTTTACCTACGGCGGCAGGGATGCGGATGAAGTGCAGACAGCGGATATAGAGAGATATATCAATGAAGTGACGGACATCCCGGTGGAAGATCTGACCTATCAGGAAGGTCTTGAGCAGGGGCTGATCGAGGAGATTTATCCACTGAACGAATATCTGGACAGCATCATTGATACCATAGATATGGGCAAAATCAAGAAGCGCGGCCTGCGGGTTGCCCTGGATCCCATGTACGGTGTCAGCGAGACTTCCCTGAAGACCATCCTGATGACTGCCAGATGCGAGGTGGAAACCATCCACGAAAGGCACGATACCCTGTTTGGCGGCAAACTGCCGGCGCCCACGGCCCAGACACTTCGCGCCCTGCAAAACTATGTAATCGACAGACGCTGCGACCTGGGTATCGCAACGGACGGCGATGCAGACCGAATCGGTGTCATCGATGATAAGGGTAATTTCCTTCACCCCAATGATATCCTTGTCCTGTTGTATTATTATCTGGTAAAATATAAAGGCTGGCACGGTGCAGCCGTGAGGAATATCTGCACCACCCATCTCCTGGATCGGGTAGCGGAAAGTTTTGGCGAATCCTGTTATGAGGTTCCGGTGGGATTCAAACACATCTCCGCCAAAATGTTCGCCACGGACGCCATCATCGGCGGTGAGTCTTCCGGCGGTATGGCAGTCAGAGGCCATATCAAGGGCAAGGACGGCATCTACGCCTCCGCCCTCTTGGTGGAAATGATCGCGGTGACCGGCATGCCGCTGTCACAGATCATGGAGACTATCCGCAAAGAATACGGCGGCATGGCATTGGAAGAGCGGGATTATCGCTTCAGCCCGCAGCGCAAGGTGGAAATCCACAAACAGATCCTGGAGGACAAGGAACTGCCGCAGATTCCTTATGAGATTGACCGAATCTCCTATCTGGACGGGCTTAAGATATACTTAAAGGACGGCGGTTGGATCTCCGTAAGGTTCTCTGGCACAGAACCACTTTTACGAATTTTCTGTGAGATGAAGGCTCCCCATGAGGCCGCTGCATTCTGCGAACTCTTTGAAGAGTACTTATCTTTAAAATAGTGACAAATCACACAACCATTTTCCGGACGCAGGTCATTACACCTGCGTCTGCTTCCAATTTAAGGTAAGGACAAAGATATGGACATCCTAAACGAACAATACACACAAAAGAAATCACTGCGATGGAGTATGGTCAGAAGACTGCTGTTCGGGTGGTTTTTTCCGCTGTTTATACTGATTCTTATGATGATATTGATGATAACCGGCAACCTGTATCATCAGGTGGAACATACCATCACGGCTTCCATGGAAAAAACAGCGGACATCCTGCAGATCCAGTTAAAGGACTGCGAGACCGCCTCCAAAAACACTTCCTATATGGGCGTGATCTACAAATTATATACCGCATATCTGACTGATGATGATTCAGACACCTTTGAAAGAAAGACCAAAGAGTTCTTAACCCAGCAGTACGCCTATAATGATAATTGCAAAACTGCACATCTTATCATACTGAGGGAGAAAGACAACTGCTATTACGCCTTAAATAACAGCAATGACGGAAGCTATCAGGATGTTGTTTTCTTTCAATCCAAGGCGCAGGAGCCAATCCTTGAAACGGCCCGTACACTCGATACCGGTACAACTCTGGTGTGCGTGGAGGGAAGATTGTATATGATCCGGAATCTGGTCACTCCGAAATTTGTGCCCTATGGCGTACTTGCACTGGAACTGGATGAAGAATCCCTGATGCAGAGTTTCCCTGGTATATGGGGTTATACGGGGGTCAGTCTGTATTGGAATAAGGAACTGGTAAACGCCACGGACAACAATGCCGCTAAGATCCTGCCTGACAATATACAGACAAAACTGAACGAAGCAAACACCTTGTATGAGCACCATCCCGGCTCCAGTTCCTATATTCACCATCAAATAAATACCTATGGCGGCACACTGGTTCTTTCCGTCAGCCTGGACAATCGGGTCATCCACGCTGAGACCAACTCCATGCAGTACCTTTTTCTGTTCCTGCTCATCTTCATGATACCGCTTGTCATACAGATGATGCGTTTTTTCCATAAAAAGGTGACGGTACCTCTGCAAGACCTTATTCAGGGCGCGGACGCCGTCCGGGAAGGGAATCTGGGTATCCAAATTGCAAATATAGAAGACAACCGGGAATTTTATCATGTAAAAGATTCCTTCAACCACATGTCCTTGCAGCTTAAAAACCAGTTTGACAAAATCTATCTGGAAGAAATCGCCTTGCGGGATGCCAAGATCATGGCCCTACAGTCACAGATCAATCCCCATTTCCTGAATAACACGCTGGAAATCATTAACTGGGAAGCAAGGCTGAATGGCAACTATAAAGTGAGCGGCATGATCGAAGCCCTCTCCACCATGCTTGGCGCCACCATGAACCGCAAAGAAGCGCAGTTTCATTCCATTGCCGAAGAGATGGCCTATGCCGATGCCTACCTGTATATCATTGCCCAGCGCTTTGGTACGAAATTTCAGTGTACAAAACATATTGATGAAAGCCTCATGACCATCCAGATCCCTCGACTGATCATTCAGCCCATTGTGGAAAATGCGGTGGAACACGGTATGAACATTTCCACAAAAGGCTGCCTGGAAATCCGTCTTTATAAGAGGGAAGATGGCTATCTATGTATAGAGATTGAGGATAACGGACATTTGACGAAAGAAGATAAGAATAAGATAGACAGGCTTCTCTCCAAGGACATAATCCCATCCGGAGAAAAGAGAGTCAGCCTCGGCATCCGTAATGTTGACCAGAGACTCAAGATGATTTACGGTGATGATTGTGGATTATTTATAATAGGAAATGAACAAGAAAATACAATTAGCACAATTTTGCTCAAAACAGAAGTGCCAACCGAGCAATAAAAGGCAAAAAAAGACAATCCCAACAATTACCCTTTGTTTCTTTTGCAGGTATGATATAGATGTAACCAAACAAAAGAAATCAACAAGGGAGGAAAATAATGAAAAAAAGAGTCATAGCAGCAATGCTCGCGGGAATGATGGTATTATCCGTTACCGCATGCGGTAACAGCGCAGGAAGCACAGGATCTGATGCACCCGCGCCGGCACAGACAACAGAAAGTACAGAAGCTCCAGAGAGTACAACCGACCAGGCACCGGCAGCCGAGACAGCACATCCTGCAGGCCCGGTGGAACTGACAGTCACTACCACCTTTGCAGGTGAGGACACCAACGCACAGAATTACAAAGACGCCGTGAAAGCCTGGGAGGAACAGACCGGCAATACAATCGTAGACACTTCCGCAACTGCGGACGAAACCTTCAAGATGAGAGTGGCAACAGACTTTGAGACCGGCTCCGAACCGGATGTACTGTTCTTCTTCAATGGTGCAGATGCCAACAGTTTCATCGAGGCAGGCAAGGTAGTATCCCTCGATGAGATCCGCACAGAGTATCCGGAATACGCCACCAACATGAATGAAGACCTGATCACTGATTCCCTGGTAGATGGCAAGAAATACGCAATACCGGTAAATGGTTACTGGGAAGCGATGTTTGTCAACACAGAGGTTCTGGAGGCCGCAGGTGTAGCAATGCCCGGTCCAGACTACACAATGGATATGTTCAAGGCAGACTGCGAAAAGATCAAAGCAGCAGGTTACACACCTATCGCAGCGGCGCTTGGCAACATTCCTCACTACTGGTGGGAGTTCGCCATTTTCAACAACCAGTCTCCTGACACCCATCTGGAAATCCCGGAAAGCGTGGAAGATGCCAATGGTCAGGCTTGGGTTTCCGGTATGAACGACATCAAAGAACTGTATGAACTGGGATACTTCCCTGACAACACACTCTCTGCAACAGATGATGAGACCTTTGCAATGTTTACAGACAGCAAGGCAGCGTTCCTGATCGATGGTTCCTGGAAAGTCGGCGGTATCGTAGGCTCCTGCCAGTCAGATCCGGAAGATCCTTCTACACTTGATGCAGACAAACTTGCGAAATTCGATGTAACATATGTACCCGGCAAGGGCAGCAGAAAAGCAACCGATCTGGTGGGCGGTCTTTCTTCCGGCTACTACATTACAAGAAAAGCATGGGATGACCCGGACAAGAGAGCAGCAGCAGTTAATTTCGTAGAGTACATGACTTCCGATACAGTTGTTCCCGCTTTTGCACAGCACGCAGCATCCGCATTAAAGAACGCACCGGAAGTTGACCCCGCTCAGTTCAACGAGTTACAGCGTAAATCCATCGAGATGATGGCTGGAGTAACATCTCTCACAGGCGCAGTACAGGATTTATTCCAGGGTGACTGCCGCGTATCTACCTTCGATGGCATGCCTGAGATCGTAACCGGTAGAACACAGGCCGTAGATGCGGTAGCGGAAGGTCTGGACGCTTATCACAATCAGTAATACTTGACAGAATATGAATCAGCTAAAAGGGGCAGGGGATCACCCTGCCTCCTTTTTCCAAAACAACCGGTTTTAAATGGAGGTGTCTTATGGGAGCAAATATCTATCGCAACAAAAAACCAGCGTACGTATTCCTGATACCCGCTTTCCTGTTCATGATCCTGTTTCTTTACTTTCCTTTTTTCAAAAATATCGTGAACAGCTTTATGCATATCAAGCAGCTTGGGAGTTCCGCCACCAGCTTCAATACACCCTGGTATAGCAACTATGCAGAAATAATTCAAGATGAAAACGTATGGACATCCATCAAAAATACACTGATCATGATGGTCGTCACCCTGATCGGCCAGGTTGGCATCGCTATCGTACTGGCGCTGATGGTAGATAATATCGGCAGGGGCAAACAGTTTTTTAAGACCGTCTTCTTCTTTCCAATCGTAATCTCAGCAACCGCTTTAGGTCTGCTGTTTAACCTGATCTTTTTGTATGACAAAGGTATGGTCAACCAGCTTTTAGAATCACTCGGCAAAAGCCAGCTGACCGACTGGAAAGCCGAAGGCATCGCACTGTTTACCATGATGCTTCCCGTAATGTGGCAGTATGTGGGATTTTACTTTGTCATTCTCGTCACAGGCTTAAACAACATTTCCGATGAACTGTATGAAGCAGCGCGAATCGATGGTGCATCCACCCTGCAAAGTGTGCGTTACATCTCACTCCCGCTTCTGCATAACGTCATCTGTACCTGCAGCGTGTTGGCGGTGACCGGAGCCCTTAAAGTATTCGATCTCCCCTGGACGATGTTCCCGAAAGGTATGCCGCTCAAGTCTACCTTCCTGACAGGTACCTACATGTACTACCATACCATGGAGACCAAGAATGTAGACTACGGCTGTGCACTGGCTGTGCTGATCGTTGCACTTGGTATTGTATTGTCCAAAGTAGTCAATGCAATCTTCCGCGAAAAAGACTATTAAAGGAGGGATAAAATATGACTAGGAATAGAACGTTTTCCGTTGGACGGAGCATTGTCTATCTGCTGTTGATCCTCTGGTCCATAACAACCATATATCCCATCTTCTGGGTACTGCAGAACTCCTTTAAGGCGAAAGATAAAATCCTGGCAGACTCCTTTTCACTACCTTTCGGGGAATTATTCACGATGGCCAACTACCGGAAAGCTTTCGACAGCCTGAATATCGTCAATGCCTATAAGAACAGTATCTTTATTTCCACCATGGTGGCCTTGTTCGTCATTCTGCTGGCAGGTATGGCAGCATACGCACTTTCCAGATACAAATTCCCTGGGTCAGAGTTTCTTCATACCATGGTCATTGCAGGTATGATGTTCCCGGTATTTGCCACGATCGTGCCGGTATTTGCCATGGAGTTTTCCTGGGGAATCGCCAATACAGGCAACTGGTTTCTGACAATGTTGTCAGTAATTCTGCCACAGGTGGCAGGCAATCTCTCCTTTGCCATGGTAGTCCTGATCGGCTACATCAAGGGACTTCCAGTGGAACTGGAAGAGGCAGCGTATATGGAAGGCTGCAACGCTTTTCAGATTTATTTCAAAGTTGTTTTACCGCTCACCAAGCCTTCCTTTGCAACCGTAGCCATCTTCTCTTTTCTATGGAGTTATAACGACCTGTTTACACAAATGTTCTTCTTAACCAGGCCTGATATGTATGGTATTACCACTCTGCTAAACAGACTGACTGCCAAAGAGGGAACCAACTACGGCCTGATGGCGTCAGCGGTAACATTGGTAATTGTTCCGGTTATTATTGTATATTGTTTCCTGCAGAAGTATATTATTAAGGGAATGACAGCAGGGGCGGTCAAAGGCTAGGAGTAAATTTTCTGCGAAAATTAACTCCTCGAGATTCGCTTCGCGAACTCGGTATAAGCTTTCGGTTTTGTTCCTTCGAAAGCTAACTCCTCGAGATTTGCTTCGCGAACTCGGTATAAGCTTTCGCTTTTGTTCCTTCGAAAGCTAACTCCTCGAGATTTGCTTCGCGAACTCGATATAAGCTTTCGCTTTTGTTCCTTCGAGAATTAACTCCTCGAGATTTGCTTTGCGAACTCGGTATAAGCTTTCGGTTTTGTTCCTTCAGGAATTAACTCCTCGAGATTCGCTTTGCGAACTCGGTATAAGCTTTCGGTATAAGCCTTAGGTTTTGTTCCTTCGGGAATTAACTCCTCGAATTTTGCTTCGCGAACTCGGTATGAATATGTGAGGGATGTGGAATGTATAGAGTAGCTATTATTGATGATGAGCCTTTAATCGTGGAAGGATTGTGCAGGACGATGCCCTGGGAAAAATGGGATTGTCAGGTGGTAGGCTGTGCCTACAATGGCAGAGAGGGGCTGGAGATGATACAGCAGGAAAAGCCCAACATTATCATCACAGACATTAACATGCCTGAATTGGACGGTCTTAAGATGATCGCTGCTTTAAAATCAGAATTTCCGGATATGCAGCTGATCATCCTGACCGGCTACAGGGAATTTGAATATGCCAGGGAAGCAATCTCTCTGGGCGTTGCGCGCTTTCTCCTAAAGCCTTCTAAAATGAGTGAACTGGTGGAAGCGCTGGATGAAGTGACCAAACGGCTGGCACAGTCTGGCGAATTTTTTCCGGAATCCCCTCTTACAGATGCAGAGGAAACATCCGAAAGCGATACTGATATATCTTATCACACAGAAGCTAACAGCTTTATCGTGAAAAACGCGCTGGAATACATCCGGGAAAATTCCCAGGAAAAGCTGCGCCTGTTGGATGTGGCCGACCAAGTTTATGTCAGTCAATGGCATTTGTCCAAACTGCTCAACAAACATACTGGCAAGACTTTTTCCGATATCCTGAACAGCGCCCGTATAGATAAGGCCAAAGAACTGCTAAAAGATCCTTCCCTGCGGATATACGATGTCGCGGAGATAGTAGGTTTTCAAGATCTGGCACACTTTTCCAGGGTATTTAAAAAGATAGAAGGCATGTCCGCCAACGAGTATCGCAACACCATAAATACCCTTTAAAAAAGGAACTTCGTTACAAATGCACAAGCTTTTTGTTTTACCTTTTAACTAAAGCTTTTGTAGCATTCTGCCGATATACAATGTGAAATTATATTTTAATATTGCATCTGCAATATTAAATTGACCGTTTAGTTAACGTTTTAATGCCAAACAGGCTGGTATTATTACCAGATGACTGCAAGGAAGCAGGATATCGGAGGGCAGGATGCTTTCAATCAAAACTAATATGTTGGCATTAAACGCCAACAGACAACTAGGTCTCACGACCAAGAAAAACGCCAAAAACACAGAACGGTTATCTTCCGGTTACCGCATCAACAGAGCTGCTGATGATGCGGCCGGTCTTTCTATTTCCGAAAAAATGCGCAGACAGATACGAGGGCTTACCCAGGCCTCCTTAAACGCGCAGGACGGCATCTCCATGGTACAGATTGGGGAAGGCGCGCTGAACGAGGTGCATGATATGCTGCACCGCGCCAATGAACTGGCTGTAAAAGCAGCCACCGGCACCCTTCAGGATCTGGATCGCTCTTTAATCGACATGGAAATCCAGCAGCTCAAAGCTGAGATTGACAGGACTGCCAAAAACACCACTTTTAATGAAATCAGACTTTTTCCCGAAAATGGACGCTCTCCTTTATCCGAAGGATTCATGGAGACAAAGTCCTATGATATTACCTATAATCTGAAAGACGGTTCGCTGATGATCAACGGTGCCGCCGCAGGCCCTGGTGTAAACGGAGCCGGACGCGCAGGTGTCAATGCCGTCTCCAGTGGTAATGTATTGGCTGATACCATCGCTAACGAACTGGTGCCCAATGCAGTCAAGCAGATTATGGATACCTTTGGTCCCCTGAAAAACAATATGGGCAGCGAAACGATCAAGATGTCTCTGGATGTATCCTACATAGATGGCAAAAACCGTACACTGGCCTACGCGTCTTTCCGATACAGCTATGGCGGCGGAAGGCCTTATAGCATGGGTATTCGGGTGGATTCCGCCGACTTTACTACCGCAGATGCGGAAGGCACCGGCCCCAGAGCAGAAGCTCTAAAATCCACAATTGCCCATGAATTGATGCACTCTGTGATGCAGTATACCCTGACAGATGGTATGAGCGGCCGTAGAGGTGAGCAATATCCCACCTGGTTCATAGAGGGAACTGCGCAGTTAGCCGGCGGCGGTTTCGCCACCGGATGGAACGATACACTTACCTATTATGCAAATTACCTGACCGATGCCAACGATACCAGCCAGGATGCCAATATCGCCAGCTACCTGAAGAAATTTACCATGAACAGCAGACCTTACGGCCACGGCTATCTGGGCGCTGCTTATATTGGCTATCTTGCAAACGGCGGTGGTGCTGTGACCGATACGAACATTGCCGCAGGTATGAATAAAGTCTTTACAGACCTTCTAAACGGCAAGAGTCTGGAAAACGCCATAAAAGATAATACCGGTTATAGTACCACACAATTAAATGATATGTTTAAAACCGCCAATGCAGGATCGGACCTTACAGAATTTGTCAGAAAACTGTCCGTTGCTTCAAAAGACGGTGCCGGATCGATCATTGCCGGTGGGCTTGACGTGGGCGGTTCCTCGCTTCTTGGCAACAGCGCCGTTTTTGATCAGCCCTTCCAGATTGATCCTTTCCGGGTCAATGTCAATCTAAGCGGCCCATCTCTCATTGGACTGCAGGTAGGCGCCGAACCCGGACAACATATAGAATTTGACCTGTTTCAAATGAGTTCACAGGCTCTGGGATTGGAAGACCTGAACGTCAAAAATACAGATAATGCCGACCTTGCCATTGACCAGCTTAAATTTGCGATTGGCTGCGTCAGCAATGTGAGAAGTTATTATGGCGCCATTCAGAACCGATTGGAACATACCATTAATAATCTGAACAATATTGTAGAAAACACGACTGCCGCAGAGGCACGTATCCGAGATACTGATATTGCCAAGGAAATGGTGGAATATTCCAATAACCAAATACTGATGCAGGCAGGCACCTCCATGCTGGCACAGGCCAATCAGCATTCACAGTTGATATTAAGCCTTTTAAGCTGATACAGAATTGAGAGGGGTGATCCCAAGTGGGTGAGATTAAGAAAATACGTTGTAATACCTGCCGGAAAACTTGGGAATGTATGACCGGCTGTGGGCTGCAGCACGGCAGCATAGGGAACGTCATTGCCGCTTTCGGAGCCAAAGAACAGCAGCAGATCATAGACTGGTGCCAGTCCAAACCGATTCCGCTCTATGATTTCAGATTTCAAATCGCCGTCTGCAATTTTTGCAATGAAATGGTGAGTGTTCCTGTGCTCAGAGGAATCGATGACAATATGACCTTCGTTGGTACCTGTCCAGTCTGCTACGGCCAATTACAGACACCGCCACTGGAATCAGAAGACGTTTCTGATGCCGCCTGTCCATCCTGCGGCAATATAACGCTTACAATAGAAGAAAACGGGCATTGGGATTAAATCCACAATGCCCGTTTTTATTCTTATAACAGTAATAAAAACCGCTTACTTCTTCACGCCCTTCGCTCCGGACAAATTAGCGCTCTGTAAAATATTGCTGTCGAACGATGTCATCATGTTCTTTTCCTCCCGCTCTCTCTTAAGAGCAAGTTTGACCATATCATCTAACAGTTCCGCATATGGCTTGCCCAATGCCTCCCAGAGATAGAAGGCAAGCGACCCCGGAATCGGATTGATTTCATTGACATACACCTTGTCCATATCCTTATCTATCATAAAGTCAATCCTGGACACACCGTTACAATTAAGCACCTGAAAGGTCTTCACCGCCAGCTGACGGATTTCTTCCCGTCTCTCAGCCGTCAGATTGGCCGGCAGCTCTCTCTTGGCTGTTCTCATTCCCTCAGAACCGCTCTTACTGCCCGCCACATATTTATCCTCATAGCTTAAAATCTCATCGCTGGAGATAGGCTCTTCACACTCGGACGCCTCCGCCTCCTCGTAATCTCCCAGCACAGCACAGTTAATCTCCCTCAGGTTCGTAATAGCACGCTCCACCAGTACTTTCGCGCCAAAAGTAAATGCATACTCCAATGCCTCGCGCAGCTGATCTTGATCTTTTGCCACCTTAATACCCACGCTGGATCCCAGATTGACCGGTTTGACGATGACCGGATAGACAATCCTGTCTTCCACTTTGTGCAATGCCGCCATCTCATCTGACTGATATTCCCTGACATTTAAAGTCACACAGTCAAGTACGGGTATGTCATTATCCTTTAACACAGTCTTCATCACATATTTATCCATGGTCACAGCCGAAGCCATCACATCACAGCCTGCAAACGGAATATTATAATGGCGTAAGAATCCCTGTAAACAGCCGTCCTCCACATTCGCGCCATGTACCACCGGAAATGCCACATCAATCTGTGCTACTACGGAGTTACCAAACTTCTTCTCCGGATATTGAATCAGTTCCACTTTACCCTGCTCACACATGAAAAATACTCGGGTACTCTTTTTCAGCAAATCCGGAATATTCTTATAATTGGCAATGTCACTGATTGCCTCCCCTGTATAGAGTTCGTTATCCTTCGTAATGTAGATGGCTATCGGTTCGTATTTATCTTTGTCAAAGGCATTGTATGCCTGCAGTCCGGAAATAACCGACACCTCATGCTCCACACTTTTCCCGCCAAAAAATACACCTACTCTAATCTTCATGTTTTCCTCATTTCTGCACTGTACTCTATATCATCGCTAAGCTGTGTCCGACAGCGCACAGACACAAATCCTTTCGGCTAAAAGCTATTTCCAACTCTTTCACTATTTTACTCTTTCACTATCTTTATGAAAGTTTCTTAAATTAATGTTTTTATTATAATAAGTGCTTCTTAAATAAGCGTTTCTAAAATCAGTGCTTCTTATATAAATGCTTCTCAATAAATGTCTTTCTAGGAATAATTATCCGGAAGGTCATTTTCGATCAGAATCACCTTCTGCCTCTCATTGGGAATTGCTGATACCATCTGAAATCCTTCCTGCAGCGTATCGACAATAATCATCCTGGATGGCGTAAATCCCGCCTCTAAGAGACCATCCTGAATGGGCTTCGTCTGCTCCCTGCCAACCAATACCGCATAGTCGCATTTATCAGCCGCATAGACACCCACCTCTTTATTTTCATCATACTGTTCGTCCCCCAATTCTACCATTCCCGGTGTCATCAGGATACGAAGCTCCCGGAACATTGCTAATGTATCCAAAGCCGCTTTAAACCCATTTTTGTTGGAATTATAGGCATCATCCAATATAATCCTGTCACCCTGTTTTACCAGCTGCAACCTGTGAGGTACGCTTTCTAACTGCTTCACCGGATAGATCAGCTTCTCCATGGGAATGCCGAGCGTATTGGCTACAGCAATCGCACCTGCAATATTCTGCACATTATGACTTCCCACAAGTCTTGTGTGAAATTCATATTCCTTACCGGTACTGTCTTTCATCTTAAAGACAGAGCCTTTTGGGGATACGGTGATATCATATGCTCTATAGGCTTCTCCTTCTCCACTGATACCATAACTTACAACTCTCTTATCGATCTTATGATTCCTGATATAATCATTGTCGTAATTTAAGAATACTTTTCCTGAATCCGGCACCGCATCAGCAAGTTCAAACTTCGTGGCAATAATATTCTCTATGGTATGGAAACTCTGCAGGTGCTGTGGTCCAATGGAAGTAATAATACCATAATCCGGATGTACCAGATCGCAGATTTCCTTGATATCTCCCACTTCCCTGGCTCCCATCTCGCAGATAAAAATCTCATGAAAAGGTTTCATGCTCTCCCGAATCGTTCTCACCACGCCCAGTGTGGTATTATAATTTCCCGGTGTATGCAGCACATTAAACTGGGATGACAAAAGTGTATTAAGATAGTATTTTACGCTGGTCTTTCCGTAACTTCCTGTCACACCGATAATCTTAAGCTCCGGCATCTGCTTCAAAATACGTGCCGCATCATTGATGTAGTGCTGATTGATTCCCTCCTCTATGGGATGGTTGATCCAATTGGCGAGCAATATCATAAAGGGCTGTAAAACAAAGAGCAATAACAAGCCCGCACTCATATACTGCATCGCCGGATTCCAAAAGCGTCTGTCCCCCACAGGAACCGGCCCCCAGATTCCCAAACATATGGCAGCTATCGTCACAATGCCATAGAGAATGGCTGTTGTAATTAGCATTCTTCTGACACGGGGCGTGTACACAAGAGGCTTCTTCGCCGCATGTGGCTTGTTAACCAATATAGTCATTACATTCATGGCACAGGCAGCAATGAGACAGCCCGTGTTGCCAATAATCACTAATGGCAAGGCTATCACTCCATACAAACACTTCCCTAGTAATCTGCCCACATTAGTGTGTACCTGCATCCACTCTCTATATTCCCTCGGTTTATAGGAATCCTGCTGAAACATATGCATCAGATATAGCACATATAAGACGGTGCCTGTCACATAGGTTATCAGCCATATTCCAAACAATACAATATACATTCTAATTCGTCTTTCCTCTCTTACAATAGCCAACCGCCAATGATATCACATAAATCCGGCCATGATATACCATTCAAATCGCCTTTATACCACAGTTGCGCTTATCATTCGATATTTACATCAGAAAAGCCTGCAATGCACCATTCACCTTACCAGCCTGTTCAGCAAAAGAGAAATGCCCGGCCCCTTCGCAGACCACCAGACCCGCATCCGGGATCAGTTCCTCCATCCTTCTTGCATCCGCTATCGGCGTAGCTGTATCCAAATCTCCCCAGATCAGCAGAGTAGGACACTGTACAAAATGAATCAGCGGTTCCAAATCCTCATTCACCACTTTCACGAGCGTTGCCCGCATGGTGGGTGTTGCACTGTTATAATCTGCTGAACCTCTCTTACGCCGCATGTCCTCCACGGCATCCGGATAAAGAAAATGCATCACCTTCGTACTCATAAAAGCCCGGCCAATCTTATAACATCGCAAACTTATCTTCTGCCGCAAAGTCTTCTTCGGCAATATCCCTGCGCTGTCGATCAAAACCGCTTTATCCACCACAAAGGGCAGGTTCTCTCTGGCATTCATTTTAAAAAACACTCTTCCGCCAAAGGAGTGAACCACAACACTCAGCTTCTTAAGTTCAAAAGAGGCTATGAATTTCAGGACAAAATCCACATAATCGTCCACACACCAAGGCTGCTCCGGCTCCGGTGTCCTGCCAAATCCCGGCATATCAAGTGCAATCACCCTTCTCCCGCGTTTGAGGGTATCAATGATCCCCTGATACAAGGTGATATTTGCGCCCCAGCCGTGTAACAGAAGCACCACATCGCCTTCTCCTTCCTCTATATAGTTGACCGAAATATTATCTATCTTCCTGACCATAAACGCTCCGTCTGCCGCGAAAAATTTGCATATGATAAATATTATATTTATCTTCACACATACTGCATTGCTTACTTCCTAATATATTCCATACTCTCATGCCTTATCATATACCTATGTCCGGCATTTGGCAAATATGTTTTAAGCCCGCTGCTGTGCAAAAACTGCTCTTTTAGTATACTGTATCTTACCCCTTTCTATCAACCACATTTAGACTATGCCCATTAATTCGCGATATAGTCTTCATAATCCATTTCACTGGCAAATAACATGTACACGCCGTTCACCAACCCCATATAACCACTCTCAACTGCATATCCTTTCATAATCTTCTCCTTTCCCAAATCGAACTTTTGTTCTTTAAAAGGATAGCATATACAGAGTCCTATATTTGGGACTTTATAAATCATTTCCCTCCTATATACTGGGGTTGTGAAAAACTATTTTCCAATGCTATAATAAGCAGGAACCCTTAATACGCATTTCATAAAGAATAGGTGTCCTTCATGACCAATTACAAAAATATCGCAAAACATCTTGTACTGCTGTCCAGCCTCTGCGGCCTTATTCTCAACACAGGCTGCGGCAAAACGGAATCAGTAACTCTCCCCGAAGACGGCGGATATACGAGCGCATATATATCAGAAGAACCAGCACAGGAAGAGCAGGAGATCGATCCCGCAACTGATGTCCATCCGATCATTTCATCCTCACAGGAGAGTGCAGAACCTCTACAGACAACATCTGCATCTTCTTCCATTGAAGAGTCTTCCCATGAATCCTCTGATAGTCCAGCCGCCGAAGATATAGAGGAAGAACCTCTCATCGGCACTAAGCTGACGCCAGAAGAATTACAGGCATACACCGAATTGCTGCAGAGTCGTTCCAATTATGGATTTTTGTTGTCAGACTGGAGCAATCCCACCGAGATCAACCTCTATCAGGTATTCTATACCGGCGCCGGCATTTCCCGTGAAGGAACAGAAGCAGAAAAGCAGGCTTTTTTAGAGCGGAACGAACAGGATGCATTGTACACGGATTTTCGGGCCATGGATAAGACCGCTGTAAACGATTTCTTACTTGAAAAGGTTGGGATTACTTATGATGAGTTAGTCATGAAAGGCGGCAGGGGCATGGAAGAATCCTACTATGCGGAATCAGACAGTTTCTGCATGGAAACCGGGGATACCAATTACGTTATGTTTGAATGTACAGACGGCGTGATAAACGAAGATGGCTATATTGTCACTCTGCGCTACGAATGTAGCTATGGCTGGATCCAGAAAGGCGAAGTCCAGATGTGGAAAGACGGCAGTTCTTTTCACAGCAATCACATCCTGAAGGGTGAGGTTTTAGATATGATGGAATAAGGTATTACTCATCTCAACTGATCCATATTGTTCCTTCATTCCCCAACAACATGGCGTCATCCTCCCGTACAATATCACATTTCCCGCAGCTTTTCCACAATCCGGGCCAGCGCTTCCACCGCTATATCCAGTTCTTCCATGGTATTTTCCTCACTCAGCGTAAGCCGGATGGAACCTTGCGCCATCTCCTCCGACACACCGGTCGCAAGCAGCACATGGGATGGCCCCGGATCCCCGGTGGTACACGCAGAGCCGCTGGATGCACAGATGCCTTGCATATCCAGCATAATCAATACGGACTCACCCTGTATTCCCTCAAAGCAAAAACTGACATGACCCGGCAGACGTATTGTCCGATGTCCGGTCAACCGTGCTCCAGGAATTTTCGCTTCGATACAGGCAATCAGATAGTCCCGCATTCTGCATTCTGTTGTCATCTTCTCTTCCAGGCTACGTGATGCGTGCTCTGCCGCCGCCGCAATCCCCACAATGCCGGGCACATTCTCCGTACCTGCCCGCCGGCTCCGCTCCTGCTGCCCACCATGTATAAAGGGGCCTAATTTCGTTCTTCTGTTCACATAGAGAAAACCGACTCCCTTTGGTCCATTAAATTTATGTCCGCTGGCAGAGAGCAGGTCAATATGCATTCTTTCTACTGCAATCGGCAGATGTCCGTATGCCTGCACAGCATCTGTATGAAAAAGGACGCCATGTTCATCCGCGATCTCACCAATCTTCTCAATCGGCTCAATGGTTCCAATCTCATTATTTGCATACATCACAGAAATCAGAATCGTATCGGGACGAATTGACCTTTTTAACTGTTCAAGATCAACCATCCCATCCTTATCCACATCCAGATATGTAATCCTGGCACCACACTCCTCCAGATATTTACAGGTATGCAAAACAGCATGATGCTCAATCTTAGTCGTGATAATATGTCTGCCCTTGTTCCGGCAGGATTCATACACTGCTTTAAGCGCCCAGTTATCCGACTCGGTGCCGCCCGCCGTAAAATAAATCTCATTGGCCTGCGCTCCAATCGTCTCCGCGATAGTCTCCCTGGCCATGATAAGGGCCTTTTTACTCTTACTCCCCAGCCCATATATACTACCTGCATTACCATAATATTCACTAAAGTATGGCAGCATCGCTTCCACCACCTTTGGTGCTGTCCTGGTGGTCGCCGCATTATCTAAATATATCATGCATATACTTCCCTTCAAATAGTTCTTCTCGATTATGTTCCGTTACAGACATGTGCTGTACCGCTTTTCTAAGTTTCGTTTTGTCATATATTTTCCTCCATTATACAGTTTTTTGTAACTGAATACAAGGAAATCTTGAAGGTAGCGGATAAAGGGTTCGGAATATCAGACAAAAGCAGACAAGCCACAGACAAACTGACAACAACGAAACTATTTCACAAAAAAGGTACATTACCCCAATAATAAAATCCACCTGTGGAATATTATTATTAGGATAATGTACCCTACCGGCACATCTCCGGCATCCGTCTCTACAACTAACTCCTGTTATAAGCTTCTGCTATCAGAAGAGCCTTATCAGGAAAATTAGTTTTCAGATACATCAGATACTGCAGTGCACTGCCCTCATACTGCTGTACATCTCCCAGAAGGCCCACTTCATAGCAGCTGCGGATAACATTTATGATACATTCTTCCGTATGATCCTCTTTACAGTCTTTGCATTGCCTCAATATATGTGCGATTGCTGTTTCCAGTTCCGTTTCATCAAACAACTTAAAATCTGCGGTTGGGATTTTTTCCATCCCATTTACTACTTCTTTCTTTGGTTCTTTCTTATAATTGCTGATACACTGTTTGCCATACCCTATGATGCAGTCATTCCTCTGGCACTGGCCACAGACATCTGCTTTCCGGCAACAGTTTTCAAGATCATCTCCTACCAGTTCAGCATCTAACCCTTTCTTATGTTCTTCAGCCATTTTTACTACCTCCGCATTTAATAAATAATCTGTCTAAGCATTGCGCATACGTACACTATAACACGGCGACCTCAAAACAAGCAATATCTCTCTTCCAATTTATCCGCTCATCTAATTTCATGATAAAAAAAGTTCTTCCATCTTCGCAAGCGCTCCCTCTGTCAGTGCAAGCAGTGTTTCTTCATCTTTCTCAATCACACCGCACTTTTTGTAGCGCAGACTGAAAGTAGGCGCCCCTTTGGGATCAAACTTCATCCTGCCCTCATAGGCCCCTATCAGCAGCGGAATATTCTCCACCCTGATAGATGCGTCTGTGCGCATGATGAAACGCACCAGTTCGTTCTTGCCTTTCACCTCCGGCATATATAATCTGTGGGCATGGGATCTGATCAGCGCAATGCGCAAAAGATTTTCCACCGGTTTGGGTATCTCTCCGAAACGGTCCAGAAGTTCTTCCCGCATATCCTCACATTCCCTTTCATCCTCAATGCCGGCAATCCTCTTATAGATATCCAGCTTCTGTACCTCATTGACAATATAGGAAGACGGAATATAAGCATCCACATCCACATCAATGACCGTATTAAAATCTTCCAGGGTGGGTATGCCTTTCAGGTTCTTCACCGCCTCGTTTAACATCTTACAATACAGATCATATCCCACTGCCTGCATATGTCCGTGCTGGCTGCGCCCAAGCAGCGTCCCGGCTCCCCGGATTTCCAGATCGCGCATGGCAATCTTGAAGCCGCTGCCAAGTTCTGTAAATTCTCTGATAGCCTCCAGCCGCTTTTCCGCCACTTCCTTAAGCAGCTTGTTTCTACGATACATCAGAAAAGCATAGGCTGTCCGATTAGAACGTCCCACACGGCCCCTGAGCTGGTAGAGCTGGGATAATCCCATCTGGTCGGAATCGTGTATGATCATAGTATTCACGTTAGAGATATCCAAGCCGGTCTCAATGATAGTAGTCGCTACCAGCACATCTATTTCCCCATTGATGAAATCATACATAATCCGTTCCAGTTCTGTCTCTTTCATCTGCCCGTGAGCGAAAGCTATGTTCGCCTCCGGCACCAGTTTCTGGACGGATGCCGCGATATCCGCGATGGTATTGACCCGGTTATAAACATAATAAACCTGTCCATCCCGTGATAATTCCCTGACAATGGCCTCTCTCACCAGTTCTTCATTGTATTCACAGACAAATGTCTGGATTGGCACTCTCTCATCAGGCGCTTCCTCCAGAACACTCATGTCCCGGATACCCACCAGACTCATATGCAGTGTCCGTGGAATAGGCGTTGCTGTCAGTGTCAGCACATCCACATTTTCTTTGAGTTTCTTAATCTTCTCCTTATGCGCCACGCCAAAACGCTGTTCCTCATCAATGATGAGAAGTCCCAGATCTTTATACTGGACATCCGCCGACAGTACCCGGTGGGTGCCAATGACGATATCCACCATGCCTTTCTTTACATCCGCTATGGTCTTTTTCTGTTCTGCCGCCGTACGGAATCTGGACAACAGGTCGATCCGTACCGGGAAGTCTTTCATTCTCTGAATAAAGGTATTATAGTGCTGTTGGGCCAGGATTGTGGTGGGTACAAGATATACCACCTGCTTGCCTTCCTGTACAGCCTTAAAAGCTGCGCGGATTGCAATCTCCGTCTTGCCATAACCCACATCGCCGCAGATCAGACGATCCATGACCTTGCCGCTCTCCATATCTTCCTTGGTGGCTGCGATCGCTGCCAGCTGATCCTCTGTCTCCTCAAAGGGAAACATTTCTTCAAATTCTCGCTGCCATACGGTGTCCTTGCCATATCGGAATCCTTCGCTCTGCTGCCTTAAGGCGTACAACTCTACCAAATCCTGAGCCACCTCATCCACTGCCGTGCGAACCTTCGACTTGGTCTTCGTCCATTCCTGTGTCCCCAGTTTATTCAGCTTAGGCTTAGCGCCTGTATCGGCCGAAGCGTATTTCTGGATTACATCCAATCCCGTGGCCAGCACATACAAAACACCGCCGTCCCTATAGGATATCTTCATGTAATCTTTCACGATATGATCCACTTCCACCTTTTCGATACCCTGATAAACACCGAGTCCATGGCTTTCATGAACCACATAGTCCCCCACCCGCAGTTCATTAAAGTCATTGATTTTCTGCCCATCGTAGATTTTTTTCTTTTTCTTCTTTTTCTTGGGCGCACCGAAGATATCGCTCTCCGCTATCACCATAAACTGCAGCAGCGGATACTCAAATCCCTTGAGCACCCTGCCATAGTAGGTCATAACCTCCCCCGGCTGTACCTCCCGCATGGGATCTTCCGTATAGAAAGCACTGATCTCCTGCTCTCGTAAGTCCTCTGCCAGCCGTCTTGCCCTGGTTCTGGAACCCGACAAGAGTAAAATACGGTATCCCTTTCTTTTATAGGCCTTCAAATCCCTTACCAGGGAATCGAAACTATTATTGTAGGAAGAAAGACTGCGCGCCTGTACGGCGAACTTTTTATCCGTCTTGCATAAAGGATTGCGTCCATCCATTGTAGAGAGCGTCACCACTCTGCGGGCGGCAATCTTTGCCCCCACTTCCTCGCCGCCCAGCAGAATATCCATCTGCCCTGGCAGAATGTAACCCTTCTGCACCCTATGCGACATGCTCTCCCGAAACTCCATCTCCACTGCATCCGTGTGTTCCTTAATCCGCAATGGTTCATCCAGAAAGATACAACTTTCCCTTCCATCAAAGCAGTCCAGAAAAGTCTCAAGTTCCGCATAAAAGTATCGCACATAACTTTCCAGATTGACCACGTTATGGGAAAGGCCCAATTCCAGAAGTTCTTCTGTCAGTTCCTTCACCTGCGTCTCAATGCGGTGCGCCTCTTCCGTCTTCATCTGCCCCCGCAGTACCTGCGCCTGTTTTTTCCCTTCCGCTTTCACCTTCTCCAAACCTGCCCGAAGCTCCTCTTTAGAAAGAATCATCTCCGTAGCCGGATAAATGGTAATGGACTCCAGTTTTTCGATGGAGCGCTGGCTTAGGATATCAAAACTGCGGATAGATTCTACCTCTTCTCCCCACAGTTCAATCCGGTAGGGATTCTCCTCCGTCAGATCAAAAATATCCACAATACCACCGCGGATACTGAACTGTCCCGGCGCTTCCACCTGATAGTTCTTCTCATAGCCCAATTCCACGAGACTGGCCGCCAACTCGCTCTCTACCAGACTGCTGTTCTTATCTATGGAGATGACATGCTCTTTCCACACACGGGCAGGCACCTGAGGCGCCATCAACGCATCATACGTGGTAATCACAGTCACCGGCACCCCCTCTAGCAGTCTCCGCAGGCATTTGATCCGCTCCATGACCAGCTGGTTGCCATGTATATCCGCCTGAAAGAAAATCAGGTCTTTGGCCGGATACAACATGACATTCCTGTCATAAAATTGATAATCCTCATACAGCTCTTTCGCCTTCAGGTCGCTGAACGTGACAATGATCTTATTCCGAAAACCCTCGCCCAGTCCGTATACCATATGCAGCTTTTGGGAATCCACACATCCGCTTACCCCCACCACCGTCCGGTCATTTGCCAGCAGTTTTTTAATCTCCTCATATTCTCCTAACTCTTCTAACGGAGCCAGTAATGCCTTCACCTCATACCTCCTGCGCTTTCTTATTATATAGATTCATGGCCGCATCCGGCCCCTGTGTGATTATAACTTCTATTGCTGCGGCAGCGTTCTTTACGCTCTCATCCATCACTTCCCGGTCCTTTGGCACAAAATGCCCAAGGACATAATCTGCCAGATCGCGTCCCTGCGGTTTCTCTCCCACACCCATCCGCACTCTCATAAATTCATCATGGCCCAGATGTTGAATGATATTTTTAAGCCCGTTATGCCCGCCGGCACTGCCCTTTTTCCGGATCCGAATCCGCCCCACATCCAGGCTCACATCATCAGAGACCACAATGAGTTCCTGTTTCTCGTCCACCTTATAAAAGTCTATGACGGCCCGCACACTCTCACCACTTAAATTCATATAAGTCTGCGGCTTCACCAGCACCACTTTCTGCCCGGCAATATAGCCCTTGCCGATGACAGCCTTATGTTTTCTCTCTCCCATGGCAATATCATATTCAGCCGCAATGGCATCGATCACATCGAATCCTATATTATGCCTTGTGTTCTGGTATTGCCTATCCGGGTTTCCCAATCCTGCAATAATATACATAGTAACCTCATTCCTTATCTCAATTTTAACGTTGTATCCGCGTATTGGTATAAGACTGGACTTTGACTTGCCTGTTACATTGTATCAGTATTTTTGCATTCCTACAAGGAATGTTTCACCTTAATATTCCTGCGAAATAAAATGAAACGGAGCGTATAGAAACAAGTCTACACGCCCCTTGATTGTTTTATCCTCTATATGATCTTATCTGCGTATTACCGCCACTGCTTCTTCGTCCACAGTAAACTCCACCAGTCCCATATAACCAGGTGCAACTTCATACTCATCAAAGCAGATTACAATCTGTCCATGGTCATTCAAATAGAAATTCTGATTATTCTTAATCGCTTCAAACTGAAATCCAACATCTTCCTCAGAATCTACCCAGTATATCTTCATTTCGTCTTTTGCCATTTCATCTCGCATCTGCTTTTTGATATTTTCGCTGATCGGCGTAACATAATCTGCCCCCTCTTTAAAAAGGTTCCCAAGAGATGCTATCTCACCTGTTGTCTTATCAATATGGTAATAATACTGATACTGGGTACCACTTCCTGCAATCTCAGCCACATCCATCCTAAGCGCAAACCATGTATCTGTATCCGTCACTACCTCATGATCCACATAAATCCCACCATAGCTCTCACCTGCTTCCACCTGCTCTTCGAATCTGTCAATCAATCGGTCTGTCATCTCCTCAATGCTCTCATTGATTGTCATAATAGACGCATCGGTTTTAGCACTTTCCGCCCCGCCGCTGTGTTCTAACTGCACCTCCTGTATATCCGCCGAAAAATGTTCACTCTCATACTGATATTCCCGAATTGTTATTGCCTTAATCACACTTCCAAGAATCGGAATCTGTTCCATGGCATAAGCTGCTTCGGCTGATATATTCGGTATGACTACCAGCATAAATATGGCAGCCACCGCACCCCATCTTGCCACTTTTCCAATCTTGCCACTTTGTGTTTTCTTTCCCTTCCCGGAAATAAGCCCCTTTCTTTTCATACTTTCCAATAACCGTTGCTTCTCTTCTGAAGACATCAGTTCCTTTTCTCTTAAAAGATCTTTTGAATCAACAGCATTACACATTTCATATAATCTGGACATTTCCTACACCTCACTTTCCCTGACAATCTGTCTCAACTGTTTTTTCCTCTGCTGATACGTCCATAAATCACTGTTTTACTCATATTCATCCGAGCTGCCACCTCATCCATCGTCAACTCTTCTAAGTAAATCATGCGAAAAATCTCCGCATCTTCATCCTTTAAATAGGAGAGGATCCGACTGGTCTCCTCCTTGTATTCCTGACGCAAAAACTCACGCCCTGCCGCTTCGTCTTCCCACTCTGGCATTTGCTCCATCAAGTCTTCCCTTGATGCATCTATATACTTTCTCACGTAAGTCAGCGCCTTAAACCGACACACACCAGCCAGCCAATTCTGAAACTTCGATCGTGTCGGATCAAAGCTGTCGATATTATCCCATACAGCTATCAGTGTATCATTCATACAATCATCCCACATATGCGGAAGCGATCGCATCTGCTTCTTTACAACAGTTTTTAAAACCCAGCCGTAATGATCGATCACGTAGCACAATGCCTGCTCATTTTTCTTTTTCAACTGTTTCACAAAATTGCTCTCATTAATTTCCACATGAACTACCGCCTTTCCCTTTGTTACTTATAATTCGCATCCAAAGAGATTTTTCTGACAAATATAAAAAATTTCATAAGAAAAAGACGCTTTCGCGTCCTTTTCTTTCCACATCATGCTTTTTACCCATCACCCGGTTCTAAAAGTGCTTTTTCATAGCTATCCAGAATGATTCTCTGGATTCTGTCGCGAGTCTCGGAATTGATCGGATGTGCAATATCACGATACTCACCGTCAGTAGCCTTCTTGCTTGGCATTGCTATAAAAAGACCTTTTTCGCCTTCGATTACTTTAATGTCATGAACCACGAATTCATCGTCAATAGTAATTGAGACGATTGCTTTCATCTTGCTGTCTTGAGTCATTTTACGCACGCGGACATCAGTAATTCTCATGAAGCTCAGCCTCCTTATCATATGATACCGGTCAGTAACCTGCCGGTTTTCACAAGCTTTTCCACACAAGTCATACTCATCAAGCCACGTAGCTTGTAATAAACATTTAGTTAATAATATTCATTCCCCCTACACAGTCAGTCCACTCCAGCTAGCATCCACTTCTTTAGTATACCATCAGATTACATATCTGTCATTATGTTCTACCACAATTTCGATTCCATTCTCACCTTTGTGGTAGGAGTTGGCACGAATCGTACCTCTACTCTCTACAATACAGTTCTCGATATGTGTGTTATCTCCAATGTAGACATCGTTAAGAATAATGGAATTCTTAATATAACAGTTATTCCCAATATATGTCTCTTTAAAGATTACCGAATCTTCTACGGTGCCGTTGACAATACAACCGCTGGAAATCAGGCTGTTTTTAATGCTTGCCCCCACGTTATATTTAGCCGGCGGCAAATCATCTACCTTGGAATAGACATCCGGGTACTGCTTGAAGAAATAATCTCTGATCTCAGGGCGAAGGAAATCCATATTGGTCTTAAAATAATCTTCCTCTGTCGCTATATTGCTCCAGTATTCCTTAATCTTATAGCCAAATATCCTTTTCTGGTTCTTATAGCGGATCAGGATATCCTTTACGAAGTCGAAACGATCTTCCTCCTTACACCTTTCGATCATCTCGATCAGCTGACGTCTTCTGACCACATAGATACCACAGGAAATCGTATTGGATTTCGCCACTACCGGCTTCTCCTCAAACTCTTCAATTTGGCACTCCTCATTCATCTTAACCGTACCATAACGTTCTACATTGACATCCTTATCCATGTCTTTACATACCACGGTAATGTCCGCCTTCTTTTCGATATGATACTCTAACACCTTGTTGTAATCCATCTTGTAGACACAGTCCCCGGATGCGATTACCACATAAGGTTCATGACTGTTCTTTAAGAAAGACAGGTTCTGTGCGATTGCATCTGCAGTACCACGATACCATGCATTGCTCTCCGCTGTCAACGCAGGAGTCACTACAAACAACCCACCCTGCTTACGTCCAAAATCCCACCACTTGGAAGAACTCAGATGCTCGTTCAGACTGCCCGCATTATACTGTGTGAACACCGCCACCTTATTGATATGGGAATTGGACATATTGCTAAGTGCAAAATCGATGCCACGGTAACTACCCGCGATAGGCATTGCACAAACCGCACGTTTCTGCGTCAACTGCTTAATCCTGTGATTGTTGCCGCCAGCTAAGATAATCCCTATTGCTCTCACTATTTATCACCTGCCTTAATCAAAGTTCTACCACTTGGAAGATTTCCGTTCTCGTAATCCTCGGCCGTAGTCACTCCGAAGACTACTGAATTTTTCCCTATGGTAATTCCTTTCGGAATAACGCTCTTCTCGCCTATCGTCACAATATCGTGATCGTAGATATGGGGATCTGTCTCATTGGGCACCGCATCCCCGATTCCCAGCTTCACATCCTTTTCAATCACTGTATTCTCTGCAACGATCGCCTTATACAGTTCGCAGTTCTCGCCAATGTGCGTCTGGTTCATAATGATGGAATCCCTGATCACCGTGCCTGCCCCGATAGTAACGCCACAGCCAATCACAGAGTTATATACCTTACCGTTGATCTCACACCCTTCTCCTATGATGCTTCTCTCCACTACACTGTCCGATGACAGGTACTGCGGCGGAAGAATCTCACTCTTTGTGTAGATTTTCCAGTATTCCTCGTATAGATTAAACTCCGGAACAATATCGATCAATTCCATATTTGCTTCCCAGAAAGAATGGAGTGTCCCCACATCTTTCCAGTAACCGTTAAACTCGTACGCATAGAGCGGCGCGCCCTTTTTATGGCAATACGGAATCAGATGCTTTCCGAAATCCAGTCCGGGCTGCTCGGCGTTCGCAAGAAGGGCTTCCTTTAAGGTCTTCCAATTAAATATGTAGATACCCATGGATGCGAGATTACTCCGAGGATTCTCAGGTTTCTCCTCGAAATCCGTAATCTTACGGTCTTCATCCGTGATCATGATGCCAAAACGCTTGGCCTCTTCCATCGGCACAGGCATAACGGCAATTGTCACCTCAGCGCCGTTCTGCTTGTGAAAATCAAGCATAACCTCATAATCCATTTTATAAATATGATCGCCCGACAAAATCAACACATAATCGGGATTGAAGCTCTCCATATAATCCATATTCTGATAGATTGCGTTTGCCGTACCAGTATACCATTCACTGTTCGCGCTCTTCTCATACGGAGGAAGCACCGTTACGCCGCCGATATTTCTGTCAAGATCCCAGGGAATACCGATACCGATATGTGTATTTAACCTTAGGGGCTGATACTGCGTGAGAACACCCACTGTATCAACGCCTGAATTAATGCAGTTACTCAGGGGAAAGTCTATAATCCTGTACTTGCTTCCAAAGGATACTGCCGGTTTTGCAACCTTTGATGTAAGTACTCCCAACCGGCTTCCCTGACCACCTGCAAGCAGCATGGCAATCATTTCTTTCTTAACCATATTTATCACCTCTTATTTCTAAAAAAATATTCCACTCTAATTCTTTTGTTATATTAATAATATACAATATTTTATTTGTCTTTTCAATATCTTTGTCCATTTTTTACATAACCTATTTTACAGGATTCTCTGTCCTATCATTATTTTGTAAAATATGTATAAAATCTGTATATCTTAATTTCTTATTGGTTTTTTTGCGTGAAATGAGTATAATACTAGTAAAAAATGTAAATAGGGAGATACCCCATGTATCAAATTAATTTTCAGAATCCAATTCATATATACTTCATCGGTATCGGCGGCATCAGCATGAGCGGACTCGCTGAGATTCTCCTGACAGAAGGCTTTACGATCTCCGGCTCCGACAGGGCCCCCTCCGATCTGACGCGCATCCTCACAGAGTGCGGCGCTTCTGTATACTATGGACAACGCGAAGAAAATATTACCCCGGACATCGATCTGATCGTCTACACGGCTGCCATCAAATCTGATAATCCTGAACTGGCTGCTGCGAAGAAACTGAATATCCCCGTCCTGACCAGAGCCCAGCTTCTCGGCCAGATGATGAAGAATTACAGGATTCCCGTAGCTATAAGCGGCACCCATGGCAAGACCACCACCACATCCATGATCTCACAGATTCTTCTGGACGCAGATGTTGATCCTACCTTGTCCATCGGCGGAGTCTACAAACCTATCGGAGGCAACATTCGCGTAGGCGCCTCAGAATATTTTGTCACGGAAGCCTGCGAGTACACAAACAGCTTTTTAAGTTTTTTCCCCAAGATAAGTATTATTCTTAATATAGAGGAAGACCATCTGGATTTCTTTAAAGATATTCAGGATATCCGCGATTCCTTCCATCGCTTTGCGCTTCTGCTTCCCGAGGACGGCACCCTTATCATTAACAAGGATATCGATCATGTGGAGGAGATTACCGCAGGGCTTTCCTGCCGGGTTGTCACCTACGGTTTTTCCCCTTCCTCCGACTACAGCGCATCACAGATCACCTATGATGCTTTCGGCTGCCCCTCTTTTCATCTTATGCATGGAGATGCCAAAGAAGAAGTATTCTCTTTAAAAGTTCATGGGAAACATAATGTCTCCAACGCCCTGGCCGCCATTGCCCTGGCGGATGTGCTTGGTATTCCCGCCGATGTGACCGCAAGAGGGCTGCTCGCTTTCAATGGAACAGACCGCCGTTTCGAGTATAAGGGGCAGCGAAACGGTGTGAATATCATTGACGACTATGCACATCATCCCACAGAGATCCGCGCAACTCTAACTGCCGCCGGCGAATACCCCCACAAGAAACTCTGGTGCGTCTTCCAGCCGCATACCTATACGCGTACCAAGGCTTTTCTCGATGAATTCGCCGAAGTCCTGTGCCTTGCCGATGAGATCATCCTGGCAGATATCTATGCCGCCAGAGAGAAGGATACGCTCGGCATCAGTTCACAGACCTTACAGCAAAAAATTGAGGCGCTGGGCCATTCCTGCCACTACTTCTCCGACTTTGAGGCAATCGAAAATTTCCTCATTGAAAATTGCACAAAGGACGATCTGTTGATAACTATGGGGGCCGGCGATATTGTGAAAATCGCGGAAAACCTGCTTCAGAAATAATTATTCACAATATCCACAGAAAAGAACCGAAGATTCGGAGATTTCTCTGTGGATATTTTTGTGGAAGAAATCGCACAGTTTTTCGGCGTTTGCTCATCAGTATCCACAATGTCCACATTTTGTTGCACTGCCAAGAACAAACGTTTCTAAACCGGTTTGTGACAGTTTGCCTATATCTTTTTGCAAAACGCTATGCTATAATTCACTTTGTTCTCTTATGGGAACCTCTCGCGGAAGGAGTGAAACACCGCTTAATTTCCAACCGTGAAATTATAGTTTTATGTATATGCAGGGTGGGTAAAATAATGGGGTTTTTGACAATTTATCAGGACAATTATACAGATTCCACGGTAATCTCTAACCGTTTCATAGATGAATATATGCAGGCTGCCAATGATGCTCAGCTCAAAATCTATCTGTATCTGATCCGCATGATGAGTGCACGGCTCAATACCAGTATCAGCGATATTGCAGATACTTTTAACTATACCGAAAAGGACGTAATGCGCGCTTTAAAATATTGGGAAAAGAATCGTCTTCTCACGCTGGATTATGATGAGCATAAAAATGTTATCGGCATCCATCTTCTGGATTTCGGCACTCCTACGGCGCCCCCGGTGACGCCGCAGATCGCCCCGGTTCCCAGTGTATCGGTTCCGTCCGTAACGCCTTTGGCATCTGTCGTGCCAATCGCCTCCAAACCCAATTATACACTGGATGAATTGAAAGCATTCAAATCCGATGAATCCTCCGCCAGACTTCTTTTTGTGGCGGAACAGTATTTAAAAAAGACTTTAAGCGCCAACGATGTACGCACCATCCTCTTTATCTCGGACAAGCTGGGATTCTCGGAGGATCTGATCGATCACCTGATCCAATACTGCGTAGACCGCGGCAAGAAAGATATGCGCTACATAGAAAAGGTGGCCCTAAGCTGGGCCGACCAGGGTATCACCACTCCCAAGCAGGCTGCAAAGCTCGCCGGAAAATACGAAAAATCCGTCTATGATATCATGAAGGCGCTGGGCCGGCATGGTACCCCTACAGATACGGAAGTATCCTATATCAACCGCTGGAAAAAGGAATATGGTTTCGACACAGATGTCATTATGACGGCCTGTGAACGTACTGTGCTCGCCACAGACAACCACCGCTTTGAGTATGCCGACAGCATCTTAAGCAGCTGGTATAAGGCTGGAGTCCATCATAAGAGCGATATCCAATCCCTGGACGAAAACTATCGCCGTGGAAAGACGACTGCCCGCACTGTCACCAGCAACAAGTTTAACCAATTCAAACAAAATGACTATGATTTTGATGCTCTTGAGCAGGAAATCTTAAGCAACTAACCACAAGGAGTTCTGACGTGCCACTGACAAACACACAATATGATCAGATTCTTCATCAATATGAAGAGAAACAGGCGAAAAGCCGCCGTGAGGTAGAGCGGAAACTTTCCTATGTATATGAACATGTACCGGGATACAAGACCTTGGCGGAATCTGTCGCTTCCATCTCTGTTGCACAGGGCAAAAAACTTCTTGCCGGTGATGAAGAGGCATTGGAAGATCTCAAAGATTCCCTGGCTGAGCTTTCCGGCCGTAAGGCACAGCTTCTCAAAGACTCCGGATTCTCTGAAGATTACCTGGATCCCGTCTATGAATGTCCTGACTGTAAAGATACCGGCTATGTGGACGGTGGGAAATGCCACTGCTTCCGTCAAGCCATGGTCACTCTTCTTTATGAACAGTCCAATATACAGGAAATGCTCCGTACCGAAAACTTCAGTACGTTATCTTATGAATACTATCAGGGAGATGACCTGTCACGCTTCCAGAACGCAGTCAGAACCTGCCAAAATTTTATCAAAAATTTCAATTCCGACTACCATAATCTCTTTTTTTATGGTACAGTGGGTACGGGAAAATCATTTCTTTCCGGTTGTGTAGCAAAGGAGCTGATCGAACGAGGCCATTCCGTTATCTACTTCGGCGCCACTGGTCTGTTTGATTTACTTTCTAAAAATTCCTTTGATTATAAAAACAGAGATGAACTGCGCAGCGCTTATGCCGACCTTTATCAGTGTGACCTGCTCATTGTTGATGACCTTGGCACGGAACTCACTAACCAGTTCGTTACATCCCAGCTGTTTGCACTGTTAAACGAGCGTCACATGGGCAAGAAAGCTACCATTATCTCCACAAACCTTTCTTTGGAAGAATTGAGGAACAGGTACTCCGATCGTATCTTTTCCCGCATTACAAGCAATTATGAAGTCTGTAAGCTGTCCGGACAGGACATTCGCATGTACAAAAAAAGACTTTTAAACAGAAAGTGAGGATTTGAATGACCAGGCGTGAAGAAAAAAGGAATTTGGAAACCATACCTGTCGGTTCTCTGGGAATGATTCCGTTAGAAGGCTGTATCAATCTTGGTAAAAAAGTCGATTACTATCTTGTTAAATGGCGCACCGAACGGGAGAGTGAACACAAAGATTCTCTGGCCTTTTCCGGTTATCAGCGCAATACCTATATTCTGGATGCCAAAGTACCGCGTTTTGGCTCCGGTGAAGCCAAGGGCGTGATCAAAGAATCCGTCCGCGGAACAGATCTCTATCTTCTGGTAGACGTGGCCAATTACAGTCTTACTTATTCCCTTTGCGGGCATGAAAATCACATGTCCCCGGATGATCATTATCAGGATTTGAAACGTATCATTGCTGCCGTTGGCGGCAAAGCTAGACGTATTACCGTTATCATGCCTTATCTCTACGAGAGCAGACAACATAAAAGAACCGCCAGGGAGTCTTTGGACTGCGCGCTGGCGCTTCAGGAAATGGTGAATATGGGTGTGGACAACATCATCACCTTTGACGCCCACGATCCCCGTGTACAGAACGCGATTCCCCTGCATGGCTTTGAGACCGTTCAGCCCGCTTACCAGTTCATTAAGGGGCTGCTGTCCAATGTACGCGATTTGAAAATCGATGCCAATCACATGATGGTCATCAGCCCGGATGAAGGCGGCATGAGCAGGGCTATCTACATCGCTAACGTATTAGGACTTGATATGGGTATGTTCTATAAAAGAAGGGACTACACACAGATCATAAACGGTAGAAACCCGATTATTGCCCACGAATTTTTGGGGAGCAGTGTGGAGGGTAAAGATATGATCATCATTGATGATATGATCTCCTCAGGCGAAAGTGTATTAGAAGTCGCTGCTGCGCTCAAGGATCGAAAAGCCAACCGCATTTTCGTATTCTCCACTTTTGGATTGTTTACAGCCGGTCTTGCACGTTTTGACAAAGCCTATGAGGAAGGAATCATCCACAGAGTCCTGACAACCAATCTGATCTATCAGACGCCACAGCTTCTGGAACGGGAATGGTATATTGACTGTGATATGAGCAAATATATCGCCTATATCATCGACACCTTAAACCATGACACTTCCATCAGCGATCTGTTAAATCCAGTGGAACGTATTCAGGCCTGTGTGGCAAGATATAACGAAGGTGAAGAAATGGTACAAAGTTTCGATTAATATCGTATTGTGGACGCCTGCGCGGCCTTAAAACATGCCCATAATCTTCTCATTAAAAGATCCGCGCAGCGTATCATAATCCGTATATGCAAGCTGGCTGCTGTTCTTAAAGCGCACTCTCCACTCATCGCGCAGCGCATCCGCCAACAACACGGCACATTCATTCTGTGTCAAAAGGATTGCCGGAAACACATAATATATCATGAAGCAGTTGATATCGACCTGTCTAGGCGCTGATATTTTACCTCTTTTGGAAAACTGATGTTCCACGACATCTGCAAACATCCCTGCTACCTCTTTGGCTTTGGCTTCCCGATCCGATGCCCGTACCAGAATCTCTATCATTTCCTGAAAAGTCTGCCCATGCATTTCCCTGAACTCTGTCATCCACTTATCATAGGACTTCTTTTTCAGACCATCCGTCATAGGATACATTTTGGCAAACATTTGTTCGATACATTCCTGCATAACTTCCTCCATCTTACTTGACTTTTCTCAATTTACTGCTATACTTAATATCTGGAAAAACCCACGAAACAAGATTTTTCCATAATATATACGTCAGTTCGAGACCTTCCTGACGTTAAACAAAACTAAAGGAGAACAAAATTATGAAAAACAAAGCAACCTCTGTCCCAGCAAGGACAGTCACTTCGCCAACGCTTGCGCTGGTTCAGGCGGCCATGATCGCCGCTATCTACGTTGTGCTCACCTTTGTAGCCAATGCCTTTGGACTTGCCAATCATGTCATTCAAGTCCGTTTCTCAGAAGCGCTCACCGTTCTGCCCTTTTTTACCCCGGCAGCGATTCCCGGTCTTTTTATCGGATGCCTTCTCAGCAACATACTGACAGGCTGTGCCCTGCCGGATATTGTATTTGGCAGTCTGGCAACTTTGATCGGCGCCGTGGGCACTTACGCTCTTCGCAGATGGAAATGGTGCGCACCCGTATGTCCGATCATTGCCAACACGCTCATTGTCCCCCTGATCTTAATCTATGGTTACGGTCTTTTGGTGCAACAATTGACCCCGCTGCAGTGCTATGGATACTATTGTCTCACTGTGGGCGCCGGAGAGGTAATCTCCTGCGGCATCTTGGGCATGATACTTCTTATGGCATTACAGAAATATCAGGGTAAAATATTTGGGACTTATTAAATCTATCATAACAATCAGTTTTTACAACATTTATGTAAGATGCGTTCTACTATTTTTTCGCTCTGTGGCAGGAAAAATCCTGCCACAGGCCCTACCAGACAAGCACAGACAATCGTTCCAATACCAAAGGATCCTCCAAGCACAAATCCCGCCGCCACAAACGACACATCCACGATGATTCGCACAACGCCAAACTTCTTATGAGATTTTTCACTGATCACCAGCGCTACCAGATCATTGGGCCCGGTTCCCGCATCCGACTTGATCACAATCGTCATTCCGAAGGCCAGTATCACGCAGCCTAAGGCAAGTACCGGCAGTTTAAACCATAATGTCCGCTCCTGCGCAAACATAAATTGCAGAAGTCTGGTAAAAAAGTCAATGATCGGCCCACCGCATACCATACAAAGAATGGTTCCAATCTTAATATAGTTTCTGTCCACGATCAAAAGCACCAGTATGATCAGGAAACAGATCGCTATGTGGGTGTAGCCGTGGGTCAACGCCGCCATACCAGTCACGCTGCTTATCGTGCGGAAAATACCCTGCACCAGCACATTGAAAGGATCTGCCCCCAAATCAGTCAGCAGGAATAATGTCACTCCCAGATGCGCTATTGTCAATCCAATCAGCAAAATTACCACCCGCAAAACCAATTCTTTTATCGACCGCTTCATATTCCTACTCCTTCTATGATTTATGTGAAGTCTCCCTGTTCATGTATCCCTTTCAGATAATCCCTGACCATCAGTAGATTTTCCAACACTACAATACTTTTTTCCCGCATCTCTTCTGTCGCCGGAAGCATATCCGGCACCATGATCGGTCTCATTCCTGCGCTGTATGAGGCACGGATTCCATTATGGGAATCCTCTATGGCATATGCAAGTTGAGGGTTAACACCCATTTTATCGCAGGTCATCAGATAAATATCCGGTTCCGGTTTGCTTCTTTTTAACTGATCTCCACCCATGACTACTTTAAAGTAATCATACAATCCCGCCTGCTTTAGTTCACTTGCCACTGCTTCCTGGCGGGTGGACGAAGCCACTGCTGTCGGGATGGCACAGTCTTTCAGATAATCCAGAAGTTCGCGCACACCTTTTTTGACCGGCAGACCGATATTGTCCGTGCGTTCATGGAACAGTACGGATGCTTCCTGTTTAAATTCCTCGTAGGGGAAATCACTGCCGTAATAATCCAACACAATTTCCTTCGTTTTTACAGCATTTGTCCCAATGCATGGCAGGAATACTTCCTGTATCCCCTGAAAACCATATTTTAAGCCTACCTCTTCCCAGCAAGACAGGACAAGCCTCTCACTGTCAAAGATAACACCGTCCATATCAAAGATTACTGCCTGTATCTGTCTGTCCATTCCAAACCTCTTTCGCTTCCATTTTACTCTTTTCTAACATAAGCAATGAACGCATTTCCGTTTTCTTCCAACCACTCTGTGGAATCATTCATGCCTCTTTTCTCCAAAGTTCCTTCCACCGGATCCATCACTACAATATTGAGTTCATTGAATCCCACGATCAACACTGCATTGCCGTCTGCTAGGGTAGCCAGCACCGGAATGTCTTTATTGACGTAATATAGTACGGCATCCAGGCTGCATCCTGACAGATCCAATATCGTACACTCCTGCAGGTCATTATTTAAAATATCAAATACCGTATCCCCGCGATTGAGAAGTCTCTGGGTGTTTCTGGAAATCCCCTCAAAGCGCAGAATGGTATCCAAACAGACTGCCAGAGAACCTTCTGTCTCTGTGATTGCCTCCTCCGTGATCGCCATAATCTGGTTACGGCTGCTCCTGGTCTCCCGCCGCCAGATATAATCACCATCGTCATCCACCACCACACCGGCCGTCCGATAGGCCAGATCCACTGCTTTGCCTGGGTTCACGTAAACGCCTTCGATTCCGTTCTTACCGTACACATAAAACCGGTCTTCCACCGCATTTTCCTCTGGTGTATTGACGGTACGGCTGCCCTCAAAAAGCACTTCCTTCGGTGTGAGGTGCAGCAACGATTTACTGTCTATCTCATTTTTGACCACAATCTGACAGATTGTCTCATAGGTTTCAGTGGCCACATAGCTGATAGTATTACTGCCCGTCCTGACCTCTTCGGTACTCATAATCTGATCATCAGAAACTTCCTCGTATATCCCGCTCTCCTCATCGAATACTACTCTGGACAAATTGATCTGGTTCTCCTGAATCTCGCTGTCCACAACATAGACGTTCTCTTTCCGATAGGTCTTCAGAAGTTTACCCTCGTCACTCTGGATCCGCAGTTGATACATGGGAAACATTGTACTGCCTGACTGGTTCACAACGATATCATTTTTCCTGGCCAGACCGTAGATTAAATCTTCTTCCATAAATCCAAGGACTGAGATGTAATCACCCACTCCTGCATCAATCCTGGTCTGTGTCTGCGAATTCAGATTCATCAGCACCAATCCGGTCGATGCATAGAGATCATTTCCCTCCTGCCACACAAACATTTTATTGGAGTCTGACACATGATATGCACCCTCCCGCAGTCCGGAAGCTACAGTCTGACATGCCAGGGAGTTCAGATTTACCCCGTACACAGCCCCATCCATCATAAAGTAATAGATGCCGTTTCTATTCACATAGGACAATTTTTCCATATCTGTTTTTAACAATTCGTACGACTTATCATAAGGAATATAAATCCTTTCCTCCACCGTATTCGTCATACTGTTATAGCCATATACCGCAACACCTACTTCTCCTTCGTGCCTTCCCCTGTTCATATACCCATATACAAGGAAAGCAATGTTGCCGGTCTCGTCCACTCCCAGTACCTGAATATCATGTCTGTCGTACGCACTCCGCTCATCCAGAAGTTGATCCACATTGCCATAAAAACTAAAAAGCCTGGATAGTTTGTTATCCGTCACATTATAACTATATAGCTTGTCTGCCACCGTAAACGCAAAAACATTACCGCCGTCACTCTCATGAAGCGTCACCTGATTGCCTGTGATGCCAAGCACAATCTTGTCATTGATATAGATATCCGCTTCTTCGTCAAAAATCTGCTCCATAGTTCTCTCAAAATCCAGCAGATACATTCTATCCGGCGTATATCGGATTCTGTAGTATTCCCTGATGCGATAATAATTGGTCTGTTTTCCTTCTTTCATACTGACCGTGTATTCCATGACAAAAGAGCCTGTCTGTTCTGCAAGCTCCTTGATCAGAATCTCAGGATCCGTCACTCTGTTCATTGCCAGATTCCCCCAGGTCACCTGATCAAAACTGGAATGAATCGTCACCTTATGAAAGGTAGTATTATCTCCCTCCGCATTGGACTCCAGATATTTGGTTAATTCAGCAGCCGCTTCTTTGTCAAAGGTACGCTCATGGAAATCCAGAATATAGTCCAGTTTCTCCTGCACATGCAAAACTTCGCTCATGACCATTCTGGAATAATAACGTATCGGTTCCGCCCCCTGCGGCGTCACCAGAAATACCAGCATATACTCCGTATCGTTCTCGATCAGATCCTTTAACGTGATCTCAAAGTCAATCACATCCTCGTTCTGCTCAAAATTTTCTACCTGTGTATTCTCTACAAGACGTTCCCCGTCAGGACTTCGTACCTCGAAGGCGATACTTTCTATTTTCCTGCCATAAGTATCTATCCGGACACTGACTTTCCGGTCATTTTCTATAGGCTGTAATGTCTCACGCAGATAAGCGCTGCTCATGCTCTGGGCATAGCCGTGAAGAGTATTAACCCTGTGCCCGGCCGCAGACATGGACACCACGGGATATGTCGCCTCACCCATTTCAGTTGTCATATCGGTATTTCCCTGGTTCATCACCCTGCTTAAGATCATCAGCGCCAGCGCAAAGATGATGCCTAAGAAAACACCTTTTATGATTGCTCTTTTCATAATATATAGGATTCCTCTAACAATCCCCGCTCTCGCTTTGGTCATTCAGCAATTTAAGCAGGGTCGGCTCTATCTGTAAATATTCTGCAAGACGGCACACTTCTTCCATTTTACGCTGCCTCTTATCCGGTTCCTCCAAAGACCGCCTGACCGCCCGGATCAGCAGATTCTTCGGCGTGTGCTCCATATCAATAAATTCCAAAATACTGGTCTCATATCCCTGTGACTCCAGCAGTTCAGCCCGGACTGCATCCGTGATCAACGCTGACATACGCTCTTTGATAATACCATATCGCAGAACGGATGCCAATTCTTTATTGCGAATCTGCCTGTTTACTTCATGCTGACAGCAGGGCACAGACAGGATTACTTTCACATTCCACGCAACCGCCTTCAAAAGCGCATAGTCCGTGGCTGTATCGCAGGCATGGAGCGTCACCACCATATCTACCCTGTCCTTCATTTCATAATCTGCAATGTCACCTTTTAAGAAAGTAAGCTTCTCATAACCATACTTTCTGCTTAGCAGATTACAATTCTCGATCACATCTTCCTTCAGGTCAAGTCCCGTAATCTCAACATCATACTCCTTCAGGCAGTGCAGATAATAATACATCGCAAACGTCAGATACGACTTGCCGCATCCAAAGTCCAGGATCCGAACAGTATCCTCCTTAGGAAGTGTGGGCAGAATATCCTCAATAAATTCCAAAAAACGGTTAATCTGTCTGAACTTATCATAGCGGGTACGCACAATCCTGCCGTCATCGGTTTGTACACCCAGGTCAATCAGAAACGGAACCGGTGTGTTTTCCTCCAAAATATAATGTTTCACCCGGTTATGGGACATCTGCAATTTACCTGCCTGTGCCTGTATTTGGCCCTGCACCGCCTGTTTTCTTTTTACAGTCATTTTGCCTTTCTTGCTGACCAGTATCACAGCCCTACAGGTCTTATGTTCCACCTCGCACTGTCTGAATTCCTGTGCAATCCGCTCTTCAATACGCCCAATCATGACAGTAGTGTCATAATTTTCATGAAAAACCTTCGTCCCCTGATACACCGTCTCCTGAAAAAGCAGTTTTTCCCTGATCATGACGGGCCTGATCTTAACCTTGGCAGCAAAAGATTCCCCCCTGTTTCTGGGATTACTCAATATGATCTGATAAAGTCCGCTGTCCACAGTATCCTGCAAAAGCACCTTAAGCTGCTCATTCATCCTTTATTTCCTCTGCCCGTTCCAATTTACGCTATGCTTCTATTTTAATCAGATTCGCCAAAAACCACAACTAGAATTTTAAAATTCCATTGCGGCTAGAATGGCGTTTTCTGTAAATCTCGTAACACAAAAGTACCTGCACAAACTCTGTAATCCGATCCCAATCCTTCTCCTGTACTGCCTGCGCCCTCATCACTTCCCCCTGTGCGCTCGTATCTGTCCGTCCGTCTGTCCCCTGTACTTCACCGGTTAAATTATCACCTGACCCCTGGCCATTTCGAATTGCCATGGCCTCTTCATTCTCCATTTTCTTTATCTTATCCACAATTACCTGTGTGAGACGGTAAATCTGCCATCTGTCCGGGTATTCATCATAGATCATACTTCCTTCATAATCCAGTCTGTCCAGTGTTTCAGCGATAATCTTCTGATATTTCTTCGCCTCTAAGGGATACATCTGCTGTAGGTATTCCAGATCCCTCGTCACTGTATCTTCCTCCTGATAATACAATGGGAGCGGATATGCCATGTAAAAAGGTAAAATTCTCGATTGATTCATGCAGTTCTCCATTTGGTGTACATCTTAGTGCACACTTAACATCGTTTACCTTATCATATGCGTTCTTTACTGAAATGCCAAAGTCGAGCTTTGCCCGATTACGTGATCCGTTTCCCAACTCCGGATATGAAGTAGAATTATTATTATAATAATAGGGGAACGGTCTCATCCGCTCCCCTGTTGTTATGCAATACATATGTTATCTGATCATTTCACCACTTCAATTCTTGCGACCGCACGTTTCAAGGACATCTCTGCCCTTCTCATATCCGTTCCCGGCGCATGCTCCCGGATTCTCTCCTCCGCACGCAATTTCGCCTCTTCTGCACGTGTCACATCAATCTCTCCCGGCCACTCTACGATTTCTGCCAGAATGGTGACCTTATCAGGAAGCACCTCGGTAAAGCCTGCATGAAGCGCTGCTTCCTTCACTTCCCCATCTCTGGTAATCGTGAGGATTCCGGGCGCAACGATCATAGTCATCGGGATATGATCCTTATAGATACCGACTTCCCCCTCGACCGTATTGAATTCTACCATGGACACCTCTTCCTCATAGAATATCCTGTCCGGTGTTATGATCTTTAAAGTAAAATTTCTATCATCCGCCATATGCTACCTGCTTTCATATAACTTCATATCTTACTATTTGACGCGGGCAAGTACATCGTCAATGCTTCCTGCATTCAGGAAATAACTCTCCGGAATGTCATCATGTTTGCCTTCCAGGATCTCCTTGAAGCCGCGAATCGTCTCAGCAATCGGTACATACTTACCTTCCATACCGGTAAACTGTCCAGCTACGAAGAACGGCTGTGACAGGTATCTTTGCACCTTTCTTGCACGGGATACGACCAGCTTATCTTCTTCAGACAGTTCATCCATACCAAGGATTGCAATGATATCCTGCAATTCTTTATATCTCTGCAGAATTTCCTGTACGCCTCTGGCTACTTCGTAATGCTCCTGGCCAACCACTCTGGGATCCAGAATTCTGGATGTGGACTCCAGCGGATCCACTGCCGGATAGATACCAAGTTCCACGATAGATCTGGACAATACCGTAGTTGCATCCAGATGTGCAAATGTGGTAGCCGGCGCCGGGTCTGTCAGGTCATCTGCCGGTACATAGACTGCCTGTACGGAAGTAATGGAACCGTTCTTGGTAGATGTAATACGCTCCTGCAAAGCACCCATCTCTGTCTGCAGTGTAGGCTGATAACCTACTGCGGAAGGCATACGGCCAAGCAGAGCGGACACCTCAGAACCTGCCTGTGTAAAACGGAAGATATTGTCGATGAATAACAGTACATCCTTACCGCCCTTATCACGGAAGTATTCCGCCATGGTCAGTCCTGTAAGACCTACTCTCATTCTGGCCCCAGGCGGCTCGTTCATCTGCCCGAACACCATCGTAGTCTTATCGATAACGCCTGACTCTTTCATTTCATAATAGAGGTCATTACCCTCTCTGGTACGCTCTCCAACACCGGTGAATACGGAATATCCGCCGTGCTCTGTGGCGATATTACGAATCAGTTCCTGAATCAGAACTGTCTTACCTACACCGGCACCGCCGAACAGACCAATCTTACCACCCTTCTGATAAGGACACAGAAGATCTACGACTTTGATACCAGTCTCCAAAAGTTCTGTCTCCGTAGCCTGCTCCTCGAACTTCGGAGCCGGTCTGTGAATCGGCTCATAATATACATCCTTGGGCGCCTCGATATTATCAATCGGCTGTCCTAATACATTAAAGATTCGTCCCAGGGTATTCTCACCTACCGGAACCGTGATGGGCGCACCAGTTGCGATTGCATCCATCCCTCTTACCAGTCCATCGGTGGAACCCATGGCGATACATCTGACGGTATCATCACCCAAATGCTGCGACACTTCCACGACCAGTTCCCCTGAATCCTTGAGTGGAATCTTAATCGCATCATTGATTTCCGGCAGATTGCCCGCCGAGAACTTAATATCAAGCACCGCACCGATGATCTGAGTGATTTTTCCAAGATTTTCACCTGTTTTTACTTCTGCCATCTTTTTATCCTTTCACTCATGTTTATTTATGCACAAACTGTCACCCCATGATTTTTTCCCATATCCGGAAAACTCTTACTACGAAATGGCATTTGCACCTGCGATAATTTCTGTTAATTCCTGCGTAATAGATCCCTGACGTGCCCTATTATACATCAGTGATAAATGATCTATCATTTCCTCAGCATTGCTCGTAGCAGAATCCATTGCCTGCATCCTCGCGCCGTTTTCGCTCGCGACCGCTTCCACCAGACCACCGTAGATGAGACTCGTGACATATTTAGGAATAATCATGTCGAGCGCCTCGTCATCCTCTGGCTCAAAATTCATCATCGCCTTACTATCCGTCTCCGTTCCACTTTCTTTGCTGTCTGCCGGCTCCACCGGAAGAAGTTTCAAAAGTGTCGGCTCATGGACTACTGTGTTCTTAAATCTGGTATAAGCAAGATAAATCTCTCCGATCTCCCCTGCCGCAAAGGATTTGAGCAGTTTGTCACTGATCACCATGGCATCTACATAAGAAGGCTCCTCGATGATATCGGGATTGTCCTCCACAATATGATAACCATGCCGATGCAGTGCATCTTTACCCTTCTTACCGATTGCATAGATTTCCAGATCTTCCTTGTTGAAATCCCCCTTTGTGATGAGCTTCACAACATTGGAATTATATCCGCCCGCGAGTCCTCTGTTGGAGGTGATCACGATGACCGCCTTTTTCTTCGATTCTCCCGCTTTCAGATAGGGATGGTTCAACCCGCTGGTCTTAGCCAGCATGGAAGTCACGGTTTCATACATGCAGTTAAAATATGCCTTGGACTGCTCTGCGCGCTGTTTCGCCCTCTGCAGTTTCACCGTAGAGACGAGTTTCATGGCTTTGGTAATCTGCTGAGTACTCTGGATACTGCCTTTACGCCTTTTAATGTCTCTCATTGAGGCCATAGCGTCACCCTCTACTTTCTACTTAATGAAACTGCGCCTTGAATTCTTCCACAGCCTTCTTCAATGTTGCCTCTGTCTCCTCGGAGATCACTTTCTCCTTCTCAATCGCACCCGGCACCTCAGGATATTTGGTATCCAGGAACTCAAACAGTTCCTTCTCAAACCTGGTAACATCGGCCACCGGAACATCCAGCAGATACTTGTTGGTTACCACATAAATGATGATAACCTGATACTGTACCGGCATGGGCTGATACTGAGGCTGTTTCAGTACTTCCTTGATACGTTCGCCCTGTGCCAGCTTCTCCTTGGTATCGGCATCCAACTCCGAACCAAACTGGGAAAACGCTGCCAGTTCGCGATACTGTGCAAGTTCTGTACGGATAGGCGCTGCAATCTTCTTCATCGCCTTAATCTGCGCCGCGCCACCTACTCGAGATACGGACAGACCCGCATTGACAGCCGGTCTGAAACCGGAGTTAAACATTTCTGTCTCCAGATAAATCTGACCATCGGTAATGGAAATTACATTGGTCGGAATATATGCTGATACATCGCCCGCCTGTGTCTCAATGATTGGCAGAGCCGTCAGGGAACCGCCGCCATACTCCTCATTCATTCTCGCTGCACGCTCTAAGAGCCTAGAATGTAAGTAGAATACATCACCCGGATACGCTTCACGCCCCGGCGGTCTCTTTAAGAGCAGAGAGAGTGTACGATAAGCCGTAGCATGTTTACTCAAATCATCATATACTACGAGCACGTCCTCTCCGTTCTCCATCCATTCTTCACCAATTGCACAGCCCGAATAAGGAGCGATATACTGTAACGGTGCAAGTTCGCTGGCTGTAGCCGCAACCACCGTAGTATAGCTCATAGCGCCATGCTCTGTCAGTGTCTTAACGATAGAAGCGACTGTGGAAGCCTTCTGTCCTATGGCCACATAGATACATTTGACGCCCTGCCCCTTCTGGTTAATGATGGTATCAATAACGATCGCCGTCTTACCGGTCTGTCTGTCACCGATAATAAGCTCACGCTGTCCTCTTCCAATCGGCACCATGGCATCGATAGCCTTGATACCTGTCTGTAATGGTGTATCCACAGATTTTCTTGTGATGACACCAGACGCAACTCTTTCAATCTTACGATATTTGTCAGTCTGGATAGGCCCCTTGCCGTCAATCGGCTGGCCAAGAGCATTCACTACACGCCCAAGCATGCAATCACCTACAGGAACTTCCACCACTCTGCCTGTAGTCTTTACGATATCGCCTTCGTTGATATTATGCTGGCTGCCAAGTAAAACCGCACCCACATTATCTTCTTCCAGGTTCAGCACCATACCGTATACTTCACCGGGGAACTCCAAAAGCTCACCCTGCATCGCATTCTCAAGTCCGTGTACGCGAGCGATACCGTCAGCCACCTGAATGACCGTACCCACTTCGGATACTTCCAGTTCTGCGGCATATCTCTTAATTTGATCCTTAATGACTGAACTGATTTCTTCTGGTCTTAAATTCATGGATCATACGCACCTTTCTTCTAAATTTCTTCAGATCTGCACCTTCAGCAGTTCTCTTTGTAATTCGTTCAATTTCGTACTGACACTACTGTCCACAACCCTGTCGCCAATGCGGATCACCATGCCGCCAATCAATGACTCATCCAATCCATAATGAATCTCCATTGACTTATATTTCGTGGTATCGAGCAGTTTACGTTCAATCTTTTTGCACTGCTCTTCCTTCAACGGAGCGGCGGTCGTCACCGTAGCAACGCCAATCCCCTTATACTCCTTGACTTTGTCCACAAAATATGTCAGGATCTGGTCAATTTCCTTATAACGGTCTTTCGAGATAATGATAGTCAGAAAGCCCAGCAGTTCCTCGGATATCCTTCCCGCAAATACGTTTTTGGCAACCTCGATCTTCTCCTCCTTGATGACCTTCGGATGATTCATCAGTCTGCCAAAATCCTCATTTTCTGCAAGGATTTTCTGAAGCTGCTCGATTTCTTCTAACAGGACATCTACCTTGTTCTCTTCGACCGCAAGTTCAAACAACGCATCCCCGTATGTCTTTGAAATCAGCTTAGCCATGTGCTCTCACCTATTTCTTTCAACGTTTCTTCCACCAGACTGTCCTGTACAGTCGTATCAATCGCCGCACTGACGACCTTGCCGGCCATCATGGACGCTAATACTACCATCTCACGTTTCACCTCGTCTGCAGCTTTCTTCTTCTCCAGTTCTGATTCCACACCAGCTCTCTCGATGATTCTGGCAGCTTCCTCTTTCGCGTCCGCTACGATCTTATTCTCATTGGCCAACGCCTTCTTCCTTGCTTCCGCAAGAATGGTCTCGGCCTCTTTATCAATATCTTTTAACTTAGCTTCATACTCTTCTTTCAGTGCCTTGGCATTCTCCATGTCGGCCGCCGCCGTATCGAGTTCATTCTTAATCCTGTCCTGACGTTTCTGCATCATATCCCTCACAGGATTGAACAGAAAATGGGAAGCAATCAAGAACAGTGAAAATACGGCTATAATCATCAACACAGAATCCGCGATAAGCTGTAAATCCAGATCAAATAGTCTGGGCGCCATTTCCGCAGATGCCAGCACCAAACCCGCAGCTGTTACATTCAAGCCTCTCGTCCCCCTTTCTTTTTATAATTCCTAAATTGAATCCGAGCCCGCGAAGCGGATCTCGTGGAACTAATTTCGAAGAAATTTGCTCCAGATTAAGGTAGTAAAGGCTTAACGAACAGAAGCAGCATTGCGATCAACAGTCCATACAGACCTGTTGTCTCGGCAACCGCCTGACCCAATAACATGGTAGATGTAACATCGGACTTAGCACCCGGATTTCTGCCCACTGCCGCTGCAGCATGACCTGCTGCGATACCCTGGCCTACACCAGGTCCGATACCTGCAATAACGGCAAGTCCGGCACCAATTGCTGAACATCCTAAGATAAAGTTGTTGTTAAATTCTCCCATTTTTGATTTCCTCCTTTAATATGTGTTTCAAAATTTAAAATGGTCTTCTTACTATAATCAATTACTCCTCTGTGGTACAGGCATTGGTAATATACGTCATGGTCAGCATACAGAATACATATGTCTGGATCGCCCCGGAGAACAGATCGAAGTACACATGCAGCGCCGCCGGCCAGATAATAGCGATCTTTGACAAAAGCGCATATACTAATGCCAGCATAACCGTACCGGATAAGACATTGGCAAATAGACGAAGCGACAATGAGATCGGCACGGCAATCTCACCGATCATATTAATCGGCGCCCAGATTGGCCACGGATCACACAGACTGGCAATGACGCCTTTGACTTTCTGATATTTGAACTGGTTGTAG